>NZTP01000016.1 GCA_002696485.1 Altibacter sp. | reverse complement strand
CTAATTAAATCAGAAACTATTGAAACTTCTTCAACGTTTGTCATGTCCATAAATGCCTTATATACAAATAAACCATTATTTCCTCTCATTATGTCTACTGCTTTTAGTAATGAATTCTCAATATCAGAATCTTCATCACCTAAAATTTCTCTCCAAAAATTACCTGTAAGTTTTTGCTTTACTCTTCCAACGATACTTCTTTCATCGGGGGATAGTGTTTCCATAAAGTCTGCACTTTCTAACTCATCAATAATATTTAGGTATTTAGCATTAACTTCCATACCAGCATATTCTTGTATTTGTTTGCCAGCGAATACATTATTTGAAAGTCTTTCTTCGTTTCTCCTTGAAGCATACTCAAAAATTACTCTACCTAAAGAATTAGTAATTTCTCTTTGAATTTTTGTTCTATCGGCCCTACTCTGTCCGACAGAAAGATTTAACATTAAAAATATCTGTACGGTATTTTCAGCCGCCTCAATAAGACTTGTAATGGTAGAAGTTGCACCTCTTCTTAAAAGCGTTACTAAACGCTCTAACTGTTTTAAATCTTCTTCATCAATAGCAGTAGTCGGGAACTTTGCTACCTGTTGAGAAATAGCGGTTCCTTTCTTTTTTCTTGATGCGTCATAGGCCGATTTAAATGAAACAAACACACCGCTTCTAAAATATTCGGGATAATCTCTATTAAATAAATACCTATAATCTATATCGCTGATGTATTGAGAATAAATAAAATCTAATAGAGGAGCAAAATTATTTGTTGAAAGCGTTGCTAAAGAACCCGCAATACTAGGATATTTTGCTCCGATAGCGGCGGACTGCCCACTACCAGTCATCGGCTTTCCTGTTCTTTCACCTATATTTGACACAAATTTAGTCTTTTTGCCCTCCACCATAACACTATTTATGGCAGAAAACATTTTTATTATTTCTTCGTTTAGATAGTCCATAAGCGCACTATATGTCCCACCGATTGGATTTTGTTCCAACTTTAAAGATATTGTATGAGTTGGATTTTCAATTTCTTCAACAGGAGTTTCACCATATAACGCTTCTCTAACGTTTGGGTCCATTGTAATAGGTTCATCTCGTATATTTTCTGTTTCATTAGAGGTGCTTTTTAGTTGTACCGTATAATAAGCAATAGTAAAACCTTTAGTAATTGGAACCGAAGACATTTCCGAAGTGTGGCTATCTAACATTGGTAGGTAATATCTATCTCTCTTATCAACTAGTGAGACATAATCATCTACTGCTTCAGATACGACATCGGATAAATACCCAATGGCTCTAGGATTTAAACCGCTAAGTTCTTCGGGTAAATATTGATTAATTTTATTTTTTAACTCGGTAGTGGTTTCGCTATCCTGTGGCAAGAAAAGAATTTTTTTCTCTAATAAGTTAAGATAAGTCAATGGGTCTAAGGAATTTTTTACCATTTCTATATTATCAGCGTTTTCTTTTTCACTTACTTCCATTTCACCGACCCTTCCGGTTTCTTGTCCAAAATCGTCCCTTTGAATCCTTTGTGTAAATTCAACAGAAGAACCAAAAACTTCCTCATATTCTTTGCTAGGAACCATTCCCAGCCTATTAAACAAAATTTCATTAGCCATTTGTAGTAGGCCGAATCTTCCCGACGCTTGTTCAAACTCAGCATCAGTATGCTGTAATACAATGCACGGAATTTTTATTCTCTCAAAAGCACTTTCAAAGTCTTTAGCCTGACTAGGTGTTAAAACAACTGGTAGGCTTAACCCCATGATTGCTTGAAATTTATCATAATAGTTTTGCCAGTAGTCGTAAATTTCGTTCTTACCCCGTAGGGATTGAATATCTCTTATCGTAATGGCTTCTGCTAATTTTCTAAATTCGCTTCTTTCAGTTATTTGCTCGTCTTCATCATCCCCGATGTAAGCCATTACGTTTTGTATAAGGGCCGCTACCGCCTCATTAACTGATGAAAGTTCTTCGGCAAGTTCTCTATTGATGGTAAAGTCTGCTCTCATTTCATTTATTTCATGGGAAGAATACGCTAGGTTATGAATCATTTGTCCTCTTTCATAAAAATTATCAAGAGAGGCCCTTCGTGGAAAATTAGGCAGTTCTACGAATTCTATACCATGTAATAGATTACCTACAAAATTATAATAAGCAACTGTGTTAAAAGGACCCTCTTCATCAATTTCTATTAAATTATTATTTAAGTTATTGACTTCTATCCTTAAATCATCTCCGTCAAGTTGTTCTGTGTCTCCTTCACCATAGTTAATTAATCTACTTTCTTCTTCGCTGGGATATTCTTCATACATCTAACTCGTCCTCCAATAAATCTAAATTATCTAAAAATCTTAGTGCTGACACTCCCTTTATTGACTTGAAGGAAAGTTCTCTTCTACTCACTATAATTTCTAACATTGAATTAAACTCTTGTAATATACCCCTACGAACTATTTTGATTGCTTCGGTTAATTTTTGATTTAATGTTTGTTCTACCGCTTCGTAGTTTGCTGACTCTATTCTCCTAAAGGGCGGTATATCATTGAAGTTATACCCATTATCAAATATCTGAATAAAACCTAATAGAGAGGACATAATATCTTCGGGTAAAATTCCAACCTCAAAGTTTCCTTGTAGGGGAGTATTTCTTCTACTACTGCCTCCATAATATGACAGAAGTTCCAAATTCCCTACGCTTCTCCTAACCCTTTTAATACGGGGGCTTTCTGTTCTTCTTTTCATAAAGGCCTCTAATTGATTGCCAAAGGCTACCGTATCTTTTCCTCTAACCCATTCTTCATAAGGTAGTTCGGGCTTTAAGTAGTCATATAAGTCCCTATACATTTTTGTTTCCGAAATTAAATCTCCGGTTCCTAGCCTAAATTTTTCTGATGCTGGGAAATCTACATCACCTCGGCGTGAAACTAAATTAGCGTAAAGATTTAAAAAGGTGATACCGTCCCTTATAGTATTAGTGAATAATCTTCTGATGAAAGAAGTAAAGGCTAGCAACGAAACATTTTCTAATTGGGTGAAAAAATTACTAGTTGAATTTGTTTGTTTATTGGCGGAAAAAAATAAAGTTAACAGATTTTTTAAATTGTCCTCTTGCGATACGATACCACTTCTAATTTCAAAAGCATTCATTTCAATAATAGGAAGAGGGGTCTTAGATTCAGGAATAAAACCCAAAATGTCTGCTAATTCCTTTAATCTTGATGTCTCAATTTCTTTAAAAATTGTTATAATTTCGGGGTCAGAACTTGTAGGGGCTATATTCATTCTGTCGGTTTCGTTTAGTAGCGGTAAGGTTTCATCAACTTTAGCGTTAGTTTGCACCTCTGATATGATATTTTGGTAGTCTTGTGATAAACCTTGATTTTTAAAAAATGTGTATGTGTTGTATAGTGGTCTAAAATCACCATTAATGAATTTATCGTAAAGGTCTTGTTTATTGGTAGAGAACCAATCATTGATAGGTTGTTCACCCATTGTGTAAATATCCTTCATTCTTTTAGTGGGGTTATTTGTTGGACCCTCAACACCTAAATTACCAAGTTGTATCACTAAGGCATTATCTAATATTTTTTTGAGTTGTGTAAGTATGTTATCAACTACTCCGGCTCTATCAGATTCTCTTAGTCTTTCTAAAAAATCATCAGCATAAGATAATAAATTTTCCCTACCTCCCGAAACAATTGAGGATAGTTCCTCCATTATGGATGGTGTTATTTCACTAAATTCAATAGAATAATCTCTACGCCTATTGGCATTATTTAACGCCCTGCGTATGGCTCTCCTAACAGACATGTTAATCATTGAAGAAGAACAACGAATAGTGGAACTACCACTAATAGGGCTGGTAGAGCCTTCTTTAGAATTGCTTTATATTTTGCTTCATCTTCTTCACTAATTAAACCCAAGTCTTCCGCAAGTTCCACCAAATCTTCTGCTTCTTCTGCGACACTTTCAATTTTATTTTCAATAGACATAAAATCACCTTATTGGGTGCTAAGAGGAATCTCGTATATAATACTTTTTATTGTTCTTCTCTTCTTCCTCTAATTGGAGGTGCTCTCCTCATCGGAGGTCTAACATTTAAATTTTCTCTTCTAGTTGGTTGATTTTGTGGAGGAATTTCTCTAGCGGTCATATTATCTAAAAAGTCTCTAGGTGTTAGATTATATCTACTTAGTAAAGCATCAAGAGTAATTCCCTTCATATTGGCAAGCCTTCCCATATCCCCTAAGTCCCTTAGTTTTCCTTCAATAAATTTAAAGCCGGGATTAGCCTCCTCTAATTTTCTATTAAATTCTTCTGTTGAAACTCTATCCTCATCCTCTTCAACAGAAGGAACACCAAGAGTTTCTGTTCTAAATTTCTGTTCATAAAAATCTTCTATTTTATCTGTAACTTCTAAAAGTAAATCGTAAGAATTGGTGGCTTCATAGTTTGTCCCCATTTGTAGGGCAGGACCCAAATTATCCGAAGTAATAGATATGATTTCATGGGGTTCATTTTCATTTCCGCTACCCCTATACCTAATATCTATTGAGTGGGTATTTTCACTATTTTTATCTCTCCAAGAAGCATTATAACGAACACCGTCTACTATACGATATGGTTTGATATTAATTTTCGTTTTTTCTGTATCTCTTTCGCTAGTTAAACGTAGTTCCTCAAGAACAATTGGTCTAAGTTCTTCTCTAAGTTTATTATGGTATTCAGTAATGCTGTTAACAACCATCATTTCCCCTTCGGGGGTTTTAATTTTTAGAACATCAAACCAATTAAACACTTACGCCGCCCCCTTCTAATTGTAGGCGGCGCATTTCTTCTAATTGGTCAAAAATGGCTTCATATAGATGCCCGAAGTCCTTATGGTGCATTTGTGGTGAAGCGACTAGTAAAGAGTAATAAGAATTCATGGGGTCTGCTAATGGGTTTCCCCGACCATCTAGTTTATCAAATAAATTAGGGTCATTTAACATGTTGATTATTTTTTGAAAAAGTTGTTCTGCTAGAGACTTGTCTTTTTTAGAAATATAATTTCTCGCTAATGAAGTATTGTGAAAGGAGGTAAATTGCCTTATAAGATATTCTAAATGACCCATGCGAAGTTTAACAACGTCCCACCATCTTGTCATGCTCTCTCCCCCTGCTCTATCATTTTTTGGAACAATACTTCTACGCTTTTTGAGAATTTTTTGTAGTCATCTAATAGGTCCTTTGCATCCGGTATATTAAATGAAACTATCGGCGCATCTTCTGAAAATGATTCCTTGGCAATTTCTTCCATTTCGGTGGCAATTTCTTTTAACCTAGCGATAAAGTCAACGATAGAGTTCATGCCTCCGGTCATGTCTCTTTTCTTAACAATATCTTCCCACGTCATTTACTTTCCCCCGTTACAAAACATTTCTTTGTTTTAGATTCTTTCTCATCAATTTTTTCCGACTCAGCATCAAACCATTGGTCCAAAAGAACACATCTCGTCATTAATTATTCATCCTCACTAATACTATATAAATTATTCCAAATTTTATGCCTTGAGTAGTTATCCTCTAGGTAGTCAATTACCTCGTCTTTAGAGGGAGCCTTAAATCCTAACCTTTGAGCGAGTTCCATGTATAGTGAGTCAAAAAGAACATTGTCCGGTTGCATTAACTCGTCAACAATTTCTCGCCAGTCAATTTTTAGAATTGTTTCCCAACTCATGCTAATCTTACCTATCACATCATTTGTAAAATTCTTTCCACTTGTTCTTTATAACTTGAAGTTTTAACTCTCATAATGTCTGCCGTAAATTGTTTTTCGGGAATCGGTTCTAATGCTTGCATATCTCTATTTATTTCACGCAATAAACTTTCTAAAGCCAACTTAGCGTCTTGTTTTTTAATTTCTTCTTTCCATTTCATGCTAATTTCTCCGCTATTGAATCTCGTATCTCATTCCATACCTGTGGATAACGTTCTATTAAAACCTTTTGGATAACTTCAATTTGTTGCACGACGACAGTTTCCTCCCGCTTGTGAACTAATTGTCCTTTGAACTCTAATGCGTATTTTAGTGACTCTCGGATTTCTTTACTCAATTTAACCAACGAGTCAATTGTGCGATGGTCTAAATCATCATTGTCAAAAATAAATTCTTGAACTTTTCCTTGAAGCATTTGAATATTACTACTTAGCATATTAATTTCATCAATTTCAACTTTAGCCAATTCTAAAGAGGCCGCTTTTTGCACTAGTGGTTTTAGGTGTTTTTTCATATGTAAATTAACTGTGTCAACACCGCTACCCAAATATTCAGCAACTTCGCTAGGTTTCATTGAACCTGCAAAGATAGCCGCCTCCAAGTCTTTTCTGTTCGGAGCCACACAAAAGGTACAAGAGTCGTTTGAATTATCTAAATAATCCCCCAAGTGTTCTTGCATATGCCTACGAGTAGTCCCGGCTTTCCAATCTTCTTCACGGTCAAGTTCCCCTGCGGTAATTGTTCCATCCAAAATATCCTTTTCTAATTCATCTCTTTGAGGGTGGCTACACAAAGGACAGGTTTTTAAAACTTTACGACGCATTACTATCCCCCAAAGAGTCAACTATTTCCGAGAAGAGAATATCAAATCTTGCTTTAAGAGAATCTAAAAAGTCCGGTGTAAATCTAGGAGCATTATATTCTTCAGCGTATAGATTATTTAATCTGTTTAATGTTTCCATAAACTTTTCTTCAAGGGTGAAAACATACTTGATGTGTTCTTTTGCCTCGCCCCAAGTTTTATCTCCCTCGGCCCAATAAGCGGGTAATTCCATATAAATAAAATTGTAAGCATACCCTTTAAAGTATTCCATTAATAGATGAGTAATATCCTCCTCCTCTATATCGTCCGTTAGGGGTTGTATTAATACTGCTTGTACTAAGTCTATGTAAGGTTGGCGCACTTTTGTTTCTTCATTTCGCTCTCCGTAAATTTGGGCTAAGTGAATAGATTCATGTTTAAGGGTTGATATTAGTTGATTGTAGGCTCTTTCGTCCACATTATCTGCAAAACGTTTTGCCTCTCCGGGTTGTGCTTGTCCTCTTACGAGTCTAAGAAACATATTAAAATCCTCTAACGTTTCTTCTCTAATAGAGGATATTAAAATATTATCTAAGTTAACTCTAATCTTTTCCTCTCCATCCTCACGAGTATATCCGAATATATCAGGGTCATTACTGGGAAAGTTATCGTCCGCTCTATCGCTATCCCTTAGATTAAATTTAACGTTTTTTAGAATAGAACTTGCCTCACGAATTAATTCCTCTTCGTCGGCTTTTAGAACTAAACCTATTGGACCATCCTCTACTCGGTTAGGTCGTTCAAATTCTTTAATATCATCACCTAAAACTTCACGAATTAATCTGTTTAGAATGATATTATTTCTTGGAAAATTTAAAGTGATAGAATTAATTTTTTCATAATCAGGAAACTCATCTAGACCTCTTCTGATGATTCTTCCTTCGTTTTCTACTAGCACGGTTGCGTCGGGACCAACCAATCTCATAATTTCAGGATTAGTGGAAATAACTTGTTCTGCCATAGCATCATTAAGTTTTGATTTGATAGGGGCGCGACTTTTACCTGCTGGGTAAATAGAAGGCATTTGCAATACACTTCTAACAGCCTCTTGGACTTCTGTTATATTAGCAAGTTGACCAATTTTTCCCCTATTGATTTTTACATCCAAGTGAGCAATCGGAGGCGGGGTTGGTCCCGTGAGTTTTTTAATATCATCAATTAGAGTTCTTAAACTATTTTTTCTACCGAAAATAATTCTCCAAAGAGGAGGCTTTGCTTTATTCTTATCTTTATTGGTCCATTCGGGGTCGGGTCTATCTACGTTGTAAGGATTACCAGTATCTTTTGCTTTTGCTTGACGAAAATCCCAGTAGGCTTGTGTAAGAAAATGACCTCTTACTTTACCACGTTCTGCCTCGCCGCTTTCTTTGTCGTAAGAGATAACTGTGTTAAAAATAATATTTCTAGGGTCCCTATCGCTGTTTTCTATTCTGTCTAATCTTTTTTGTAGGCGGTCAAAATCTTTTACCTCATCCTCAAGAATTAAGTTATCTTCTACTAAATCCTCTAAGTCTTCCCAAACTGCACCTGCTCCAAAAAATAAGTTAGTAACGCCTTCTGTTTTTCTACTAACGGAGCCATGATTTACCATAGCATTGTAAAGATTTCTTGCGTTTCTTTCGCCACTTCCCGCATCAGTTCCTCCGGTGATTCCATATTGGCCGGGATTTTGGGACCAAAAATCTCTAAACTTATTCATTAAGGCACGGGCTTCCTCCTGTCTCCAAGAAAATTCACTCGTCTTCGTCATCTTCATCATCTCCAAAAGTGGGGTTAATTACAGCGTGGGCATCCGAAGAAGATGTAGTCATGGCCCCCGCTTCTTTAAGTAGGGAAATAATATCTAATGGGACACCTAATCTTTTACCCTCATCAATAAAAGACTTAATGGCGGAGTTCCAATCCTCTCTTGTAGTATCGGACTTCTTTAAAAATTCCATCCACTTCATGATACACCATCCCCACTATTACTATTTATATTCTTTTGTTCATCTCATAGATTGTAATGCCGATAGGAGGTTTTTTGCGTTCTTCACAGCATCGGATTCTTCCCCACTATCTATTTCTGTAAATTCAATTATTTCTTCAACCTTTTCTATGGCTTCCTCTAAGGCCTCTTCAAAGGAAACTTCGTCATTAATTTCAACATCTATACCGGAGGCAATTATATATCCCCGCATTTTATTAAATCTATCATCTGTAAATGATGGTGCTTCATCAGATACCGAATCATCATATGTGTTTAAATAAAGCCCTTCTTCTTCGGAATAATAAAAATCTTCTCTTTCTTCCATTTGCTCAAAGCCCCACGCTTCAAGAGCCATTTCTCTTATCTCACCGAATTCATCTAATAATTCTTCTAGTTCAAAATATCTTTTGAGAGTTTCATTAGTCAACGGTACATCAACTGTCTCTCGTCCATACAAATCAGGCATGGAAAGAACCCTACCGTCATAAATTCTATAATCACCTATTATATCACCTTCATATTCAAAAGAAGAATCTCTTTCACTTATAATATTGACTCCGTGTTCCTCACATATAAACTGACCACTATAATATTCTACATTATGACCAAAAGGACACTCAATGTAGGAGGGGTCCAAATTTCCCTTAACGCCCACATCTTCTTCTGCGGTCATATCTTCTATGTCTCGCAAACGGCGTAAGGCTCCGCAAGAATCGCAATAGTCTTCTTCATAGCCTAAATTATTTATAGAAAACATCTCAGAATAATCACAATAAGTACACGAAATGGTTACTTCACCGGCGGCTACCGAACCAATAATATTAGGTAGGCCCATTGTTTCCATTGATTGTATATCACGAATTTCCATGTTTTCTAAATTACTATAAGTCATATAATAAGTTAACCACCTATCAGCAGGTGGGGTTTCTACGTATTCCCTTGAAGGTGCTATACACATACTAAATTCATATCCTGCAACTTCTCCGGCATTATTACATGTATCGTCTAAATCAACTTTAATAGTTGCGTTGCCAATATCAAAGTGCATTTCATTTCCTACACCACCATAACTTCTTATGTATTCATAAGGAACCGAACTACAAAACAAATCCAAAGCCCTTATTGAAGCAAGAAATTGTCGTATTGATTCCTCCCAAAATGCTGGATTACTAATTGATGCTGGGTGAATACCCGTCGCCAGTAATCCTGTAACAAATGACCTACCGGCCCGCATTGAAAAAAATTGGCTTGACCGATATTCAGTACCAGCATGATTATCATGTAAAAGAGTAAAATTATATCTAATAGAACTCCATTCCCTATTTTTTATTTTTAACTTTGGGTATGATTCTCTTAAAAACTCTTCTAAAATTTCCATAAGTTCTGCAAACCTAGTTTTTTCAATTTCTACTTCTTCCACCGACTTTGTTGCGTAGGGCAAAGCCACCTGTTCTCTATATTTTGACGTTATTACAGCCGTAAATCTTTTAATATAAGTTTCTACATTCTTTTTAATTATATCTTTCCACATCATAAGAACCCCCTAGTAGAACCGAAAGAATCCATCAAAGCACCCTCTATTTCTTGTAGTAATTCTTTTGCAATTTCGGGGTCGGCTTCATAAATGTTACCCTGTGTCAATACATATAAAAAATCTATTAAACCCATAAATGTAACATTTTCCGTATTATCCCTACTAAACGGTGTATAAATAATAATCCCACTCTTTGCCCTTGTAAATTGACCCCAATAGTTCTCATATTTTTTGAAAATATTAGCGAGTTGAATACCGAAATCCACTACATCTAGTTCCGTGGGTCTAGCAACAACCATTCCAAGTAATTGGGCATAATAGTCCCCTATGGGTAGGGACTTATTCCTTGACACCACACAAACTGACACACGGGTTGGACCACCATTTATTACTAAACTGGTTTTACCTTCAAATGAAAAAGTTAAACCGCCGTGGTCAAAGGATGGGTTTCCTCTTTGGTCTTGCTTAATCTCAACGCCCATAGTTTTTCCCATATCTTCAAAGAAACCCATACTTCTACTTAAACTCAACCTAGAATAAATTGTAGAAAAGTCACGGGTTGCCGCTATAATTGCGTTTTCAATTCTAATAATATCTCGCCGCTTTGGTCCATCCACATAAAAATCAACAAAATCTTTCACAGGCGTTTTTTCATTTATTTCCCCTTGATTCAAGCCCCTAAATATTTTTGCGACTCCCTCATGGAAACTCCCTACTTTAAGTTTGCTGGCTTCCGAATTGTCTAGATATTTTTCGTCCCATTCGGGGTGGGATATAAGTCTTTCATACGCCGCTTGCATTTTGTTTAAGCGTGTTGGGTAATTTTTTAACGCCTTATTTAAACTACTAAGCATATCCCGAATTTCCCTAAAACTCCTGTTTAAAAGTGGTTCGGGTATGTCTTCATAATCAATACCCTCAAGTTGGGGCTTTGCTTTAGTAATATTATTGTAGAGGGCTTCTTTAATCCCAACCTTATCATCTAATATATTATTTGTGATAATGTGACTCCTAAAAGTGTACGGTCCACTTATTCGCACCGCTTCATCATAAAACTCATTTTCTTTTATTTCGCTAACAAGGTCTTGTATCTCTTGAATCCTTTCGTCTTGGGCGTTTTTTATTACATTCTCCCAACCCATAATTGCACCCCCTTTTTCAAAAATTGCCCCGGAATTTTTTTGCCACTTGCGAAATTTTTTTTTCTTTTTTATTTTTATTCCCACAGTAAATTTAATCATTATATTCTTCATATGGTAAATTTTCTAGTAATAAATTTCTATAACGGTCTTCTCTTTGCCAAATTTGAAATATATATGCCGCTACTTCCTCTTCGTCATATTGTATAATTGAATCAAATATTTCTAGTCTTGTATCGCCTTTTATTTGTTTTGACAGTAAATCTCCGAAAGCAACATAAAAATTAACAATATGTCCCCAAACAAAATCCGGATATTCCCTTTTAGCATTTGAAATAAAAGGGGTATAAACTGAATGTAATATAGCCTTGGGAATATCGTTTTCGTTTGAAGGCATATCAAATTTTTGTATTATTTTTTTCATGGGGGGCCTATAATCAAACATTATACGTATTGTGTCAACTAGTCGGCGTGGGTCAAAGGGACGTGGTGCGTACCTCGGATATAAGCCACCTGCTCTATTAGAATCGGCTGAAACAGTTGTAGTTATTCTTTCTTGCAAGGTGTCTGAAATTTCTTGAAAAATAATCCTCATTTTTCTGAAGACCCTTTTCGGTATAGGGAGAACAGGCTCCGCCCTCCCTGCGATTTCATCGGGGTGTGCCAGATTATTATAAACAGAAGTCAATTCCTCTCTGATGGATTGGTAAGATTCCGGATATTCTTCCTCAAACATACCAGCAATGAATCCAACATAGGGCGCAATACTGGCGACATCGCTTTCCAATACTATTCTGTTATAAAGAGGATTAAAATAAAGCCTAAAAAGACCATTTGCTGGCTTTATTACTATAACGGTAAGGGCCGTCCCCTTATTATATCTTTTTTCAGTATCTTTAATTTTTTCAACTGTGGACATATCGTAGTAAAACTCGCCCTTTGGGAAAAAAGTATTGCGAAATTGACGGTAGGCGGCTCTCCTTTCTGTGTTTTTTAGCACATTGAACCACATTTTTTCACTTCCGGGGGCGTTTTGGCCGGTTTTTTTCATTTTAGGGGGCGTTTTTGTTTATTTTTTTCAGTTTTGTATTGGTTTGGTAGAATATTTCATGTTGGGAGGCTCTAAATATGACTCGTGGGTTATGTTATTTAAATATTTTTGGAAAATTCTGAAAACATTCATTTATTTTTATGTTTTTTTTGGCTACCAAAGTTACCATATGGTTGTATAATTTGTAGGCACCCCAAAATAAAAAAAATAATCAAATAATAGAATGTGGAAAGGAAAGGAGGCACCGAAAACCCCCATGTTAGCCGGATTAGCAAACTTTTTCCTTTTTTAATCCTAACAAACCACATTCCATTAAGGAAACTAATGGGGGCATCTCACCCTTACGGTAATTAACGATACGCAAATTGCGCCCCCGCATTACTAACGATGTAGGGGTAGATAGTTCTATCTTTTCGTGCAATACTCAGATATGGTTTCTACCTACCATTTACTATTAGTTATCTTCTTTTGCTCCTTGAACAACGTGAGAATAACCAGCCCTTTTGCACAGAGCCAGATTGTCAAGCAATCACGCTTTTTGCCACCCTCCGCCCAATCATCCCACACGACGACCATGATAAAAAATCACAACCGCCTTTGGTGAGTTTAATCGCTTTTTTTCATTTTTTGCATCCCTCAATGTTTCATGTGAAGAATGAAGTCTTATTCCGTAGTATAGATTATATTTCATCAAATCACTCCGGGTCTTCAAACAATGTCAGTTTCAAACCTCTGCTTTTAGCGAATGCTTGAAGACAAGAAATTTCCATCGTATCGGCAATGGCTTCCCATTCTTTTTTAATCACCCTGAAAAATAGGTCGCACCAATCTTCATTTTCAGCAAGAAATATTAGTTGGTCTTGCATTGACCAATGTTCATCGGTCATGCCCATAAATGCGTCGTGGGAAATCATTCGTCTTCCTCCTCTTCTTCTGGTTTATATGAAATACCGTATAGGTAATCCATTTGTTCCTGTCTCCACTCATAGTGTTGGTATTGATACTCAGCCTGACAGGTTAATTTTTTACAGGTATGAGTATTTGATAGTTGATTTGATATGGGTATTTTGCAAACGAAACACAACTTTTGAATCATTCATCTTCCTCCGCATCAACGACCATTTCTTTCAACTGGGATTCTTGAAAATCTCTACCACAGTTCAGGCACAAAATAAAATCAATGCGACCATCAACAATATTAGAATGTCCCGTGTAGGTTTTTTCGCCCTCTTCATTGGGGTGAATGTCGTAGTAGTGAACCTCTTCTTCCACGGATTTCATGTAGTCGGTTTTTCCACAGTCAGGGCATTGGTATGCTTTCATTCATCCTCACCTCGCAAGGTATCAAGTGTTTGTTGGTATTGGTCAATTTTACAGTCATCTTCCATCGCCTCTAACGCTTTAATGACGAACTGCAAAAGTTCTATCAATTCATCTCTGCTCATTTAATCCTCTCCGTTCAATACGCTAAGTTTTTGTTCAATCTCTGCAATTGCTCGCATCAAAGTATCAGCAAGATTTTCCTCGCTGATATTAGTAATTCGCAACTCATCAATGATGAATCTTTCGTATCGGTTTTGTTTCACTTTAATGGTAAATGTCGGCTTCTTGCTCCAAAACATACTCCATGAATCACGTTTAGAATATGGGGTGTGCCTACAAATTATCCCCTACCATATGGTAGCATTTTAATGCAGAGCGAAAATTTGTGAAGCGAATAAACCCCAAGTGGACCCTCCCCTCATGCCCGATTTAGGAGAGAGTCCGGGGGGCGAGGCCTAAACCTCACTCGTCGTCATCCCGACGAATCACTTTTTGGCCTCCTTCATCGCTGAGATGAAAGCCGCCGTGAATTTTTCAAGGGTGTGTTCCCTTGGGACGGAAAGAGTTGGGTATGTGTCAAAGAAGGTTTTGAAGGCCTCGGCTGTTCTTGTGGCTTCGGCCACTTCATCCTCGGACAAGGAAATGCTGACCTTTGTTCCTTTGATGTGAACGGCAAGTCGCTCGGAGTATCGGGCAATCCGAGCATCATTTTGAGCCTCAATGGCTTCCGTAAAGCGGCCAATGAGAACTTTGCAATCAGCAACCTCTTCTTCTTCTTTTGTGTCATCCATCACAAAGGCGTTAGCCCTTGCGAGGAGTCGCTGGTGGGGGTCTGTTTTTTGTTTCATGTTGTTTCCTCCTGCTTTTCAGCACTACATTGGTATTTCTTGGGTATATAAGGTGTTAGCGTTATACTACACAAATTTTCGCCTTGCTCCCAACCATATGGTAACGGAAAAGTGTTAAAACAAGACATCACTCATCGTCGTCGTCAAACACCCGTTCACCTCCTGCGGTCATAATATGCTTTCGCATGACCATATGGTTGGAGGAGAGCGTAATTTGTATGCGGCCAACCACAAAAAAAAGTTGTGTTTTTTGATTTTTTTCCGGCGAAGCACCCCGCACGAGAAACCGGAAAAGGGCAGGACACAAAACCTGCATTGGTGAGAATGTCATTACCTCAAGAAAGTGAGTTCTCTTCGCACTTTCTATCATTGGTTGTTTGACTCAAACGAAATCAATCGTCGTCATCATCAAAGAAGCGGTTGAACAACCTTACTCCTCCTTATCAACAGGGATGGGTCGTACAATCTTCTGTTGGAAGTCAAAGGGAAGAACATTGTCTTCTTCATCCTTTGCACCCCAAAATGCCGTTTTTCCTGAAAGGTAGCCGGTTGCAGTTGCCTTGGCCGCTTTCTCCCGGTATTCAACAAACGCTTCCTGCGAAGGGAACTCTTCACCTTCTGTTTGATTCGCTTTGGATGCTCGCTGAACCAAAAGGTGGGTTGCGTCGTTTTCAACAAAGACTTGATATTCAGCAATTGCCGCCAAACGAGCAATTGCGGCGAACTTGTCTCTTGCCGCTTGTTGTTCTGGGGTCAAAGATGAACCGGCTCCACGAGAATGGGGCCAGTTGGGCATTTTTCGTCCTTCTTCTTGAATTTGCTTTTTCAAGTCGTTCCTTCGGGCCGGTCGCTTGTTTCCACGGTTGATTTTGTTTTGAATGGTTGCCCAGTTCGCTTCCATTTCTTCATCATCAATTTCAAATTGACCTTCGGGGGCATCAACCAATGTTTGAAGGTGAGAATCAAAGTTCTCTCCCCATTCAATGATTGCGTTTGTCCACGCAGTCCATTTTTCGTCAGTTATCATTTCTTGTTCTTTTGCCATTGTTATCTCCTGCCTTTTTAGGCAATACATGACGGAGGGTTAGTATATGGGGTGCAAATACAAATTACGTTGCTACCATATGGTAGGAAAAGAGGGAAAGAATCTTTAGTTGGTATAAAAATATATGTAATCTATATAGACCTATATAGGGGTATATAACCGTTCCGGTCCTTTATAAGGGGTCTGAACCACCTTATATACTCAGACCCATGACCAGTAATGCTCTTGAAAACATTGGTGTCCAAGTTATCTCCTATTCTTGACATTTCACCAAATCTAAAATTCACTTTATGTTTTCTTGAGCGTTATATTCTTTTGTTTTTATATAAATCCTACAAATTGTCGTATGTTCTCACATGAGAAAGTTCGTGAGACACTAAGTATGACAAAATGTTTAGGATATTTCAATTATCTATTATATTTCTTATATTCTCATTATTATCATATATTATTGTAAGTTGGTGGTGGTGGTGGTGGTGTGTGTAGATGCACACCCCCATGAGACTCATGAGAAATGAGAAATGACGAGAAACGGGCATTCTCGCTGACAAAATGTAGGAGATATGGATTCTCTCTCATTATGTAGTGAGAAATGTTCTATAAAATAGAAAAACAATAAATGGAATGTGGAAGAATGAATATATTTTATCTATCAAAAGACCCAACAGAAATAGCAAAACAACTGTGTGATAAGCACATTGTAAAAATGCCCTTGGAATCAGCACAAATGTTGTCTACTGCTTGGTGGTCAAAAACCTCATTTAAAGAGTCAAAGAATGTTTTAAAGAATATTTACAAACCCGTGCATGTTGGTCATCCTTCAACTGTTTGGACTATGCAAACAGAAGGGAACTACTTATGGCACTACGACCTTTTGGTTGCTATGTTAAACGAGTATAGCCGAAGGTATAATAAAGTCCATGCTTCTAGTGAATTACTAGAACTATTGAAAGAAAGTCCCGTTAAAGGTGGGGAGTTTTACCCTCCACCTCAATGTATGCCTGACGAGTATAAATGTAAAGACCCAATAGAAGCATATCGGAATTATTACATAAATGAAAAGGCTCGTTTTGCTAAATACACAAAAGGGACCGCCCCTCAATGGTTGGAGGAATATCTATGAAGCATGGGAAAACAACACATAACGTATATGTTAATGAGAAGGAATACACTAGATTAGGCAAAGATTACCCTACTGGTAAATATGTCAAAACCGAAACAATGAGTTGGTTCACTCTTGAAATAATACAACCATCAGCATTGGAGACAACTAGTGTTATTGAAATTATTTTTTGGAGGACTGAATGATGGGTAAAACCCAGATAGGTGATAAGAAATGAAGGTGAAAATAAAAGACAGGAGAATGAAACAAAGGGTAGTAATTGTTAGTAGAGAGGTAGTTGCCCCTGAAACTTGGAACGAAGACTCAATTTGGGTCGTAAAAATTGAACCGATTTGTGGAGAAATTTTTGGTGATATTTGAGGTGATTTAATGGAACATAAATGTGAAATATGCGGAGGACCACTAATGCACCCAGAAGAAATCAAACAAAAATACCACGACTCGTGCTACGAGGCATGGAAAGGTCTAAATTTTGTAATGAGGTGAAAAAATGAATAGATTTGAAAAGGCTGTGACTAGATTTCTTGAAAAAAAGGGACCGTCATCAACCCATGAAATACAATACAATTTGAAAGACAAATACTACATAGGTAGCATAAAATCAGTAGGAACCAAACTACATGCTTCACAGCATTTTAGAAAGGTTAATACAGTAATACTCACAGGACAAAATGGAAGTTATTCCGTTGCCGTGTGGGAGGTGAAAAAACATGAATGAATTGTTGGAACAGATGAATAGCATGATGCGAAGTGGACTGATGACTGAACTAGAAGTCAGAAAGTTCATGGATAAAATGACTGGTGGGAAATATCTCACCCCAGAACAGAAAGAAGAACTTGAATATATGGTTTCCGAAAAGAGCCGTATGCTAGACGATTTGTTGACCTTGGGTATTTTTACCGAGGGACAAATCCAGCGAGGAAAGTCCAAACTCCGAAAGGCATGTTTGGCACAAATTAAGAACAACGAAATAAATGAGGAGGAATAAAAATGGTAGACGTAACGATTTTGAATGACACAGGACACACCGAATTGGTTTTGTCCGCAGAAGAAGCAGTAGAACAGATTTACAATCACCCAACCCATTGGGCTTACATCAATGGCGAAATGGTTGCTCATGCTGATGTGGCTAATATTCCACTAGAAAGCATTGAAACTGTTATCCTGACACAAGCGATTGTGGGAGGCCAGAACTGAGGACTAATCAGTTCGTTGTTCTATTCTCGCACTAAGAAGAAAAAGAAGTGCCAGTTAAGGGGTTCTGTAAAAACCCCAAAAGGTGATATTATGAGATGGACAAAAAAACAAATTTCGGAATATATGTTAGAAGAAGAAATATATCTAACTTACAGGGAACCAAATAGAAAGAACAGACCTAAAGGTACTGTTATTACCTATATTTGGTCGCTTCATAACAAAAGCGGTTATCATAAATTAGATAAACAACTGTTTAATACTCTAGGTAAAAGAGACTTAGCAACAATTAGAAGTCACTTGAACGGAACAGTAAATTATTTTGAATTCAAATATAATCAAAATTTAAAGAACTATAATAAATTAAAGGCGGAGGCTTCTAAAAATGCTGTGGCTACTAAAGATGTTAATTGAAACACCCAGAGCAATATTAGAATACCGTAGGGACTACTATAACCAAAAGAAAATAAAAAAGACCATCAAAGTAGATGGTATAATTGAAGGGTTTTATTTACACGACGAAATATACTCTGCATCGGCAGAAGAATGGTTAGTGTTGTGTGATTTTCTCAGCAATAATGGTAAAGAAATACCGGAAAAGTTGATAACAATGGCCCTAGATAGAGGTTGGATAAGTATGAAACCCGACGAAAAATATCAAGACGATGAAGCAGGGCTTTCAGATACGGCGGAGATTGATAATTCGTCTCAAACTTGGGAAGAGTGGGAAAATGCCTAAAATTGACGTATTATTGCATTGTAAAATATGCGAAAAAAATGTGCTTGTAAAAAACAAGTATAAATATTTCACAATTTGTGGGTGTGGAAACATAGAGGTTGACGCCCACTTAGATAGAATAAAAATAGATAAAGTAAGTTATGTAAAATGGAAAATAAAAGACGAATGGATAGATATGTTGGAGGAAGAATAATGAAAAGAAGATTTAGTAATGAAGAAGAATTAATATTAATGGAACCTTGGGCTTCGTGCGAACGCCAATTGTGTGCATGTAGCAAGCCTGATGCTCCATTTTTTAGATACCAATGCGAAAACGGAGGAGGTTGTAAAAACTTTCAACGAATGGACTTTGGATGTTGGAGACTATTTGTAGGCAAACCGCCACAAAAAATAGTAGATGACAATGATTGTTGTCCCAATTGTAAGGGACATTAAATTCTAAGGGCGTATGGTGTAAAGGATAGCATTCCGGCCTTCTAAGCCGGAGATGGGGGTTCAATTCCTCCTACGCCCGTTAAACGCTGGGGTGGCTGAGTATGGTTAAAAGCGCAGGGCTTAAACTCCTGTCCTCAAAGGTTCGCAGGTTCAAATCCTGCCCCCAGCACCTACTCAATAATAAAAAGAAGTGATAAATATGGGAACACATAATCAAAGTATAAAATTTGAAAACAGAGGACCCCCAAGGGTCGGAAATAATAAACATTTCAATAACATAAGGTGGATTAAAAAATATCTAAAGAGTTGTGAAGATAACGAGGCATCTTTTCTTCAGATTAGAGACTGGTTAAACTCCAACACTCGGTATGGTATTACATCCGGAGCGTTAGCAAATGTTCTGGGCTACCACGAAAGTTTTGAAAAAATAGAAGAAAGGTATTTTACCGAAGACGGAAAGAACAAAAAAGAAACAACTTGGAGGCTAGTAGAATGATTTATAAACAATCTATTTACTACTTCCAACTACCCAAGGAGGGGAAAATGAATGAATGAAAAAGAGATTTTAAGCAACATTACTGTGCATATGAAGTATGCTAAGTATAAAATAGACGAAATGAGAAGAGAAACATGGGAAGAATTGTGCGAGCGAAACATGCAAATGCACATCAAAAAGTTCCCTAAATGGGAGGAGACTATTAGAGATGTCTACGAAATGGTAAGGAGTAAGAAAATCTTACCATCTATGAGGTCAATGCAATTTGCCGGAAAGCCAATTGAAACTAGTCCTAACCGAATCTACAACTGCGCTTATCTACCAATTGAGCACATTGACGCATTTAGTGAATCAATGTTTCTTTTGTTGGGTGGAACTGGTGTTGGATATTCAGTTCAGCGACACCATATTGAAATGCTTCCGGAAGTTCAGCACCCAAACCCTAACCGAACTCGCAGGTATCTTATTGGCGATTCAATAGAAGGTTGGGCTGACGCAGTTAAGGTTCTGATGAAGAGTTATTTTGGTGTAACAAAAAGCACACCCATTTTTGACTATTCAGATATTCGTAAGAAAGGAACCCCGCTAATCACCTCCGGTGGAAAGGCTCCGGGTCCTGCTCCCCTACGAGAATGTTTAGTAAAGGTTGAAAATATCCTCAAAGAACACGAAACAAATACTCAACTAAAACCTATCCAAGTTCACGATATTATGTGTATTATTGCTGATGCGGTTTTGGCTGGTGGAATTCGTCGTGCGGCTTTGATTAGTCTTTTTAGTGCAGATGACAACGACATGATTTCCTGTAAGTCGGGTAATTGGTGGGAAACTCATCCCGAAAGAGGACGAGCAAATAACTCAGCAGTTTTGATTCGTAGCCGAGCAGACCAACAATTCTTCAATGCGTTGTGGGAACGTATTAAGGCTAGTGGAAGCGGCGAACCGGGCATTTACTTTAGCAACGACAAAGACTGGGGGACAAATCCATGCTGTGAAATTGCACTTCGTCCGTATCAGTTCTGTAATTTGGTAGAGATTAATGCTAGTAATCTAGTTGATACGGCAGACTTTTTTGAGCGTGTCTCTTTGGCTACTTTCCTTGCTACCTTGCAGGCCACCTATACAGATTTTCACTATCTAAGAGAGGTTTGGAAACGCAATACCGAAAGGGATGCTTTACTGGGGGTTAGTATGACTGGAATAGCAAGCAATCCTACTGATGAAAAAGGACACAAAATTCTGTCGGATATTAACTTGAGAAAGGCCGCAGATATTGTGCGTAAAGTTAATGCTTATTGGGCTGGTAATTTCAAAATAAATAAGGCGGCTAGGTTAACCTGTGTGAAACCTGCTGGGACTACTTCCCTAGTGCTGGGAACTTCTAGTGGTATTCATTCGTGGCACGATAAGTATTACATTCGCCGCCTACGGGTTGGAAAGGACGAAGCAATTTATCCTTACCTGCTGAATAACTTGCCTGAATTGGTTGAGGATTGTTATTTCCGACCACACGATACAGCCATTCTTTCCGTGCCTCAAGCCGCACCCGAAGGAGCAACTATTCGTGGAGAGTCTGCTTTGTCAATGTTAAATCGTATTGCCTTGGTTAGCAAGACTTGGGTTAAGGAAGGACACAATGATGGAATTAACACACACAATGTTTCTGCCACGGTTTCTTTGAAAGAAGAAGAGTGGGAAGAAGTGGGCCAATGGATGTGGGATAACCGACATGCTTACAACGGTTTATCTGTTCTGCCCTACGATGGAGGAACCTACAAACAGGCTCCATTTGAAACAATTGACGAGGAACACTACAATGAATTGAAGCAATGTCTATCGGATATTGATTTGTCTCAAGTCTTTGAGAGTGAGGACAATACCGACTTAACAGGAGAATTGGCTTGTGCTGGTGGGGCTTGTGAACTATGACCACTAGAAGAAAAAGACACCGAAAGCAGGTCTTTTGGGTGATTGACAGAATTATGGCTGATGGCAAGGAGCGAACAGCAGAAAACATCAGAGAAAAATTTGAACAATATCGCTCGGATAGAGGAGGTAAAAGAACAAACGTTCCTACCACCATGCAAATCCGATGCTTAATTAAAACAGAAAAAAAATATGAAAAAATAGAAAAAGGAGGAATGATATTATGGAAAATGAAAACATCTTATATAGAGTGACGGTCTTTAAAGCCAATGGCTCTGTGTGGACTAAAAATTATGAAATAGAAGATAAACTATTTGAGGTATTGCCGCATTTGTTTGAGCAATTTCCTCACGTAACGGTGAGTAGGCAGACCCTCAAGGAAAGCCCGCTAGAATATATGAAAAAACTAGGTGAAAGAAATGACAGAAAAAACTATTGAATATAAAATAGTTCGTGATAATGATATGCCACCAATGGTGATTACTAAAAAGGGTAGCACCGGCATTACAATCATAATGAATGAAACAGAGAGAATTTGGTTGGCCCTACACAGGAATACTATACCTGCTATTGCTAAACAGATTCAAGAGAAACTTACTCAGATTTGCGATGGTTACCTTTCTGAACAAATCTACTACTCGGAGGTGGATGAATGACACCAATAAAAACTACAATACATTTTAGGGGAAGAAGAGGCCAAAGAGTAGGAAACCCAATAGTATTTACTAATAAAAATGGTTGGGTTAACCCAAACCCTAGTAGGGGATATAGATATAGATATAGACGAAATAATTTTGATACCTCAGCATTAGACGACAAAAGTTTCACTAGAACAATCAAGGGATTCCTACACGGTGAACTTGCTTTTTGTGTTATGGGTGATTTAGAATCAACAAAAAATGTTAGGATAGCAAAAAAGGGCCGTTCATATTTTATTAACGGGGATAAGATTTCTCTAAAAAACTTGGTAAGACTACTACAAATTATCATTTACAAGATGCCCAAGTATAAAGATAGCGAAGAAATTGATGACGATGTGTGTAATTTTATGGAAACCCCTACGGAAATTACTTCTGCGATGGTTAATAAAATTAAATATACCTTTTTTACATCAAAAAAGGAGCGAGTAGAGACTCTGTTGGATTTAGAGAGAACTGGGCCAGATTCAGTAGCGATTCAACTCTATACCGATATATGGTTTGAAATGCCCTTTAAACAAGCAGTTATGTTCATAAGAGCATGTCAGGGTTCTCACAACAAATACACGGCAATACCTTTTCAGAACCTATATCATCAATCAACGGGTAAATTTTTAACTGATTCTCAAGAAAAGATAATTGAAGCATTTATGATTCAAAATAAGTCTACTAATTTAGTGACGAAAAGAAGCATGGAACTTGTAGAAAAACTTCACAAGTCGTTTCCTAACGTTCACGAATTAACAGTCAATACTGGTCGTCCCGGTGCTTCTCACGGTCTTTATGTTCGTGGACCGGGAGCATGTTGGATGGTGATAACTAGACATGAAAAAGGAAAACATGTTGTGACTGGAAGACAAGATGTTCAGACTATATGCTTAGAACACATCATTCCTAAAGATGACGAAAAGATGCTAACAGCGTTAAAGGTATTCGCAAAACATGGGGATAAGGAATCGTTTGAAAGTTGGCAAAAGTTGTTGTCTAAGACTTATAGAATTCAAATCAATAATACCGAAGATTACTTTTCATCACAAATTTATTCGGACGGTAAAAACCTATATCGTAGTCTAGGTAGTATCTGTATTGACCAAACCGAATCACGGGTTAGTGTTGGCGACCAAATAGCCTCTAGGGTGATGGTTCTAATAAATGATAAAAAGAACATTGATAGTGTTTCTACCCTAAGAGGTTATGATAAATACTTTGGTAAAAAAAGATTTGAGGAGGATTTCAAAGATGGAGTGCTTAGTTTGCAGAACTTCAAACCGTCCACAAAAAATGTTATTGACTGGCTCTCAGGCAATAAAATGTCGTGAGTGTGGTTCGTTCGTGGTTCCAAGAATATATTCGGTTTCCTTAAGTGAGAAACCCGTAGATAGAGAAATGGTTGACTTGGTTATACTTTGTAGAGAATACGGAGTAGAAGACATAGAGGCGGTAAAAAGAATATACCGAAGTAGTTATATCAATCTATACAGAAGTAGCAGATATACTTCAAATACACTAGCGGTTTTATCCCTACACATATACATGGGTAATACTAACCAAGTATCTAGACTAAAACATTATTGTGCATATATGGGCGTCCGCCCTAAAACAGTAAAGACGCTACTTGGGAGACTAAAAGAAACAGAAATTTATAGGCCGCCTGAATGGGAAGCCTTACTAAGAAATCTACCGCTTAATTTAGATGAAGAAGAATGTAAAACAATAGGTAGTTTTGTAGGGGCGTTATCTAAAAAAATTGACATAAACATGAATATATTGTCTGCTTGTGTTTATAGGACGACGAATTTATCGCTAAGGAAAGTTGCACGGGCTTTCTATATTAGCAGACAAACCGTGCTAAAATATAATAAAAAATTGGAGGAAATAATATGAGAAAAGTATTGATAATTGGAGCAGGAGGAATAGGTTCACATTTGATTCCTTGTTTGGCTAGAACTGGTATCTATGAGTTAACGGTCTTTGACCCGGACACCGTAGAACAAAAGAATTTGACCTATCAAAATTTTACTGACAGTATGCTGGATAAACACAAGGTTTCTTGCTTTGCAGGTTGGCCCTATGTTATCCCACAACCTTACAAGGTGCTAACGCAGAATCAAATTTCAAACTACGACCTAGTGGTTTGTTGTGCAGATAATTTGGCTGTGCGACAGATGCTTTACAAAACGGGCATGTCTTGGCTTGACCTAAGAGCACAGGGAAGAAACGGGTTATTGGTTTCTTACGAAGAAGACCCAAACATTCTTTCTATGTTGAATGTTGGACCTGATGGTTCGTTTAGTTGCCAAGGTGATAGTTGGGATGGTTCCGCAGGGGATATTCACTTTACCCACGTTGCTATTGCTGGTATGGGAGCACAATGGATTCAGCGTTGGTTTGCTGGTGAAGATGTCAAGAAGCATATTCAGTTGAGTATTTGAGGTGAAGACATGGAAACAGAAATGATGATATTTATTACAGTAGGAATCCTTTTAGACTTATTAGTGCTAGCAGTTGCAGGGAGGTATCTATATGCACTATGGCGACGATTCAGAGGATTAGGTGAAGAAGAATGAACCCTGTAATTACACTAACGGTTATGATTGTGTTTATAGGGCTTATGTCCGAGATTATACATAGGGTATTAAAAGATTATTCGGGGGAAGAAGAATGAAGTGTAAGACCTGTAAAATTGAACTTGAGTCTCCCTACTATATCACCTGTGATGTGTGTGGTGAACCATCCTGCATGACTCACGGTATTGAAATCCCCGAAGGTTTTGCTTGTTGCGAAGAACACGCCGAGATTGTAAATGGGTGGAGCGCATGAACAGGAAACAAATCATACAATGGATTGCTGATAGGTTGATATATACCGATGAATACCCATCCATTTTAAAGGAGGAAGAAGAATGACAATGAGCGACCACCAAGACAGCGAACACTTCGCTTATGATAAAACTTGGCATGATATTGAAACCATGCTGGATAAGGCCGAGCGCAAACAGAACTCACACTACATGTCCATGTTGGACGGGCCGAAGAAGAAACGGATGTACCACATGAGGAACTACAAAGCATTGGAGGGCGTGGTTAAGGCTCTTCGTTGGGTGCTTGGAGATAAAGACATTGACCATCCATTGGAGTGAGAAAAATGAAGAAAGGGAAATACATTGAAGAAATGGCAGAAGAAGAAAGAAAGACTTGGAAGGGAAAAATCAAGTTTCTTCTAAATGATTTGAAAACACAAAAGGAAGTAGAAGAAAAAATTTTGGGGGAAGAGGAATGAACAGGAGGACTGTTTGATGGCGGTTGCATTTGGCGTTAAAATGGGAACAGGTCGGACTTATTGCCGATTATGTTTTCAGACTATAATTGAGGGAGAACCCGCTATTTATGTTGCCGGATATGGAGTAAGTGGACAGGTTCACGCCTTGCCGGAACATTGTCAATACTTAACAAAAAGACTATTAGAAATGGAAGTGATAGAATGAATGAAAAAATGGAAGAAAAAATTGAGAACGACTACCACGGGTTTTTCCTTGGAAATAATATCAAGGAACCCGTAGGTAATTTGAATGAACGATGGACTGATGTTCCTGCCGATGTTTGGCAGAAACCTATACATGATGCTTGGCGGCATCTGCTTTTTAGTGGAATGCCTGACGCAGGAAGCCCTTTATTCTTAGATAAAATTTGGGAGGCCTCGGTAGAAGTGTTAGGTGGTTTAGAAGTAAGCGTTATTGTTGACGCTAATGATAGACTGTTTATGAATTCCGGTTCGCCCGGACTGGTTGACTACGGAGGAGTTATGGTTTCAGGAATGAAACTTCCCCTAAAGTCTTGGATTCATACCCACCCGTTTGGAGTTGCCTTTTGGTCGGGAACCGATAGGAGAACGTTGAGAACATGGCGACCTATTCTAAACCAAGCAATTGTTCTAGGTGGAGAGGAGAGGTTGATATGGGAGAAAAAACAGGGAAGAGAAGTGATGACGAAAATCGTAGAGACAGACAAATTCCCGCTGAATTAAAAAAGGTAGTAAGGTTTCCCGTCTATGATAGAAGGTATGTTTGTCCCATTTGTGATGGGAATAAATGTAAAATCTGTAAGGGGACGGGAGAATATTACTCAGAAGAGGAATGGGTAAATGTTCAAGAACATTTAGTAATACAATATTTACATGATAACGTTAATCATGTTAGTATGTTGTATAGAATGATATATGGAAATATGGTAGATGTAAAGAATTTAGGAACTGTAAAGAAGGACTGGGCTTGTATGGAAATATCCTACGGCACAGGACAATTATGGGTTGCTTGGAACTTAACCAGTTCAGGCATCCAAACTTTTTATAACAAAGGAGAGTTTAAAAAATGGTTAGTGTAAGAGAAATTAGAAGAATTGTAAAAGAAGAAACTGGAAGAGGAATCAAGGCGGAAGCAGTTGAGGAACTACAAGTTAGATGTGAGCAAATACTCAAACAACTAGTTCGTTATACTGGTGTTGCTTCAGGAGAAAGAAATGGTCCGACAACTAGGATTAGTCTCGCTGATGTTCGCTTGGGATATTTGAAAATGCAGGACGAGGTGAAAGAATGAATTTAGAAAAAATTTACGATGAATTCATTCGTCTAACTGAGGAGGCAAAGAAGTTCAACAAAACATTTAGTTTTGAACTTGAAAAGGCATGTTTTACCTTAGCAGGATATATTATGGCTATGGATGATTTAAACGGGGATTGTGGTTGTGATGACGAGGATTAGAACAGTCACTCACGGTGAGTATGAAATTCTTCAAGTGTTGTTAGATAGCGATTTAATCGCCAATGCCTTAGTTGACTTAAAGTATCAAATGGTTCCCGAAAATGATGAAGTGGCGGAAAAGCGTTGGGCTAGTAGTGTTGCTAGTGTTGCTCAGTATATGCAAAATATGAGTGAACGCCGCCTACATCGCTTGCCTAAGAATCATCCGAGGTATAAGGAGAAGTCTGCATGACGACAGCATATTTAGACACCACCTACGATAGCGATGAGGAACCCAAAACTGCGGACGAGTGCCGCACACGATTAATTGAGGCAATTATTTGGGAGTTTTTAGATGAAGACCACGGACTATTTATGGCTAGTCCTTATTCTACATTTTATGCGTGGAAAGAACCAGCCCAAAAACGCTATCAAAAAGCGGCTAAAAAACTAAAAAAGGAGTTGGAGTCAGGAACTAATAAGACTATTGAACAAACTATAAGAAATATTCAACCAAAGATGGCAAAAGTTATTAAGAATCCCACACTTAGGGATTACATGAGAACGTATGTGGGAAACTGAGGAATCTTCGCCCCTACAAGAGGGAAATGTGCTAGACATCATAGACGACTCATCCATTAGATTATATAATGAAATTGTTAGAGTTCATTGTTTAATATGTGGAGAGACATTCATAGGACCAAAAGACCAAGCGGGTTTATTCATATTTGGGCATAAGAAGTTTCATTTGTGGACTATTGACATAGATGATATGGGCGGGGTATAATGTATTCAACAGAACAATTGAGTGGCATTTTGTTGACCACGGCTTCTTGTAAGTTTCACATAGTTAATGTTAGGAGCACTAGAGGCTGGGAACCTAGGTTTTATGTCTACATAAGACCTCCTCAAAAAATGATAGAGGCAATTTGTTCAACGCTTGACAACGAGGACATTAGTTATAGTATAATTCGTGAGCGGGGCCGAAGGTCCGATACGATACTAATTAGAAGAAGGCACAGCATTTTTCGCATTTGTGAAATATTTCCATCCTTTGTGCCTTCTAAAAACAAAGGGTGGATGAAATTTAAAGACCTAATGAAAATGGTTGAAGAAAAAATACATTTAGAAGAAGACAGTAAATATACATTTAAGGTGAAGATTGATGAAGATGAGGAAAAGACCTAAAATATTTGTAGGAAAATGGGGAACAGGAAAAACAACTAAAGCAACGATTGAAGCGGGGGGTGGTATTAATCTTTTTTACTACGCTAACGATATTAAGATTGATGACCCGTACTCTATACCAAAGGACTACACGGTTATTATTGAGGAAGTGAACTACAAACCACAGACTGACAAAATATTGGACTTAATTCATGCGGGGGTTGACTTAGTTCTAACTTCGCATAATAAGAAGTCGGTCCCAAAACTAATACTAAACGCCTGCGACGTAAAGATGTGTGGGGCAAAAAATCACTACCAAGCGTCCTTGATATTAACTTGTAAAAACAACGAAAAATATGTTTCATTTGATGATAATATTTGGAACATGATGGGAGTATATATTAAAACAAAGGACCGGGATAGATTGTATCGTGATTTGGTGCATTTTTCACCGCCGCCTATGCAATTATTATCGTGGGCTATTGCGACATTTCCTGAAAATGAAAAACTTATGGTAGTCTCGTCAATGATGAATCGTTTAAACAAGAATTATTTCTATGCTTTATTTGCATATTCATGGGCTGGCGGCTATCGTAAATTAGTGCCTCCCAAAAGAAAGGAGGACAATCCCTACCAGTCCATATGTTTGAAATTGGGATTCAAGGCTGATGAAACATATGTCTTGAAAAAGTTGATAAGCAACCAAGCATACGCAGAATATGTGGCTACCAAGTTATCTGATAACGAATGTAAGTTGCTGGGCATTAAAAAGAAACGTAGGGAGAAACCGAAGGTTAGACCACTAAATAAATTGGAGGACTATACATGAGAAAATCAAAAGGTATGCCCTTTTCTTCATGGCTGAATGGTTCTCCATTAGGCGTAAGAGACTTGATAAAGGAAATACCACTATCAGTTTTATCTGAGGGCTATTTAAATAACTTAACTTTAAAAGAAACGGAGGAACACTATAATGAAAAAAGATATGGAAACTCTAATTAAATTGGGTGATATGATTTTTCAAGAAATAGTTAAAATGAAGGATGATATACACGCTATGAATAAGATAGCAACCGGGGTGATGATTGTTAATATAATTACACTCATGCTGTTTGCGGCGGTGATGCTATGAGAAAATATCCTAAATATTGTGGTAATTGTTATCAAGACCCACCCGAAACACTATCAAAATGGGGATATTGTAGAAAATGTATAAAAAAACAGGAGGAAGAAGAATGAAGACAAAAAATGATTATATTATAATACAGAAAAGAAAAATGCAATCGGAAAGCGGTATCGTTAGGGGACAACCTAAAAATATTGGCGTTGTGGTTGAAAAGAACAGTCAAACGGAAGTCGGAGACTTGATAGTGTATAAGTCAAGTTTTCTTTTCACTTTCAACGGTGAAGAATTTGAAGCAGTATCACCAAATGATATTGTAGCCGTAGTAGGGGAGGAAGAATAATGTGGGTCGCTAAATGCAAACGCTGTGAAAAGATTTTCCCACGAAACCGACAACCAATTGTAAATATTATGACTTGTTGCGACCTAACAATGAAATGGGAGGCAACAGAATGACCCAAATACCCACACCCGAACTTTTAGAATATATAGCGTGGCTTGAACTTAATAGCATGATTCGTGGAATTTCAATAAGACCTAATAATCCTAAGCATCTGGGTTATTTTGGTAGAATACGACATGCAGGAAGTGGACGTTTTTATTTATTGGAAAAGGAATGCACTACAATAGGGTGTGGGTGTAGCGAAGGAGAGGAAGAAGAATGATTTATAATGAAGAAGAAACTAACGAAACACTAGTAAAAGGAATAGAAGCAGTAGCCGATGTAGTCGGCGTGACATTGGGACCAGCAAGAAACTCTGTTATTATTGACAGACCCGATGATTTACCACCATTAATTATCAACGATGGTGTAACAATCGCTAAAAACATTTCATTGACAAAAGAAGAGATGGTTGGTGCAAAACTTCTTATTGAAGTCTGTAAGCGAGCGCAGGAAAAGTCCGGTGATGGAACTACTTCTGCATCGGTGTTGGCTAATGCTTTGATTAAGGAAGGAATGAAACTAATTGAACAGGGATATAACCCAACGCTAATTAGAAGCGAGTTCACGAAGTTAATGCAAACTCTAGAATCCGAGATTTCGTTTAATGCGTCGGAAATTACACTTGATAACATTTATGCTGTTGCACTAATTAGTGCAAACAACGACGAAGAGATGGCTCTACGCATTAGTCAAATTATTCGTTCTATTGGGATGGATGGTGTAATTACCGTTGAACCCTCTCACACGGGAAAGGACGAAATGGAAATTGTAAAGGGCTTTGAAACAACGTCTGGATATATTCATAGTGTTTTGGAAAAAGTTAATGGAAAAGAAATGCGAATGGAAAATCCACTTGTGTTGGTTAGCGACCAAGAGGTGAAAGACTTTGAAGAGATTTTACCTGTTTTAGAAATAGCAAAAGAAAATAAACGCCCACTACTACTAGTGCTTAAATCTATTAGTCCTATTGCGTTGAATCAATTTGTAGTGAATAGCATGAATGGTTCTATTGATGCTTCTATTGCTAGGGCCGAGGATATTTCTGTTTGGACTGGTCTTAAGTTAGGAGACTTGGCTACATTCCTTGATTGTCATTATTTCATTAATGCTTTGGACGAAGATATTCGCCACGCCCGACTTGAACATTTGGGTGAATGTGAATCAATTGTTATTAATGCTTCTAATACACTATTTATTGGAGAGCCGTCTGATGCTAAAAGAGTTGCTAAAAGATGCGAACAAATTGTTGAGGATGCTCATATGGCCGAAACAGAATTTCATAAGAAAAAGAACTTGGCTAGAATGGGTAAGTTAAATGGAATGGCAGGGATTATCAAAATTCACGGAGAATCAGAACAGGAAATCCACAACAAAAAGGATAGACTAGATGATTCGCTAAATGCAGTTCGCTCGGCTATTCAAACAGGCTACACATGGGGTTCGGGTTTGTCTTTGTTAAAATACTATGATATTGACAATAACCCCCATGTTGAATTAGATATTCGTATTGGATTCAGGAATGCCTTGTTTGCAGTTTTTAATACCCTGTATAAGAATTGTGTGGGGGAAGAAACCACTATTGAGAATGTAATGCACAACCTTTCTCAAGAATATGCCTACGATGGAATCCAAGACGAATGGTATTTACATGCCCCCGAATACAGGGTAATTGACCCCGCAGGGGTTGTGTGTTCCTCGCTACGAAGTGCCGTGTCCGTAGCGGGTTATGTGTTAACGGCTAAAAGATTGATTATGAGGGAACGACATGAATTGGACAGAAGAATTTAGACCGACAAAAATTAGTGAAATTATAGGGCAACATAAATTTAAAGAAGATGCAGAAAATTGGGTTAGGAGAGGCAAGATGCCTAACCTATTACTTTATGGTATTCCGGGGACAGGTAAAACGACAGCCGCCTATGTTATGGCTAGAGAGTTTTTACAAGACGACCTCGCAACTAATTTTCTTGAAATCAATGCTAGTCAAGATAGAAAACTAGAAACTGTTAGAGAAACCATATATAATTTTCTAACAACTAGGTCAGTAAGTGGTCAGAAACTAAAGTTCGTTCTGTTGGACGAAATAGAAGGTATGACTAGAGATGCCCAACGAGCACTAAAAAGAACTATGGAAAGAGCAACAAATACGGTATTTATTATCACCTGTAATGATGCTTATGGTGTGGAAGATGCGCTCAAGTCCCGTTGTGCAAATTATGTGTTTGAGGCCCTACCAACATCTGTTCAAGTTGAGAGACTACTAAAAATTATTTATGAAAAGGGCTACGATTCAGGCCACGATTCGCCCGAAGAAATATTGAGTAAAATTGTTGAAAATTGTAATGGTGATTTTCGTCGTGCCATTAACGAGGTACAGGCCTGTATTTTTTCTGGTGCAAAAGTAGAGGATTTTATCAATGCTACTACTAAGCATTATGAAAGTTCACTTGCTAGCCTATTGGCTGGTAATTCTGAGGGAATGACTTATTTAGACGGTCTAATCAGAAAGGGACAAAGTGTAAAGGATATATGTAATAAACTCCTACAATCTGTTATGAATATGGATTTGAATACTAGCACAAAGTTTATGTGCATAGCAACGATAGGAGAAATGGAGTGGAGGAGCCGAAGTGTATCACCGAAGGTATTGATTGCTTGGTTCTGTTCACAAATTATGAAACACGAAAGGAAGTGAAAAAAATGTTAGAAAGAATAGAGAAAGAATTGAATGGTCTTGCTAAAAGACTTAACATTGAAGTAGAAGAAATGACTGAAAAATATACTGAACTAGCCGGTAGTAGTGGACTAGATTTGGATGATGAACGACAACAACTCATGGCTATGTCCATGACTCGCCAATATGTGAGAAGTCGTCTTTCCTCCAATCGTTCAAACAATAGCCAAACATTTGGAGAACACATTACAGGGTTCTTTGCGGCTGTTGAACCAGTTCGTGATATAATGGAATACAAGAGAAAATCTGTTTTGTCTCGCTACAACAGCGATTCTAGTCAGACTCTTACCGATGAATTGGTTGCTGAGATTACTCTTGAGGATGGAAACTACCTTAAAACTCAGGTAAGAAATGGTGAATGGGAAACAAAGACCATTCCATCGGTTCCTGATATGGCAATTGAAATTAGCGAAACTACTTGGATTGTTCCCATTGACGCTGTTAAAACTTGGCAGTCGGGAGACACCAACAAAAACTACGGCAAGCCTTTGCCAAAGGAACAACATCAAGTGCGAGCGCATTTCATCGGACAGAAAGAAGGAGGGGAAACTCAACTATGGACTGTTCAACTCAAGAATGAAATGGCTAAAAATTTCAAAGCAGACTGTTTCCGAATGATAACCTTCTACGGTCTAGTTAACGAGGATAGGAATGCTATCTACGGAATCCGTAATAAAACAGAATTTAGCCAATACATTGACTCGTTGGACGATAATAACCCACTTTGGTTTGATACGTCTTCTTACGATTACGAGGAAGCACTTGTTGAAAACATGGCTGAATATGTCACGGATTTGTATGACTTGGAGGATTATCACCAAGAAATTCAGACACAACAAGGATTGAAGGTAGTTGTCACGGACGGTATCGTTACTAGCATGAATCTTAAGGCCAATCCAAAAACCGGAAACCGTGTTATTTGGGTTGAACCTTTGGATGCTAATTATGGGTTTGATGATGAAGACATGCCCGACTCAACACCTGTTTGGGTTCCTTCGCATGTTGATTTGAACTTTGGTGTTGGTTCTGATATTGTGGTCATTGGACGAACCAATCAAACGCAAAGGAAAGACGAATCGGGAATGCCAATTGATGGTGAATATAACCCCGTTTCTATCAACCTTTACGGTCTTCGTGTCCGTCTAGGAACTGGTCTTGAAGAAGAAGTCTCAACTGATGATGGGGATTCGCTAAGTTATTGGTGATTTAAATGAACTACAAAAAGTTAGGATTTTATAGTAGTCTAGTTTCAATTGTTGGAAGCATTGGTATTTATTACTTTGACCAACAGTTGGGTATTTTTGTGGGGCTTTGGGCTTCTGCCCTCTTGCTCCTCTCCGAAAGGCTAGACGAAATGTAATTCTCGCTTAGGTCGTTTTCATAGAGATACAAGAACGGCCTACGAGTTGTCGTGTATAAGTGGCGATAGAATGACTTACGGATAGGTGCAAGGCCTATACCTATTGGAGGAAAAAAGATGATTATTAGAATGAATGAAATTCTACTTGATATGGACGAGGTAGAAAGTATTGAGTGGAGAAAACAAGATGATGGAACTTTTAGTGTGAGGTTCCATATGAAAAGTAGTGGTAAAATGTTCACTAGAATTGTTCATGAAAACCAACTACAACAATTAAAAGCACAATTTAAAGGAGATGAAGAAGAATGAGTTTGAAGAAAACAGGAAAAGCAAGTAATAGACTACTGAAGCAAGTGAAAGAAGAAGACCAACTGGGAGCCTTTGCGAAGGCGAAAGCAAGAGCGTTTCAACAACGAAGAAACCTCTTGGCCCAAGAATCAGCATATATGATATGTGGTATTTCTGGGGACCCCGGCACGGGTAAAACTGGTCTTGCTTTGGATTGTAGGACAGATGAAGAAAGAGAAACACATTGGGTTTTTGTTCTTGACTTTGATGAGGGAGCAGAACCAACATGGAGGCAACATTGGTCTTCCGATGATAAGGTGTTTATCTATAATCCTCATGTGTATAAGGACGACATGACAATTGATTATATGGCTACTGCTGACATGGCACGTTTCTTTATTGGAATGGTCAAAGAGGCGATTGAAACAAATAAGATTTCTTTTGATGATGAAGAAGAAATTGAAGTTAAGGCTGTTAAAGCGATTGTTTTTGACGGACTAGATACTTGGCTTGACACAACAAATATGATTGCTAGGTTAAATCACATCAAGGGAAATGACCCACGACAGGCAGATAAGGTAAAAATGGTCCCTACACAATGGTTTGCTAGAACCCAAGAATACCAGCGTTTGTTTAAAGCGGCTTGTCAACTAGAATGCCACAAGTTTTTCATTACACACATGAAGGAAGTTCATGACGGTTTTGAAGTGGTGGGACAGAAACCCGACTGGGAAAAATCAACGACTGCTAAATTGTATCAGCATGTCATTACTTCCCGTGAGGAAAGAAATGGTAAAACTAGCCTTTATGCGAAGGTTACCAAATCAAAAACAAATGCAGAAAATGAAGGTCAATCCTTTTTGTTATTTGAGAACGTAAAGGGCAAAGTCTCTTGGAACGGTCTTGAAGCAATAAAGGATAATACACTTTGAGTTTAACTCTGAGTGTGTAGTGTGGTATTATGTATTGAATTTATGAAAAAGGTGGTGAAACACATGAAATTTACAATGAATGGAAAAAGATTGAAAGAAATGATAAACTTGTGTTTGCTTAAGGGCAAATACAACCAAGGACTCAGCAACACAAAGGGACAGTTGGGTAATTGTGTTAAAATTAGTTGTAGTGGCAACAAAATATCCGTAGAAAACGGGGATGCTTCTACATACGTTCGGGTATATAACCGAGTTAGAGACACAAACCCTCTGATGAATAAACAGTATGGTTTTGTCAATGCTGATATTTTAACTAAGTATTTAGTAGATGAAGATTCTACTATCAGTTTTTTAGATAATATAATAAAGATAATATCTGGAAATTCTGTCGTGGAAATACCTGTTATAGAGAGACATGATTATGCTCACATTATAGGTAAATTTTCTGACTCTATGCAAGAGGACTACGAAGATGAAGAGACATATGCGGCTACTGAAAAACTAGTTCTAAAAACAAAGGTTTGTTTAATGAAGAACGAATTGATAAGTGCTATAAATATGGCGGAGAGAGTTGGTAGCAGTATTTATACCTTCAACGCAAATAGTAAAGGTAATACTCTATCTATTACTTCTGATAAACTTACAGAGTCTATTACTACTAATCTAGAACCTATTTCCCCAATTAGTAGGGACGCAATCGCTAGTTTTTCTTTGCCTATTTCTAAGGCTTTAGAATATACAAATGATGACGAGGTAGCGATTTTCTATGATGATGAAATGCCTATTATCTTTCGCACTACCGATATGATTCTAATGCGAGCACCAAGGACGGAATGAGTATGGAAAAAGAAATACTACTAACAATTATAGCAACGATGAGAACACAACTTCACGATACGCTAATGCACAACTTAAATGAAAGAAACACAACACTAGAGCAGTTTCTAAAAATGTATGGGGAAAGCAATAGTGGGGTTATCCTCTATTTGATTGGTCAAGTGAGACTACTTGACACGATTCTAAACATGAACATGGAGGAAGAAGAGTGAGCAAACACGAAGACGAAGTGTGTAAGAAAATTCAACAACGAGCAGGAGTCGGCAAAAAGAAATACGGAACTACGATGGAAAGAACAGACCTTTCCGTTCACGAATGGCTTGTTCACCTACAAGAAGAATTGATGGATGCCGCCGTATATGTTGAGCGACTTATGGAGGAGTTTAAGGATATTGAACTTACCATGAAATACGGAAGAGACTTTGCACAAATGATGAGGGATTTGAATGGGTGAAGGCCCTAAATTTAAATTAAACCTACTAGTAAAAGGCGGTTGGTATTGGAAAGATACCTCAGCCAAAGAACTAAAACAACATTTAGTTCACTACATACAAAACCAAATGCAGTATGAATTAAGAGAAAATGATATTGAAATAGAAATACTGAGTGATAAAAATGATGATAAATACGATTCAAGAGAACAATCAGCACAAGATTAAACTTCGCTATCGTAATAGTGATGATGAGAGAAAAGAAGAAACCTTTGAATGTCAACCTTATTTTTATTTATCTATCAATACAAAGATTGGTAGTAGTATTGTAGTAAAAGGTAGAAAAATCAATTTTAAAATTGAGAAGACTAAATTAAGAAACCTAGACGGAGTTCCTCTTTTAAAATATTATTATGAAAACCCATACGACAGATATAATATTATACAGGAAATACATCGCACAGAAAGAACATTTCAGGGAGATGTAGATGCTTCCCGTTTGTGGTGCATTGATAATGATTATGACATTCCCGAATATAATCTTCGTAAGTGGTATTTTGATATTGAAACTCAAGTAGGCGGAGAACATCATGGGAAAATTACGGTGTTAAGTATTTACGATAACTACACACAAAAGCCTACTGTAATGACTTGGTTCCCAACAGGTGAGCCGGATAACAGTATTCTTCACCAAGAATGGCTTGAAATTTACGACAATGAAACTGATATGCTTTACGCCTTTATTCGTCTAATGCAAGAGCAAGACCCCGACATGATTATCGGTTGGTATTTGCTTGGTTTTGACATACCGAAAGTTATTTCTCGTATGTGTGAATTGAATATTAATCCAACGCTGATGTCTCCTTATGGAGAAATTAAAAATGTTAGTCGTCGTCGTAGAAATGGAGAACCAGTAGGATGGGATTTAAAAGTAGAAAACTATTATAATAGTGGACAACCAATTAAAGGAAGATTAACGTTTTGCTTAATGGACAGATTTGAACGCCTTTGGACTGATTCGCAGATGGGAACGTTGCCCTCTTTAAAACTAGATGATTGCTCTAAATTAGTTCTAGAAAATGATGGTAAGGTTGTTTCTTCAAAGTTTCAAGACAACGAGTTTTACGAAAGGGCTTGGCTTGAGGACACAAATACTTATTTAGAATACGCAAGAATAGATGTAAAATTGTGTGTGGATATTGATGAAAAATTAAATGTTAGCGAGAATCAGTTGGCCCTACAACGGCTAATCGGTTGTCCGTTTGAAAACACATATCACAATTCACAAATGGCTGGTGTGTATTTTATGAAGAAGGCTGGCTGGATTCCCCCTACTGGACTAAAAGGTTCAAAGGAAAAGTTTGAAGCGGCTTTCGTGATGGACCCTGATGAGGAAAAGACTTACGGACAACATGAAAACGTGGCTATTTTTGACTTCAAATCCCTATATCCATCCATGATGGCTTCAATGAATATTTCGTGGGAGACTAAGACCACTAGCGGTTATCCTGTTTGGTGGGAAACTCCCAAGAATCTGAAGCCCTATGACGGCAAACCTAACATCCATTTCAGCAACGAGGGTGAAGGTGTGTTGCCTCAAGCGGTCAAGGAGTTAATGGAGATGCGGGATTCTTACAAGAAATTGCGTTCTCAAGCAACCACGGAAGAAGAGTATCAAAAGTGGGATTCAGCACAGATGGCTACTAAGCGGGTTGTCAACGCATTCTACGGTATTCTAGCAAAAGACGGCTACGGGTGGGGAGACATGGACATGGCTAAATCAATCACGGCTTCTGCTCGTAGGGCTATGAGGATGACGGCTTTCTATGCTCAAGGACTGGGCTACGAAGTTATTTACGGACACACCGATTCTGTTTTCATTAAGGTTAAAGATGTTGATGATGCACTAGAATTGCGTGAGAAATTGAACGATTACATTTCAAAGAAGATTTTCCGTGAGCCTGTTGAGTTAGAATTTGAGAAGTTTGCCTCCAAGTTTTTCCTCTCCAAGAAAAAGAACCGATATTGTGGTTGGCTTTCGTGGAAGGACGGGGACTTTTTATCTGAGGACAAATTCTTCGTGATGGGTTTTGAGATGAAGAAGAGTAATGAGACACCAGTTGCGAAGGAGTTTCAGGAAAACCTTTTAAAGAAAGTCTCCTTGTTTGAATGTAAGAACGAAATAGTAGCCTACTGTAATGGTTGGTATAAAGATATAGTACAAGGTGAGGTGGACATTAGCCGTTTAATAAAACGAAGCCGTTTAATAAAACCACTATCTGATTATAAGATGGTGGCAGGAGGGACAGCAGGTATCTTGTATTATAATCAACAAAACTTGGGTAGTAAAATCGTAAAAGGGGATTCTTACTACTACTACAAAATGAATAATAGTGATTTGGACGAAAAATGCTACATATGGAGTGGTGAATCTAAAACAGCAGAATACTTAGCGTTTAGAAGTGTGAATCAAATGAAACTTAGCGAAACATACAAACCCGATTGGGAGTTTATTGCTGAGGCAGAAATTATTAAAAAATCTGCACTTGTCTTTGAGAGTATGGGGTGGCCTTTGACCTTGTATAAAAAAGACGTTAATCAAACATCATTGGAGGATTGGTGGTAAAATGGGAAAGAAAGATGGAACATATGTTAAAAGTATGAGAAAATTACATGAAAGAATTAATAAAAAGAAACAAGAAATAGGACAACTAGAACAAGAATTACTTGTAATCTATAAGAAGGAAAAGAAGTTTTGGGTCAAGCAGAAGATTTGTACTATCTGCGGAGACAAATTTGAAAAGACTGAATGGCACCATATTATTTCTCAACATAGATGTAGAGAACTTGGAAAAGAATACCTAATCTATGCTAGAAGTAATGTAATAGAAGTCTGTAAGGCTTGTCATGATGAAACTACTGCCTCTCTCAGAAGGAAGGTAATGGAGTCTCCTAGTAGAGCGGTTAAAAATATTGACGGTCCACCGACAGATAAACAACTTGAATATATTACAAAATTAGGAGGCCAGTCAAGAATATTTGAAGGAATTACTAGACAACAGGCATCTAGTCTTATTGACACTCTCAAGGAGGAGAGTCAATGAATGAGTATGTTGAAGCATGGACAGAAAATGATTTAAATAACGGTTTTACATATCAATGGAACCCTGATGACGGCAAAAGCCCTATGTTAAAAATTACAAAATCTTCACTTGGGACTTATGGTTTTTGTCGGGGTTCTTATGTAATGAACTATGACCCTTTCGGTAATGGTAAAATCAAAGGACCGCCAACGGAGGCGATGCTACGAGGAACAGAAGTTCACAACGCACAAGAGGCATTTTGGGATTTAGTAGATACAGAAGAAATGATGGAACACATAGACGACCCAAATAAATTAGTAAAGTCGTTCATGGCTTTATATCCCGAAACAAATGATGAGACTACTTCATCGCTTTACAAGGGAATGGCTTCTTGGTCTGCTGAAAGATTCATTGATTGTGTAAAGGATGGAACGCTTGAGTTCTTTAAACCAGTCGGTAATGAAGTAAGGCTAAATGCTAAGTTTGACGTGAACGGGGTTCAAGTTCACCTTCAGGGAATAATTGATAGATTGTTTATACATGAGGGTAGTTATGTCCCACTTGAACTAAAAACTGGTGTTTGGAAAGATAGTAAGGCTACTCACATGAGGAAGGAAATGGCTTTTTACAAGATGCTTTTAGATAACGCAACAGATGAAGAAAAAATTGCAGAAGGTCTAGACCCTAACATGGAATTTGGATATTGGGGTTGGTTTTTTCCTGCTAGTAATTACATTTTTCTAGAACCTGTTAAGGCTCGCACGGAACAGTCCGTGTTAAATTCAATGCAAAAACTGGTGGATTCTTACATGACTAAGGAGTTTCCTTTTGATGACTTCTATAAGAAGTGTAGGAAGTGTGGTTTATTTTCTGTTTGTGAGAAAGGAGAAGGAGGAATAACTTATGACTGGTGATAACATAATGGATGAACTAATTACAGAAGTAGCAAATTTTAATTGGACCGTTAAAAATATTTATAATATTGAAAAGACCCTTGAGAGTATTATTGATAAACAGAACTATTCAATAGAACAAATGGTATCAACCGTTGAAGATACGTTAAAGGAAAAAGTCAGGTCTTCATTTTATCTTGATACAATTACTGCCCTAACTGAAATTATTGTTGAGGATTTAGATTCTGCTAGAATTGAAATGAGCATACGACCAGCAATCCTACCAGAAAAAATAGAAAAAGAAGAAAGGGTTCTTCCTTCCAAGGGCGAACTGCTTGAGCAAATCAAGAAAGACACAAAACAAATATGAGGTGAAAATATGTATTTTCCGAGAGAAATGTGGGCAGGTAGCCCATTTACAAATGCAAGGCAACCCAAGAGAGAAGTTGTCCATGATAAAGAAGAGTTCCTTGAATTTATTGGCGATTACAACGGTAAAATGAATGTTTATACCTCTGTTTATAACTACGATGAATTTTCTAGTAGTCGTGGTCTTGAGCACTCGGTAATCATTGATAGAATTTTCTTGGATATTGATGCACATGGAAATGATTCTTTGGAGGAAGCATATGAAAATTTGAAAACTCTCCATACATGGTTAGAAAGCAGAGACTTAAAACATAGAATGGCTTTTAGTGGTAGGGGGTTTTACATATTCGTTTATGGCAAAAGAACTTCGGACTTAAGAAGAGTCAAGGCATTTTTTAACATATGTCATGACGTAATAAAAAAGTCTCCATTATTAGACCATAGGGTTATTAATACAACTCGTCTAAGGAGAGTTCAAAATACTTATCATTTAGGTGCTAAAAGATTTTCCATACCTTTGAGAAAAAGTGATTTAGAAAATGACCTTGGGTTTATATTAAATCTAAGCAAGAAACCAAGAGGTGGTAAAAACGAATACTACGGAAAAGAACTATTAGTTTGGCCGCAGGTAAAAGAAATTGAATCTGTTGGTATTGAAATACAGGGCGTAGAAAGACCCGCCACACTACCAGTTATTCCGTGTTTGGCCTCAGCCAACTTGGTTCAAAATCCTTTACATGAGGCTAGATATTTACTTGTTCAATGGTATAATGAAATTATTTCTGATATGGTTTTGATTGAACAGGGTGTTGAAGGAAATCCAAGAGACTTACAGGGCGAAGTCTTAACGGATATTAAAAATATTATCTGTGCTGAGATTGAACAAATAGCAAATAAAGAAGATGTTTGGATTGATTACAGTCCAGCCACCACTAGAAAGTTTGTAAATTATGTCGTAGATAAGCGATTTATGTCGGCTTCGTGTGCAACATTAATTGATAAAGGAATGTGTGTAGGTAAGTGTTGGAGGTACGGTGAATGATAATTGATAGCAGAGAAAGTTCTGTTCTTTGTTCTAATGTAGAATACTTTGCTGGAATGGCTAAAGTCCCAATAGAAAGGATGTTTATTGAAGTCGGAGACTATGTGGGTAGTGAAATTTGTATTGAGGCTAAATCAGTAAATGACTTCTATTATTCTGTAAAGGAAAAAAGAATGTTTAATCAGATTAGTAATATGGAGGACAATTATAGTAAGACTATCGTTTTAATTCATGGTAAAATTTCAGAACTAGCAACACACTTAAAACATGTTGATAAATTAATTATAGATAAGATGAAAAGACGAATGGTGGGGGCTATGTCAGCCATTACACTAAATACTAACACAAAAGTTGTTTGGATTCCCAATACAAAGGATGCGGCAGAGTTTATAGTGGCGTGTTTTTTTAATAAAGACAGGGAAGTTAATTTAACTAAAATGTTGCCAAGAAAAAAGAGAACAGATGACGTTAGAATTGATATGTTAACACAAATTAAAGGAATTACACAAGAAAAAGCAAAAATATTACTTAAAACCTACGGGTCAATAGCAAAAATAGCATCAAGTGATATAAAATCTTTAACAAAGATAGAAAAAATAGGAAAAATAACCGCTTCAAATATAAAAGAAGCACTAAATGAATACAGGGAGGTATCGTATTGACAGAAACAGAAAAATTAGACGAATGGGCGTATTATGACGCCATCAATGAATTAACAAAGGAAGCAATTGAAGCAGTAGAACTGAGAGAAGTCGTTTCTTTACCAAAAGTTGTTCTAGATTGGGCAAATAGTGTTAAGGAATATTCAATGTATAATGAATATCCAGCGCATATGTCATTTTTTGTTATTCTAGGGCAGATTTTAAAGAATGATATTAGAATTAGGGCGGCAGGTGCTCCCTTAGACCCAAGAATTCACTTTTGTTGGATTCAAACGGCTAGAAGTGGTAAGACGGCGATGTGGGATTTTCTCTCACCGACTTGGAACATTATATTTGACCTAGTAAATAAATTTCCGCAATCCCCAGAATATGAAAGAATTTGGGGAAGAATGCAGGGAAGAAGAGAGGGAGATAGAGCCTTTACTATTAACAACCCTGATGCTTTTACAGACCAAGCACTTTTAGGAACAATTAAAGTAAATCAGCCGAACCCTGCATATAGAAGTGCTGATGCGGCAATTGCGGCACAAAATAATGAAGTCTATGACATACCGCGTGAAATTGATATTGAAAGATATGGTGCTCTCCACGGTTCGGGGATTATCGCCTTTGACGAATTTGAACATTCGGGTATTTTCAAGGAAACTAAACACAAACAAGATGTTGTAATGATGTTTCAAAAATTTATGAATAAGTTAGAATCTGATTCGCACCTAATAAAAAAGCGACTAACTGAATGGGAGAAAGATTTTGTAGTAGATTGTCAACGTTCTCTATGGGCTACTACTCTTCCCCCACAAGGTATTGAATTGGTTATTCTAACGAAGGGTGTTTTTCAAAGAATGTGGCTTTACATTAGAGACATCCCCGATTCGTTGAAGGACCGAATGGAAGACATGTATTTGGAAAGACTTTATGGAAACTACGATGATAGCGCAAGAAAGAAAATACCAAGCGAGATGGCTGAAAGACTCTACGATATTTATATTTGGGTTCAAGAAAGATTAAAGGAAGTGGACAATAATAAAATTGAAGTGTGTCCCCTATCAAAGGATGCTTGGAATCGTATTAAAATTGAAGTAAAAAGAATGAGAACCTATACTAATGGGTTCCAAGGAGTAATGAAGGACACACTTCAATTTTATTATTGTCCACTTCCTTTAATCTTTCTT
>NZTP01000015.1 GCA_002696485.1 Altibacter sp. | reverse complement strand
TATTTTAGCGCTACTCCCTTCTTATATGGAACGACAGGATTCTTCCCTTATCTACATGGTAGACCATCTCGTGAAAAAAAGCAATCATCCTGATAGTGGCTTTTACCTTGATACCCTTTCAGCGCTGGCCGAAAAAATCAATCTTTTGGAAGCGCAACAACAAAAGACCCTGCTTATTGGTGTTTCCTACGCTTTGTTGGATCTTTTGGAAGCTCATTCCTTCTCGCTGGAGCACACACTAGTCATGGAGACCGGCGGAATGAAAGGACGTCGTAAAGAAATGGTTAAAGAGGCGTTACACCATGAGCTAAAAAAGGGGTTTGGTGTTTCAGAAATACACAGTGAATATGGGATGACCGAACTGCTTTCTCAGGCATATTCCAAAGGTCATGGTCTATTTCATTGTCCTCCTTGGATGCAAATTGTGACTCGCGATCCGGAAGATGCCTTAACACTGGTCTATGGCAAGACGGGCGGCATCAACGTGATCGATCTCGCCAACCTGTATTCCGTTTCGTTCATTGCCACACAAGATCTGGGAAGAATACACCCCGACGGATCTTTTGAAGTATTGGGGCGGTTTGATAATAGCGACATTCGCGGTTGTAATTTAATGGTGCTGTAATGAAAAAGCCGACGCACAAATCGCCTCAAGGATGTGTCTGGACATTATTAGTCATGGTCATTGGCGGGATTGTTTTTAGTGTGCTGCAAATAGGAACCAATCTCCCTACATTTTTAAACGTTGCTATTGGACTGTTCCTAGGTTTGGTAATCACATATACTTTTTTGGGTAAACCGAAATTGAAGAGTGTGTTTCAAAGCTTTCTGTTGGTATTGTTTGTATTTCTGGCTTTAAAAACGCTTTTCGGGTTGCTCATTGATCTATGGGAGACCCATAGCAAAGATATGGTATTCACTTCGGAAGAAAAAGTGCTGCAAACTACCATAATTGATGATAACGACACGATTCCCGTATTTTCAAGTACCCGCAGATGGACCGATAATTATGGTAATTTGTTTGAAGGAGATCTCACGGTACGCGTCAACGATTACTACGCTTTAAAAGATTATATCGCTACGTATCGTACCGGTACGCGCGGCAATTTTTGGGGTAATCTCTACGATCATATAGAACGCAAGGACCTTCCCAGCCTCGATCTGGTAATCCGGAATTTTGAACGTATTCGTGCCGAAAGAAACCTAAACCAAATGGAATTCGCTGAAATGGTCGTTAGCTGTATTCAGGATATTCCTTATGCCTTTGTTTTTTCCGAAGCATGCCTTCCGGCCGACAGGTATGAATCTTCGATCAAAGAGATCCTGCAACAATGTCCGGAATGCTGCATTGGAAATATTGCCTACGGTATTCAAAATCCGGTCTCCTTCATTCAAAATTTAAAAGGGGATTGTGACACGCGAACGGTGTTGATCTATTCCATTTTAAAATATTTTCAATACGACGTTGCCATCGCTAACAGCGACTTCTATAAACATTCGATCCTCGCCATCAATATACCGGCCAGTGGTTTATTTAAGGTTCACAATGGAAAGAAGTATATTTTATGGGAAACCACCGCTGCCTATTTTCAAGCCGGCTATTTGTCCCCGAATTTCGCCGACGTGACGCATTGGAACATTGTACTAACCAGCAAATAACACGCTATGAACACACAACTTTTTACCCTGGCACTTTTAGAAATCCTCTTGTCGATCATCATCACGGTAATGATCGTCTTTATTTCATACAAATTGCTAAAACGTCTCTTCTTTACACAGGAGGAATTGGCAGGCAGTAATCTTTCATTTACCGTATTCACCTCGGGAATTGTGCTGTCCATTGGTATCATTTTAAGTGAGATCCTTCCATCTATTACCAATGTGATACGGCTATCGTTAAATCATGTAGAAACGATTGACACCCTTACGGTCGTAAAATATTCGGGAATTTATCTTTTTATTGGTTTTGTCATGGCGGTTTTTATCAATTTGACCGTTTTCTTCCTTTTTTCAATACTTACAAAAGGGGTAAACGAATTTAAAGAGATACAAAAGAACAACCTTTCTGTAGCCATCATGGTCGTTGCCATCTTGATAAGTATAACACTCATCGTTAAGGATAGTATTGCGTTGCTTATTAGTGCTTTGATCCCTTATCCCGAGGTCACGAATTTTTTGTAAATCCGGTGTAAGGTTTTTATCGTATATAAGACCAAGTAACTGTTATGATAGCAAGTAAAGCTTGTTCATAATTTTGGTTGGTTAGTTAATGTTGAAAATCCTTATTTCTTCTGAAATCGGGATTTTCTTCTTTTATACCACTTTTATTATGAAATAGTTTTTTTTACCTCGCTGAAGCAATACGAATTGATTATTTATTAAGTCTTCAGAATTGATCGTATACCCTTCGGAAACCTTTTCCTTATTCACCGATATAGACTGCTCTTTTAAAGCACGCCTCGCTTCACCATTGGATTTTAAAAATCCGGTCTGCTCGGCTAGTGCACTTATAATATCAAGTCCTTCTGCGATAACTGAAGCTTCGACTTCCCCCTGCGGCACCCCTTCAAAAACATCTAAAAAGGTAGCCTTGTCCAATTGTTTCAGTTGGGTAGAAGTAGCGCGCCCAAACAGAATTTCCGATGCCTGGATTGCTTTTTCCAATGCTTCGACACCGTGGACGGTCGTAGTTACTTCTTCTGCCAAACGTCGTTGCAGTAATCGCAGGTGCGGCGCTTCGCCATGTTCCATTATAAGGGCACCTATGGTAGACTTATCTAAGAACGTGAAGATCTTAATATATTTCTCGGCATCTGCATCACTGGTGTTCAACCAATATTGATAGAACTTATAAGGAGAGGTACGCTTGGCGTCCAACCACACATTCCCGCCTTCGCTCTTTCCAAATTTACTACCGTCACTTTTTGTGATCAACGGGCAGGTCAATGCAAATCCCTTACCTCCGGCAATACGCCTAATTAGTTCAGTTCCGGTCGTGATATTTCCCCATTGATCGCTACCTCCCATTTGCAGGGTACAGGTATGTTCCCTGAACAAATGCAGGAAGTCGTACCCTTGTACTAACTGGTATGTGAACTCTGTGAATGACATCCCTTCAGTAGCATCCCCGGAAATTCGATTCTTGACTGAATCTTTGGCCATCATATAGTTGATGGTGATGTGTTTTCCCACATCCCGAATAAAACCAAGAAAGGAGAAGTCCTTCATCCAATCGTAATTATTGACCATGACAGCTTGGTTAGGAGCACCCGACGAAAAGTCCAGAAATCGTGAAAGCTGCGCACGAACACATTCTTGATTGTGACGTAGCGTAGCCTCATCCAATAAATTCCGTTCGCTTGACTTCCCCGAGGGATCCCCAATCATTCCGGTTGCGCCACCCACTAAAGCAACGGGCTTGTGTCCACATCGCTGGTAGAAGGCCAATAGCATGATGGGCACCAAATTACCAATATGAAGGGAGTCCGCAGTGGGATCGAACCCTACATAGGCTGCTCGCATTTGTTCCATGAGATGCGCTTCGGTATCGGGCATCACATCGTGGATCATGCCACGCCATTGTAGTTCTTCAACGAAATTCTTTAATTGCATTTTTTAGACTTTTGGCAAAGATAGTTGGAAGCTTTAAAAGAGGAAAGCGTATTGTAAAAAAGAGTATTTTCGTAAGATGATATTAGTAACCGGAGGTACAGGCTTGGTAGGTTCACACCTGTTGTTGGCATTAGTGCAACAGCAGAAAACTGTTCGAGCTATCCATAGGGCTACCAGTGATCTCAACGAGGTGCGTAAGGTATTCCGGTACTTCTCTCCCGAAGCCGATACACTTTTTGATAGGATTGAATGGGTGGAAGCCAATATATTGGACATTCCGGCACTTACAGATGCTTTTCAAGGAATTACCAAAGTCTATCATGCTGCAGCCTACATTAGTTTTAATACGAAGCAGTATCGCAAAATTAAGAAAGCTAATGTAGAGGGAACCGCCAACATTGTTAACCTGTGCCTTGCGCATGACATCTCAAAATTATGCTATGTGAGCTCAGTGGCTACGCTAGGATCAAAGGAAGGAGGTCTTATTGATGAAACCACCCATTGGAACCCGGAAGCAAAAAATAGCGTATATGCCATCACAAAATACGGAGCCGAAATGGAGGTATGGCGCGGCACCCAAGAAGGGCTCCCTGCCGTGATCGTGCATCCCGGGATTATTTTAGGGGAAGGTCATTGGTCCTCCGGAAGCAGCGTCCTTGTTAAGCGTGCTTCCAAAGGGATGAAGTACACTCCTTCGGGCGGCATAGGCGTGGTAGATGTCAAGGACGTTGTGAATGCCATGATCACACTTATGGAAGGATCGACGTATAATGATAATTTTATACTGGTGGGTGAAAATGTGAGGTATAAAACATTGTTAACAGATTTGGCAGTGCGCTTTGGAAACACTCCGCCACAGAAAAAATTACCCAAGTGGATCATGCTGTTAGTATCAAACCTGGATGGTCTATCGGCCGTGCTCTTCGGCACAAAGAAAAAACTTCCCAAAGCTACAGTACGTTCTATGTATACCGAATCATATTATGATGCTTCAAAAATTAAAATGGTTACAAACTTTAAGTTCACATCATACGCAGAAACGCTAGATCGCATCACCACCCATTATTCTTCCGTAGCTAACGAGTCTGATGCCACCGGCTGAACAAGCTTTTGCTCCTGTTTCACACTATCGATCTTTTGCTGGAAGCCCTGTTCTTTTTGAAATGCTTTTTGTACACTATCCTTTTGTTCTTTAATGGCATGCAATTTGGTTTCCACCTTTGTAAAAAGCTCGATATAACCATTAAGATTAGAGGTATAATAAGCGTTGCTCTTCACAAACTGAAGGCTGTCTATGGCATACTTTTTATAGAGGACAGAATCCAGTTTAATACCGCTCTCATTGATGGTTTGTACACTAATACTGCGTGCGGCGTTCATAAGATACGCATCCACAAAAATGTCCACCATTTTTTCTTCAGAAATAAGATCGTCGGGGCGTTCGGGGCGTTTTACGTCTTGGCAGGCCATACAAAACAATAGAGAAAGCAGTGCAAAGTACCTCATCATCCTCTATTAAAGGTTAAGCGTTCGCCCAGACTTCTATTGGGGTATTTCCCGTTCTCATAGGCAATGACACCATTAATAAGGGTGTGAGTAACACGCGATTTGAATGTAGTACCTTCAAAAGGAGACCAGCCGCATTTATATGCCAGATTGTCTTTATTTACGGTCCACGGAGCATTGGGATCCACAAGTACCAAATCTGCCTTAAACCCTCTTTTAATATATCCTCTATCTTTTATTTGAAAGAGGATCGCCGGGTTATGCGCAGTCTTTTGAACAATTTTCTCGACGGAAATCCTTCCTTTGTGATGCATTTCAAAAAGTGCTTCCAGAGCATGTTGGACCAAAGGTCCACCGGAAGGAGCCTTGGTGTAGACTGCAGCCTTTTCTTCCAAGGTATGAGGCGCATGGTCTGTAGCGATCACATCGATACGGTCATCATTAAGGGCTTTCCACAACCCATCGCGATCCTTTTCGGTCTTGACAGCAGGATTCCATTTTATCTTGGTACCTTTCGTTTTATAATCGGCATCGGTAAACCAGAGATGATGTATGCATACTTCGGCTGTGATTTTCTTCTCCGCCAAAGGTTTCTTGTTGGAGAACAGATGGGTTTCCTTTTCGGTGGAGAGGTGAAAAACGTGAAGTCGGGCACCCGTCTTTTTAGCTAAAGCTACAGCTTTGGAAGAAGACAGATAGCAAGCTTCTTCACTTCGAATTTTTGGGTGCATCTCAATTGGAATGTCATCGCCGTACTTCTTTATATAAGTTGCCAAATTCTTTTGAATTGTTGCTTCATCTTCGCAATGAACCGAAATAAGAAGTTTGGTTTTTTTAAAGATCTCTTCGAGTACCTTTGGATTGTCAACCAACATGTTTCCTGTCGAAGAACCAAGAAATAATTTTAGTCCAGCAACCTTTGTTTCGTCAACTTTTAAGATCTCATCAAGATTGTCGTTGGTACCGCCAAACATAAAAGAATAGTTGGCCCAAGAGCTCCGAGATGCGATATCGAACTTATCTTCCAGAAGCTCAATAGTAGTAGCCTGCGGTACTGTATTGGGCATTTCTATAAAGGATGTGATCCCGCCAGCCACTGCCGCTTTCGATTCGGTTTCTATAGTAGCTTTGTGTGTTAGTCCGGGTTCGCGAAAATGCACTTGATCATCGATCATTCCGGGAATGAGATAAAGACCGTCTGCATCGATCACCTTTGTATCTCCCGATTTCACGCTGATGCTGTTTGACACTTCCACGATAATATCCTTTTCTACTAGGACATCGCCACGAAAGATAACGCCTTCGTTGACAATATTTGCATTCTTAATTAAAATTGGTTTCATTGAAAATCGTACCTCTTAAACAAGCTTTTAAACTTCATTGTTATCACTCCAAAAATTGCTTCGGAAATAATCCCGCCACTCATTTTTGATTCTCCTTTGGTTCTATCTGTAAACACTACGGGAATCTCCACGATCTCAAATTTCCGAAGATGCGCTTTAAATTTCATTTCGATCTGAAATGCGTAGCCTACAAACTGTATATTGTCCAAATTTATTTTCTGCAGGACTTCATTTTTGTAACATACAAAACCTGCTGTTGTATCGTAAATGTCCATACCTGTAATGATACGCACATATTTGGAGGCCAACCACGAGAGCAGCACCCTGCTCATGGGCCAATTGACCACATTTACCCCTTTTACATAGCGGGACCCAATGGACATGTGATACCCTTCTTTTGCACACGCATTGTACAGGCGTATAAGATCATTCGGGTTGTGTGAAAAATCGGCGTCCATTTCGAATACATATTCATACGATCGCTCCAATGCCCATTTAAATCCTGCAATATATGCTGTACCCAAACCCATTTTTCCCGAACGCTCTAGTATGTGAAGCTTATTAGGGAACTCATGCATCATGGACCTTACTTGTGCCGCAGTCCCATCGGGAGAGTTGTCGTCAACGACTAGTATATCGAAAGCACGCTGTAAGGAGAAAATATTGCGAATAAGCCGTTCAATATTTTCGATCTCATTATATGTGGGTATTACCACCACAGCTTTGGACATACTCCCTTTTTTTGAGCAAATGTACCCTTTTTTGTGCAAAATTATGTGAAGGAAAATCTAATTGCACCGATTCGGCGAAATTAAATTTACAGTACCTTTACTTGAAAATTGGGCATGGATTATATTGAACGAAATTTCGTTTCGCAGGACTGGATCATCCTATTGATGGTGATCTGTTTGGTTCTGTATGCCTTGGCGAAATACCTTTACCCCAAACGTTTTGAAGAATTTGTGATGTTGCCTATCACCAATAAATACTTTATGGTACAGGGCAGAAATGACGAGATCAACCACCCTTTTAACTTACTCTTGCTTGTTACCCAAGTGGTTTCAGTATCTCTGTTTATATTTTTGCTTATTCAAATTAACAACCCTAAAGTCTTACATGAGAACCCTTGGCTGTTTGTTCAAATTTGCACCGGTTATGTTGTTTTTGTAAGTATTAAATTTGCACTTGAGAAGATCATAGGAAATATATTCTCCATCGATGCTCTTATAAACAGTTATTTATATCAAAAATTGAGCTACAGGAATCTAATTGCCATACTTTTTTTTATGGCAAATCTCATCTTCTATTTTGTCTATCAGCCCTCGTCAACAGTGTTACTCATCTTTGTATTGGTCGTGTTGGCCCTAAACAGTATTGCGCTGTTTTACAGCTACAAAACAAACGGAAACGCGATAATGCGTAATTTCTTTTATTTTATTTTGTATCTTTGCGCACTTGAAATTTCACCGTATATCATCCTCTATAAAACGTTGGTATGATCGGAAAAACCAAAAATCCAGTTGTCTATGAAAGTGAAAACTATTTTAGTTTCTCAGCCCGAGCCTAAGGTTGAAAACTCTCCCTATTTCGATTTGATTGAAAAACAGAAAGTTAAAATAGATTTCAGGCCTTTTATACATGTTGAAGGAGTTTCAGGTAAAGATGTTCGCTCACAGAAAGTCGATCTCACAAAATACTCTGCCGTAGTACTTACCAGCAGAAATGCCGTGGATCATTTTTTCAGAATCTCCGAAGAATTGCGGTTCAAGGTGCCCGATACGATGAAATACTTTTGCCAGAGTGAAGCTGTTGCATTCTATCTACAAAAATATGTGGTCTACCGAAAGCGTAAGATTTATGTTGGGAAGCGCACTTTTACCGAGCTTTCTCCACTTATAAAAAAATATAAGAACGAGAAGTTCTTACTCCCTTCTTCTGATAAATTAAAGCCGGAGGTGCCAATGGTTCTTAACGATCTGGGGGTCGACTGGAAGCAAGCGACTTTCTATAAGACTGTAGTCAGTGACCTTTCCGATCTTCGGGATGTGTATTATGATATCTTGGTGTTCTTCAGCCCCAGCGGTATTGAATCATTGCTACATAACTTCCCGGATTTCAAACAAAATGACACCCGTATAGCAGTCTTTGGAAACACGACCGTGAAGGCCGCTACAGATAGTGGTTTACGCGTAGACATTCAAGCTCCGACACCGGAAACGCCTTCCATGACCATGGCATTAGAGAAATATATTAAAGAGGTAAACAAGAAATAAGCTATAGCTTGTTTAAACAACAATAAAATCTATCAATATAAATTCTTAGTAAAAAAAAGGCTTCGGATCGATATCCAAAGCCTTTTTTTATTCAAACTAACGAAAGCCTCACTAATTAATAGGCGCTCCCGAGAGTATTTCCTCATTCGCAAATTCTTCGAACTTTTTGAAATTCTCTTTAAACGAAGAAGCCAGTTCCTGTGCTTGGATGTCGTAAGCCTTTTTATTCTTCCAAGTGTCTTTGGGATTTAGCACTTCACTTGGAACATTCGGGCACGATTGCGGTACTTGAAGCCCAAAAATAGGATGTTGTTCGTAGGCCACATCGTTTAAATCACCATTGAGAGCTGCCGTAATCATCGCACGGGTGAATTTAAGTTTCATTCTACTTCCCACACCGTAAGGACCTCCGGTCCAACCGGTATTGATCAACCAGACATTCACGCCGGCATTCTTCATTTTCTTGCTCAGCATCTCCCCATATTCGGTGGGGTGCAACGGCATGAAAGGAGCTCCGAAGCAGGCCGAAAAGTTAGGTGTAGGCTCATTGATCCCTTCCTCGGTCCCAGCCACCTTGGCCGTATACCCGCTAATAAAGTGGTACGCTGCCTGACCCGGAGTAAGTTTAGAAATAGGAGGCAACACACCAAAAGCATCGGCTGTTAGAAAAAAGATATTCTTAGGGTTTTCGCCAATAGATGGTTCTTGTATATTATCGATGTGATAAATAGGATAACTCACACGCGTATTCTGTGTGATGGAGGTATTGGCAAAATTCACTTCCCCTTTTTCGTTGAGGATCACATTTTCAAGAATGGCACCCGGCTTGATCGCATGATAGATATCCGGTTCGTTCTCTTCGGAAAGATTGATCACTTTGGCATAGCATCCTCCTTCGAAATTAAAGATTGTATTCTCTGCTGTCCAACCGTGTTCATCGTCACCGATGAGTTTCCGATTTGGATCTGCAGAAAGCGTTGTCTTTCCTGTTCCAGACAAGCCAAAGAAAATAGCCGTCTCACCATCGTCACCTACATTTGCAGAGCAGTGCATTGGCATGGTATTCTTGTAAACCGGGAGAATAAAATTAAGCGCCGAGAATATTCCTTTTTTGATCTCCCCTGTATATCCGGTTCCACCTATCAAGGCGATCTTTTTAGTAAAATTGAGGATGGCAAAATTGTGTTGTCTTGTTCCATCAATCTCTGGATCAGCTTTAAATCCGGGCGCATTCACGATAAGCCACTCTGGATCGAAGTTATCCAATTCAGCGTCAGTAGGTCGTAAGAACATGTTGTGAGCAAACATATTCGACCATGGATATTCTGTAATCACACGAATGTTCAAGCGATACGCATCATCGGCACAGGCATAACTGTCACGCACGTAAATCTCTTTTTCAGAAAGGTAATCGACTACTTTATCGTATAAAGCGTCGAACATATTCGTAGGAAACGGAATGTTGATATTCCCCCACCATACCTTATCTCTAGTGACGTCGTCTTTAACGATAAAACGATCTTTGGGTGAGCGTCCTGTAAACTCTCCTGTATTAACAGCAAGAGCACCGCTGCTGGCTTCTACTCCCTGCCCTTTTTGAATGGTTTCGTTATGGAGTTCTTGTGAAGATAATTGATACTTAACTTTTGCATTTTTGATCCCGTATTGGTCTACGGAAATCATTTTCGTAGTTTGGTTTTTACCGACCATAACTTATTTTAATTGTTGTGGTACAAAAATAATAAAACTACCACAGATTCATCCTTTAAAAAAACATAATTATCCCGACTTAATTGTTAATAAACCATAGGCCCACCGAATCCATCCGGAAATTAACAGCAGCCCTCCCAGCGGTGTCACCGGTCCTAAAAACGAAACAGAAAAAGGAAGCACCGCTTGCAACGCCAAGAGATATATGGAACCTGAGAACAATACAATTCCGAAAACAAAAAAACGAAATACCCATTTTCGGGTGGCAGCCGGTACTTGGGTAGCAAAACCGAGTATCAATAAAGCGATCGCGTGATACATTTGGTAGCGCACACCAGTTTCAAAAGTTGCTATCGCATCTGACCCCACAAAATTTTTGAGTCCGTGGGCACCAAAGGCACCAACAGCGATTGTCATGGCACCCAACAGGGTAGCTGTTACCACAATTTTTTTATCGAAATCCCGCATAATTTACGCTTACAATTAGTACTTTCGCTTCGTAACATATCTACTACAAAGCTAACGAAAAACTACGGATGAGAAACATTTTGATCATTGGGGCCGGGCGTTCGGCAACAAGTTTAATTCAATATTTACTAGACCGATCTGAAGCCGAAGAACTCTTTATCACCATTGGTGATATCTCGATACAGAACGCTCAAAAGTTCACAGATGGTCACCCCAATGCCCGAGGCATTTTACTTGATGTTTTTAATGAATCTCAGCGCAGACGTGCCGTAGAGAACAGCGACCTTGTCATCTCTATGTTACCTGCACGTTATCACATTGAAGTAGCAAAAGATTGTATCGAATTTGGAAAACATCTTGTGACGGCCTCTTATGTGAGTGACCAGATGCAGTCCTTAGATACACGGGCAAAGGCAAAGGGCTTGGTGTTCATGAATGAGATAGGATTAGACCCCGGAATCGACCACATGAGTGCCATGCAGGTGATCGATCGTATTCGCGCCAAAGGAGGAAAAATGCTATTGTTCGAATCCTTCACAGGCGGATTGATAGCTCCCGAAAGCGATGACAACCTTTGGCATTACAAATTCACCTGGAACCCGCGAAATGTCGTACTCGCAGGACAGGGTGGCGCTGCTGAATTTATTCAAGAGGGCACTTATAAATATATCCCCTATCACCGTTTGTTTCGAAGAACAGAATTTTTAGATGTTGAGGGCCATGGTCGTTTCGAAGCTTATGCTAACAGAAATTCTTTGAAATACCGTAAGGTATACGGATTGGAAGATGTGCTAACATTGTACAGAGGGACCATTCGTCATGTAGGATTCAGCAAGGCCTGGAACATGTTTGTTCAGTTAGGGATGACAGACGACGATTATACGATCCCTAATTCTGAAGCACTTTCCTACCGTAATTTTGTAAATCTGTTCTTGCCTTATTCCCCAACCGATTCGGTGGAATTGAAATTACGTCATAATCTTAAGATCGACCAAGACGATCTCATGTGGGGGAAACTGGAAGAATTGGATATTTTCAATTCCGAAAAGAAGATAGGTATTAAAGATGCTACCCCGGCGCAGGCACTTCAAAGAATACTAGAAGATAAATGGACCTTGAAGGAAGCCGACAAAGATATGATCGTAATGTACCATAAGTTTGGGTACGAATTGAAGGGTTCCAAATACCAGATTGACAGTAATATGGTAATTAAGGGGGATGACCAAAATTATACGGCAATGGCTAAGACCGTTGGTCTGCCTGTCGCCATAGCGGCATTAAAGATATTGAACGAAGAGATCACAACACCCGGAGTACAACTACCCATCGCTAAAGAAGTCTACGAACCCATACTGAAGGAGTTGGAAGATTTTGGCATTCGTTTTACTGAAAGTGATGTCCCTTATCTAGGGTATAACCCGAATAATGTTGCCGGCTAGGAAGCAACCGGTTCGAGCATTCGCCACAGGCGAAAACACCACGCGCGAAGGATGTCCTTCGCGCGTGGTACGTTTTTCACGTTTTGAAAAACACTCGAACCTTTCCTTCTTATCGTCTTCCCAGAAAAATACTAATAAAGTACAACAAGGTAGCCAGGGAGCCGAGAGCAGAAACCACGTAAGTGCGGGCCGCCCATTTTAAAGCATCTTTCGCCCCAGCATGCTCTTGTGGCGTCACCATATTGGCGCTTTCCAACCACGCCAGCGCACGCTTGCTAGCGTCAAATTCGACCGGAAGGGTGATGAACGCAAATACCGTGGTCAAGGCAAATAACAGAATACCAACTAAAAAGATCGTGTTCCCAATTAGCGAACCTGTCACCGATAGTACTAAACCGGCCATGATGACAAAATTCGATAGTTTGCTTGAGATACTCACCGCAGGTACGATCGCCGATCGCATTTTCAACCAACTATAGGCCGTAGCATGTTGTACAGCATGCCCGCATTCGTGCGCTGCTACTGCTGCTGCTGCTGCATTTCGCTGCATGTATACCGGCTCACTAAGATTTACTGTTTTCTTCGCCGGATTATAATGGTCTGTAAGTTCACCTGCAACCGAGATCACTTGTACGTCGAGGATGCCATTGTCACGTAACATCTTCTCGGCAATCTCCTTTCCGCTCATGCCGTTTTGCAAATGGATTTGAGAGTATTTTTTAAATTTACTTTTCAATTTATTGCTCACATACATGCTCACCAAAAAGATGATCCCGGCTAATATATAATATCCAATCATTGTTTTTTTTTGTTTTAAATGTACAAAGGGAATAGCAAAAAGTGTGCTAAAATTTAGCCAACAATATTTACAATCTTTCCGGGTACCACAATTACCTTTTTCGGGCTGCGACCCTCCAAATAGTGGGCGGTCTTCTCATGTGACATGACGGCAGCCTCAATGGCGTCCTTTGACAGGTCCAAAGGCAATTCTAAGGTGAAACGCATTTTCCCATTAAAGGAAATCGGATATTCTTTCGTGCTTTCGACCAAATAAGAAGCTTCGAATGTTGGAAAAGGTGCCGTTGAAATGCTCTTACCATGCCCTAGTCTTTGCCACAACTCTTCTGCAATATGCGGAGCGTATGGCGAGATGAGCCCCAAAATAGGCTCTAGGATCTCTCGGGAAGTGCATTGTTGTGCTGTAAGCTCGTTCACAGCGATCATAAAGGTTGAAACCGAGGTATTAAAGCTAAAATTCTCGATATCTTCCTGTACTTTCTTGATCGTCTTGTGCAGGGTCTTTAAACTTTCTTTGGAAGCTTGCTCATCGCTTACATAAAAAGTATCACCGGCAGCAGAATGGTATAATTTCCATAACTTTTTTAAAAAACCGTGCACCCCTGTGATACCGGCAGTGTTCCATGGCTTGGCTTGCTCTAAGGGCCCCAGAAACATCTCGTACATGCGCAAGGTATCTGCTCCATACTGCGCACAAATATCATCGGGATTGACGACATTGTATTTAGACTTAGACATTTTTTCGACCTCTCGGGAGACTTTGAAAGCCCCGTCTTCTTCCGTAATAAAATCAGCGTCGGAGAATTCAGGACGCCACGCCTTAAAAGCTTCAATATCTAATTCATTTTGAAGATTCACAAAGGAGACATCGGCGTGTATCGGCTGAATCTTTTCCCCGCTATATTTTCCTTTAGAAATAAACGTGTTCTCTCCCTCAATTCGATAAACATACGCGCTCTCGCCCAAGATCATCCCTTGATTGATCAATTTTTTGAACGGTTCCTGAACCGGCAATACACCGCGATCATATAAGAATTTTACCCAAAATCTGCTGTAGAGCAAATGACCTGTTGCGTGTTCGCTCCCCCCAACGTAAAGATCCACACACTTCCAATAGTCCATCGCTTCTTGGGAAGCCAAGGCATCGTCATTCCTCGGATCCATATACCGAAACATATAACAACTACTGCCTGCCCAGCCGGGCATAGTATTCAATTCCAATGGAAAAACTGTTTTATGGTCAATTCTATCGTTGGATACCACGGCACCCGCATTTTCATCCCATGCCCAAACTTCTGCGCGACCCAACGGGGGTTCGCCATCCTCGGTAGGGAGGTATTTTTCTACTTCCGGAAGGGTCAATGGCAAATGCTTTTCATCAATTAATTGTGGTAAGCCGTTTTTGTAATACACCGGGAATGGTTCGCCCCAATACCGTTGTCTGGAAAAGACAGCATCTCGCAACCTGTAGTTGATCTTCCCTTCTCCGGCGCCTTTCTTCTCAAGTGCTTCAATAACACGCTGCGTTGCTTCAGCGTAGGACAAGTCATTGAGGAAATCGCTGTTGGTAAGGATGGTATTCTCCTTATCGGAAAAGGCTTCTTCAGAAATATCGACATCCTTAAAAATGTTTGGAATAGGAATGCCAAAATGTGTGGCAAAATCGTAATCACGTTGATCACCGCACGGAACGCTCATCACAGCACCGGTTCCGTAGCCTGCCAAAACGTAATCCCCTATCCATACAGGAATGTCTTCCCCGCTAAATGGATGCGTTACATAGGCTCCTGTAAATACACCGCTAATGGTTTTGACATCGGCCATGCGCTCTCGCTCACTTCGTTTTGACGTAGCTTCAATATAATCTTGAACTGCTTGTTTTTGTGCTTCAGAAGTGATCCTGGGAACCAGTTCATGTTCCGGTGCCAGGGTCATAAAACTTACCCCATAAATAGTATCCGGCCGTGTGGTGAAGACCTCAATGTTCTCGTTGTGATCCTTTACCTTGAAAATGACCGAAGCTCCTTTCGAGCGACCAATCCAATTGGTTTGAGCATCTTTTAGAGGCTGAGGCCAATCGATCGATTCCAGACCATCCAATAATCGTTGTGCATAGGCGGTTATACGCATGCTCCACTGTTTCATACGCTTTCGCACCACCGGATAGCCTCCCCGTTCGGACACGCCGTTCACGATCTCGTCATTGGCCAGTACAGTTCCTAATTCGGGGCACCAATTTACTTCGGTTTCAGCAAGATAGGTTAATCTATACTTAAGGAGCTCCTTTTGTTGTATTGCTTCGGAAAAACTATTCCATTCTTGGGCTGTAAACTTTCGAACTGTTGTATCGCAAGCAGCTTTAACCTGCCCGCTGCCTTCTTCAGAAAAAATAGTGATCAATTCACTTATAGCGCGTGCCTTATCTGAAGCCTTATCGTACCAGCTATCAAACAATTGCATGAAGATCCACTGTGTCCACTTATAATAATGCGGGTCGGAGGTGCGAACCTCCCTACTCCAATCGAAGGAGAATCCTATCTTGTCTAACTGCTCTCTGTATCGAGCAATGTTCTCCTCGGTAGTCTTTCTGGGATGTTGCCCGGTTTGTATGGCATATTGTTCAGCCGGAAGCCCAAAGGAATCGTATCCTTGCGGATGTAAGACATTAAAACCTTGGTGTCGCTTGTATCGCGCATAGATGTCACTGGCGATATACCCCAATGGATGTCCTACGTGAAGCCCTGCACCCGAAGGGTATGGAAACATGTCCAGTACATAATATTTAGGTTTCTCACTGGTATTCTCGGCCTGAAATGTTTTATGTTCAGCCCAGTATTTTTGCCATTTGGCTTCGATAGCGTTGAAGTGATAATTGCTCATGCGACGTTTTCTAAGGGTGCCTCCGGTTGGCGAAAGGCAGGTGCAAATTTAAGCCTATTGTACGAAAGACAAAAGTTTAAACGTTACATACTTGCAGATGCAAAAATCATTGTATTTTTACATCAAATTCCCGCAATCCTATGGCTTCTACTTTTGAAAAGTATCAAAAACGCAGACTCATCTCTTCTTACTTTTCCGTAGTGATAAGTATATCGCTTGTTTTGTTCTTACTCGGGTTATTGGGTCTTTTGGTCCTTAATACCAAGAAAGTGGGCGACCATTTCAAAGAGAAGATCGCACTTACCGTTTATTTGAAGGATACCGCGAAAGAAGTGGAGATCACCCAACTAAAACAGAGTTTGGCAATGGCCGAATATACCAAATCGGCCGAATTTGTATCGAAGGAACAAGCTGCCGAAGAGCACAGTGCTACGATAGGAGAGAATTATATGGAATTCTTAGGGTATAATCCGCTTCAAAACAGTATTGACGTACATATTCTTGCCGATTTCGTCTCTCCCGAAAAGTTGGAGGACATTAGCAATGAGATCATGACCAAGGATTTTGTAGATGAAGTGTTATACGACAAACCCCTAATTGAATTGCTTAACGACAATGTAAAAAAGATTAGTCTCTGGATCTTAGTGATAAGCGGTCTTTTCACCTTTATAGCCGTGTTACTGATCAACAGTTCGATTCGACTTTCGGTATACGCAAAACGATTTACAATCAAGACCATGCAAATGGTGGGGGCTACCAAACGTTTTATTCGTCGGCCCTTTATATGGAAAAGTGTAAAACTAGGAATGATCGGGGCGGTAATAGCCATGATTGGAATGGGAGTCGTTCTTTATTATCTCAACAAGAACTTTCCGGAGTTGCAATTGTTGAAGGATGAACTTTTGCTGGTCGTTCTGTTCCTGTTCGTTTTTCTTATGGGCCTCTTTATTACTTGGATAAGCACTTTCTTTGCAACACAGCGTTTCTTAAACCTGCGTACCGATGAACTATACTATTAGGAACATCGCTTGGGCCCTGTTTTTTTCGTTGCTTCTGAACGGATGTGTCATTCACGAACCTACACCGGATCAGTGTATCGTAAAAAATAGTACGATCATAAAAATTTCTGAAGGAACTTCATTCGATATCGTTTTCACGGACACCAACAATGACTCTTACTATATAAACAGGGGGCTGGAACGAGGTTTGAGCATAGACGATTTACGATCGAAGGTTTTAGATAAAAATGTTACCTTGCACCTGCCTGCGTTTGGAGGGATTGCATCTGAACACATCGCCCAATTGGAATTCAATGATACTATCATTTACACTGAATTTTCAATGACCAAGTTAGTATCAGTAAAAAATTAATGTCATGGGAGAGAAAAAAAGAAAAGAAGAAGCTAGAAGAACCGAATTCATTTTTGAAAAGAAGAACTACCTATTCATGCTTATAGGTGTGGCCTTTATCGCATTAGGCTTTATTCTTATGACAGGCGGTGGTAGTGACGATCCTAATGTATTCAACCCGGAGATCTATAGCTGGAGACGCATTCGATTAGCTCCGGCGCTCATCTTGATTGGCTTCGGCATTGAGGTCTACGCTATCCTATTGAATCCTCACAAGAAATAAGTTGCTATGGATGCATGGGAAGCCATCGTTCTTGGCGTCGTACAAGGTTTTACAGAGTTTTTACCGGTCTCTTCCAGCGGGCACTTAGAACTGGGAAAAGCCATTCTGGGCGACACATCCTTACCCGAAGAAAGCCTGCTATTTACAGTCGTACTGCATTTCGCCACAGCCTTAAGCACCGTAGTTGTTTTTAGACGAGATGTTGTATCCATCGTTGGCGGCCTGCTGAAATTTACTTGGAACGAAGAGACGCAATTTGCAGCTAAGATCGCATTATCCATGATACCTGCAGTGGTCATTGGGATGTTGTTTGAAGAAGAACTGGAAGCTTTTTTTGGGGGTAATATTGCCTTTGTAGGCGCTATGCTCATAGTGACAGCCATCTTATTGTGGTTGGCAGATCGCGCAAAGAATACGGGTAAAAAAGTAAGTTTTGGCAATTCATTCGTTATTGGCGTTGCCCAAGCGATCGCCATGTTACCCGGAATATCTCGTAGCGGTGCGACCATTTCAACTTCCGTATTGTTGGGAAACGATAAAAGCAAAGCTGCCAGATTCTCATTTTTAATGGTTGTTCCCCTTATCTTTGGAAAGATTGCTAAGGATCTCCTTAGCGGAGATCTTACTTCCGAAAGTACCAACTTCACGACCTTGGGTCTTGGTTTCATAGCTGCCTTTGTGTGTGGTTTGATCGCCTGTACCTGGATGATCTCCTTGGTGCGAAACAGTAAATTGAAATATTTTGCAGTATACTGTGTGATCGTTGGGGTCACCGCTATTGCGTTTAGCTTTGTATCCTAATGACTGCTGAAGATTACAAGAACGGACAGGTGCTTTTAATTGATAAACCGTTGGAATGGACCTCTTTTCAGGTGGTCAATAAAGTGCGTTGGCTCATCAAAAAGGAATTCGGAATCAAGAAGATAAAAGTGGGCCATGCGGGAACCCTAGATCCGTTAGCCACAGGACTCTTAATTCTGTGTACCGGAACCTACACCAAAAAGATCGATACCTATCAAGCGCAGGAAAAAGAATATACGGGTACCATTACCCTTGGGGCCACCACACCCAGTTACGATCTCGAAACCGAGATCGATCAACGATTTGATATTTCGAGAATCACTTCAGAAAAAATAAAGCAAACCGCACGTCAGTTTATGGGAGCTATCGAACAGCAACCACCGGTCTTTTCGGCATTGAAAAAAGAAGGAAAGCGACTGTACGAATTTGCCAGAGCCGGTGAGGACGTGTCTGTGCCCACTCGAACAGTGCATATTTCAGTATTTGAAATCACAAAAGTCGAGCTTCCGGAGGTTGAATTTCGCGTAGCATGCAGCAAGGGAACGTACATCCGTTCGCTGGCGCACGATTTTGGGAAGGCACTTGGGAACGGAGCTCATTTATCTGCGCTTAGACGCACTAAGATCGGTGATTTTTCGGTAGAGGATGCTATGTCGTTAGCGGCTTTTGAAGATCGCTTTAGCCGTTAAAATAGACTTAATTTTCAGTTAGTTGTAAGGATTTTCAGATAAAATTTCAGTACTTGCACCCATGAATTTCAATTATTCATATCGGGCTTTTTTAATCACTTCTTTGCTGTTCGGTATTCTTTTCCTTGGAATGTACAGTATAAAATTGTCACGATACACCGAAGAGGAAGAGGAGCAGATCGATATAGAATATGCCTTGGAAGAGCTCTTGAAAGAAGAAACAGTAGAAGATTTGGCGACCACAGCGCCCGAGCGCGTAAAAGTGGAGACGAACAAAGCGTATAATGAAGCCGAAACGTTTATCGCGAATCTAGAGAACAGTCGTGAGACGCCCGAAGAGACCACAGAAGAAAAGCTGCAGGCTATGAACGATGCTATTGGAGTTGCCAATAATTTCAACAATGACGATGAAATAGCGAAAGCAAAAAAAAGGATAAAGGAGGCACAAGAAAAAAGTGCATTGGAAAAACATAAGAAACCCAGGTCAAACAGCGCAGCCAGCAGAAAAACCACCATTTCCTATAGTTTGAAGAACAGAACGGCATTGTTACTTCCCAATCCCGTGTATACGTGTGAGGGTTTCGGAAAAGTTGTGATCTCTATAGAAGTAAATGAATTGGGCCGTGTGGTTAAAATGAGCTATAACAAAAGTGCCTCAACCACGACCAACGAATGTTTAATTGACAGTGCACTTGAATACGCCCGTGATGCACGTTTTACCACGGCTTCGGGAACCACAAAACAGCTGGGGACGATCTCGTACAATTTCCCGGGTCAGCAATAATGAGTATTCCTCAAATTGCAGTATCTTTCTCCTACCTTTAAAAGACGAATGAAAAAACAACGCTGTCCATGGTGCGGGGATGACCCCTTATATGTTGCCTATCACGATACGGAGTGGGGCGTTCCTGTCTTTGACGATGCTACGCTGTTCGAATTTTTAATCTTAGAGACCTTCCAGGCAGGCTTAAGTTGGATTACTATCCTTCGAAAGCGAGAGAATTTTAGAAAGGCTTTTGAGAATTTTGATTATAAGAAGATCGCCAGATATGATGCCGATGATATTGAACGGCTTCTTCAGGATGAAGGGATCATACGAAATCGGCTAAAGATTAAGGCTGCGGTGACCAATGCGATTGCCTATTTGGACATCCAAAAAGAATTTGGGAGTTTCAGTAACTACATATGGGCATTTGTAGACGGCAAACCCATACAAAACAGCTTTAAGACCATGAAAGAAGTGCCTGCAAATACCACACTAAGCGATCGTATAAGTGCCGATCTCAAGAAACGTGGGTTCAAATTTGTAGGTTCTACCGTGGTATATGCCCATATGCAGGCGACCGGAATGGTGAATGACCATCTGGTGGATTGTTTTCGCTATACGCAAGTAAAAAGCTAGTTTTCTTCTGTTTCTACTGCAGAAAGATATTCGTTACTGGCAAGGGATATCTTTAACGCCTTCAATGTCTGCATATACCGAAATTTTAGGGTTTCATCGGTGGGTTTTTCTACTTCAAAGAGTTTCTCATAGTACTTTTTAGCATTAAAATGATCGTTCTTGAAGTAATATGCATTGGCTAACTCAAGGTAGATGAACGGAGTGCCATACCCTTCCTTTACAACTTGTTCGTACACTACGGTCACATCAACATCGGTATTGACATTGGTTTTTGGCGTAGTAGTAGCTTGTGCATTTGCCGTACCTGAGAAAGCTATAACAGCCAGAAAAATAAGTAGTTTCAATACATTCATAATTTAGGGGCTTTAAACTATTGAGGGTAAATATGTTATATATTTTACAGTTTCGCAAATAAAATCGATAAAAAGCATCCTTTCGCTTCTATTGCTGCCTTAAAAAACAAAAAGCACTACAAATTATTGTAGTGCTTTTCCATAATCTATTGCTTTACTATTACAGTTTAATCACCTTTTTCGTCACGCTTCCAAATTCTCCTTTGAATGTGACAAACAGCGTACCTTTCCATGCTGCATTGAGATCCAATGAAATGGTTCCGTTGCCATGATCGATAGTGGTCTCATACAACCGTTGCCCTAATATGTTATGAATGGTTATTTCTATAGCTCCCGGAATATTGTTCAAATTGAAAGAGGCAGCCTCTCTGGTAGGATTTGGAAACGGCGCTGAGATGTTGTTGTAAGCCCATTCTGACACTGATAAAAGCCCTACATCCATAGTCCAATATCCCTGAGGCGCTACCATAGGGCGTGTCATTGTCTTTCCGGAATTGGCTTCAGCAAAAATGTAATATTCAATCGCGGTACTGCCAACGCTTAGGTTTGCAGTCCAGTTATCTGCACTTACCAAACTCATAGGGACTTCGTTATAAGAAGAACTTCCTTCCTCTCTCCAAAAAACCTTGGCATTGGAAATCCCAGACGCATGCTTAATCATGGCATCGATACTTACAGTGCTGTTCTGATTTGCCTCATCGATGGGTTGATGTACGATCCAAAGCGGATTCTCAACACCAATGGTGTGGGTGATACAATGAATAGCACCTAATTGAGAAATAAGATTCTCTCCGGGATTATCCACATCAATCCCCACAATGTTATATCCGGGCATCAATTCCTGCCAATAGGCAAGTGCCGGACCATCCACTTCGGCGCGATATGTGGGAATAATGATCGATTTATTGACAAAGACGGCATTGGTAAAAGTACGGTAGTACCCTCCGTTGTCCGGGTAATTTCCCCCTGTACTGGGAGGCGCAGGAATCCATTTAACATCATACGGAGTTCCAAAGGCCGATTGAAAATTATTCAAGACGTATTCGATGTTCTGTTCAATTTGCGGTCCGTCTGCCACCCCCTCAGGATACTCACTTACCAATAACGTCTCTTCATCCAACAACTTCATATGCATATCGATATGATGAATCCCATCGTAAGGAAGCGTTTCCATCTTCACATAGCGCTGTATCCCCATATAATCTTCCATGATCGCATCGATCTGAGCTTCCGTCTTAGCCGAAACACCATAAGGGTTACCGGCTTCATTCTCTTCAAGAATCAATTCTGAAGCAAAGGCATTCCCCAGTCCGTCAGACATGAAGTTTCCACCGGTATTGACCAAGTCATTCGTTCCCGAATCGGTTACATAGATGGGCAATCCCACCAAACTAGCATGCGCTAAAGGCATGACATTATCGTTGGGACGCGGACGGTTATAGATCCAATCGGTAAGTGCTCTTTCTCCCACATCATTAGAATAGATCGTATTTCCTGCATAGTCACGAATCCAAATACTATCCCAATCTTCGTTCATAAAGATCACATTGGTAAGATCGATGCCTCCAGCCGTAAGAAAGGAAGCTACTGAAGCCTGATTTTGTGTGGTAATGACCACTTTACATTCATTGACCCCTACAGCTACAATCTGCCGTAAAATATTCTGAAACCCTGGCTGCCACGTGATTAGCAAATATTCTACCTCCTCCCATTCGGCCATGGTGCGCACAGGACCGGTAGGCGGTGGCGTCTTTTGAGACTGTGAAAACTCAAATTGAGAAATAATCCCTTTTTCGTTTTCTGTAAGTCCTTTAGGAAGCATCGCTTTCTCCTGCGCTTGCAACTGCGGTAATGCAAATGCTAATACGAAGAATAGCAGTAATGTAGGGTATAAATTTTTCATTAGAATTATAATTTTATGGGGTACGAATATACTTTTTTTCTGAATGTAATCCTCAAAACATTGATACCTTAACAGTTGAGATAGGCTAAAAAGTGGGCTCTCGGCATCTCTACAGCTCCCAATCGTGCTAAATGTTGTGTGTAGACTTGACAATCAATTAATTTATAGTTCTTTGTCTTTAAATGTTCCACTAAATGAAAAAAAGCAACTTTGGACGCTTCAGAAACCAAACTAAACATACTTTCTCCGCAAAACACACCAAATTCGGGGAGGTCAATGCCATACAACCCTCCAACCAATACTCCTTCATACCAAACTTCAACAGAAACAGCATGACCCAATTCATGTAACCGGGTGTAGGCCATTATCATTTCTGAAGTGATCCATGTATCATGCTGCGCTTTTCGTTTCACAACAGCACATTGTTTGATCACCTCGTTAAAAGCAATATTATAAGTAATGCTGAATTTTTTACGTTTTAATACTTTCCGAAGACTTTTTGAAACCCTTAGGTCGTTTGGAAATAGCACCATTCTTGGATCCGGACTCCACCATAATATAGGACTTCCGTCTTCATACCAAGGAAAGATGCCCGATCGATACGCCAAAAGTAACCGCGCTGTGCTCAAATCGCCTCCCATGGCAAGCAATCCATCTTCTGTGGATTCCGTTACGCTGGGAAAGGACAAGGATTCATTTAAAAGATACATGATCTATGGTACTGAAAAATGTGTTAAAAGTGTCATATTGGTTTGAATTCAATAAAAAAAATTGAATCTTGGGGCACTTTTTTGATCCAAAATTTGTTCATCATTGTTATAAAAATCAAAAAGGGAATCTAAGCCACTTGACTAACCTCGCAACTGCGAGGTTTTTCTTTTTACAGCAACCATAGCCCCAGAAGAAACACAACACACCCAACAATCATTAATAATAACGTGAATGGAAGGATTTCCCTTGCCTTTAACTTGGTGATGCCCAATAATGGTAAGGCCCAAAACGGCTGTAACATGTTGGTGATTTGATCTCCATAAGCTAATGCCATAATGGCCTTTGGTAAAGGCACACCAAGTCGCAACGCAGATTCAATTACAATGGGCCCTTGAACGGCCCACTGTCCTCCCCCACTTGGTACAAATATATTGACCAATCCGGCACTAAAAAACGTAAAAATAGGCAATGTTGTACTAGTAGCGATAGAAACAAAGAAGTCGGCTATTTCAATGACCATACCGCTTTCCCGCATAATTCCCATGATACCAAAATACAAGGGAAATTGGATCAAGATACCAGACGCCCCGCGTATAGCCTCTTCAAGAGCATTCAGAAAATTCGAAATACTGCCATGCATTATCAATGCGAGTCCAAACATAAAAAAATTAAGAAGGTTTGGGGTGATCGCAAAAGAGATTATTTGAGAGTAATATTGATAACCTAAGGCCATGAGCACTAGCAATCCAAATGCAACGCCAACATATTTGGACCTGTCGATACGGTTGGAAGCATCGATCTCTTGGATATTATGTATGGTTTCAGAATAAATTGGGAGATTGGTAGCATGTGTTCTTACCCGTTTCCCTATAAGATAGAGAAATCCGGGCAGTATAAACAGAAGGACCCCGAACAACAGTAAATTGGAACTGCTAAAAATAGTTTCACTAAAAGAAATGGAGTCCGGCAAAACACTTATAAATGCTGCGTCGCCAACCCCGTTCATAAGACTGGCGAGATGTCCACTTTCGGCGACCTTTAAGGGAGCCGAACCGCTCATCCCCCCGTGCCAGATCATCAAACCCACATAGCCTGAAGCGCCAACCAAAGGATAATTGATCTGAAACCCCCTTATTTGCGCTGCTTCTGCCACTTTTCGTGCCATGATAGCTCCAAAGATCAGGCCCAGACCCCAGTTAAAAAAAGACACTAACATGGTGGCCACACACACTAAGACTACCGCAGAGGACGTACTATTCACCCTGTCTGTAAGTGCCGCGATAAGGAAATTCATTGGTTTACTAAGGACAAGTATGTGCCCTAAAACCAAAATGAGCAACATTTGATATGCAAAAACCAACAACGATTCGTTCCAGATTCCGGCTTCCCAATAAGATAGGATAGCAAGGGCGTGAGATTCACTCGCAGGTGCTTCCGTAAAGAAGAAAGCCAATAGCATGGTTACAACTGTTAACAGGATGGCAATAGAAAACGGAGAAGGCAAAAACTTGCTAAAAAGGACTTCTATGAATCTAGTGAGTTTCATTCCTGCAAAAACATTACGGAATTATAAAAAGAACCCGCCAAAAGGCGGGATGCATATGTTAAATTTTGTACTATTTAAAAGGGCAGATCGTCGTGATCTTCTTCATTGAGTTCGTTGGCCGGCTCAAAGGCATCTACCGGAGGCATCGGTGGCATATTGCTTCCGGCTGCTCCGTCCATTGCCTCAACACGCCATCCTTGAATGGAATTGAAGTATTTTACCTCCCCTTGAGGGTTGGTCCATTCCCTACCTCTAAGATTAATACTCACTTTTACGTTTTGCCCTACTTGAAAATTATTTAAAAGATCGGTCTTGTCTTGAACAAATTCGATCATGATGTGTTGTGGATATTGTTCTTCGGTGGTGATCACTAGCTCTCGCTTTCTAAACCCATTGTTTCCATAGGTTTTTGTATCATCTATCATTTTAATCTTTCCTTGTACTTCCATGATGCTTTACTTTATATTACTAGTTACTTATATTACTTTTTTAATCTGAATCATTACTATTGCGATACCAAAACCTCCCAGGCTTCAGAAATAGCTCCGTTGCACAAGAATGTTTGTGCTTTTCTGTGTACTTCTTCCGAAGTATTCACGAAACGTTCCGCTCCTTCCGGCAAGGATTCCACATTGGCTAACATTCCCAAGTCATTTCCAGTTAATATCGTACTGTTCCGAATGGCCAGAGGCAAGGCATCCACGCCTATGCCCATAGTAGTAAGCGGCTTCGGAACCTCAAAAAGACCTTCCTTTGCCCTGCTGTACCAATTACCGCCCAAGCGCGCTACGGTGTCGATCTTTCTAGGATCGATCTTTCCACCCTCATCGAGAATCTCTTCTTTGATGTGCAGTTTCACTACTTGACAAATCACAAGATTCCCGGCTCCGCCATCCGTTCCCAAGGCTACCACATCCAGTACGTTGCACTCCATTTGTACAGGTGCTTCAGCGACACGAGGTGCTTTAACCACTTCCGAAGGTAGTTCAGAAAAACCTGCTTTTATAAATTCGTTCACCCCCTTGGGATACTCTGTAGATGATAAGGACATTTGTTGCACCATCTCATACGAAACGATGTTGATGACCACTTCTCTGGTTTCCAGTACATTTTCCAATGTATGTTTGGTGGTATTGTCCCGCACACGACGTGCAGGAGAGAAAATCAGTATCGGCGGATTCGCGCTAAAGACATTAAAAAAACTGTAAGGTGAAAGATTTACATTTCCTTCCTGGTCCACGGTACTCGCAAAACAAATAGGTCGAGGTGCCACCGCACCCAGCAAATACCCGTGCAAGCTCCCGGTGCTAATGTCTTGTGGATTAATAGATATCATTGCCTGCAAATGTACCCAAAGTAACTAGCTTGTAAAAATTTGATCACACAATAATATTAACATATTTGCTTTATATTTAAAACTTAATAGCACATACGCTCTATGCTAAATACAACTGCCTTTACTCGTTGGTTTTTTATTCTTGTCTCTGTCTTTATCATCACGCTCATCCTTTGGAATACCTATGCCTTTTTTAATCAGTTAAAAGAAAGCGAACGCGGAAAGATGCAGATTTGGGCTTCGGCGCAAGAAGAGCTTCAGACCAGTGACTTGGGCAGCGGTGAGATCAATAAGATTGTATTGGAAGTAGTACAAAGCAATTCGACTACTCCCATGATCGTATATACACATAGAGAAGACTCTTACAATGTTCGAAATATTGTTGAAAAGGACATGGACTCGGCCAAGCTTAGGGCACACCGCAAAAAACTGACCGAGCAATTTGCTTCCGAATATAAGCCCTTAGAAGTAACTTATAAAGGAGAACTACTACAAACCATCTATTACGGCAACTCTCCCCTCATCAATAAATTAAAATACTATCCTGCTGTTCTTATTCTTATCATCGTTCTGTTTTTCGTGGCGGTATACTTCTTCTACCAAACTTCACGATCTGCAGAGCAAAATAAACTTTGGGCCGGAATGGCGAAAGAAACAGCACACCAAATCGGAACCCCGCTTTCATCCTTAGTAGGTTGGACCGAGATCTTGAAATCGGAGCAAGTGAATCCGGACTATGTAGTGGAAATCGAGAAAGATATCGACCGACTTCGAACCATTACCGAACGATTCTCTAAAATAGGTTCCATCCCGAAATTAGAGCGGAAGGATCTGGTAGCCGAAACCCGTACTTCGTTCGACTATTTAAAAAGACGAAGCTCTAAACTAATCCATTTTGAATTGGAAGTATTGGATGAACCGGTATGGGTGCAATTGAATCCACAGTTGTTTAGCTGGACCATTGAAAATCTTGTAAAGAATGCGATCGATGCCATGAAAGGGAAAGGGACAATTCACATCACTATTGAAAGCGGATCGAAATATGCGTTAGTTCGGGTAAGTGACACCGGCAAAGGAATTCCGAAAAAACATTACTCCAAGATCTTCCAACCCGGTTTTACAACCAAAAAAAGGGGTTGGGGATTGGGTCTCTCTTTGGTAAAACGTATTATTGAAGAATACCATAACGGACGAATACGCGTTCTAAAAAGTACCCCCGGCGTAGGGACCACCATGGAAATCTCATTACGCTTGTATTCCTAATATGAAGAAGACTACACACGTACTACATACGGCTAAGATCGCAAACAATTGCCCTGAATGCTTCGCCACGAATGGTCTGGAATTTACATTCAGCCAAGAGATTACCGAAACAAAATGGTATCATAAAGCAGATAAAACGATTACAGAATCCCTGTTTTGTCACACCTGCAACACCAATGTCTACCCCGTTCGTTGGAATGATGATATTGAACGGGTATATGAATATCACCAAAAGTTGGTGGTTCCCCATACTACAGGGACTCATCTCACGTCGCTGGCGTATATCTTTCTATTGGTTGGAATAGTACTCGTAGCTGCTGTGGTCTACTTTCTTATCCGCTAAGCAAGGTTGTTATTAATTTTTTCTGCCAAAGCTTCAAACTCTTCAGGGGTCATGGAGACTTTATGCCCAAAGGTCATATCCTTCATTTCGTTGATTGGAATAAGATGTACATGTACGTGAGGAACCTCAAGACCTATGACCGCCATTCCTACCCGTTTGCAAGAAACCGACTTTTCAAGCGCGATGGCTACTTTTCGTGAAAATTGCATGAGTTGTAAGTACATGTGCTCTCCCAGATCGAAAATCTTATTTACTTCCTCCTTAGGAACACATAGGGTATGTCCCGGTGCATTCGGGTTGATATCGAGAAAGGCAATAAAATTATCATCCTCTGCCACTTTGTAAGCAGGAATTTCGCCTTCGATAATTTTTGTGAATATCGTTGCCATCTTAGTCTCTTGAAATTTCCAGAATCTCAAACTTCATTACACCATTTGGAACTTGGATCTCGGCCACTTCACCCACTTTTTTTCCCAGCAAACCTTTTCCAATAGGAGAATCTACAGAGATCTTTCCGCTCTTGAGATCTGCCTCACTTTGGGCCACCAATTTGTATTGCATCTCCATGCCGTTGTTCTGGTTCTTTATCTTTACCTTAGAATGCACCAAAACCTTACTGGTATCCAGCTGGGATTCATCGATTAAACGGGCATTGGCCACCGTTTCTTCCAACTTTGAAATACGCATCTCAAGCATTCCTTGCGCTTCTTTTGCGGCATCGTATTCGGCGTTCTCACTTAGGTCTCCTTTATCACGCGCTTCGGCAATGGCCTGCGACGCTTTGGGGCGTTCTACATCACGAAGCTGATCCAGTTCGTCTCGTAGTTTTTTTAATCCTTCGGCAGTATAATAAGATACTTTACTCATAACTTCATCGTTTGTATAGCACCAATCTCGAATTACAATACTATTCCTTCCGCTTTAAAGCTTTTCGACATCAGTCAGGATAGGGAATTAAAAAAATCCCATACAAGACGGGATTGGTTCTACAAATATACTAAAAATTTAATTTTCGCCGTTTTATTGTACCTTCGTACCCACAATTTTTAAGCTATGAGATCCTTACTTTTTATTGCAAGTTTTCTACTCATTTTCACCTCTTGCAAAAAAGATGAAGGTGTTGATGACGACAACCCTTATCTCATCGATCCTTTAGTGAACCTGAATCTCAACCTAAATCTTCCCGAATACAATCCGTTGCGATTTCCGGGAAATAGCGTAGTGATCAATCAACAAGGGGTTAAAGGGATCGTGGTGTATAATGTTAACAATGAGCTGTATACCGCCTTCGACCTAAGCGATCCTAATCACACTCCCAATTCTTGTTCACGAATGACTTTAGAAGGGATTATCGCTACCTGCCAATGTGCAGACGATAATAGCTACGATATTGTCACGGGACAACACCAAAGCAACGAGAATCTTTATCCCATGCAACAATATTTGGCCCAGCGTTCCGGAAATAATATATTGATCTCAAACTAGAATTTCACCGTAGCCCCCACCAAAAAGTTGAACCTTGCTTGCGGATAATAGCCTGCTCCTTCTACTGTTGTCACTGTTCCCGGAACTGAAAAGTCATCGTCAAAGGTAAAGTAATACCCATTCGATACATATTCAGTATTGAAAATATTGTTCAATAATGCCGAAAAAAGAACCTCGCGTACCCAAGGCAGTTGTGTAAGGGTATAGGTTATGTTTAGGTCGTTTACGAAATACGCATCCAGCTTAGAGACCGGACTTTCTGTATTGCCCATGAATTGCTCTCCCACATATTTTGAAAGCAGGGCAAGCTCCAACGATTCCATGGGCTTATATGCCATTCGGTTTGCTGCTATTAGTGACGGACTAAACGATATTTCTGTATCGCCAAGGTTCACCAGTTCTCCGTTTAAGGAGGTTACAAAATCCACATTCTTGTTGGTGCTAATCGCCACATTGGGTTGTAACCTCAGTGTTTCAGAAAGAGTTATCGAAGCATCCACCTCTAATCCAAGTCGGTAACTTTTTCCGCTGGTCGCTCTAATGGGTGCTCCTACGTCGTCCAAGGCACCGGTAAGTACCAATTGATCTTTATAGTCCATATAAAACAGATTGCTATTGATCACCACTTTTTCTGTTCCATACCGCCATCCTAATTCGATGTCGTCTAGCTTTTCGGCTGTGAAGATGCCTTGTTCAAAATCACTTCGTCTGGGTTCTCGATGGGCTCTTCCGTAGGAGGCATATAGCTGCTGTTCTTCTGAAAGTTTCAGAGAAACACCGGCCTTCGGATTAAAAAACGAATAGGTCTCATCTATCTCTAAGGGAATTCTTTCTGAAGTTAACCCTGAAGTAGTGTACCTAAGAAATCTTCCTTGGAGATCCCCAAATACGCTCCATGCCTCATTTATTCGCCAAGTCGCTTTCGAAAAAACAGTAAACTCATTTTTATCTCCTTCTCCAAAATAATACCGATCCCGAATCTCACTTTCACTGGCATACCGCGCCCAGATCACTTCCCCGAAATGATCCCCGTCATACAAACTAAAGAATGCCCCGGTGCTTATGTCCCAAGCGGCATCCTTATAATTGACGTTGGCATTAACAGCATAGAAGTCATTATCCAGCCAACGACGACGAATAAGGTCGGTCGAAGCAATAGTATCACCGCCTACCGCAATGGGTTCAAAATCGTAAAAGGCAAAATCCTCATCTTCTTTGTATTGTTCAAAGTAACCTCTTCCGTAGGTATAATTGACCGCCACATTACTGCTCCATTGATTATTGAAGCGCTGGTTCCAGAGTACTTGGAAATGATCCTGAGCATAATTGTCTACTTCATTGTCATAGAATCGGATGGTTCCATCGCTATCGGTATACATTCCTGCCGGATTATACGTACGATCATTTTCTAATGTTTCAGCGTCAATACCGTACCAGGCTTGATAAGTCTCTTCGCGACCTCCAAAGGTAATGGCCTTAATAAGGGTGTTGTGGTCTGTAAAAGCAGCCTGAAGAAAGTAGGATTTAAGGTCAGATCGAGCACGGTCTATATACCCGTCCGATTTGATTGTTGAAAGACGCCCTGCGATCTCGAAGTGGTCGTTGAGTGTTCCAGTACTGAACTTTACAGTGTGTTTTCGGGTATTGAAGGATCCAAAAGAATTGGCGATCTCACCAAAGGCCGTTTCAGAAACAGCATCAGTCAACACATTTAGACTCGCTCCAAATGCACCGGAACCATTCGTAGAAGTTCCTACCCCTCGTTGTAACTGTAAACTTTGTACAGAGGAGGTGAAATCAGGTAGGTTCACAAAGAAAGTACCTTGACTTTCGGCATCATTAAACGGGATGCCGTTAAGCGTGACATTAATGCGGGAAGCATCACTACCTCGTACTCTAATGTACGTATAGCCAACTCCTGCTCCGGCATCACTGGTCGTGACCACCGAAGGTAAATAATTAAGCATATAAGGAATATCCTGTCCCAGATTTCGAGGCTCCAGCCCCTCCTTTTCGATATTGGAGTGTGTAATGGGCGAATCGGCTTTTACACGAACCGCCCGAACCAATACTTCTTCCAGTGGTTCTACTTTTGTGGTATCGCTAATTACTTCCTGGGCCAACAGTGAAGTGGAAATAATTAAAAAGCTTAAAAAAAAGGCAGAATTCTTCATTCGTAAATAGATTTGTACGAATAAAAGGGGCGTTATTCTATTGGTTATTATTGATTATCGTATCGCATAAAAAAACCTATTAGAACTATAATGATCTAATAGGGGTATCATGCAGACACTTGGTGTCTTATTCCCTTGGCAGCATTATCTGCCCAGGTTCATTGGGTATAATCTCAGCTTTTTTTATTCCGGAACGGACGTAAAATCGGCACCCCTTTGAGATGTGATGCAAAGATAGGGTTTTACTCTAATTTAGGAGGCTTCCTATTGGACTTTTTTAGCGCCTGTTGCTTTTTAGTCTTTATTCTGCGCTCCATGGCACTCTTAGAAGGTTTTGTCTTCTTGCGAGGCTTTACAACCTTTAGATGCTCCTTCAGAAGTGCAATAAGCCTTTCTATTACGAGGGCTTTGTTCTTATGCTGACTCCGGGTTTCTGCGCATTGCAATTGGATGGCTCCTTCTGAAGTGATTCTCGAATCTAACTTCTTCTGAAGGCGTTCTTTTTCTAAGGACGTCAATGCTTCCGAAGCAATTATATTAAAAGTGACCTCAACCTTCGAAGCTGTTTTATTAACGTGCTGCCCTCCGGGCCCGCTACTGCGTACCGCCTTAAAAACACACTCTTTAATAAGTTTGTCGGAGTCCATTAGGCATTAGGTCTGTGCTCCTTTTGAAGCAGGTCATTTACAGTTTTCACCGGATTAAAGGTGGACAAAGGAACTTCCACAAAAGCTGTATTCCATTGCGCCATACCGCCGTTCCACAATCCCGGTAATTCGAGTGCTTTCAGCAACTTTCCATGCTGTGACTTGGAAACGATAAATCCTGCTTTCGGGTCTGTGAATTTAGCAAGATCAAACTTCTCACCTCTGTAATTCTTCAATCCACATACAATATCCACCGGATTAAAATGGGTTGCTTCGTTCACAATGGCTTTTTGTCGCGGGTCATTTTGATCGATCTGTGCCATTTCTACGATCTGTAGGGTTGTGTTTCCGGTTTCACTTTTCACCCAAAACGGCCCGCCACCGGGAGCTCCGGTATTACGCACCACACCGCATACCCGCAAAGGTCTGTTTAAAATGTATCTAAGCTCCTGTATGGTCTTTGGAAGATCCTTGATACTTAACTCGTTCCAAAGAAAGGAGTTCACCTCTTTCATGGATTCTTCGCCGTTTTCCTTCTCAAAATACTCCAAATAATCAAAGATCTTTTGTTGCAGCCACAACAGTTTTCCGGCCAATACTTTTTTGTAGTAAGCGATCTGCTCGACATACTCCTCGGCGACCACGTTATCTATGTTCTTAATAAAGACCAAATCGGCATTAACTTCATTTAAGTTTTGCAACAAGGCTCCATGACCCGAAGGCCGAAGTATTAAATTACCTTTATCATCTCTAAAAGGTTTGTTCTCTTCGGTAACAGCAATGGTATCGGTTTCTCTTTTCTGAAACGAATACGATATATGGAACTGCGTTTTGGTCTTTTTGCTAACGCGCTTTTGAACGTTGTTGAATTCCTCTTTAAAGTAATTCACATGTGCTTCACTGAAGGTAAAGTGCAGGTAGGCATCGTCCTTTGCCGAAGCATAATAGGCGCTCTCGAAGAGTTGTTCTTCAAAAGCCGTGGTGGCGTATTTCGAATACTTATGGAACGGGATCAATCCTTTGGGAAGATTCCCAAAATTGAGTCCTTCCGCTTCCAGCATGGCCTTCACAAAATAGTAACAACGTTGTCCCTTTTTGCAATGTTTATAATCCGGGTAATTATTGCGTATTACCTTTCTAACATCGTTCACAAACGCGAAGTCCTTGAGGGCATTTAAGAACGTAGCCAACTCCTTACGTTCTCCTTCCTTTAAATAGGTATTGAGCTTTTGGTTCTTGGGATCGTAGGTGTCTAAAAATTCGTGTAAAAACTGAAACATACGTGTTGCCGCACCCGATGCGGGTACAAACTTCACGATCTCTAATACTTCCTTTTCGGTTTCGTACCGTGCTATCAATTTTTCTTGGACGCTTTCCGGTATAACCTCTATACCATTGCCTTTGGAAGCAGCCGTGACAATACGAACAGGAGGAATTCCCCTTACAAAGGTTTCTAGTTGTTTCACTACAGCATCCACAGTAAGTCCGTGGTCCTTTATTTGCTGTAGGTCTTTATTTGTAAGCATGCTAAGTCGTTTCCTTCAGTAGTTTTTTAATTTGTTCAATAGCACTTTTCAAACGCTGGTTGTTAGAACCTCTTAAAATTGTATAGGGGAGACCTTGGTGTTGAAGTTCGGTTTCAAAAATACGAAATAGAGTTGACCTGTCATGGGGTCTGTCCCGCAAATTATCGGAAATCCATGGGGTATCGATATAGGTGAGAAAGTAATGCTGATAGTTGTTCTTTAGGGCAAATTCTTTTATGAGCGAAGGACAAAATCCATTGTAGTAATATTCAGAATACACCTTGATTTCCAACAAATTAGTGTCACAGAAGAGCAACTTACCTGCTTCTTTTGCAGCCTCGTTCTCAGAAGTCATCTGCCCTTTAGCAATAGGCAACAAGTCGTCTTTAGTAATCTTCTCCTGCTCCTGTTCCCACTTTTTTTCGAGATAGGTACGCATGTATTCGGGTACCCAACGGGTACTGAAATGGGTTGCCAATTGTCTGGCAAGTGTGGTCTTGCCCGTCGATTCGGGGCCATACAACACTATTTTTAGACAGTCTGAAGGTTTTTGTTCAAGTGTTTTTTCCATGCTAAATAACCGAAGATCGCAACAACGGTAAAGATAAGGTACTGAATACTGGTAAAAGTAAATCCCTTATAGAAATACAGCGGCACCGAAATAATATCTCCCACAATCCAATAGATCCAGTTCTCGATCTTTCGTTTGGCCATGAGCCACATCCCCACAAAAAAAATTGCCGTAGTCACTGTGTCCACATATGCCGTCCAATGATTCCACTTATCAAATGCAACGTATACAAAATAGACAAAAACCAAGGTCGCAGCAAAAATAAGGACGCTGTATTTTTTTTCTGCTGAAGTGGTTACGGAGATAGGCGTTACGTGGACCGGATCGATCTTTCGGGTCCAAATGATCCAACCGTAAATACTCATTATAAAGTAATACGCATTGATCATCATATCTCCCAACAAGCTCCATTTAAAAAGCAAGTAGACAAAGATGGCAGTACTTATCATTCCCGTAGGAAAGACCCATATCTTATTCTCTTTTGAAAACCATACCGAAAGGAATCCAAAGACCACTGCAACGATCTCGAGTGCAATGTCTAGGCGTGCGTATGCTGAATATTGATCAAAAAGGAACTCAAAAATGGGGCTCATAGTCGCTGCGGTCGGATTTTACGATTTTAATATAAAGCAAGCCGCGCTCTACTGCTTCCAAAGCGGTTTTGATTTCTTTGTGAAGTACCTTCATCACGGTGTCATAATCTCCATAGACTTGTGTGCTTAACGGATTTTCCAATACGGTCAATCCAGATTCGCGTAATCTCTTAATAAACTGAATAATGGCTGGTTCAAAATCGTCCTGTAAAGGTGTAAGCGTAAGTTCTACTGAAATGTTCATAGTATTCAATGTATCAATTTGTTTCAAATGCGGTGCCCATCACAACAAGGTCGGCTCCGGCACGATAAGCCTCTTGTTTCTGTGCTTCGGTTCGAATCCCGCCTCCCACAAGAAGAGGAATATCAAGCGCCGCTTTTACAGCGGTAATTATGTCCGGTGAAACAGGTATTTTAGCGCCGCTTCCTGCCTCAAGATAGATTAGTTTCGCTCCCATATAGGCTCCGGCCAGCGCTGTATGCACAATAGTTTCAATATTCTTCTGCGGAAGGGGTACCGTGTCAGTAACTCGTGCTACTGCCGATTGGGTGCCACCATCCAATAAAATATAGCCCGTTGAAATGATCTCTAAATTGGAAGCTTTTAATCGAGCGATCGACTTCACCTGTTGTCCAACCAAATATTCCGCATTGCGTCCTGAAAGCAAGGACAGGAACAACAAGGCATCGGCAGTTGGGGTTATTTGCGAATGATCTCCCGGGAACAGGAAGAGCGGCAGATCACTGTATTGTTTCAGCGCCTGTGCGGTTGCTTCGGTGTGTCCGTTGGTGACACTGCTACCTCCAACGAAGATATGTGTAACTGTTTCGGGAAGACTATTCAGAAAAGCGGATGCTTGTTCCGGATGGAATTTGTCCGGATCCACGAGCACGGCCAAACATTTTTGACCGTCAGCAATACAGGTGAGTAACGCTTGATAATGCTTATGACTCATGGTTTGTTCTCTTCAGCAAGTAAGGCATACGCCATGGTGAAACCTTCAAATTCCAAGAACCATACGCGATAGCGCTCTTCTTTGTCCTCAAACCGCACGTTGGCCGTAGAATAGAGATCCTCTAAGTGAAAATCCTCTACATAAATGTGTTGCAGAAAGCTCACTCCGGGACGGGCAAAACTCTTATAAAGTGACTCCTTGGCGCCCCACACCATGGTTAATTTGCGCATGATGGCATCCTCATTGGCCAGGGTCCTGTATTCTTCGATAGGTGTGAATTTATGGGCGATCTTCAGGATCTTGGCACGCTGTTTCTCGATATCGATGCCTACTTCAGCAGTACTAATTATAATAGCCGAAAAGATAAATGAGTGCGTTATGGATATGTGTTTATTGTCGGTAAGATGCGGTTTGCCCGAGGCATCATAGAACAGGTCATGATCTGTATATCCTTCGACTGCCATCAGATGCCTTACACTCATGAACCCGCGACGATGCAGATCACTTTTCATATCGTACACACGCTCCCTGCAATGTTTTGTAAGCGTGATTCCTTCGGAAAGTTCTTCGAAGGATTCTTCGATCTTCCAAATGAGCACTTTAGTGTTGGAATCAACTGTTATAGTTTTGTAAAGTGGCATGATATATTGCGGATAATGTGTATTTTTGCAGTCCGAAAAACCTTCGGAAACGTATAAAATATAAATTCAAATATAGTAATATGTCTACTAAAACAGTGCCTTACACGGCGTATAAAGTAAAAGATATTTCCCTTGCAGATTGGGGCCGTAAAGAAATTGAACTTGCAGAGGCGGAGATGCCCGGTTTGATGTCCTTACGTGAAGAATATAAGAATGAGCAACCGTTGAAGGGAGCTCGAATCGCCGGTTGTCTTCATATGACCATCCAAACAGCGGTTCTTATCGAGACTTTACAGGCATTGGGTGCCGAGGTAACATGGAGCTCATGTAATATCTTTTCAACTCAGGATCAAGCGGCTGCCGCAATCGCTGCCGCCGGAACTGCAGTGTATGCATGGAAAGGTATGACCGATGAGGAATTTGACTGGTGCATCGAACAAACCTTGTTCTTTGGAGAAGATCGTAAGCCTTTAAATATGATATTGGACGACGGAGGAGATCTTACCAATATGGTGTTTGACAAATACCCGGAGTTAGCTTCAGGAATTAAAGGACTTTCGGAAGAAACGACCACCGGAGTACACCGTTTATACGAGCGTATGAAGAACGGAACCCTCCCTATGCCTGCTATAAATGTGAATGACAGTGTTACCAAATCGAAATTCGACAATAAATACGGTTGTCGTGAAAGTGCCGTAGATGCTATTCGTCGTGCTACCGATGTAATGCTTGCCGGGAAACGCGTTGTAGTGTGTGGCTATGGGGATGTAGGTAAAGGAACTGCAGCTTCTTTCAAAGGAGCGGGATCTATTGTGACCGTGACCGAGATCGACCCCATTTGTGCACTTCAAGCAGCTATGGACGGATTTGAAGTAAAACGTCTTGAAACTGTTGTGGGTAATGCAGATATCGTAATCACGACCACCGGAAACAAAGACATTGTTACCGGAACGCATTTTAAAGCGATGAAGGATAAGACGATAGTCTGTAATATTGGCCATTTTGATAATGAAATTGCCGTGTCTTGGCTGAAGCAGAACTACGGAAGCACAAAAGTGGAGATCAAACCACAGGTAGATAAGTATACCGTAGACGGAAATGATATCATTCTACTTGCGGAAGGACGCTTGGTAAATTTAGGCTGTGCCACAGGTCACCCGAGTTTCGTTATGAGTAACTCATTTACCAATCAAACGTTGGCACAGATCGAACTTTGGAAGAACAGCGATAATTACGAAAATAAGGTGTATATGCTTCCGAAGCATTTGGATGAGAAAGTAGCGAAATTACACTTGGAGAAAATTGGAGTGGAATTGACCGAACTCCGCAAAGAACAAGCCGATTATATTGGCGTAGAAGTAGAAGGGCCGTTTAAACCTGAATACTACAGATACTAAAAGCAACAGCACAGTCTCAATCATTTACGCAGAGGCTGTTAGAAAAAGAAAAACCCTCAACAGTGTTGAGGGTTTTTTTATAGAAGGAACCGTAATTAGTTCCCTACTACGGTCATGCCGTCTTTATAATCATAGACCTCCTTGTTGATCTTTGCTAGTCCTTCTTCGCGTGGTGTAGTTGGATCCAACTTGATCTTTTCACCATTTGGAAGGTGATATACGATCAATCCTTCTTCCACAGACGATAATTTGATCAATTCACCATTCTGCTTCACCGCATTCCACGATTTTTCTGAAGGCTTATAGACTAAATCCACACGTTCTCCTTTACGCTCTCCATCAAGGATCTCGATCTCGAAACGGTTCTTACTCGCTTTCATTTCAAGCTTTGTACCCTTGTGCTCTACGATCTGTGTCTCGTATTCACCATCGGCCATAGCAATGGGGTTACTTCCGCTCCAGAATTCAATGACATTAAAAATAAGGACGTCTCCCACAAAAAAGAGACTGTACACCGGAATGATGTTCAATCCCCAGAAAACAAGATTATTGACAAATTTACTGTCACTTAAGTCATTGTTCCAGTCCTTCAGATTATTGAATGCACTAAAGGATCCCAAACAGCTTGAAAATAACACTGACGATGCCAAGGCACCACACATAATAAGTTTTCTCATAATTATTGGTTTTATAGATTATAGAATCAAATTACAAAAAAACGAGACCCGTGCCATTCGTTATAACATTTTATTAACCATCTCAAACAGATATGTTAAGATCCGAAACATTCTCAATAAAGATGTAAGTCCTACGTTATCAATTAAATTAAATGTTATTTACATTCAATGAAGTCGATTTATCTGTCTATTATTTTTAGTTTGTATCTTCTTTTGAGCCCCGATGGAAGCCTTGCTCAATCCATAGGGAACCAATCGTTGAAACTTGAAAAAAGAAGTACTACGACAGGTCAATTGGCAAGAGCTATTACCAAAAATGCTACTACCCACGAGGAAAAGGCATGGGCGATCTTTAACTGGATCGTAAGAACGATCGACTATGATCATGAACTTAGTGCAAGCAGGAAGCTGCAACAGCGTATCTATACTTCAGAAAATAGTATTATTAAGAATGCCTTGGAGCGCAAAAAAGCCTTGTGTGGCGGATATGCTTTCCTGTTTCAAGAATTATGCGCACAGGTGGGAATTTCTTCTGAAGTGATCCACGGATACACCAAACAGTATGCTGCTCAAACAAAGCGAGAAAAAGTGAATCATACGTGGAATGCCGTGAAGTTAAATGACCAATGGTATTTGTTGGATATAACATGGGCTAAGAGTCACGGAAGTTCCTCTGAGCCCGATACGTTTTGGTACCGCACACCGCCAAAGGACTTTATCTATACACACTACCCCGAAGACACAAAATGGACCTTATTACGACATCCCATTTCTAAAAAAGAATTTGAGACACTTCCGTCACACTAAAAATTTTTTGCGTAAAAAAGAAAAGCCTCAATCGAGGATTGAGGCTTTTGTTCTTTAAGAAATACAATTCTTATGCTTCTGCATTCGGAATGACAGAAACATAGGATTTATTGTCCTTCTTTTTGGTGAATTTCACAACACCGTCCACTCTGGCGTGTAAGGTGTGGTCTTTTCCACCATATACGTTCTCACCGGGATGGTGCGTATTTCCGCGTTGTCTTACGATGATATTTCCAGCGGTAGCAGCTTGACCACCAAAGATCTTAACGCCAAGGCGTTTCGATTCTGATTCTCTACCGTTCTTGGAACTACCAACTCCTTTTTTATGAGCCATTTTCTTTCGGTTTTATGTTCCCGTATTGCTACAGGATGTGTTATACAAAAGCCGGAACGATTATTTCTCGATCCCGCCGTCTAATTTTTCTTGTAATGCAGCCAGCTCATCCCATTTCCCTTCGGCAGCTAACTTAGCCTGCTTTGGCCATGTGTCTGTCACTAAATGTGATAAACGTGAGCTTGCTTCGGTTAAGATCTCGGCAATCGCTTCAGGTTTTGCCTTAGCTACTTTCGCAAAAGTATCCAATCCGGCGTTTACCATTGCTTCAGCAGCTTTTGGTCCTACACCTTCAATCTTTTTTAGATCGTCTGCTTTTTCAGCTTTTTTAGGAGCTGCAGCTTTGGTTTCTTTTTTAGGTTCCGCTTTGGCTTTTGCCGGTGCGGCCTTCTTTGTTTCTTCCTTTTTTGGAGCAGCTTTCTTCTCTTCCTTCGCTTTTGAAGTTGTTGATTTCTTTGCTCCTGAAGCTACAATGCTTTCAATAACGATCTCAGAAAGGGATTGTCTGTGACCATTTTTCTTCTGATACCCTTTTCTACGTTTCTTTTTGAAAACGATAACTTTGTCACCTTTAAGGTGTCTAACGACTTTTGCTCCAATAAGAGCGCCGTCTATAGCCGGGGCGCCAATCGTGATTTTGTCACCGTCACCTACCAAAAGAACATTGTCGAACTCGACCTTGTCACCTTCATCGGTAGCTAAACGATTAACAAAAACCTTTTGGTCTTTCGCAACTTTTACTTGCTGCCCTGCTATCTCTACAATTGCGTACATAGCGTAATCGATTATATAATTAGTTATACAAAGCTTTTACCAAACCGGGAAAAGCATCTCTCTCACCAAAGCGAATAGTGTTCGCAAAGGCGGGTGCAAATATAATTCTAATTAATTAAACCGCAAACAGTTTCTTTAAAATTAAAGGCAGTGATTAGGATTTGGTGTTCCAGGATTCTTTAAGCAATTGCATAAAGGCCAATGTTAGTACTAATGTGGTTGCAAAGCCCATGATCACTAAAGAGATAATAACAATAAGACCTCCTTTATTGTAGGTCAAACCCCAAGAATCCAGAATAGCTTCGGCAAATTGGGTGTCGATCTGAAATATATACAGTGACATGAAGACGGCAAAAAGAATTGTAGCGATTCCGCCGGCAAATAGTCCAATTTGAAATCCTTTTTGGTACTTGAAATTCTCTTTATCAGCCTTGTATGCCTTCATGGCCATCAAGATCCCGGCGCCAAAAATAACACCATTGGCTGCACTTAAGATCGGGTATTGATGTAACCCCAAAAGCTTCGTTAGAAGAAAGTAGGCGATTAATGCAATGGCAATTCCAATTCCGTATTTTATATAGTATTTTCCCATAGTTTAATGCTTGTAAGTGGTATAAATTTCGGGAAAAAATTTTAGAATGGCGGGTCAATTAAATTTTTATTAACCTTTTCCGAAGGAATAACGGTTACGTATTACCCTAAAAACCGCTATTTTAAAATAATCACTCACTCCACGAAAGTGTTTCCATGAGATGCCGAATGTCATTCCGAAGATATACCGCTGCCGGATAAATGGAGTCGAAATTGGGCTTGGTCTTAAAATACAACGAACCTGTTACAAAATGTTTGAGACTGTCCGTAGCATAGAACTGTGCCTGAGTGGCCGCATCGCCATTTATGGAGTACAACATACCATACACCCCATTGTCAGGATTCACAAATAGTTTTTCGGGGATGTCTACGGCTTTGATGGTATGATCGTACGTAAGTTTTTGTGCATCATACAAAAGAGAGTCCAGATTGTTGTTCTTTACTTCACGATATGACAAATAAATGGTCGCATTCATCCCGGGATATTCTAGATTCAACCAGCAATTGTTCTTAAGCACAAGAGATGCTTCCTTATTCATTTCAAAAGAATAAGGGCATGGGATCCCTATATCCCTGTAGGTAGCCGCGGGATATTCAAGCCGAAGTGCAGCGTTGGGTTTTACCACAACTGCGTCTTCACAAGAACTAAAGACTATAATAATTATAAGTACGATAAGGGAGCGCATGCCGTTAGTTTATGGATAATTTTATTTGTTTGATCCGTTTGTTGTCAAACGCCTCTATGGTAAACGCATAATTGTGAAAAGTTATTACCTCATCCTTCTTCGGAAATCCTTTAGAGATCTCCAACAGGAAACCGGCGAGCGTTTCAGATTCTCCTTTTTCCTCCTCAAAAAGTTGGGTGTCCTCTAATTCGATCACCCTGTAAAAATCTTTCAAAGGCGTTTTTCCTTCAAAAACAAAGGTAGTATCATCGAGTCTCGAGAAAATAAGGTCTTCATCGTCAAATTCGTCACTTATCTCACCTACGATCTCTTCAATAATATCTTCAAGAGATATCAATCCACTGGTCCCGCCATACTCATCCACAACGATCGCCAAGTGCATTTTCATGTCCTTAAACTCATTAAGCAGGTCGTCTAGTTTTTTATTTTCAGGAACAAAGTATGCCTCTCGTTTTAGGGTGGTCCAATCTAAGATCTTTCGGTCTATAAATGGCATTAGATCCTTTACATAAAGAATCCCGGTTATATTGTCGATGCTATCCTTGTAAACGGGTATACGAGAATAACCCCTGGCAATAATATCCGGCATGATCTCCTTGAACGGCGCTTCCTCATTTAGCGCAAAGATCTCCATCCTAGGTTTCATTACTTGCTTGGTATCTGTGTTCCCAAAAGTGACGATCCCTTGCAGGATCTTTTGTTCCTCATGCGTGGTGTCTTCCTCTCTGGTTAGTTCCAGCGCCTGTGATAATTGGTCTACACTAAGATTGGATTTTTGTTTTCCAAATTTCGCATGTATATAGATAGTTGCCGCTCGCATTGGCAAACTCAACGGAGCAAACAAGGTATCCAATACATTTAAGGGATAGGCCATCAATACGGCAAAAGAGATCCTGTTCCTGCTGGCGTATACTTTAGGAAGGATTTCACCAAACAATAAAATAAGAAAAGTGGCCACACCTATCTTTAACAAGAAAACCGAGTCGATCTCAAAATAATAGAGATTCAATTTGTAATTGATTCCTTCGAACCAAACCGAACTAAGGGATTCGAATAAGAGCACGATGGCGATGTTAATAGAATTATTTGCCACGAGGATGGTGGCCAACAATTTCTTTGGCTTCGCGAGCAATCGCTCTACGATGTTCAGCTTCTTGGCAATGGCCTTATTATCATTGCTTTCAAAATCGCTGGTGGTCAATGAGAAAAAAGCTACCTCGGCTCCAGAAATAAGGGCAGAACAAAGCAACAACAGCACCAATAGAACGATACTGGTAATATGAACTGCACTTACTAAAGGAAGAAACAATAAACTAGGAGGCTCTAGATCCAAAGTGTTGGTATTCGTTAATACTTAGAATGGAAGATCGTCATCTTCCTCTCCAATAGGAGCTTGTTGTTGGGTGTTCTTTGAATTTGAAGTTGCGGTAACATTTTGAGAATGCTGATTCGCAGATGAGCCGGAATCATTCGATTCGCCTTTAGGAGTTAAAAAGGTAAAGTCGGTGCATTGTATTTCAGTACTATACCGCTCGTTTCCTTGATCATCTTGCCATTTTCGCGTCTTCAGTCTCCCTTCAACGTAAATCTTATCTCCTTTTTTAAGGTATTTTTCGCAAATTTCTGCTGCTTTGTTCCGCACTACAATGTTATGCCATTCGGTATTGACCACCCGTTCCCCCGTGGTTCGATTCGTGTAGGATTCGTTAGTTGCCAATGGAAATCTACCAATACTCCCGCCACCTTCAAAATAGTGCATTTTTACGTCATCACCCGTATGTCCAATTAGCATTACCTTGTTTAATGTCCCACTCATAATCTTCTTTTTTTAGATTCGTACAAAGGTATAGTATGAGTTTTAAATATAGGACTTTTTTCAGTTTTTCATACCGGAAAAATTAGAAATGAAATTTTCGAGAAGTACAGGTATGGCATAGTTGTCCATGCTCGAGATAGCAATCGCATCGGGCGGTGCTTCCAGACATTCCACGATCCAAAAACTTGTGTACAAATGTTGGTGTGACAATTTGTGTATAATGGGTTCATCATTGTACAAATACACATCTTCAATAGGTATTTCTTCTGAAAACTCCTTGAAAGCCTCCATAGATTTCAATTGGGTCATCGATACTTCTGAAACACTTTCAATTAATGGAAATTCGTACAATTGTCGCCAAATTCCCTTTTGTGTACGCTGCCTTAGAAGGGTGCGTCGATCCTCTGAAAGCACCACTAAATAATTAAAATATCGTTTCTTAATGGCCGTCTTCTTCAGTTTTACAGGCAACATGGATACCTTATTATTTATAACAGCTTCACAATGATCGTTGAAGATACACCCAGCACAATAAGGGTTTTGGGGCACGCAATATTGTGCGCCAAACTCCATGATCGCTTGATTATAGGTTCCTGGTTGTGAAGGATCCAATAGCTCCTGCGCAAGTAATTTGAAGTCCTTAATGCCTTGAGTGGAATTTATAGGTGTTTCGATACCAAAAATACGCGAAAGGACCCTGTATACATTTCCGTCCACAACCGCCGTTGGCTCTCCATAGCAGATAGAAGCAATGGCACTGGCCGTATAATCCCCCACACCCTTAAGTTGCAATAATTCTTTATAGGACTTCGGAAATTCTCCCTGTAAGTCGTTTACAACGTATTTTGCGGCAGCGTGAAGATTGCGCGCTCTGGAATAATACCCCAATCCCTGCCAGAGTTTCAAAATTTCAGCCTCCTGTGCCTCTGCCAGCGCTTCTATTGTAGGAAATGCCTTAATAAATTTTAAATAGTACGGAAGTCCTTGTGCGACACGGGTTTGCTGCAGAATAATTTCAGACAACCAAATAAAATACGGATTGGAAGTGGCGCGCCAAGGGAGCATTCTTCTATTTTGTAAATACCACGCTATGAGTTTGTTAGAAAAAAAAGTGTCGTTTTTTGGCATTTGACAAAATTAGCCTTTATCTGATTATAATTTAACGGTTTATGGTTTGAATTATTGATTATAAAATCGTTATATTTGCCCTCTTGAAAAAAATAAACCTAATATAATAATTAAAACAAATAATAGAATGACGAAAGCAGATATCGTAGCGAAAATTTCAGAGAAATTAGGAATGGAAAAAGGTGATGTTCAAGCTACAGTAGAAACCTTTATGGACGAAGTGAAGAATTCTCTTGAGAGCGGAGACAATGTATACTTAAGAGGATTTGGAAGTTTCATTATTAAGAAAAGAGCCGAGAAGACCGGTAGAAATATTTCAAAGAATACAACAATTAAGATCCCCGCCCACAACATTCCGGCGTTCAAACCTGCAAAAGTTTTTGTAGAAGGCGTTAAAACGAATGTTGAAGTAAAATAATAATAACCGTTCGCAACGTGTGAACAACTAAAAAAAGTTAGTATGCCTAGTGGTAAAAAAAGAAAAAGACATAAGGTAGCAACGCATAAGCGCAAGAAAAGAAGACGCGCGAATCGCCACAAGAAAAAGTAGTTTTCCAACTACTTTTTTCGTTTAGAAAAAATACCCTGCCGTGGGCAGGGTATCCAAAAAAACGTTCTTTGACAACGAAATCATACCGCTTTGTTACCTTAAAGCTGTTGATTTCAACGGGTTTTTTCCTACGTTATGTAGGAACATTAAACCTGTGATAAAATTTTGTTTAATCCATTTGTCCCAAATTATTTGGGATGGATAAAAATTAATTAAAAGTGAACTACGAATTATTCATTAGATCCAGTTCACAAGAAGTTGATTTTGCCCTTTTAAAAGATGGAAAACTAGTCGAATTAAATAAAGAGGAAGAGGACAACAAGTTTTCGGTGGGAGATATCTATCTCGCTAAGATCCGCAAAACAGTCCCCGGTCTAAATGCCGCATTTGTGAATGTGGGTTACGAAAAAGATGCTTTTTTGCATTATCATGATTTGGGACCAAAGGTTCTTTCTCTTTTGAAATTCGTAAAACGTGTAAGCACAGGTAAACTTAAAGAGTACTCTTTAAAAGATTTCCCATTTGAAAAGGAGATTGATAAGAATGGAGGCATTAACGACGCCCTTAAGTCCAATCAATCTATTCTGGTACAAATCGTAAAAGAACCCATTTCCACAAAAGGACCCCGTATTAGCTCCGAGCTTTCCATAGCCGGTCGATACATTGTGTTGGTCCCTTTTTCAGACCGTGTTTCTATTTCTCAAAAAATAGAATCCAATGAAGAAAAAGAACGGTTAAAACGCTTGATTCAAAGCATTAAACCAAAAGGATTTGGCGTTATAATACGCACCGTAGCAGAAGGCAAAAAAGTAGCAGAACTGGATAGAGATTTACAAAATCTCACAGATCGCTGGACAGCGATGTGTAAAAAGCTACAAGGAGCCCACCACCCAAGTAAGGTGTTGAGCGAGCTAAGCAGAGGAACTTCGATGATTCGAGATGTATTTAACGATTCATTTTCGGCAATACATATCGACGACGAAACCCTTTACTTACAAATAAAAGATTATGTGCAAGAGATTGCACCTAATAAAGAGCATATCGTAAAGTATTATGACTCCAAAGTTCCCATTTTTGAAAAATTTGGGATCGAGCGTCAAATTAAAACGTCTTTTGGAAAAACGGTCTCCGGCAGCAAAGGAGCCTACTTGGTCATTGAACATACAGAAGCCATGCACGTCATTGATGTGAACAGTGGTAACCGTAGTAATAAGTCCAAGAATCAAGAAGACACCGCGCTCGAAGTAAACATGATCGCCGCCACCGAGGTGGCACGTCAGTTACGCTTACGAGACATGGGAGGAATCATTGTCGTCGATTTTATCGATATGGGCAATGCCGGTAACCGTAAAAAACTCTACAATCACCTGCGTGATGAAATGAGCGATGACCGGGCAAAACATAAAATTCTTCCACCAAGTAAATTTGGATTGATACAAATTACACGCCAACGTGTGCGGCCTGAAATGAACATTAAAACTCGCGAAGAAGACCCCAATAACATTGGAGGGGACGAAAGTAGCGAGATCGAAGCGCCAATCATAGTGGTCGATAAGATCAACGAAGAGGTGAAACGCCTCTTTCAAAAAGACTATAAGAAGATCACGCTCAATGCGCATCCTTTTATAGCAGCCTTTTTAACCAAAGGTTTTCCATCGGTGCGAACCAAATGGTTCATGGAGCACAAAAAATGGGTGAAAATTCAACCTAGAGACGCTTACACGTATCTTGAATATCATTTCCACGACAAGAACGGGGAATTGATTCACTAACAAAAGACCCTCCTTTGCATTAGCGATGGAGGGTTTTTTTATGCCCTTTTAGTAACATATATACGGGCGTTACCCCACCTCCGCTAACGCTGTGTTGGGGTCGGGTCATCCGCTGTATCTCTACATTCCTCCTACGAAGCAATGTAGAGGATGTCGCTACTACCCCTAACGCAACCTTTTACGATCTCGCGCATTTCTTGCATTTATTTGAAAACGATACCATTTAAAATTTTTATTATCTTTAACAATAACTCCCCTCAATACTAACCAACACTCCTAATGGATCGAGAATCTCGTGCCCAGTCGGGTCTCGGTACAATGAATGGGTAAATTATCTTGCCGAGGGAGCAAGCTGCTATTGTGATGACAGTAAATATCAATACCGGCAACAGTAAGAAACATATCATTGCCCCAACCAAGGACACAACGACTATAGATATTTTCTATTTGTCGGTGGGACTCTATAGCGTTAACTTAGGCTGCGACGGCGAAATACAAAACAGTGTAACTCTTTCTAAAACTAATACGATGAAAAAATTCTTAGTAATAATAGCCATTATCCTTTTTTCTCCAAAGCTCATTGGCCAAGACCCTGCCCTCCTTGAAAATGATTGGTATTTAGAAAAAATCATTATGGATTCAGAGGAATACGAAAGGCCATATCCCAATTTTCAGGCTATTCTTAACGCCAACACTGAAATACTCATTATTGATCATTCTACATGTGAAGAAGGTTTTGGATCAATGATTCAATATGTCGGCACCAATATTTTTACAATAGATGATAGTAGCGTTGTATTAATTGGAGTCTGTGGTGATCCCGATATCAATGCTTTTATGCAGTTTCATTATCAGATTTATCTGGAAGATAACAATTTCGCTAAAAATCCTTTCACTTACACCATCGAAAATACCGGTTCATATAAAACACTTACTGTCATCAATGGTGATGGCGACGTAGCTATTTATGGTGATCAGTTGTTAAATGCAGAAACTTTTACAGCTCCAGCATTTAAAGTATATCCCAACCCCACAACGGACTATCTCTTCATAAAATCGCAAGGAGACCTGTCGGCCTATCAGTTATATGACCTCAACGGACGCAAGGTTCAGAAATCGAACCTTTCGGGTACAGAAACACGAATGGATCTGTCCAAACTGCCTAGCGGTTTGTATTTTTTACGATTGTATTCGGAAGAAACGTCTTATACTTATAAGATTGTGAAGGAATAATAAGGCTCCTTCTTTTAAAGTGAAATCGGGAGTGGCAAATGTCACTCCCTGTTTTTTTAATAAAACGCTTATACCCTACTCCACCAATCAAGATTCACATATTTTTACTACATTTTGTCCCAATGAACTACAAAATCCATAAAACCTACACGCTCGATGAAGCAACCCGACGTATGGAACGTTATTGCGCCTACCAGGAGCGCTGCCATAAGGAAGTACACGCAAAACTTCAACAAATGCGTATGATCCCGCAAGCCATCGACCAGATCATCCACCATTTGCTGCAGCACAACTTCTTAAATGAAACACGTTTCGCCCAAGCGTTTGCCAGAGGAAAATTTAGAACCAAAAAATGGGGAAAGAAACGAATCGTCAACGAGTTAAAGCTTCGTGAGATCTCTCAGTACAATATTACACTGGCGCTTCGGGAGATCCCGGAAACCGAATACCTTTCAACTTTCCACGAGCTTGCCGAAAAACGAATCAAGCAACTTGCTTCAGAAAAAGACCTTCAGAAAAAGAAAAAAAAACTAGCAGACTACCTCTTCTATCGTGGGTGGGAGAGCGAGATGGTCTATGAGAAGCTACGTGAACTTACTGCAAAGTGATACCCAGTTTTCTATGGGTACGCTCAATAGCTTTTTCATTCTTGGCATCGATCCACGATTGCCCTTTAAGGCGTCGCATTAGATTGTCGTAGTGACGCATAAAGAAGATGTTGTATACAGCTTTTCCAAGGTTCTTTGGGTTGCGGGCAAGAGCTCGCAAACTCATTGAGAAGCCGGGCGTGAGGTAGCGCATATAATGCCAATATCCTTCCGGCATATACAGCACATTTCCGTGTTCTAGATGTGTAATATATCCTTCGGCTTTCCTAAGAGCAGGCCATTTCTTAAAATCGGGATCTGCAAAATTGATGTCTTCTCGTGTGATTAAGGAATGAGGAATCTTATATAGGTAATCGTTCTGTTTCTGGTCAAAAAGAATGACCTCCTTTTTTCCGTGGAAATGGAAATGAAAGATATTCGCCAGATCGATATCGTAGTGCATAAAGGTATAACTGTCCTTTCCGCCAAAAAAGAGCATAGGAAGTCCCTTTAATAATTTAAGTCCGAAATCGGGATAGGTAAAGTCCTTTTGCAGCTGCGGCACTTCCTTAAGGATATTCCAAAGGAAGATACGGTACTTGGTGGGTTCCTTCTTAAGCAACGCAATGTAATCGCGCATTTTCATGGTAGCATGCGGTTCGTTGAAACCGTCCTTGTAGTCCACCGGGCGGTTATCGTACAACGGCACCGTTTTATCTCCTGCTACTTCGGCCATGTAATCGAGGTCCCATTTATGGAATGCCTTCCAGTCTTCAATAAACCGCTCTATTACAACAGGCTTTTGAGGTTTAAAATAGCGTTTCAGGAATTCCTCCTTGGTAATGGTTTCAACTCTGTCTATTTCCTGTAATTGCATAGTAACGATGAAAAGCCCAAAATTACAAAAGTTAACCCTAATGGGATGTTAATTTAATAAATCATCACAATCAAACGATACGATTCAGTTATAAGCATAAAAAAGGACCGATATACAATCGGTCCTTTCAATACATTATAAGGTGTTGTTAATTATCTGTGGTAATCACTAATGCAGGCGTCCATTCACTAAACCCGTCGGTACCGCAATTGGCCCGTACAAAGATCTCGTAAGTGGTAGCAGGTGTTAAACCGTCAATTCGGTAGTTGCTTTGTGAGGTCGCCTCTACGGTTCCCGTTCCCGCAGGATGGCCTACAGGGCCGTAATCCACTTCCCAAGCAGTTTCATTGTTCTCATCCCATGTGATATCGATCGATGTTGACCCGATGCCGGTTTGCTGCAAATTGGTAGGAGCATTACAAGTCACTATAGGTTCGGAGGTGATGAACTCTTTGCTTATGTACTCACTAAAACCGTTGCTCCCACAGTTGTTTCGAAGAAAAACAGTATAGGATGTAGACGGCATCAACCCGTTGATCAAGAAACTGGTTTGTGAGGTTGACACCACAGTTCCTTGCCCTAATTGAAAGCCGGTAGGCCCGTATTCAAACTGCCAAGCCGTTCCGTTGGTATCATCCCATTCAAAAAAAATGGATGTACTGTTTATTTGTATGGCCGAAATTGATGCAGGCGTCGGACAATTGTTATTTCCGCCATCATCATCTTTATTACAAGAGATCACAGCCAAAGCCATGAATGCTAAAAAAAGGACTTTCTTCATAGAATGTTGTTTTTGTTGCTTCTTAAACGGAAGGAACACTAAAATATTTAAAATTGATGTAAATTATATAGAAATTATTTTGAAGCTTTTGCCTTTTCACGAGCTTCTTCATTTCGGTCGATGCTGTGTCCGGGACGCGTCCATCTGGGCTTTTCTCCAAGTGGCTGATATGCGGAGGATGCTGCTTCTACTGTTTCGGGTTGTGTCTTTTTCACAAAAGGTTTTTGCGGAACCAGCCCCAGCGTCTTGAACATTTCCATATCCTCGTTCACATCGGGGTTGGGGGTTGTTAATAGTTTGTCTCCGGCAAAAATGGAATTGGCCCCTGCAAAGAAACACATGGCCTGTCCTTCTCTGCTCATTTGAGTGCGCCCTGCCGACAATCGTACCTGGGTGTGGGGCATAACAATACGGGTGGTGGCAACCATGCGAATCATCTCCCAAATAGATACAGGCGCAATAGCTTCCATAGGAGTCCCTTCAACCGGAACAAGGGCGTTGATGGGGACGGATTCGGGTTGCGGACTCAAAGACGCTAATGCGACCAACATCCCCGCTCGGTCCTCGAGTTTTTCTCCCATGCCTATAATGCCACCGCTACATACTGTCACATTGGTCTTTCGTACATTTCCAATGGTGTCCAGCCGATCCTGATAAGCACGTGTTGAAATGACATCCTTATAATAATCTTCGGAAGTGTCCAAGTTATGGTTATAAGCATACAATCCGGCCTCGGCCAGTCGTTTTGCCTGATTCTCTGTGATCATGCCTAGCGTACAACAAACCTCCATATCCATTTTGTTTATGGTACGTACCATTTCCAATACTTGATCGAACTCTTCACCATCCTTCACATTTCGCCAAGCGGCTCCCATACATACTCTCGAGCTGCCGGAAGCTTTTGCTCGTAATGCCTGTGCTTTCACCTGTGAAACGCTCATTAGATCATTTCCTTCAATATTGGTGTGATAGCGTGCCGCTTGTGGACAGTACCCGCAGTCTTCGGGACAGCCCCCTGTTTTTATGGATAGAAGGGTACTCACCTGCACCTGATTGGGATCGTGAAACTGTCTATGTACAGTGGCAGCTCTATACAACAATTCCATCATAGGGGTGTTGTAGATCTCAAGTATTTCTTCTTTGGTCCAGTCGTGTTTGATGTCGCTCATAAGTTCAAAAATAATTAAAAATAGAAAAGTAAATCATGGTTTGGATATAATTATACTAACAGCATTCCCGCCAAAACCTACGGCATTGATCATTATACTTTTTAGCGTTGTTGGGGCGTGACGTCGATTGGCGAAAAAGGGGTTTTCTACCAATCTGTTATGTTCAAGCATCATCACCGCCAGCTCCAAACTCAACATACCGGATGCCGCAAACGTATGCCCTACAAGCCATTTGTTAGAGGTAAGCAACGGTAATTGTTCTTTAAATACAGCGCGAATTGCATTGTATTCGGCAGTATCGCCTTGCACCGTTCCGGGGGCATGCATCACAATACAATCCACGCTTTCCAAAGATGCTTTTTGAAGGGCCTTTCGCATGGATTGTTGAAAACAATTGGCATCTTTAGAAATAGAACTGTTGTGTGTTATTATTTCTGAAGCAAATCCGTAACCCTTCACCACCGCTCGTGTGCGTTCTGAAGTTCCTGCTTCGATGACTGCGATCGCTGCACCCTCTCCCAACACCATGGTGTTTTTGGTCTTTCGAAGACGCATGGATTCGCATGCCATCTTGTTCTTTGAAGCAGAGTACAAGCGCAGCGCCTGCATTTGTGCAAAGGTAAATGGGGTTAGCGCGGCCTCACTTCCCCCCACAACAAAGGCGTCTGCCATCCCGGCCTGTAGCCAAGCGATTCCGTTCAAGAGCGCATGCAAGGCCGTCGAGCAGGTAACCGAATGTTCGATGCGTACCCCGGCTGCCCCTAAGTCTTGTCCTACCCAAGAGGAGATATTTCCTAAAGTGGTTGTGGGTGACGCATAGGCAGAGACCGCTTTCTCTTTGAGGAATGTACTGTGATAGTCTTCAAATAACTGGGTTGCTCCCCGGGACGAACCGATGTTAATGCCCGTATTCTTTTCTGAAAAATGCTTCAGAAGGACTGCTTTTCTGGCCGCCAGAATGGCTAGCAATACCGAACGATCTACTTTTTTGTATCTGGTGTCTTGCTGAAGGGCCTGCAGTTCCTGTTCTGTTTCCGAAGCAACCTCCGAAACCCATAGCAGGGAATCCCCAACAGCTCTCTGTGTGAATAAGGGTATGGCATCCCGATAGCGTTGCCAAACTTCCTCAGAAGAAGATCCAAGCGCAGAGACGGACGCAATACCTGAAATTGAAATAGGAATCTCCAAATTTTGTACTTTGGCACAAAAATAAGGGTTCTCACTTTTTAATCAACCTTAATCGTATAATTATATGGACGAAACGATCGACCACCGTAACTGGTTTCAGCGCAACTGGAAATGGGCCGTTCCCACTGGCGGCTGTCTCCTTATTATTGTTCTATTTATTGCCTTCGCAGGCACCATGATCATTGGCGTTACCTCGCTTTTTTCAGATTCTGAACCGTATCAAGAAGGGGTTGCCAGAGCACAAAACAACCAAACTGTTATGGTATCCTTAGGAACACCTATTGAAACCCATGGTATGACCAAAGGGAGTATCAATTATAAAAACGGCGAAGGACACACCAATTTGGAGATCCCCATAAAAGGACCTAATGGCAAAGCATTGTTGGTAGTCGTTGCAGACAAGTATACCGAGACTTGGGAATACTCGGTCATGGAGGTTATTTTATACGATACGGGAGAGAAAGTGTCGTTATTGGAAGATACAGAGGATTTAGACGAGTGGTAAACACGATTCGACGGCACCGTAGATTTGTTCCAGTTGTTGGTCGGTGGTAACAAAAGGAGGCAGAATGTAAATGGTATTTCCCAACGGACGAAGAAAAACGCCTCTTTCCATAAAATGAGCAAATAACAAATCCCGTACTGCTCCATACCGATCGGTTTCCAAGGCTAGGTCCAACGCAAAAATTAGTCCCATAGTTCGTACGGAAGCGACCTTTGGGTGCTTCTTAATTCGCTTTGCAAATGCACAGTGCTTTTGGTAAATGCGTTCCCCATCGTCTTGTATGGCGTTGGAGGTAAGCAGTTCCAAGCCGGCGATGGCGGCACTACAGGCTAAAGGATTGGCACTGTAAGTATGTGCATGAAAGAATCCTTTGGAAATCGTCTCACCCAAAAAAGCATCGAAGACTTGCTGCGTGCAGGTGGTAACACTCATAGCAGCGACTCCGGCGGTAAGTGCTTTACTCAAGCACATAATATCCGGTGGGGTATCTAGGTATTCTGAAGCAAAGTTCCTTCCGGTCTTGCCAAAACCTGTCATTACTTCATCGGCGATACACAGCACATCATGATGCTTACATCGTTTCAGCAGTTGTTCCAAACCCATGGCATTGTGGAATTTCATTCCGGCGGCACCCTGAACCAATGGCTCATATACAAATGCAGCACAGTTGTTATTTTCTAGGATCTCTTCGAGTTGTGCGAGCAGTGCGTCGGGTTGCTCTGTGGTTGGTGTCGCAATTCGAACCACTTTCAGAAAGAATTCTTCAAAAGGACCGTTGTAAACTGAAAGACCCGATACACTCATTGCGCCAAAGGTATCCCCATGAAATCCTTCTTCGAACGCAATGAGCGTATCGCGTTTCGCTCCTTTATTGTAATGGTATTGTAACGCCATTTTTATTCCCGCCTCCACAGCCGTTGAGCCATTGTCGTTGAAAAAAAGTTTCTGTTGGTTTGGCGGCAAGATGGCCATGAGTCGTTCTGAAAGTTGTACTGCGGGTTCGTGTGTGAAGCCTGTAAAGACCACTTGATCGAGCTCTTTAAGTTGTTTTGAAACACTTGTAATAATGTGGTCGTTACAGTGACCGTACATCGCAGTATACCAAGATGCAATCCCGTCAATATATTCCTTTCCATCCTCGTCCCACAGTAGCGCACCTTTTGCTTTCACAATAGCAATGGGAGGTGCCGCCGTTTGGTGCTGGGTGAGCGGATGCCAGATGTGCTTCTTATCTCGTTGTTGTAAACTCATCGTTAAAAATTTCTGCATAGTCCAAAACGACCCGTGCATCCATGTAAGGTTCTGTGTCGATACGTCCAAGAATACGAACACCCGTCATTTTTGAAATCACCGTTTCGGTAGTAGGCGTTTCGGGGCCGTTGAAGATAATTCCAAATATAGAAAGGTTTCTTTGTTTAAGCGCTTCAATGGTTAACAAGGTATGATTGATACTTCCCAATTCGTGTTTTGACACCACAATCACTTGGTCCGTTGGTAGCATGAGGTCCATGATGGTCTCGCTATCGTTTAAAGGGACTAAGACGCCTCCGGCACCTTCGATCACCAGCGCATTCTTCGTTTTTGGGCGCCGGATACTTGATGCATCTATGGCAACTCCATCGAGTGCTGCTGCCGCATGCGGACTCATAGGTGTTCTTAAGGCATAGGCATTGGGATGGAAAATCGTCTTCTTGTTGGAAACCAAGCGTTGAACCGTTTGTGAATCCCCGGCGTCCAAATCTCCGGCTTGTACCGGTTTCCAGTAGTCGGCGCGCAGTGCTTCCGTAATGATAGCGGCTACCACGGTCTTGCCGACGCCGGTTCCGGTTCCTGTGATGAAAAAGGTAGTATTCATACTGCAAAGGTAGCCAATAGATTCAGGACCTCTTCCATTTCTTCTTTGGAATTAAAGCTATGGATACAAAAGCGTAGCCGTTCCTTTCCTGAAGGGACCGTAGGTGATAAAATAGGCCGCACATCAAAGCCTGCCTTTTGCAATGTATCTGCAGCGGCTTTTACTTTTTTATTCCCCGGAAGGAGACAACTGTGAATGGCAGACTCGCTTGGCATAAAACAACCGGAAAGTCCTTTCTTTTCAACCAAGTTTCGGAACAAAATGATATTGGATTGCAACTGCGCTATGGCGGAATTCTTACCTTCAGTAGATTGAGATGCAAGCGCTTCATACGCTGCCTGAACCGTCGCGACCGAATGAGGAGGTAAGGCAGTGGTGTAGATAAAGCTTCGGGCGAAATTGATAAGATAATCAGTAAGTATAGTGCTTCCAAGAACGGCAGCACCATGACACCCCAATGCTTTTCCGAAGGTAACGATACGCGCAAACACAGCAATTTCAAGCGCGTATTCCTGTACACTTCCAAGACCATTCCCAATAACCCCCACCGCGTGAGCTTCATCAACAATCAATAGGGCGCTCGATCTTTGACACATATCTGCCATGGCGACAAGATCAGGGCAATCACCATCCATTGAAAACACGGCTTCGGTTACTACAAAGACCTCCGTCCCTTCCTTTTTATGTAGGTCTATGAGGCGCTCCAGATCGGAAATGCTATTATGCCGAAATTTATATGCCTTCGCATGGCTTATTGCAATACCGTCTCGAATAGAAGCGTGGGAAAGTTCATCGTACAAGATCACATCACCGCGTTGTGGCACACATCCCAAAAAACCGAGATTGGCATCATACCCACTATTAAAGAGCAGTGCAGCTTCGGCTTTGTGAACTTGAGCAATAAAGGCTTCTGTTTCTTGATATAGACCGTGATTACCGGTGAGAAGTCGGCTACCGCTTGCTCCATTCACCTCTATCCTTTTATCGTTCAACAAGCGGGAAGCACGCTTATAGATCGTTTCTGAAGTAGTAAAACCCAGATAATCGTTCGAAGAGAAATCCACCCCTTTTATGGGTTTGCCAATGCTACGCAAAGCCTGTCCATTGGAACGCTCCAATAATTTTTTCTGAAGTGATGGCGGCAGGTAATTCATGTTCCAAATTTAGGTATCTTTCGTAAAAGCGGCATCAATGATCACCTATAAAAGCGTCGATAAAAAAGAAGAACTCGAGCAAATCCTTCAGCTTCAGTTACAGAATATTCCTGCAGCCCTTCCTTCCGAAGTGAAGCAAAGCGAAGGATTCGTTACCGTACAACACACTCTGGAACTTCTTACCCGTATGAATGCTCGCTGTCCACATATCATTGCCAAAGAACAACGTAAGGTGGTGGGGTATGCACTTTGTATGCATCCGCGATTCCGTGAAGAGATAGAAGTATTAAAACCCATGTTCACCGAAGTTGACCAAGCTTTTGGAACGAACAGTCCCTATATGGTCATGGGACAAATTTGTATCGACAAGAACTACAGGAAACAAGGCATTTTTAGGATGCTGTATAAAACGCTGCAAGAAGCGGTTTCGCCGGAATTCTCAACCATCATTACAGAGGTAGATGCCACCAATACGCGTTCGTTACAAGCACATTATGCCGTAGGTTTTAGAAAATTAACTGTGTATACGTCTCAAGGGGTTGATTGGGAATTGATCGCACTAACAAAAAACGCTCCCTAAAAAAGGAGCGATTTTTGTTTTATGATTACTAAGAGTACCAATTAATCTGCCAAGACGATCACTTTATTGTCTTTACACTCAACCGTTCCACCATTGATCTCCAAAGTCCATTTCCCTGAAGCGTCCTTTTGGAACTTGTTCTCAAATCCTTCAGCAATTACCGGATTACCCTTAAAGGTTACCTTTCCTTCCTGTAATAAGGAAACAATAGGTGCATGATTGTTCAGCATCTGAAAAGATCCTTCCACTCCCGGTACGGTTACCGATTCTACTTCACCGGATACGATGGAGGCTTCGGGGGTTACAATTTCTAGGTACATAATTACTTTTTAGAAAAATTAAATTCCTTTCTTACACATCTCACAAGTATTAACAATTCCTTCGCAGCAATATTTCTTCGAGATGATTCAGAAAATTGACTACGCTTCAGCCAACATTTTCTCTCCGGCTTCTATTGCTTCTTCGATAGTTCCCTTTAAGTTAAAGGCCGCTTCCGGAAGGTGATCCAATTCACCATCCATGATCATATTGAATCCTTTAATGGTCTCCTTAATATCTACTAATACTCCGGGGATGCCGGTAAACTGCTCTGCCACGTGGAAAGGCTGTGATAAGAATCGCTGTACACGACGTGCGCGACCAACGGCCATCTTATCTTCTTCAGATAATTCCTCCATTCCTAAAATAGCGATGATATCCTGTAATTCCTTATAGCGTTGTAGCAACTCTTTTACACGTTGTGCACACGCATAGTGCTCTTTTCCTAAAATATCTGCAGTAAGAATACGCGATGTTGAATCCAATGGATCCACAGCAGGGTAGATACCAAGCTCGGCGATCTTACGAGATAATACGGTTGTTGCATCTAAGTGAGCAAAGGTAGTTGCCGGGGCCGGATCGGTAAGGTCATCTGCAGGTACATATACTGCCTGTACCGATGTGATCGATCCTCTCTTAGTAGAAGTAATACGCTCCTGCATGGCACCCATCTCGGTTGCCAATGTTGGTTGGTATCCTACCGCAGAAGGCATACGACCTAGAAGTGCCGATACCTCAGAACCTGCTTGCGTAAATCTAAAGATATTATCTACGAAGAAAAGTACGTCTTTCCCTTGTCCGTCTCCTGCTCCGTCACGGAAATATTCTGCAATTGTCAATCCTGAAAGGGCCACACGCGCACGTGCTCCCGGAGGTTCGTTCATCTGACCGAATACAAAGGTCGCTTTTGATTCTTTCATCGCAGACTTATCTACTTTTGAAAGATCCCAACCGCCTGCTTCCATAGAGTGCATAAAATCTTCACCATAGCGAATAATTCCTGATTCCAACATTTCACGCAACAAGTCATTTCCTTCACGGGTGCGTTCTCCCACACCTGCAAATACCGAAAGTCCTCCGTGTCCTTTTGCAATGTTATTAATAAGTTCCTGGATCAATACAGTCTTACCAACTCCTGCACCACCAAATAAACCAATCTTGCCTCCTTTTGCATAAGGCTCGATCAAATCGATCACCTTAATCCCGGTGAATAATACTTCGGTAGAAGTAGAAAGGTCTTCAAATTTTGGTGCTTCACGGTGAATTGGCAATCCGTTGTCTCCGGCTTTCGGTAAGTTCCCAATTCCGTCGATGGCATCTCCAATCACATTAAACAATCGGCCATACACTGCTTCACCAATAGGCATTTGAATAGGTGCTCCCGTTGCTACAGCATCCACTCCACGGCTCAATCCGTCTGTGGAGTCCATTGAGATTGTTCGTACTGTGTTCTCTCCAATGTGGGATTGAACTTCAAGAATCAATAAATTCCCGTTGTTATTTACTTCTAACGAATCGTAAATCTTAGGAAGCTCTGCTCCGCTTTCAAACACAACGTCCACAACCGGACCAATAATCTGTGCAACTTTACCTGTAACTTTTGACATGAGAAACTATTTATTTTTTAGTTATCCAAGAGCCTTAAAAGCCCCCTGATTTTCAACGGTGCAAAGATAGTTTTTTCTCTTAGAATTATGCAATGGGAAAGCGGAAATTTTTAATGCAAATATTTGATGGGTTTTTACTCATCTACCCCTGCAGTGGTTCACAATAATCTCTTATTTTATCTTTAAACAACTTTATAAGTGTTATCATGTGTTTGTCGGTTTTAGGAACTGGCCTTCCATCGATCTCTACTATCGGTGTCAATTCTCCCATGGTGCCGGTAGCAAAGACGCCGTCCGCATTGTATATTTGAGATAAAGTGATGTCCTGTTCAAAGACCTGAATGTTGTTTTGATGACAGAGTTCCAATACGGTAGCCCTCGTGATTCCCGGAAGGCAAGCGTGTGTATAGGGTGTAAACACTTTTCCTTCCTTTATCATAAAAAGATTGCTCCCGTTAAGCTCGGCTACAAAACCTCTGTCGTCCAACATGAGGCCGGCATCCTTCCCTGCCACATTCGCCTGTATTTTGGCGATAATGTTGTTTAGCAAATTGTTATGATGAATCTTACTATCTAAGAATTGAGGTGCATTGCGCCGCTGGCTTGTACTTATTACTTTGATCCCGGAGTTATTGTCGTAGACCAAAGGTTTCCATTCGGCCAGTACGATAAGGCAAGAACCGCTTTGGTTCAATCTAGGGTCCATCCCACTGGTAATCTTCTCGCCTCGAGTAAGTGTCAAACGAATGTGGGTCTCATCGCTCATCCCGTTAGCTTCCAAGGTTTGCCTTATTGCCCTCTTAATAAACTCTTTGGAGGGAATGTCCTCAAAAGCCAACGTTTTTGCACTTTCCTGTAGGCGCGTGAGGTGTTTGTCCAAACATACGATCCCCTCAGGATATACACGCAGTCCTTCCCATACGGCATCGCCCCCTTGCACACTGCTGTCGAACACAGAGACTTTTGCTTCAGATCGAGGATACAGGCGGTCCTTTACAAAGATTTGGATCGAATCGTTCTTAGGGTTGGAAGTCTGGAGCATGAGTATCGTTTTTTAGGATGTGGGTTCTTAAAGTGTTGTAATAAGGCATCGCTTCAGCAAGTAAAGTTTCGAAACGTGGTGGCAGTGGTTGAGAGCTGCTACTTTGTATCGCGAACTCCGTGGAATTATGAACATTTTTGTACCAATGCGGTGCCCAAATGCCGTCCTCGGGAATACCGCCTGCAGGCCAAGAAAGCATGGCTGTCTCAAACGGAAGCTTCAGTTTTGCACACAGTTTCCGAAGGTATCTTTCCGGAGCCATTAAAAGCGCATCGCTATCGATCACGATGGGTATTCGGTTATTTTCTTTCAGAAAAAGAAATAATTCCGAAGCTTTTTTAATTCCTATATCGGTAAGCGTAGGGTGTTCAATCACCTTAGAAAACGAGGCGATCAATTTGCGAGGATGTCTAATAAGGAGTACGTTACTCCAATCTAAAATAAATAAAGGTGCAGGTTGCAAATAATGATGTGCCATACCTTTTATAAATACATGGGATCGTTGTGACCGTCGCTCAATATCGGCAATGATATTTACATCGTCCAGCTCCATGGTTTGAAGGATCTCTATTTCGGAAGGATGTGAAGCCGCGTTTGCCGCATTTTTTAGGTAGTACCCGTAAAAAGGCTCATCCAACACACTGCAATCACTGCGTTGCGCGAACGCATACATGATCGCTGTAGAGAGGTTTCTAGGTCCGGAGATGAGGTTAATCACACGATTCATCTCATTAAAAGTAAGGTAAAAAATTGGATGTAAAAACTAGTAAGTGAATCTGTGTTTTAGATACGTTCCCAATTCACTATGGAAGCAATATGGCATGCATCCCTTTTCGAATTAAGTAGCGTTCAACAGAAAAGACGAAACAGTCCAACCTCTACTCTACCGTTACCGACTTGGCCAGATTTCGCGGCTGATCCACATTTCTTCCCAACATTACCGCAATATGATAGGACAGCAATTGCAGAGGTATCGTAGTTACTAATGGGGTTAAGGTTTCGGGTGTGTGCGGAACCTCCATGATGTAATCGGCCATTTCTTTGACCGTTGTATCTCCTTCGGTCACCACGGCAATGATTTTTCCTGCCCGCGATTTGATCTCTTGAATGTTGCTCACCACTTTTTCATAATGGTTGCTATTTACTGCAATAACCACTACCGGCATGTGCTCATCGATCAAGGCAATGGGACCGTGTTTCATTTCGGCGGCGGGATACCCTTCTGCATGAATGTATGATATCTCCTTTAGTTTTAGCGCACCTTCCAGGGCCACAGGAAAGTTGTAACCACGCCCCAGATACAAGAAATTCTTAGCATTCTTGAAGATCTCTGCGATCTTTTGGATGTTCTCATCTGTTTTTAATGTCTCTTCAACCTTAGCAGGAATTAATTCCAATTCACGAAGATGCACCATATAATCCCTATGAGAGATGGTTCCTTTTTTCTTGGCCAACTTCAAGGCGATCATAGTCAATACGGTGATCTGCGTAGTAAAAGCTTTGGTCGAGGCTACGCCAATCTCCGGCCCTGCATGGGTATAGGTCCCACTATGGGTCTCTCGGGAAATAGTAGAGCCAACTACATTACAAATACCATAGACGAAAGCACCTTTCTCCTTTGCAAGTTTGATGGCCGCCAGTGTATCGGCTGTTTCGCCACTTTGCGAGATCGCGATCACGACATCTTTTTCGGTAATGATTGGATTGCGGTATCTAAATTCTGAAGCGTATTCTACTTCAACCGGAATGCGTGCCCAATCTTCAAATATGTATTCCGCTACCAATCCTGCGTGCCAAGATGTTCCGCACGCTACAACAATGATCCGGTCTGCCTGAATGAACTTTTCGATGTAATCTTCAAGCCCTCCAAGTTTTATGATCCCTTCATTCACAAGCAAACGCCCTCTGTATGTATCTTTAATTACAGAAGGTTGTTCGTAGATCTCCTTCAGCATAAAATGATCGAAGCCTCCTTTTTCAATTTGTTCAAGATTCAATTGAAGCTCATGAACATAGGGTGCTACCAGAGAATCATCTTTGATCTTTCGAACCTTCACATCACGTCCCAAGCGTATGATGGCCATTTCTTCATCTTCCAAATAGATGGCATTGTTTGTAAATTCAATAAACGGCGAAGCATCACTTGCCACAAAAAACTCATCATCCCCTATACCAATGGCGAGTGGACTACCAAGCTTTGCGACAACGATCTCATCGGGTTTGTTCCTATCGAACAAGGCGATGGCATAGGCACCCACCACTTGATTCAGTGCGATCTGTACAGCCTTACCTAATTTTACCTTTTCTTTCTTCTTAACATCTTCAATAAGGTTTACCAATACTTCGGTATCGGTATCCGAAGTAAATGAATACCCCCTATTGAGCAATTCCTTCTTAAGTGCCGTATAATTCTCAATGATCCCGTTGTGTATGATCACCAGGTCACCGCTATTTGAGTAGTGTGGGTGAGAATTGATATCGTTTGGCACACCATGCGTTGCCCAACGTGTATGACCCATCCCTAAAGTTCCTTTGGATGAAATGGATTTTGAAACTTTTTCTTCAAGATCTGAGACCTTGCCCTTTGTTTTACACAGTTGAATATCGGATCCGTCGAAAAGTGCGATCCCGGCACTGTCATATCCCCTATATTCCAAACGTTTTAACCCGTTTAGTACAATGGGATAGGCGTCTCTTTTTCCAATATATCCAACAATTCCACACATTACTTTCTCTTTTAGTTAGGCTTCGTATAGTAGATCTGAAGTTTCAGCCTTTTTTCTGAATTAGCTGTGTTATTCCCAAATAGAACGGTCCCCTGCGGCGACAGTATCGTAGCCGCCGGAACCTTATCGATTCCCGGTGATTGGGTATTTTCCAGATCCTGAAAATCTGTCACTAATACATTCTGAGTAACCATAATTCCTAAGGGCACATTTAAGGAATCTCTTCGTATTACATTGCTTAGATGCGTGGTAATACGAATCTTATAGAAATCACCATTCTCGTCACTACCACGTTCCAATCGGCCCAGGTGATCTACCACAGCATTTACGGGCGCTTCTCCCACAGTAGGATCAAAATCATAGTCTGCGAGCAACGTACCTTCCGTTATATTGAAAATTACAAGCCTCTCTGGTTCCGTGGCTCCTCCCGGGATCTTTGACTGATCTACGTAAAAAATCAAGTTCGCTTCGTTGATCAACCAGTTCTCCACGCGCAAGGAATCCAGTTCGTCCGGCACTCCATTTTGACCATCTACCAAGACCCCATTCAAGATCTTTTTGTTATCAACATCCCCAAAAAGATCGATCACCGAAATGATCCCATCGCCACCCCGTAAATATAGGTTCTCTTCCCCGTTTTCCACATCGGGTGTTAACAATTGTGAAGCGATATCGGGATTCAACTCATTATCGAATGTATTAACGTTGATTCCTTTAAGTGACAATTCGAAACTGGCGTCATTCCGCTCAGCATCAGGATCTGCACCCATGGTTTTGAAAGTGTATTCAAGTGTTATTCTAGCGGCCGCAGCATTGAAAAGAAAGAGATTCCCTTCGTTGCTTGACGAAGTAACCTTAAAATAGATCCCTCTAAAATAATTTTTAAAATTATTATTATTTAAAAGTTCCGGTTCGCCCTCTTTATCAAGAATCTTTTCTTTAAAGAACTCGATGGGCAACTCGACACGAAGTCCCGGGGGCAGACGTTCTTCTTCATCCTCTTCGGTTGCGGGATCATCTTCTACAGCTATAATTTCATCGGCGCTTGGCGTAAATTCTTCTACTGTGCCAATTACAGGACCTAAAAAGTTTTCAAACAACGGTCCTTGATTGGAGTAATACTTTTGAGGCTCCTCAAAATTTGAGTTAGGGTCGAAGTCACGCAGAAAGTAATTGGACTCATACAGCGTGATATTGATAGGTGCATCTCCATAAACAGAATCTAATTCGTATGTAGTGACCTCGTCTGAAACTGTACTCGTACTGAAGAATGGAATATACAAATACACCTTTTCCAGTTCGGTGCTATCTCCAAACTCAGGGTTTGGTAATTCCATGGTCACTTGAGACAGTAAATTTACGGTCGATCTCCCATATATCTCATTGTTATAGATCCCTAATTGGTAACTGGGCAGATTGTTGGTTTGCACCGGGAACAATTTTCTGCTGAAGGCTACCAGGTTGTCTGTAACATATAGATCTGAATTAAAATTCTGTTCTCCAATGATTTCAGAATTGATAGGCGACAAGTCCTCTTCACAAGAAGAAAGGGCAATTATAGATAAAAGGATTGCCGTAAATTTTGGCAATAGGTTCTTGATATTCATGTGCAATTTTGTGTGTTATACCAATACTTTCGATTGGTAAAAATCTAAATACGCCTGGGAAAACTCCTCCATATTGTGATAGTTTAACACAGGTTTTTCAATGGTCTTGATAAATTTGTTTAATTCTTCCGGAATTTCTTCAGAACCAATAATAACAGCGTCTGAGTTTCGAACGGCTACCTTCATCATATTCGTGTAGGTAGGGTCCTTCAGTTCTGCCACCTTTTCTTCGGCAATCCCATCGAACTTAATTTTTTCAATAACTTCCTTATCTAACGTGCCATCAAACCCATGATTGTATAGCGAAGTAACTATTTTACTGTTTTCAAACAGCGGCTCATTATCGTAATAATTGCGAAGGTATAGTGGTAAGAACGACGCAAGCCAACCATGAACATGGATAATGTCCGGTGACCAATTTAATTTTTTTACTGTTTCAATAACTCCTTTCGCAAAGAAAATGGCGCGTTCGTCATTATCCGGAAAGAAATTACCATCCTCATCGGCGTAGGTCGCCTTTCGTTTAAAATAGTCCTCGTTATCTATAAAATAGACTTGCATGCGCTCTTTAGGTATGGATGCTACTTTAATGATGAGTGGCATATCAATGTCGTTGATCACCAAATTCATACCCGAAAGTCGAATCACTTCGTGTAATTGGTGTCTTCGTTCATTGATGTTTCCGTAACGGGGCATGAAGATTCGAATTTGACCTTCATTATTGTTTACCATCCTCGGGGCTTCAAACGACATTGAAGAAATCTCGGTCTCCGGCAAGTAAGGAATTACTTCAGAAGACACATACAAGATCCTTTTATCTTTCATCTATTTACTTATTTTGTTTCGGTTATATGAAGAGCCTCAAAAGAAATAACGATCCAACAAGAGATTGTCAGCTTCCGAAGAAATCCTTCATAAAAAATTATTGTTTTTGGCTTTACCCTTAAAAACACGCAAAATTACGAAAATTTATGAAGATTGTCCTTAATATCTTAATTTTGCTCGCTCTTAAGAAAGATTCATGAAAATCTATACACACAGTGCCGAACTTAAAAATGCACTATTAGAGAAACACGGCCGTGGTACAATTGGTTTTGTTCCTACCATGGGCGCATTGCACGAAGGTCATTTGGCACTCGTGAAAAGAGCTCTGGATGAGAATGCGCGTGTGGTGGTAAGCATTTTTGTGAATCCTACGCAGTTCAACAATCCTACCGATCTTGAGAAATACCCTCGCAATCTTACGGAAGATGTCACTCTTTTAAGAACACTTTCTGAAGAAATCATAGTATTCGCTCCCGATGTTGAAGAGATTTATCCAAATAACATCACATCCAGATCCTTTCAATTTGACGGATTAGAGGATGCGATGGAGGGAAAACACAGGAAGGGCCATTTTGATGGTGTGGGAACCGTGGTAAGTACCTTGTTCCGAATTGTGCAACCCGCAAACGCTTATTTCGGAGAAAAAGACTTTCAGCAGTTGCAGATCATAAAAAAAATGGTGCGGCAGCAGGAGCTCGATGTCAACATTATAGGCTGCGCCATAGTAAGAGAACCCCATGGGCTCGCCATGAGTTCAAGGAACAAGCGTTTGTCGCCACAACAGCGAACAGAATCGGCTTTGATCTACCAAACTTTGAAAGAAGTTAAAGAAAAATTCGACTCACATACAATTCCGCAACTCAACAAATTGGTTGCGGAACGATTTTTGAATAACCCCCATTTCCGGTTGGAATATTTTGAGATCGCGAATGAAGCTACGTTAACAACGGCGCAACGTAAGCTTCCGGGTATTTCCTATCGTGCGTTTATTGCAGTATTTGTAGGGCCCGTGCGTTTAATAGAT
>NZTP01000014.1 GCA_002696485.1 Altibacter sp. | reverse complement strand
TTAATTAGAAAAGAGGATAGGGTAGATTTGTATGCTCAAGACATGGAGACTATTCTAAAATCACCCAATAAGACATTTGCCGAATTGTCTGTTCAATTAGGAGTCAGTAGAGAAGTTATTTACAAGATTAGGGGGCTATTTCGTTGAAGAAGGATTTGGGGTATGGAGCACCGGGAACTTATCTTCCTATCATAACTGATGAGGAAGGAAAACCAGCCAATACTCCGGATGTATATATTGATGATAAAATCTATTCTGAAAAAGAAATGGTTGCTTTATTTAGAAAAGTTAACCCATATCGTAAAACTAGAGAAGAGATGGATTTTTTTCCTCCCCTAACGAGACAAAATGCTGATGGTTATTTTATTGCCTTTGACCGTGTAAATACCTTGGGTGGTTCACCCCTACCTGTTGGACGTGCTGGGTGGAAATATCTTGATGAGCATAAATTATTCCTCACTACGGGAATAAAAACAATTGACATGTATAGGGGTCTAGGTGTGGCTAAAATGCTGTGGGCAAAAAGGGATAGTGCTATATTTGGTACTAATCCAGCAATCGGTATGGCTAGTAATTTTTCTTCGGGCTGGCTCAATTATATTAAATCACAAGGTTGGACCGTTGACCCTCCGGTGGAGTCCTTACCGGCAAGTATTCAAGACGAGGTTATAAATACACTACAAGGGGACAAACCTCGCCGGTTAATTAGTAAGAATATTGATATGGCTATGAAAAAGGCTTGGGAAATTTTAAAGGTTGATACTCGTCCCGACATTCGTAATGAAGCGCAATACAATGCGGCTTCCTTAGATGAAAGAAGGCGTTGGCATAACCGACAAAGAGAGGCATATAATACAAGGTTAAAAGCCCTTAGAACTCAACACACAGTAGATTTAACCGATACAGAAAACCCAGTTTATCAAGAAATGAAATATTATCAAGATATGAGAAACTTTCACGGTAGGCAACAAAGAAGAATAGCAAGGTGTCTTGGGTTAGGAAAAACAGAATGTAATGACTATTATTCCCTAGAGTTAGAAGGAGAAAATAGACGAACGCAAAAATATAAAACTACTCCTACGGGTAAATTAGACCCTTATGTTGAAATATCATTGGAAGCCTATAATAATCTAACAGATAAGCAAAAAATAAATTATCATATGGGTATGATGAGGCAGGGAATAGATAAAACATTTCACAATAGAATGTTTCATAGGATTCAACGCAAGTATAAACCACCAACATTCCCTTCTCCTAAATACGGCGGCGAATCTAGTGAGGGTTTAGAATACACAAAGGAAGAATACGATAATATGGATGATAAAAACAAAAGGGAATATCATGGTCGTATGGCATCAAGAGCAAAAAGAGATAATAATGACGAACTACGCCGATTTCATGATAGAATGCGTTATAGACTTAGAATGAATATACCCCTCCCTAATTATTATTCACCCGAAGACGAACAGGAGGAAGAATAATGGACCTACTCACGGAAATGGACATGAAAGCCTCTAAGGGCAATTTTGAATATTTCTTCACTAAGGTTCTAGGTTTTGAGATGGCCCCCTTCCACAGGGAATGGCTTGAGCGTGTCCAATCTACACAACGTACCGTTACGATTTGTTCACGGGACCACGGCAAATCAGTTTTTTTTCACTCGTGGTGCATCTACCAGTTATGTTTCCAAGAACCCCCATACGAAATTATTTACATTTCCTCTAACCAAAAGCAAACAATGGTTCACATGAAAGATATTGATAGAATGTTTTCTACTATTCCCGCCTTGAAGAAGTTCAAACCTAAACAGGGTTGGGCTGTTGGCCGAATGGAATTGACCAACGGAAACCGTATCGTTGAAAGGTCGGTTGGTTCTCAAATCCGTGGACTCCACCCCGACGAAATTATCATTGACGACCCAATGAAGGAGTTCTCTATGACCGCCATTCAGCGAGTCTCGGATTGGTTTTGGGGTGATATGATTCCTACCCTTCACCACACCTCCTCTTTGAGAATGATTGGAACGCCTTTCACCTACACGGATATATTCGCTGAGTTGGAGGAAAACACCGAGTATGATGTAAAACGTTATCCAGCCATTAACCAAGCAGGAGAAGCACTTTGGCCTTCCCGTTGGGATATTGACTCGCTAGACCGTCGCCGTAGGGAAATAGGTTCTGCTAAATTTACAAGAGAATATCTTTGTATTCCCATTTCTTCCAATACAATGTTATTTGGAAAAGAACATGTGGATAAATCAAAAGATAGAACCTCGTCTTTACAATACTATGGAAACAACGAAGCATTCAAATACTACATAGGCTATGACCCATCAATGAGCATCAATGGCGACTACACCGTGATGATTGTTTTAGAGGTTGATGAAGAATTAAATAAAAAAGTTGTTCATATGGTTCGTGAAAAAAATATGGACTTTCGTTCACATATCACCCGCATTACTGACCTATGCCAAAGATTCTCACCAGAAATCGTAATGATTGAAACAAACACCTTCGCTAAATCTTTCGCTATGGAACTACGAGACATTTCTGACTTCCCCGTTAAGGAGTTCACTATGAGTAGAAAGAAAAAAGAAGAAATTATTCTTAACCTACAAATGAACTTTGAAAACAATAAAATTCTTTTACCGTATCAAAAAGACGAGGACAAAAAAGTTTCTAATGTAATCGTTCAAGAATTAGAGGCTTTTGGTATTGGTAATAGTGGAAGAATAGAGGGCCTTGGAGCGCATGATGACACCGTTATTGCTTTGGCCTTAGCGAACTATGCAACCAAGACCTTTACAGACACATTTATTGAAATTGAGGACGCTGGTATTTTTGCTACTAGTGGTCCAACGCTAAACTTAGGAGGTGGTATTTTTGGAATTAATTATTAGTAAAGATGAAATAAACACAGAAGAATTGAGAAGAAAATTAGAGGAACTTGAAGAGGCTAAAAGAATCAAGGACGAAAAAGAAGAAAGTCTCCGTGCCGTAGCCAATAAAGACCCAAATGAAGTTATGATGTCATGGCTCCAATATCAATGTCATGACGAAATGCAAGTAATAAAAGATATTTCTAATAACTTAAAAATCAATTTTACAGACGCCAAGCAATATATTTCTAAAATGCCCGAAGAACTTATGATTGAGGAAAAAACAATACCGGATGTTGTAAAAGAATTGAGATACATGCGTAGGACTCTCAAGGGTAAAACAAGAGAAAAAATGGCCTCCACCATTAATCATTTAATTAAGGCATATTCTGAACACTTAGATAATTCATTAGATTCTATCTATTGGTTGAGGCCGTTTAAAAAATCTGTTAGGATGCTTACTCCTGATATTAAAATGATGAAAAAATTTCACCACATCAAGGACGGAGAAACTAGACAGGTAATTATTGATAATCTAGTTAAAATGTGGGAGGCTAATTTACAAAAATCATCCCTTGAATATGGGGAAGAATATAATACAGCCATAATAAAATTTAAATCTTCTAAAAAGAATATTAAGAGTATTTTGAAAGAAATCTCTCATCAGTCAATTAGAAAACCAAGACAAGAGGTATTGGAAGATATGTTAGTCAAGACAATATGTGATAATCCCGGTATTACTAGCAATACGATTCATTCTCTTTTACCGTCCTCCTACCATCGCTCCACCACTCCCCAAACGATTTCTAAAATGCTAAAAAGAGTTCAAGCAATAAATGTCGGGGGAGAGTATTATATTCTAAGTGATGCTATCAGAAAAGACTTGTATTCTTACGTTGCAGGGTTTATTGATTCTGATGGATATATTACTATGGATTCTAAATATGCACCGAGGGTTGGTATGATTGCTACTGGGGACCGAGGAAAGGCTTTTTTCAAGGAGATGGAAAATCAATTGAAAATTGGACGCTTACACTTGGACCAAAAGGTAGGGGAAAATAATAGAAGCCAACACAGATTAAATTTTTATAGTCAGGGTGATATATCTAAACTACTGGATAAGACAATACCTCACCTAAGAATGAAAAAGGAACAGGGCAAACTGATTCAAGAAGCCATCATGATTAAACAAAATTTTTCTAAAGAAGATTGGGCCAAGCCCCGCTTAGAAGAAATTTTTAAACTTATCAAGTGGGAGAACTGGAAGGATGCCGCTAATAAAGTAGAATTACAAAAGTATAATATACAAGAAGAGGATATTATAAAATATAGAGAGAACTCCCGGTGGGCCTACATGAACGCCGTGGACACGATTTCAAAGGAGGAATGAATATGGGTCTAAGGGATAGTCTAAGAAACCTCATTAGGAGAAGAACACCAACTCCTGTAAATGATGAAGTATATAACATGGGTATTCAAGAACGAAGACTACCACAACATTATGCTGGCAAATATCTATATTCTATGGCTCAAAATTCAACCGTGGTCCGGACTTGTCTAGTTCAACTTAAAACTGAAATTTTTCGCAGGGGTTATGAATGGGTAAAGGCCTTTGATTTAAAGTGTAGTGATTGTGGATATGAACATCACAAAGAGGTGGACGCTTGTTCTAGTTGTGGTTCTACAAATCTAAGAAGACCCGACCTTCAACAGAAACTATACGCTTTTGACTTTTTTGAAGGATATGTAAATTCATCACATCAATTGTTTATTGATGTTCTAAAGGAATTGGAAACTGATATGAATATCATTGATGATGCTTACCTAATATTAGTAAAAGACTACTACTTAGATAAAAACGGCGAAATAATAATGTCCAAAATAAACGAGATTTATAGGGGCGACCCAACAACGATTTACATAGAGGTTGATGAAGATGGTGATAGAGGTCATTCTCGTTATACATGTATAACACATAGAGATTTTGTTAGTGAAGATAAATATGATAAATGTGCAGTTTGTGGTTCCTCCCTACATCCGATAGAATTTGTAAATAAATCTAGAGGTGAAGACCAAAATTATATTATGGGAGAAGTTGTTCATTTTAGTAAATATTCACCTTCAAGATTATATGGACATCCGCCAGTTCTAACACTATTTAATCACATTTTTACCCTAACCGCTATGGAAAGTTATATCAGCACATTATATACCAAGGCTAGAACCCCAAGAGGTATTCTCGCTGTCCAAACAAACAATATGGAGTCGTTGGTAAAGTATTGGAAGGGAGTAAAGGAGAAGTTAGAAAGGGACCCCCACTACACACCCATTATGGGAATTGAAACAGAAGGAGGTTCAAGAGGTTCTGTTGAATGGGTTCCATTCACTAACACAATTAAAGAAATGGACTATATCAACGTAAAGGATGATTTGAGAACAAGAGTTTCGTCTTTTTATGGTGTTAGTAATATTTTTACCGGAGACACTACTACTGGCGGCGGTCTTAATAACGAAGGTATGCAAATTTTGGTCACAAATAGAGCAGTTGAAAAGGCACAGAACGTTTATAATAAATACATGTTTCCTTTCTTAATGAAACAATTTGGCATTACCGATTGGAAAGTTCAACTTCTAAGAAGTGAAGAGGAAGATGAAATCGCTAATATCCGTAGGCGGGAGATGGAACTACAACTAGCAATACAAATGAAAAATCTTGGATTTGAAGTTGATATGAATGAGGATGGAGACTTTGTTTTCAAAAAATACCCCGCTAAAGAACTTATTGATGTTGATGTTGAATCCGATGAAAAACCACTAGAAACAGACCCCTATGCGGGAACAAACATTGACCGTTCGCAATTAGGACAACTACAAGAACAGGCTTTGATGAGTGGCAATACGAAGGCGCAAGTAGCGGGAGAAACTAGTATGGAAAAAGGCCCACCGAAAAGATTTAGTGGTCTACCAAAGGAGGCAGGAAATAATAACGTGGATAGTAGGACCGAAAGGAGGATTCCTTGATGTTTAAGAAAAGTGCAGGTTTAATGTCTGAAGAGGAGGGACAGGCCCTAATAAATAAGTTTGATATTTATTTATTGCCGTTTGAGACAGATGTTAAGAATATTATTAGAAGTCAAGAAAGTTATGCGGCTGATTTTCCTTTTTTACGAACAAAACTTAAGATAGGGGGTGGTTCACATTTAGATATTTTAAATTATACTATTGACCCAAGAGACTACAATATGTTAATGAGTATAAAGTCACGTGTAAAAACTAGATTATTTGTTAAATTAATGGGGGTCAACGAATTTAATTTAGAGTTATTTTACCACGAAGAAAAAATAATTTTTCCTATTCCTCTATTAAAAAAACTGGGATATAATACCAAATCTTCGCATGGAAGCGGAAGCATACTAAGAGAAGTTAATTTGCAATATGCTAACGAAGGACCTTCGGGTGCGGAAAAAGAAATAATATTAGAAAATATAGTTAATCACTTTGATTCTTCATTAGTTGACATATTTTCCGATGAAAGATTTGAGGACCAAGTTCCTGTTGAAAAGAGACATTTTTCCTTTGAATTTGAAATAATTCGTGATAAATTTAATGTTCAGATTTCATACAACTATCGTGTGGTAACAGATAGTTTGACTAAATTGGTTAATGTTGATATTCCTAACGATTTTTACGAAGGATTGGAAAGGTATTTTACGCCTAAATCAATGAAATATTTAAGTAAAAAAATTCGCTCATTAATTAATAGAAGGGGAGATAGAAAAAGCGTAGAGGATTATATTAGGTCGGGTAATACCCCTGCCCGTTTATATTTTACAGATAGTAATTCCCGTGTTACGATTAATGAAGACGTGCCGTATATTAACGATGCAATTTCCGTATATTTATTTCAAATTAAGGATATTATATTAGACTATTATAAGGCCAAAGAAACTTTAAGTCCACCTAACCTCCCCGATAATTACTTTAGTAAGGTAAAAGAAAATTTTATACGTTCTCTAGATGTTTATTTTCAAACTAAAGGTTTTAGCCGCCCACTTACTATCGGTAGGCTAAAAAGTAACGTCATATCTAGGGAAATATCAACTATGTTAAATACTGTTATTTCTTCTAGTTTGCCGGGATTTTACACAAGTAGCGGAACCCAAAGGGGTTTTGACTTTATGAAAGCAGTACCCGAAGATATAAAATTCATGGAAAATATAATTCAAGATACAGAAAATAGTATAAAATTATCTGAACGTTATTTAGAATATACCATTCCTCCCGACGCACAACTAAGTCGTAGTGTTATATACGCATTACAAAATATTGGTCAGCCAATCATTAAGTCTAGCGGGACATCTAGAAAATTAGTAATTGAGCGAATACCACGCATATTTCATTTAACAGGCCCCGTTACAATGAGTGAAATTCTTTCATATAAAGAACTTGAACAAATAGAAGGAAAAACACCGAGAGAATTAATGGAAGAATTAGTAAAAATAGTTATCCCTCTAGACAAAGTTTCAACTTTTTTTGAGGCTTTTGAAAGAGAAATTAAAGAAGTGGTAATGAAAGAAGGAGGAGCAAGTTTAAATGATGTTAACGAACCCCCCCTACAAGAATACCAAATTAATTTTTCAATAGATGAAGGATATGATTCTTATATTATAACCATGCGTATTAAGTCGCAAATAATCATTAGATTTCATTTTTCATATGACACCGTTAACAGCGATGCTGGCCCCCCTCGGCCCAGAATTTTTCCTTATGTTTCAAATTTAACACTTGAAAAGGTTAGTGGGAGTTATATAAGATTAAAAACCCGTTCTAGAGATTTTGAAATTGATATTAATGCTTCTTCTGATTTTTATTTAGAAGCAAGTAAGGCCGTACGAAGAATTTTAATACCTCAAAACTTTTTAATACAGCAAGAGATTTTAGGCACAGACCGCAATCCCGCCGAAAGGTCTATTTCTTTCTTAAGAAATATTATTAAAGGTCTTGTGGGAAAGGCTGGTTCTCAATTTATAGAAGTAAAGCCATTTATTTATGATGCCTTAACTGGTGCAAGAAGGGGTCTTTACTTTGCTATTTCTGAATCTAGTCCCATTCATATTTATATTAGTGTAGATGATAGAAAATCCGGAGCCGCCCGTGTATCGGGGGCCTATCCCAAAATAAAGGGTTCTGCATGTGTAGGAACATTTATGGTAGTTGATTCAAGAACAGACTATCTAGGCGCAGAGAAAATCAATTTAGATTTTAAAGGTAGAACTTATAATTTTTACATGACTAATTCCAGTTGTGTTAACTTAGACTTCCAATTAGGCATTGACAGTATTGAAGGGGGAGAAAATTTAGATGCTTTAGGGACAATGATTCTTGCTGGTTCACAAACGGGAACAAGGTTTGGAGAAAAGATACCCGAAAATATAGCCGCATTTAGTAGACAAGCATATATTCCTTATAATGAACTTAAACCAACTTTTTCCGAGACACTCAGAACTGGTGGTAGTACTAAACTGGGTCTTAGTTTTAGTTTTGTGATTAAATTTTCTGATGAATCGTTATACCTTGTAGGTCCGGGCAGATACGATTTGGACTCACCCATCGGAACAATGAAGGGAATAAAAAATTATATCATAGAAAATTATATTGAGGATTCAGATAAAAGGCAAAAACAATTTAATAAAGCGGGGCCTAGCAAAATATCAGAAATAAGTTCTTTTATTGATTTGGATGATTTAGAAAGTATTTATGAGGACCTATCTGCTCAGTCTGAGGAACTCAGCCTAGAAAAATTCAAAGAACATATAGCCGATATGTTTTTATATAATATTGAAAGAAATATGATGGAAAGTAAAATGTCTGACGCGTTTTCAGTTGTTCCCGAATCATCTATTGTGAGTTATAATGAGATGAAACAATTTGTTAATATACACAAAGACGCAATCTATGATTTCCATTTAACTAAAACTGTGGGGTCCGATTACAGGACAGGTGATTTTGTACCTAGAGAACCAATGAGAGAAGGATTGTTTAGTATGATAGAGAGAAGGAGAAGAAACCAAAGGAGAAGTGAACAAGATGAATGAAAAAATTAAAGAAAAATTAGACGCTAAAAAACAACAGATTAAGAAAAAGGCCAAGGACCTATCAATGAACGTCCCTGAAGTTCCCCCCGATAACTGGGAAAAAACACCTAGTATTCCCGGTTTCATAGAGGGTGGTCCCAAAATGAGTAAAAAGTGGAAACAAGTTTGAGGTGAAACTATGAGTTTTATGAATCCGATATATGGTTTAAAAAGATTTATCTATGAAAAAAGACCACAAACTACCGCTAAAGAAATGAATATGATAGTAGCGGAGGCTCAAAAATTTCAAAGAAAGGAATCATATCGTGGAGACATTTTAACACCCGATATAAGAAGATTTATCACAAGACTACCCGAACCAATTAAAACTGTTAGTGTGGACTCATTGGTTGATAGATTACTACCTTATACTCAAGTTCAATCAACTAATCAGCGATATAACTACAATACAGATGATGGTCCGAGAACTGATAATACAAGAAGACTTGATACGAGAATAGGAACTTCTACCAAGTATGTTTCATTCATACCCGATTTTGCTTTACAGGGAACTAATCAAGAAAAACCCGATGCCCACGCTACCTTAAGAGAGTTAGATGGTATTTATACAGACAAGGGAAATATTGTCATTGTTTCTATATCAAGATTAGAAGAGGCTCTAAGAGCAGATATATTTAATAAAAAACTACAAGCGTTATATTCTAACGTAATAGAATCTTTACCAATTATTATAAATTTAACCAGCACAAGAGATAAGAAAAATTTTCTAAGAAAATTAAATAATTTAAGTTCTGATGCTATGGAAATGAGAGAAAACTTTTCTTTAGAACCAACAACAGAAGAAGGACAAATGGAAAAGTTTAAGAAAAATTGGAATACTATAAAACAAAGAATAAGAGGTTTAATCCCAATAGGTAGGGTCCCCAATAGAGAAATTCTTAGTTCAATAGCAAGGTATCTTCGTAATGACTATAAATTATCACTATTGGCGGCTCCTCTTTTTACAGTAGGTAGTGCATTAGAAGAAGATTTAGAAGAAAGAGTTTCGGAGAGAGCCAGTAGTTTAACTTTCGGTGATTATATTTTTAAGGCTATTTTACAAGCCGAGGGAGTAAAGGCGTTTCAGAATATTTCATTAGATAGTGATTATTCTCTTGAAGAAAGGGAGGATAGTTTCTTTGACAGAAAACCCGAAATAGCCGATAATAGACAACGGATTGAGCAACTCGCACTTCCGAAATTTAATGGTAAAAGATTTGTATTTAGGAGTCCAAACGGGGACGATATTATTTACTATTCTAGTGGGGTTATTACTCCTGAACAAGTCAAAAGGAGACTACCCGAAAGTTATGAATTGGACCGTGAGGAAATTATTGATAATGTGATGGAGTATCAAGACAAACAAAGAGCAGACGCCAAAAGAGAAGAAAGACTCAAAAGAAAACTATCCACTTCTGATGTTGGTATTAGTGAATTTTATGATAACTTAGATGCTTATGCCGAACAACTTAGAAGAAGAGAATCTAGAGGCGAGTATTTAAGTGATAGGGATAGTGAAGGTAGAGCAGTTTCACCCTCAATACAAAGGTTCATGCCATCAAAGTTTTACTTTCATCCGTTTGACTCTGATGTTGAACTTGACCCGGAATTGTTCAAAATGAAAATTTCTGAACTTCCGGAGGATGAACGACGCAGAATTAAAACGTTCTTACAGGATGCAGAGCCGACAGAATATTTTGGTGAGGAATACCTTAAACTAACAAAACTTATAAATACATTGGCTGATGTAGTGGATTCAACGGAAGAGGAAGAGTTAGAGGATATGGATGTAGAAAATCTTAAACTCATTAAAAAGTTAGCCCACCTACGCAAAAGATATGAGAATCTTTATCAAGAAATTTACGGAATGGTATATGGGGAGGAAGAATAATGGAAGAAGTAGTAGAAATTATTAAGATGTTAATAACAAGAATTGAAAATTTAGAAACACAAGTAAAGGAAGCGAATATGAATTTGATGAAATCGGGTATTGTAGTTCACACTCCCCGACCATCAATGACAGTTTCAAACCCCGTCCCATCGGGAGACACAATCGCTAAAATGGATTGGGACGAACTAAACGAATTAGTAGGAAAATTGGAGGGTACAATATGAGCATGATAGAAGAAAAACCAACAGATGATTTGAGAGATAGCCGAATGCTTTTAACAAGGCTTATTGAATTAGAAACTCATATCACAAACGCTCTTGGTCTTATGGCTGAAACTGGGGAGGAACGTCCATATAAAAAAGTAAAGCCCCAACTTAAGGATGTTATGGCTATGGCCGCAAAAGCAAAGCCCGGAACTATTTCCGAGGTTAAGAAAAGCCGTCAACACAAACTTTTGCCGGAATACATGGTCTATAAAAGCAAAGAAGAGGAGAGGGGCGAACCCCGTAGGGAAGATTCAGAACTACCGGAAGACTCCCAAGATAAGGATTTAGTAGCGGCCCTTGAAACAGCATTAGAAAAACTACGCAGGGCTAAACACACTTTGCGAGTTTCCGAAGAATCTGCATTTGTTCCCTCCGATGAAGCATAGGGGGATAAAAATGACAGTTGATTTTTTTTCAATCGCTAAGAATAAAGTTTCCTTGACTAATAAAATAAGGGCTACATATTTATCTGCCTTGGAGAATCCCAAGGCTTATGATTACGAATGGGAACAACTTGTAGTTGAATTAAGAAATCTTTTAAAAGACCCAACATATCAAGAGATGTTTCCTAATTTAGAGACAGAAATTTTATATTCTGATAAAACCCTTGATGTTAAAGAGAAGAGAGCGAGACAAGTATATGAATCTTGTATGAATAAACCTATGCTTGTAAAAGAAGACGAGGAAATGAAATCTTTTATTGAACCTAATAAACCAATGTATAGGATTTTTTCAATTGATGATATGAGAGAAATTAAGGGACTTACTGGTGAATATATTATTCAAGAAAAGTATGATGGGTTGCGTGTTCAAGTTCACAAGAAGGGTGATAAAATAACCATATATTCCTTTAGTGGAAGAGACATTACATCCAAGTTTCCCAAGTGCGTTAAATATTTAAAGGAAAAAGATACCAATAATTTTATACTTGATGGCGAAGCAGTTCTTTATAAAGACAACGAACCTTTAGTAAGGGCCGATACATTAGCCCATATAAATAAAAAGGTTGATTCAGAAGAGGATATTAAAATACATGTCTTTGATATTATGCACTACAAAGACAGTTCCGTTGCTATGGAAAAATTTGAAGATAGAATAAAAATTCTAATTGGAGAATTTAGTGGCCTTACAAATGAAGTAGTTCTTTTTCCCACGAAACAAAATACCCGTGAGGCAGACTCATATGATGAAATAGAAGAATATGCTATGGAAATTATGAAAAACCCAACCTCCGAAGGAGTCGTAATTAAAGACGCTAAATCTTCCTATGTTATAGGTAAAAAGAAAAATCCTAAGTGGATTAAGTGGAAAAAGGTCATTGACTTAGATGTATTGGTATTGGGTAAAAGAAAAAATAAAAATGGGACCTTTACATATATGGTCGGCGTTGGCCCAGTTGAAGAAGAAACGCCCAAGGCAAGAGAATATGAGGGTAATTTTTATGCTGATGTCGGTAAGACTACCAATACAAAAGTAAATGTGGAAGAGGGTAAAATTATCCGTGTTAAGGTAGATGAAGTTATGGGTAATTCTAAAAAGGGGTTCAGTTTATACAATGCCCAATTTCACGAAATACCCGAAGTTTCTGAATCAGATAAGTTGATTACATTAGAGTTCTTAACAAAGAACGGAAGAAAAAGTTTAGCCGACTACAAAGTAGAAGCCCTTAAAAAATCATACGTTATTACAGACGGCGTTCATGGTATTGCTAAAATGAATTTAGAATTAAATATGGATGGTTTGGTTTTTCACGGTTTTAAGGAAAAAAATCTTATGTCAAAAAATGCCTATCCCAATATGGATGTTTGGAAAAAAGAAATCAAAAGGGCCTACGGAAAAGATAGTGGTAGGTTCATGGCTTTTGTTCAAAATATTTTAATTGACGAAGGGACTAAATCGTTAGAGGAATTATTTAGGCGAGGTATGGACCATGATGCAAATATGATGAATCGTTTATTTGGTGATAAGGAAGGAAAGAAAAAAATGAAACAGCGTCTAATGGAGGCTGGCGATGCCTACGGTATTAAAGGCAAAGACCGTTTCTTCTACGACGATTTAACTCTTAATAAAATGGAGGAAAATAAAGCCGAGTTTTTAATGTGGCTTGGTAAAGATGAAAAAATATACTTCACTATTAAACATGAAGATTTTGAAAATAACTGGGCTATTGACATTCGTTCCAAGGAAAACATATACGACTTCTTAGGAGAGGCTGGTAAATACCCTGTTAGTTTGGTATCTTCTATTAATGATGATATGCTAATTGATAAAGGAAGTGCGCTATTGGGAGCACAAAGACATGGTTATCATGAATATATTCTAAGTGGGGATGATGTGCAATCTAAATTACACATAAGATATTTACCTGTTGGGGATGAAAAAATGTGGTTGGCCTTTACAGGTTATGAGACAAAACCTACTCCTGAAAGTTCAGATGAAGGTTTAAATGATGCTAGGGCTGATAAATTTATCAAAATGTAATATTAACTTACAAAATCCAAGTAATATTTATATAGTCTACTAACGTACTAATTACCATGCAATTAGCAACACCTATGTTTGGTAATCTTCCTACTGATGGTGGGGAATTTGTCATTCTAAAGGAAAATAAGGATTGTGTTATTGCTGGCTACGCATCTGTTGATGTAGTGGATAAACAAAATGATAAAATTACTCTTAACGCAATTCGTGAAGCGGCAGATGGATTTATGAAAAACGACCGCTTCCGAAATGTTATGATTACTCATTCAAATGTTCAAGTGGGTGAGGTCTTAGACAATTATACAGATTCCAAAGGAAAAGTCCTAAAAACAGGCGTAGATGAGACAGGTTTTTTTGTAGTGATAAAGTTAAGAAATGATATTGAGAAGGCAAAGGAAGTGGCGAGGGATATTCGTCGTGGAAAACTCCGTTCTTTCTCAATTGGAGGACAGGCAATTAACAAAGCCAATAAATATGACCCCGATGTTGGGAGTTATAAAGAAATTGACAAGTTAGAATTGCATGAAATCACCATTTGTGAAGAAGGGATTAATCCCGAAGCCAAATTTAATATAATTAAGGAGGATAAAAAAATGAGCGAAATTGAAAAGGCCTTGGCCGAATTTAATGATGTAATGGCTGAACTGAAAAACACCGTGTTGTTGAAGGACGACGACGACGATGAAAAGATGGAAGGAGCCGCTTCCCACGATGACGAAAAAAAGGAATTGCGTGGCGGAAGTAAAGAAGAAATGATGGAAAGAGCCATGTATGATGAAGACTCATCGGATGAAATGATGATGGAAGAAGCAGAAATGGCTGACTATGACAAAGAATACATGAAAGAGGAAGAAGACAAAGAAGCCCTTGAATACATGGAGCGAAAGGGTGTTGATACTTTGGACCTTTCTCCCTCTAACATTGAAAAAGCATATGAACATTTCCGTGCAGAAAAAGAGGAGGAGAGAGCATACGATTTGATTAAAAATGAGTTTGAGGCTCGCTATGCAAAGGAACTTGAATTGGAGAAGGCTGAAATTGCTAAGTCCAAGTTCAATCCACAAAACGAACTTTCTCAACTTCGTGAAGAACTTTCTTCCTTGAAGAAGAGTTTGGAAAATAATGAAATTGCTAAGGCACAAACGGTTGAGGAAACGACCCGTCAACTTAGCGAAGATTTTTCTCGTGTAAATGAAATGTCGTGGGATGAAATTCACGACCTTTTCTCAAAGCACAAGGGGGGTATCTAAAATGAGTGGGTATTTTAAGACAATTGGAGACTTGGAGCGAGCAACCTATGGATTTGGTAGCGATAACCTAATGAAAGCAACTGGTATTACTACGGGCATTCACAATGTTCACAGTCTTGCTACACAAGCAGGAACTCTTGATACGAGCCTTCACAACTTAATTTATGGTCAGAAGGTTTGGTCAATGATTAACCGTGAAATTAACGCCTTGTCAATTCTTCCTAAGAAACCTTGGAAGTCAAGTGGATGGCGAATTCTGAAAGAGCGAGCCTTGGGCGGTGCAGAAGACACCTTTACTGTAACTGATTCTGATAGCCTCGGTGGAACTGCTGAAAATGAAGCACTTTCCAACATTACGAACATCAGGCCTCTTTATGAGAACTTGCATGTTTCACCAAAGACTATTGCACACACGTTTGAAATTTCTGAAATTGCTCAAATGTTGGCTGGTCTTGACGATGGTTTGGGAGACTTGATTGCTACCTACCGTGAAGAAGTTGGTGTGTCTCACGCAGAAGCCATGAACAAAATGATTCTGCACGACCTTACAAATACGGCTGGGGTTGGTCTTGCCGCAACCTCTCTTACAGGAGAAAACAATATGTTGGAATCTCTCTTCCGAATTGTTTCTAACTTTGCTGAAACCGATGCTCTTAGCGGCTACGGAAGCGGTGAAGATAAGAATAAGATTTACGGTGTTTCTCGCCATGCTACTGATGCGGCTTACCTTGAGTCCTTTGTTGACTCCAATGGGGGAACCGAGCGAAATCTTACCGTGAATATTCTTAATACGACCCTTCGTAATTTGATGGCCCGTGGTGGAGAACCCAAGGTTATTTTGACTGGATATGATACCATTCAAACCCTTGGTGAACTGCTTCAAGCACAAGAGCGTTTCATGGGAAGAACGGAAATTACGCCAACCCATAACGGAATTAGAGGTGTTGATGGTAGAGAAGTCGGTTTCCGAGTTGCTACCTATCACGACATCCCAATTATCCCTGTTAAGGATATGCCAAACGGCGGTGCTGGAATTTCGGATATTCTTATCCTTGATACCGACCACATTTTCCTTTGCACTTTGAAGCCTACGGAATACTTTGAAGGTGGCATTGGCACGGATGTTTTCGGACACGGAAAGTTGGGCCACCGAGGGCTTTACAGAACTGTTGCAGAAGTGGTTTGTTCCTACTTCCGGGGACAAGGTAAAATCCTTGACCTTCAATGAGGTGTTTTAAATGACACATACAATAACACTTATTGCAGACCACTTGGGTTTTACCGGCCCAAGAGTTATGGGACATGAATATGTAGTTGATGTTTGCGTAGATAGCACAAATTTACCATCGGGCGGAGTAGTTGTAACAGCGGCAGAATGTGGGTTGTCAACCGTTTCTTGTGTGGTGGTTACCGGGGCAGAAAATCCAAACCATTACGTGATTCAACCTGTTATTGTTGCAGAAACAGGGGCCTATGAATCAGCATCATCATTTAAATTGCATTATGCTGATGATTTGGGTAGTGCATCTACAACAAGTGATACTAATGTAGGTTCTGTAAGAGTTCGTGTTTGGGGCAAACTCTAAGGTGAAGTAAATGCGAGTTAAAAATATTACGGGCGGAACTAAGGTAGTTCTTGGAAAACCATATATGGGTAATTACGAATATGAAGTTTCTGAGAACCTTCGTGATATTTTCATTAGAAATGGATTTGAAATTTTGGGAGAAGAGGTGGCTGAAACTCCTCCGGAGGAAACCTTGCCTTCGGAAGAAGTTGATGAAGTCGCACCTTCCCCGGATTTCTCTTCTATGACTAAGAGAGAATTGCAGTCTTACTTGAAAGAAAAGGGTATTGCCTTTGAATTTAAAAATACGAAGGCCCAGTTGCTTTCTCTTTGCTTAAATGAAAGTGAAGAAGAGTAATCTTTATAATATCGTTCTGCTTGTCTTAAGATAAGAGGGAAAATTATGCCTGTGAACTCAACAAAGATAACTGCGAATACTCAACTTTCATCCATTGGTGGAACATTTGACGGATTTATATTCTTCAACGGTGCTTCTGCATCTGTTGTTTATGTATTTGACAACAATAATGCTGACGTAGTGCTTCCGTTTGATTACAACAATGGAACTACAATGTCTAATGGTCCAACTGATGCTTTATCTGTTGGTATGTTGGTCTTTGGTTCAGGAATTCCTGACGGGGCCACGGTTGCTTCAATTACAGACCCAACCACATTTGAATTAAGTGCTACTACAACAGGTGGTGCTAAAGTATCGCAAGCCCTTACATTTGTTTCCGTAGATAACCCGATTGGAAAATTTTCAACTGCGGCCAATACAAGCGACGATATTAGGGGATTAGGAATTATTTGTAGGAACGGAATTAAAATCGTTGCTAACAATTTTACAACACTAGAAGTTTTTGCCCTCACCAACTAGGGGGTTAAAACATGACTAGAGTTCCAAATATTAGAGGCTACGAGGGTTTTGCCGAAGGTGTTAATTGGACACCGAAGTTATCATTAGATACAATGGTTGATTTTATCAATGCCCTTCCCAATACACCCATTAGTAGGCAACTTGTGAATTGGCTTGGTAAAGACCATGATGGTTTTAGCGGGTATTCAGATGACGTTTTTGATGAAATCAATAGGGAGGCTTTTAAACGCCTATTAGAACTGGGTATAGAATCTACTAAATTTAAACCAGTGTATGAAAGAATAGTAGGTGATGAAGATACTACCGATACTCAAATGGAATTATTATTTTCAGGTTTAACCCCTTCTACTAGTTTTACACTAGACGACCTAATAAACGGTCAAGCCGCAGACTACGCTTTAGAATATGAACCTACTGATGAAAATAAAAAACTAATCGGTATTTTTGTTGGTGAGGCTTTATTTAAAGAGGGTAAATCAGCAGACGAACTTAAAACAGATTTTAAAGAAAAAGTTATATCTACCGCTTCTAAAAGAGGTATTGGTATGGCAGATGCCGACGCAGAGGAAGAATTTTCTAAGGCATTTAGTGATTTTAAATTAATTGAGGGTATGCAAGCAGTTTTTCAAGGATTAATGAAAAATATAAAAAGAGAATTTGTAGGGGCTGAAAATAATAGAGGTTCATATATTGCTATGGGCAAAGAAGGTTCTAAACCCCTATCTGATTTTTTAGTAGAGATGCTACCCCAAAACGTGGGAAACCAAAGATTAGGTGTGTTAATGATTCCTGAATACAGGGATGCACAATACAAATCAATGGGACAAGAAGAATACTTAGAAACCATACTTGATATGTCCACGGCAAAATTAGTAAATTTAGTCAACAGAAGTTTAAAAAGATTGGCGGCAGAAAAATTAAATCCTTTTGGTTTAGATGATTCTATTCTGAATTTAATTTTACAAGATATAGATGCAGAAATAAACAATTCAATTATTTCTGATTCTGTCGTCCCAGCAAAAGAAGTATATGAGCCGGGTCAAGTTGGAGTATTTAAAAGAGAACTAGACGACGAGGTAGTTGTAGGATGGTTTATTCAAAACCAAGCAAAGGAACTAAATGCCTTTACCAATTGGTTAGCAAGTGGAGCGTTATCGGCATATACTTATAATAACCAAGACTGGAACCCACTAGAGATTTCTAACATAAGAGGAAGAAAAACCAATTATGATAGAAAAAATACATTTAGGAATAAAACTTTATTTGCAGATACTCGTAGAGATAAGGGTTCCCAAAACATTCTTGAAAGAGTAGATGATATATTAATGGACTACGAGGAGTTTGAACCTAATAAAATAAGAAACTCGTTTGATAATGATGGGCTTTTAGACGGTGTAATTGATTTCTTTAATAAAGTTGATGACGAGTTAAAATCAAAGGAAAGTATGTATGAAGTCTCGGATGAAGAAAGACTTTTTGAAGACGTTTCTACAATTAGAGAAGACAGATTTATAGAAACTATTTTAAAAGGAGAAACCGAAGAGTTTTTAGAATTAATGAATACTGCTATTTTTAACCTAGAAAAAATACGACCCCCCTTAGAAGAGGCGGAAACTGAAATTTTTGATGATAAGGAAAAAGATGTTTTGAGAACAGAAGACGATTCTTTGCGCCTACCAATGGACATTTTTGAAGAGGCACAAGGATTTATCACCGACCTTAAACAACTAAGAAGAGAAGTGAATAGAGTGCCTACTGAAAATATAGGGCAATATGAAAATACAGTTATAAGAATATTAAATGAGCAGGGAAATACCGAAGCCGCTAATGAAATTAGACAAACGGGCTTAGAAAACATGACGGCAGATAGATACTCGGAAATTTCCGGTCAACTAGATAGAGGTAAAAGTTCCCTTTCCTTTACAAAAACTCTACTAAAGGAATATTTTGGTGAGAATTTTGAAGACATACAAGCGTATAGTAAAACTGATGCTGGTAAAATAAAAATAGCAAAATTGTTATTACACCCTATCTTATACGGGGATGTGGCAGTATCAGATTTCGGAACGACGCAAGAAAAAAATATTGCTACAACTTTAGCATACGCTGGCGCACTTTCAATAACTTTAGAATTTACATCTAACGGTTTAGAAGGAGAATTTATTTTTAAACCAAATTTTGAAATTAAACCTGAAATGGGAACATTTTCATATGATTTTAGCGTTGGTAGAGGCCTTACAAGAGAAGGAGAAAGATTTACTACTCCTACGGGAGACAAAGTTCAATCTTTTGATACTATATTTAATAAGAATAAAAACCGCTACATGAACGAAATATTAAAAAAGTTAGTTAAACTTCAATTAGTTATACGGGGGTAATTATATGGTTAAGGTAATTGTTCAATCTGACCCAACACTAAACGTTGTTAATTATCCTGCTGGAAAAGGTGCTTATACTAACGCTGTTAAGATAGCGGCACTTTTAGGTATTGCTGATTTTGTTTCTATTGACGCTACGGGTGCTACCTCTCCTACATTAGAAGAAGTTGGGGATTTGATTCGTAGGGCAGAAGACTTCATAGATGAATTTACTAATGAGTCTTGGAGAGAAAATCTTGCTGAAAATGAATTTCATGACTTTGATTTCTATGATAAGTATGTTTATTTCTATGAAGACTATGCGGGAAAGGTTAGAACTGAACATGAAAATGTTAGAAAAATAATTAGAATTGCATTTTGGGATGGAAGCACATATAGGGATGTAGCGTCGGCTGTTTCTGTTATTGAAATTACCGACCACACAAATATTACAAGTATTACATTAAATGCTGGTTCTCTACATTGGGACTTATTTGCCTCTACTAATGCTCACGACGATAAGTTCAATAAAGCGTTTGGTAAAAGGACTACTGCACATGAATTAGCATATTTAATTAACGAACAACCCCCTACTCTTACAGCATCATTTACGGGTGCTTCTGCCAATAAGTCGTTAAAAGATTCTTCGGCAACACATAACATATCAGACTTTTTTTATGCAAATGTAGAAGAAGATGAGACTATTACCGTTGTTTCGCTTTTACCCGGAAGCGACGGTTCATCTTGCACCGTTTCTACTTCGGGTAGTGGTATTACCGCATCTTCATTTACTGATAAGGAACAATATGATAGAAATGAAACTTGGTGGGATATTAGAGATTCCGGAGATATTTTCTTCCGTAGTGATTATCCCTTACATAGAAAACACTCTGTAAAACTTACTTACACCTATGGGAATCATAGAGTTCCAGCAATTATTGAAGAGGCGGCTACAAAACTCGTGGCTTGTGAATTGTTGGCTAGTGATGATTCATATGTTCTTGTAGGAGATGACTCCACAGGAATTGATGTTAAGTCTAAGTATGATTCTTATAAACAGGATATTGACAGGATTTTGAGAATGAAGAAGCGAATTAATTACTATTTAGATAACGATTGAGGGAATATTATGGACATTTGGTGGGATATTATTCAAAAGAAAAGTAAGGCTCGTCGTAAGAAGGGTTCTAAAAGGGCTAAGAAAAAGACAAGGCGTAAGGGTAAATCTACCGGAAAGAAAGACGCTTGTTATTATAAGGTTCGCTCCCGATATAAAAAATGGCCTTCTGCATATGCTTCGGGCGCACTTGTTCGTTGTAGGAAGGTAGGGGCCGCTAATTGGGGCAATAAAACAAAAAAGAAGTGATAGCATGTATAATATAAAATTGGGTTGGGAAATTATTTTAAAGGAACTTGCTTGCCCAAAGGCTACGCAAGATTTAGAATTAAATACAAAAAATAGAGATGCGGCAGTAAAGGCAGAACATATTCAATATGGGCCTCTAAATTTAGAGGACGAAGACTACTGGGAAAGATACGCTAAGCGTTGGAACACTACTGCCGATGTAGCAAAACAGTCTAATTGTAGTAATTGTATTGCTTTTGATATTTCACCAAGAATGGATAAGTGTATGCCTTTAACCACAGATGAAGATGGTCGTTTGGGTTATTGTTGGATGCACCATTTCAAATGCCATAGTGCTAGAACGTGCTACACTTGGGCTAAAGGTGGACCTATTGATGATGACAAAACTTCAAAAGAAAATCAAATGAGGGGAGAACAATGACGTGGAAAAAAATATTAAAAGCCCATTGTACGGGTGATGACGATAAACAAGACATGGATAAGAAATTATACGGTGGACAGAAAAAACTAGACAAAGATGGAGACGGCGACTTAGATGCAGAAGACTTCAAAATGCTTCGTGATGAAAAGAAGCAAGATGTTGAAGCAATTATTATTCGCACTTTGAAAGATGAAGGTGGGGCTTCGGGCTTAGAACCTTTGGAGAAGGAAACCGGATTGTCTAAAAAAGAACTAAAGAAAAAACTTAAGGAAATGAAAAAGGTTGCTAAACATAAAAACGGCGACTATATTTTACTTGAAGGACTACCTAAACCAAGAGGCGCATTTACGGATAAGGATTAGATGGTTAAGAGGCGTAATCGGGTTAGGCGCAAAAAGGGAGAACCAAGTCAAAAAAGTGAAAAGGTTAGACCAAATAAACCCCATTACAAAAGAAAGGAGAGATAATTGTGTGGAAAAATATACTAAAACAGTTTCCTAATAAAGAGGATAAAAAACAAATAATCTATGCTACTGTTAGATACATGTTACAGGACTCTTCTT
>NZTP01000013.1 GCA_002696485.1 Altibacter sp. | reverse complement strand
TGGACGAAATACATGAGAGAACCTTATAAAGCACACCAAAAACGAACATATTACCCTCATCAATCGCACTAAGAATAAAGCAGAAAAAATCGCCGGAAAGTTCAATTTGGTTGTAAAAGATTACGCAAACATTCAAAGTGAGATTGCGCAAAGCGATATTCTTATCGTTGCTACCGGGGCGCAGCATCCCACCATTTCTAAGGAGCTGTTGTTCCTGAAAAAGCCATTATTGATATTGGACCTCTCCATCCCTAAGAATGTTTCGGAGGATGTAACCAAGAATCCCATGGTGACATTAGTTCACTTAGACAATCTTGCTTCGGTGACCGACAAGACCTTGCAAAAACGAGCGCAGCAAATCCCAATGGCCGAAGCTATCATTCACGAAATAATGACCGATTTCAATAATTGGGCAGAGAACCGAAAGTTTGCGCCTACCATTAAAGCGCTAAAATCGAAGTTGGCAGAGATTAAGGCCGGTGAGATCGATTTTCAACGTAAAAAGATCGATAATTTCAACGAAGAGCAAGCTGAGATCATTAGCAACAGGATCATCCAAAAGATCACCACACATTTTGCGAATCACCTTAAAAGCGATTCGGTTTCTACTCCGGAAAGTGTCGAATTGATTAAACAAGTCTTTCAACTTTCAACCGCAGAGTCGTGAGCAAGACCATTAGAATTGGAACAAGGGACAGCCAGTTAGCGTTGTGGCAGGCCGAAACAGTCCGGTCGCAACTAGAGTCTTTGGGCTATGCGACACAATTAATCCCTGTAAAATCAACAGGCGATCTCGTACTGGATAAGCCTTTGTATGAAATGGGTATAACAGGTATTTTCACCAAAACATTGGATGTAGCCATGTTGAACGATAGCGTAGATATTGCTGTCCACAGTATGAAGGATGTGCCTACCCTTTTGCCTAAAGGCATTGTCCAAACCGCGGTATTGGAACGTGCTTCCTCAGAAGATATTATGCTTCCAAAGGGTGCTTTTAATCCAGAGGCACCTGCTACCATTGCTACGGGAAGCCTCCGCCGAAAAGCGCAGTGGTTACATCGGTATCCACATCATCAGGTGGTGGATCTGCGCGGTAATGTAAACACCCGTTTGCAGAAATTAAGAGACCAGCCGTGGCAAGGCGCTATTTTTGCAAAGGCGGGTCTGGAACGAATTGACCTGCTTCCTGAAAATTATATCCCCTTGGACTGGATGGTCCCTGCGCCGGCACAAGGTGCCATGGTCGTGGTGGCATTGGAAAAGGATTCCTTCTGTCGGGATGCTACAATCCAGTTAAATCATAAGGATTCTGCGCTTTGTACTCAGGTTGAGCGGGAATTCCTAAATGTTTTGGAGGGTGGCTGTACCGCTCCAATAGGTGCCATTGCCCAGATTTCACAATCTACGCTGCGTTTTAAGGGCGTGCTATTCTCGTTGGACGGCACGACCAAGATCGAGATAGAAAAAGATGTCGAAATAGATGCCTGTGATCACTTCGGAAGGAAATGTGCAGAAGCCGTATTAAACAATGGGGGATCTGAATTGATGAAACAGATAAAGCATGCGTCGTCCTAATGCTACTATACTTTCTACGAAAAAGCTATCGGCAGCGCAAAAGGAATTACTCTTGGGCTCTGGTTTTAGTTTTTTAGAGTACAATGCCGTAAAAATTGAATTTTTAGACTTTTCGGCACCGAAAAGCATTAAAAATGCCATTTTTTCGAGTAAAAATGCTGTTAAATCGATTAAAATACGCTATCCTGAATTTTACAATGGAAGCATTGAAAATTGCTTTTGTGTAGGTGAATCGACAGCAGCACTTTTGGCAAAAAATGGACAAAACGTAGTGAAAAAGGCGCCATATGCTTCAGAATTGGCAGAATTCTTGACAAAAACCCTTAAAAACGAACAATTTTATTTTTTCTGTGGAGCGGACCGTCTTGATGAACTTCCTTCAGCATTAGAAAAGGCAGAAATGACCCTTTTTGAAGTAAAAACATATAAAACCGAACTAAATTTGAAGAAATTCGATCAAAAATTCGATGGAATTCTATTTTTTAGTCCGAGTGGGGTGCGAAGTTTTGTGCAAATGAATGAGTTGGATTCCAGTATCGCCATTTGTATTGGGAAAACAACCGCTTCCGAAGCTAAGAAATTTACAAAACACGTTGAGGTGGCCACTACTACTTCGGTGGAAAGTGTGATTGCTAAAGCCGCAAAAATATTAAGAACATCATAAAAGAATTGATTCAATATGATTAAGAACGATCTATTTTTAAAAGCCCTTCGTGGCGAAACTGTGGACCGCCCACCGGTTTGGATGATGCGACAAGCCGGACGGTATCTCCCCGAATTTCAGGAAATAAAGGCCAAATACGATTTTTTTACGCGTTGCCAAACCCCCGAACTTGCCAGCGAGATCACGGTACAGCCCATTCGCAGGTATGGCATGGACGCCGCTATCTTGTTTAGTGATATTTTAGTGATTCCACAAGCTATGAACATTCATGTAGAGATGAAGCCCGGTGTAGGTCCTTGGCTCCCGGAACCCATCCGTTCTAAAAGGGACTTGGACCGAGTGATCGTGCCGGATATTAACGAGACGCTTGGGTATGTCATGGAGGCCATAAAAATGACGAAGGAAAAATTGAACGATGAGATCCCGCTAATTGGTTTTGCCGGCAGCCCTTGGACCATCCTATGTTATTGCGTGCAAGGTCAAGGAAGCAAGAATTTTGACAAAGCCAAAGAATTTTGTTTTACCCAACCCGAGGCGGCTCACGAATTGCTTCAACGAATCACAGATACAACCATTCTTTACTTGAAGGAAAAAGTAAAGGCCGGAGTCAATGCCGTACAGGTTTTTGACAGTTGGGGTGGCATGTTATCCCCTACCGATTATCAGGAATTCAGCTGGAATTATATACAACAGATCATTGATGCCCTAAAAGATGAAACGCCGGTGATAGCGTTTGGAAAGGGCTGTTGGTTTGCATTGGATACCATGGCAAAAAGTGGCGCTGCAGCTTTAGGTGTAGACTGGACCTGTTCTGCTCGTAACGCTCGATATCTTACGGGAGGTGCTATTACCTTACAGGGAAATTTCGATCCTACGCGATTGTTTAGTCCTCCTTCAGAAATAAAGAAAATGGTCACGCAAATGATCAATGACTTCGGAAAAGATCGCTATATCGTGAATCTGGGGCATGGAATCCTGCCCAATATTCCATTGGAAAATGCGGGGGCCTTTATAGAAGCGGTAAAAGAATATAAAGCAGAAGTGTGACAATTTGGGCGCGCATACAAAAACTGAGCCTTGGCCAACTCTGGAAGTTGTCCATCCTATTTTTAAGCAGACCCCGCCTCATTGCTCCTACACTGCGTGCCACACATAAAACCATGGAAATTTGTGATCGCTTGTACGGCAAAGAACATCACAAGAGCACAAGAGGGAACGCATTTAGACATGCCTTCTGGAATTATTTGATGTGTCATGAGCACTATAAATTGGTCAAAAATGAACAAAAAGCGGTCATTTGGGCAAAAAAAGTGACAGATTTATATGAAAAAGTGACTCAAAACTCGATTATGGATGAAAAAATGGATTTGCATAATAATAAGATAGGTCGCGTTCAATTCCAACTAAATACTCTATTAAATGAGGAAGAAATGGTATCTTTTTTCACTGAAAAAGCCAAAAAAGCGGTAAAAATTACCTCTGTAAATGAAAATTACCCTCAAAATGAATTAGTTTATATTATAGCGCAATGATCCGAAACGTTCTCAAAGGAATACAAGCATACCGTACAGCTTGGCCGCTCATTAACAAACTAAATCTGTGGCAGTACTTTGCTGTTCCCATGGTTATAAGTTTCTTAACTGGGTTGCTCATAGGTTTTGCTGCTTGGGGGCTTTCAGACGATCTAGGTGCATTCTTCTCTTTGGCATGGGTCTGGGAGTGGGGTGCAGATGTGGTGCGTACCATAAGCGAAATCTTGGCAGCCATGCTTATTGTGGCTTTGGGGCTTATTTTATACAAACATATTGTTATGGCGGTGAGCGCGCCTTTTATGTCGCCTGTTTCTGAAAAAATAGAAACACATCTTATGGGCACAACTCATACCCACAGAAATACTACCAATGCAAGTCAGCTGTGGCGCGGCATTAGGATCAACATTCGGAATTTAGGTATGGAACTGCTCCTAACCGTCCCCATTCTCTTGTTAAGCCTCATTCCCGTGATAGGGGTCGTCGCTACTCTATTGCTGTTTTTAGTCCAAGCTTTCTATGCCGGCTTCGGAAATATGGATTACACCCTGGAACGGCATTTATCCTATGCCGAAAGTGTACGCATTGTCAAACAGCATCGCGGAATTGCCGTTGGAAACGGAATCGTTTTTATGGCAATGTTGTTCATTCCCGTCATCGGGATCATCTTGGTCCTTCCATTATCTGTTACGGCAGCTAGTACTGAAACTATTGCTATTTTAAAAGAAACACGGCGGCTTGCCCCAAAAGAACCCACACAAAACCTATCGCAATGAAAGAACAGTTTGTCGCATACATCCGTTCCCTTCAAAACACCATAACTACTGCGTTGGAAGCTGTAGACGGTGTTGCTGCTTTTACCGAAGATCTATGGGATCGACCGGATGCAGTTACCGGGCAAACCACGGGAGGTGGCGGTGGCCGCAGTCGGGTCATCGAGAATGGTGCTGTATTTGAGAAAGGCGGTGTGAATATTAGTGAGGTGCACGGCAAGCTACCGGAATCCATGCAACAATACTTTGGTGTCACCAACGCCGATTTCTTCGCATGTGGATTGAGTTTGGTGCTCCACCCCAAAAATCCCTTTGTCCCAACCGTACATGCCAATTGGCGCTATTTTGAATTGTACAGTCCCGATGGAAATATTGTGGAACAATGGTTTGGAGGCGGACAGGACCTCACGCCCTATTATCTTTTTGAAGAAGACGCCAAACATTTTCATACAGTGTGCAAAGAAGCTTGCGACAGTCATCATCCCGATTTCTACGAACAATACAAAAAAAGATGTGATACCTACTTTTACAATGCACATAGAGAAGAGGCCCGAGGGATTGGCGGATTGTTCTTTGACTATTTAAAAACAACCGAAGACATGAGCATGCAAGATTGGTACGCTTTTGTGACAGAAGTTGGCAATAGCTTTTTGAAAAGCTACGTCCCCATTGTGGAAAAAAGAAAAGGACTTCCCTTTTCTGAAGCGAACAGGAACTGGCAAGAAATACGGAGAGGACGGTATGTGGAATTTAATCTCGTTCACGACAAAGGAACCTTATTTGGTCTAAGAACCAACGGCCGGATTGAGAGTATTTTGATGAGTTTGCCGCCAGTAGTGCAATGGAGATATGATTATCATCCAGATGTTGGTAGTGAGGAAGAAAAATTACTAGAAGTACTGAAACATCCTCGTGAGTGGATCGATTAACTTAAATGATTAGAGGTTCGTTCATGACTGAGCCTAAAATTGAGGCTCATCAGAACGGATAAAAATAAAAACAAACGTTATGTACCCATTAAGAAGAAACAGAAGACTGCGAACCTCAGAGAACATTCGAAGCTTAGTGCGTGAGACCATCCTTTCGCCTAAGGACTTCTTGGTGCCTCTTTTTGTCGTGGAAGGCAAAGGTATCAAAGAAGAGATCGCTTCCATGCCTAATTATTACAGATACAGCCTGGATCTTCTTGCCGGCGAGGTAAAAGATCTGGCTTCTCTGGGATTGAAATCGGTGTTGCTGTTCGTAAAGGTATCTGAGGATCGTAAAGACAATACCGGAAAAGAAGCACTCAATCCGGAAGGATTGATGCAGCGCGCCATAAGAACAGTGAAAGACGCAGTGCCGGATATGTTGGTAATGACCGATGTGGCCCTAGATCCTTATTCAAAATTTGGCCATGACGGGATCGTTTCAGAAGGAAGTATCGTAAACGATGACACCAATGCTGTTCTTGCCGAAATGGCGCTTTCGCATGCAAAAGCCGGAGCCGATTTCGTTGCACCCAGCGATATGATGGACGGACGTATCTTCGAGATACGCTCGCTTCTTGAAGACGAGGGTTTTTATGATACGGGTATTATGAGCTATAGTGCTAAATATGCCTCGGCTTTTTACGGTCCCTTCAGGGATGCGTTGGATTCGGCGCCTGTGAACATACAAAATGTACCTAAAGACAAGCAAACCTACCAAATGGATCCTGCAAACAGGAAAGAGGCAATTAAAGAGACCCTCATGGATATACAGGAAGGCGCCGATATTGTCATGGTTAAACCCGGCTTGTGCTATTTGGATATTGTTCGAGATATTCGTGATGCGGTAGATGTTCCTGTGGCGGTATACCAAGTAAGTGGAGAATACGCCATGGTAAAAGCTGCAGCTCAGAAAGGGTGGTTAGATCACGATGCAGTCATGTTAGAACAGCTTACGGCCATTAAAAGAGCCGGCGCGCATGTGATCGCTTCGTATTTTGCAAAGGATGTAGTGAAATTAACTTTATAATTATTACAGGGTTTTTCCTGTTTTTTAAAAGTATTCTCTTTTGTATTTTGCTAAGATATATTATATAAAAAATGACAGCGGTAATTGGAATATTAAATAAAAATGCTGTGGCAATCGCAGCAGATTCGGCAGTAACTATTACTGGAAGTAACGGAAGTAAAATATATAATACTGCAAACAAAATTTTTACATTATCAAAATATCATCCCGTATCAGTAGTTATATATAATTCCGCTAACTTTATTGCTACACCTTGGGAAATAATCATCAAACTATATAGAAATAAGCTAGGCAAGAATTCTTTTTCCTCATTAAAAGAATATTCAGAAGATTTTTTTAAATTTTTAAAATCAAATAATTTTTTCGCCAGTAAAGAGACAGTTGACCATTTTATTCAATCCTTAATATATTTTTCTATAGAAGATTTTGTTCGAAAAGCGTATGAATCTGCAATGACAAATGAAGAAAATTTAATTATTTCCTCAGAAAAAGATAGACTTAAAGTATTTAGAGAATATATAGTACAAATTCTTAATCAAGAGATAGTAGAATTAGAAAAAAGCGAACAACTTGAAGACTTTAAGTCACTTACAAAAGAACATTTTGATGAAATCACAAAAAAAACAATAAATAAAATATTTGATCAAGAATACAAAGAATTAGCTAATAAAAAAATTAGAGAAAAATACTCTATGTTTTTATTTAATTATTTTAAAAGCAAAATGTTTTATGGTCAATGGAGTGGCTTGATTTTTGCCGGTTATGGAGAAAACGAAATCTATCCTTCAACAATAAGCACAAAAGTAGCAAGTGTCTTTGATGATAAGATAAGGTTCTATACAGAACATGTTGAAAATATAAATGATAGTAATACTGGCTCAATAATGCCTTTTGCCCAAAGAGACGTAATAGATACTTTAATTACTGGTATTAGTCCCGATATAGACGAAACATTATTTTTTACATTTAACAAATTCTTAAAAGGGTATAATGATCAATTAATTAACTTAGTAATTGAAGCTAATCCTAAGTTAGCTGAAAATTTAAAAAAACTTGATATAAATAAAGTTTCAAAAGATTTTATAACTGAAATTAATAAGGTTAGAGATATTAAACATGTTAAACCTACTGTAAGTACAGTTTCGATTCTTTCTAAAGAGGATTTAGCCGAGATGGCCGAAAGTTTGATATATTTGACATATTTAAAAAGAAGAATTAGCTCTCATGAAGAATCTGTTGGAGGACCAATAGATGTTGCGTTGATCTCCAAAGGAGATGGATTTATCTGGATTAAAAGAAAACATTACTTTGAAGAAAAATTTAATCCCCAGTTTAATAGAAACTATTTTAACGCCTAAAGAATTAAAAAATGTTTACAAAAAGAAATAGAATAGAGCAAAGTAATCTTTCTCTTTCCTTTATAAAAAAGTTAACAGATAAAAATGAAAGAGAATCAATGTTGATTGATGCTGAAACTGATCCAGAAATAATTTCTGATATTATTTCAGAAAAGCTTTTAAAGACTGTTCAAAAGACTTTACGCTCTTAATCTAACTTTATAACTTTTTATTAATTCATCTGATGTTTCTATTCAATGAAGCACACGTTACTTTTCCTTTTCATGAGCTATGGAGTCGTCCTCTTTGGCCAGCAAATTACTGTAAAAACTGCATTTCTTGAAAAATGGGAAAACTCAAAAAGCTACTTGTTGACTATAGCCGAAGCCATGCCCGAAGAACTCTATGATTTTCGACCCACCGAACGGCAAATGACCTTTAAAGAGCAATTGGTGCACATGAAGAGCAATATGGATTGGCTGAGCTTGACCTACTTCACCCAAGAAACCTTCGATCGCTCGAACATACCTTTACCTGAAACCAAAGCGGCTACGATCACCCTGCTTACTGAAGCCTTCGAGAATACGGCTACCCTCATTCAAAACACTTCCGAAGCCGATTTTGAAGCGGTCGTGGATTTCTTCAGCGGACCCAAAAGCAAATTGCAGATCCTTAATCTGCTTCAAGATCATGTTAGCCACCATCGCGGACAGCTTATCGTCTACCTGAACCTCAACAATATAGCCCCGCCGCCTTACGTAGGCTGGTGATCTTTTCTGAAGAAATATTTAGCAAAACTTTTACAGTACGAATTGGTTTTTCGCATACATTTACCGCGTGAAACTGAGACACATTTGTAGTATCGTGATGCTGCTGTTTGCCTTCTTGGCAAGTACAACAGCATGGAGCTATTCGGTGCCCGAAAAGGCTTCGGAAGGTCAACTTGTTTCTGAAGCAGATACATTCAAGGACGTCCCGGCCAAATCGCTTACCATAGAGCATCAAGGGGTTTCAGAAGGATCTCAAATCAATTCCGAAGAGCAAATCCTTTCACTTGTATGGTTTACTTCTACTGTAAATTTTTCAGAAAAAACTACCCGAAAGGACACTCCGGTAGGCTATTTTTCTCGTGCACAGGACCTGCGCCGATTGCTATCGCTTCAAATTTTTCCTTTCCATTTTTTTTGGTGAGCACTGACTGTTTAAAGTGTTATTCCTACGTAAGAATAGCTACTGTGACTTTGTCACACCCTTAACATTCATTATTTCACTAAAAAATTATGCAACATGGAAACAAGTTCTGTCATTATTGACATCATCTTACTATCAATTATTATCGTACCCTTAGCATTTTTGGTTGTGTACACCACCCGCGGGGAAAAAAAGGCAAAAAGAAAACTGCAACAGCTTTGCAAAGCCAACGGAATCACGTTATCAACCTTCGAAATCAACGGAGATACATTGCTGGGTCTGGACCCCGAAGGAAAAAAATTGATTCTATCACACCGCAAAGACATCGAAAAAGAGTTTCAGGTGATCGACCTGCAAGAACTGAGAGAATGCCGCTTAAAGACCGTAAAACTATCTAAGCACACCTTAGATTGGGTGGGACTGGAATTGCTTTCAGCAACCACTAAAAAAGACATTCCTTTCTATCTTGAAGAAGATGAAGAAAGTCCCGCAACCGATTCTTTAGTATGTTTGCAGCGGGCAACGAAATGGGAAAAGATGATAAAACCCCTGCTAAAAGCATCATAAACAATAAAAAGGGCGGTATTTACCGCTCTTTTTTTGTAATTAACATTCCATTGTAGTAAAAAAGCGTTTAAATCTTTAATTTAGTCGAAACTTATATTCTAGCAATGACGCTACTTATCGTATACGCTGTACTTTCTATTTTCTTTTCTTTTTTGTGTTCTATTCTTGAAGCAGCATTATTAAGCTTCACACCCACATTTATTAGGGTGAAGACACAAGAAGGGAAACGCTATGCAACCGTTTTGGGGAATTTCAAAAAAGACATCGACAAACCGCTTATTGCCATACTTACCCTTAACACTGTGGCGCATACAGTAGGGGCCATATTGGTAGGGGTTCAAGCTGAAAAGCTTCCCTACAAGATTGATGTTTGGGGAGTCAATATCGTTGGGATTGTTTCTGCCATTATGACGCTGCTTATCTTAATTGTCTCGGAAATTATTCCCAAGACCATTGGTGCAACGTATTGGAAACGACTGGGTCCTTTTACGGCCATCTTTCTAAATGTTATCATTTTCCCGCTAAAATATACGGGAATCCTTTGGCTATTGATGCTTACTACAAAATTGATCGGTAAATCGGCACATGTGAGTACCATGAGCCGTGAGGAATTTATCGCCATCACCGATGCTGCCGAACAGGAGGGCGTTTTTGAAGAGAATGAAAGCGCAGTGATCAAGAACCTGCTCATTTTCAAATCGGTTACAGCCAAAAATGTGATGACCCCGTTTCCGGTGGTTACAAGCGAGGACGAGTCCATGACCTTAAGTGAATTTCATAATGCGCACAAGAACCTGCGTTTCTCGCGAATTCCCGTTTACAAAGAAAAGAGTTATAACATCACGGGCTTTATCCTGCGGGATGATCTGCTCGAAGAGATCGTAGAAGAACACGGCAGCAAGACTCTTAGTGATATTAAACGTGAAATGAACATTGTACAGGACGATACTCCTATTCCTAACTTATTCGACACCTTTATAAAAGAGCGGGCTCACATTGCCATGGTGGTTGATGAATTTGGCAATACTACCGGTATCGTGACCATGGAGGATATTATTGAAACCTTGCTTGGACTGGAGATCATGGACGAAAGCGACGCCATAGAAGATATGCAGGCGCAGGCAAGAAAGAACTGGGAGCGTCGTGCCGAGCGTATGGGAATTCAATTACAAGACCCTAACCTGGAAGAGAACGAAGAATGAAAACGGGTTGGCTCGAAAGTCCGATAGGACTCATACAATTGGAAGGAACTGCTTCGGGACTTGCCAAGGTATCTTTTGTTTCCGCTTCGGAAGGTATGGCTTCGGAAATTCCTTCCGAATTGGAAGAGGCAGCAAAACAACTTACGGAGTACTTCGCCGGAGACCGCTCTCATTTTACCATCGCACTTGCAGCTGAAGGGACCGAATTTCAGAAGAGAGTATGGAAACTACTTACCCAAATTCCCTTCGGAAAAACAGTTTCCTATCAAAGTATGGCCAACCGGCTTGGCGATCCGAAAGTCATTCGTGCTGCTGCAGCTGCCAACGGAAAAAATCCTATCGCTATTCTAATTCCTTGTCATCGCGTTATTGGAAGTGACGGTTCGTTAACCGGGTATGCCGGCGGTTTGGAACGTAAAAAGTGGTTGCTGGCGCATGAAAACCCCGTAAAGCAGACTTCGTTATTCTAAACAGATGAAAAGATTCCTTCTTTGGTTCGTCGGTATATTGATAAGCATTGTGATTTTATTGTACATAACCGATTACAACTATATCCTTAAAGGCGTACGTGTAGTTTACCTAACGGGACACACTACCGCTTTTATCGATGATCATGTGTATTTTGAGAACGACACGATCCAGACGGGGACTGCGGCCCAACCGTGGCCAATTCATAATGAGTACAACACTATGGCACCTACCCGAAGACTCATGGAACTCAACAAGGAGTTAGGAACTGTGGCTTTTTTGATCATCAAGAACGATAGCCTTTGGTATGAAAACTATGCTGAGGGTTATGGCCCAAGGTCCCAAACCAATTCGTTTTCCATGGCGAAAAGCATCACTTCGGCCTTGTTGGGTAAGGCTATTAAGGACGGTTATATCACCGGACTGGAGCAGCCGGTCTCTGCGTTTTTTGAAGCATTTAAAGGCAGCAACATGACGGTTGGCGACCTCTCCTCCATGGCCTCAGGACTCGATTGGGACGAATCGTACACAAGTCCGTTTAGCGTTACAGCTCGTTCTTATTACGATGATGACTTGGCGGAAACCATACGCTCTTTAAAAGTGGTGGACACCCCTGGACAAGGTTTCAAATATTTAAGTGGAAATACACAGCTGCTTGGCATGGTGATAGAAAAAGCCACCGGAAAGCGGCTGGCAGCATATCTTTCAGAAAGTTTTTGGATCCCAATGGGGTTTGAGCAATCGGCCTTATGGCAGGTGGACGATGCAACACATCAATTGGTAAAAGCGTATTGTTGTATTGCGGGAAATGCTAGGGATTTTGCGCGATTTGGAAAATTATATAGTGATCATGGTCGATGGAACGGCGCACAACTGTTAGACTCCTCCTTTGTTGCACAGTCAATCACTCCAAGATTTAAAGCGAATCCGGAGTATGGCTATGGTTTCTGGTTGAGTGACCATTTAGATAAAAAAATCTTTGTTATGCGTGGTATCTTGGGGCAATATGTAATCACAATTCCCGAAGATGAGCTTATTATTGTTCGTTTGGGACATGAAAGAGGGGAGAAAAACGAGCTGCCTTTTAGTGAAGATTTCTACACCTATTTGGAGGAAGTCTATGAAATGATCGAACACCATTAGATTTTTTTGTATTTTTAAAACTCCAACTTCCCTCTTATTTTTCGCAACATGATCACACGTCTCCATTTGGAACATGTTCTTTTTTTGGATATAGAGACCGTTCCACAGCACGCTCAATACGATGAACTCGATGCTACGGCAAAATCTCTTTGGGAGTTAAAAACGCAATACCAACGCAAGGATGACTTCACGCCGGAAGCGTTCTACGACCGAGCCGGGATCTGGGCAGAATTTGGTAAAATTATTTGTATTTCTGCAGGATATTTTGTCCTAAAAGGGGATACGCGACAGTTTAGGGTAACCAGTTTACACGGTGAGGAAACGTCCATCTTAAAGGAATTCAAAGTACTTTTGGAGACCCATTTCAATAAACCCCAGCACGTGTTGTGTGCGCACAACGGGAAGGAATTCGATTTCCCTTACATCGCCAGACGTATGATCATTCATGGCATACCGTTACCGTTCAAGTTGGATCTCTTCGGAAAAAAACCATGGGAAGTTCCACATTTAGATACCATGGAACTGTGGAAGTTTGGTGACTATAAAACCTTTACATCGTTAAAGTTGATGGCGTATGTATTAGGTATCCCTTCACCTAAGGATGATATCGACGGAAGTCAGGTACGTGATGTGTATTACAATGACGGAGATATCGATAGAATTATTGAATACTGTGAAAAAGACACTGTCACTGTCGCTCAAATCTTTTTAAGACTTCGCAATGAGTCATTGCTGAGGGAAGATGAGATACGCTCTGTTTGATTCATTTTTCATCTCAAATTGAATAAAATAGACTAGTTCCTCCTTTTTTTTGTAGTTTTAGGGCTCATTTTTAAAACGAAGTTATGAAAGAGATACATTTTTCGGCTAAAAGAGCAGCGCTGGTATTGAGCCTTTGTGCTTTCCCTGTGTTCTTTGCCTGTAAAGAAGATTCAAAAAAAGAAAGTCCCGCTACGGAAACATCTTCCGAAGCGCCTATTAAAACAGAAGCCGCGACTCCTGCTGCCGATGGCGATGTTGCCTTGAATCCTGCACACGGGCAACCGGGGCACCGCTGTGACCTTCCTGTGGGTGCACCTTTAAATGCAACAAATGTCAATACCACAACCAAAAGCCAATCGCCCTTGTTAGATACTTCGGGTTCCTCCAATGGAACAACCGCAAAGGTGAATCCGCCGCATGGACAACCGGGACATCGTTGTGATATTAAGGTTGGTGACCCTCTTTAATTACTATAACGAACAGGATATAGGAAATTTTTCTTCTTAAAATAAAAAACCCCTTGATGTACATCAAGGGGTTTTCTGTTATCAAAATGATTTATCATTCTTTAATGAAACGCTCGATGAATTTTTGATCACCTGCATTCACTTCAATAATATAAGCTCCTGTTTGTAGTGCCGATACATCGATCGTATTGATGAAAGCACCTTTTAGGATCACTTGTCCTACCAGATTGTAGATCACGTAATCGGTGGCAGTTACTTGCAACACTTCAACATTTAACAATTCTCTTGTTACCGGATTTGGATATATGGAAAATACCCCTTCAGCATCCGGAGTGCTATCTACAGCCGCTATAGGAGATTCTCCACCATCGTCATTCGAATTATTCCCGGCACCAATAACAACTGTATAATCTTCTACTTCTCCATAAGTGAAGGATTCACAAGCTGTAGGAATTGCGTTGTATTTCATGGACACTCGCATTCTCGTTGGTCCTACCGAAGCCCCTGCGGGAACGGTAAAGGATCCTGAAATTGGCGTAGCTGTTGTAGCTGCACGAGAATAGACCAATTCATTTGCATCGCCAAAATCACCATCACGATTGTAGTCGATCCATACAGCATAACCTTCAGCATAGATCGTCCCGGTCCAAGCCGGAGTGATCGTAATAGTATTGGTCGAATTTAAGTTAGTCGATAAGGATGTGAAGTCTCCGTAACCTCCCGTTGAAGCTCCCGTGGCATTATTGATACTTCCCAATTGTACCCTTTGGATGTATTCGTCGGAAGTATTATTTCCGTTCGAAGCACAATATCCTGTTGGCGGAACCAAGCCTGCCGTTAGCGATATATTATCTATCGCAATGTCTGCCTGCCAAGTTGAACCTGTCAATCGATTGAATCGCAATTGAACACTTCCTCCGGTATAAGCAGCCAGGTCGATATTTGCATTCAACCATGCATTGCCTTTGTTCCCGGTTTGACTCCAAATACCTGTCCAAGAAGCTCCATTATCGTCACTTGCCTCCAGCGTGATACTTCCCATATCATTTGCGCCATACATGTGATAGCTAAAATTGAAGCTCGCAGCAGTTTCACCGCTTAGATCAAAACACGGAGAGTTAAGGATCGCGCGTTTGCTTGGGTAGTTTGGAGAAGAAGCTTCTACATACATATACCAAGAGCCGGCAGCACCGCTTGACGGTCCTGTATTACTTGAAGGTGTTCCTCCTGAATCGCGTGTCCAGTTGATATCATCGGCAGTTGATTGCGTCCATCCCCCCAGTCCGCTTTCAAAACTTTCAGTATAAGGGAAGCTGGCAATTCCACCCGTACACCCTCCTGTACTTCCACCAGTGGTAGTAATACTAACCGTATTACTTGCTGTGGAAATATTTCCTGCTGCGTCCTTGGCCCGCACACTAAAAGAATAGGCAGTTCCCGCCAATAGGCCGGTAACCTGAGCGGTTGTTCCTGTAACAGAGCCAATATTCGTTGCTCCTTGATATACGTCGTATCCTGTCACTCCTACATTATCTGTAGATGCATTCCAAGAAAGATCTACTGTTGTATCTGTAATGTTGGAAGCCGATAAACTTGTTGGAGCCGAAGGTGCCTGAGTATCCGGTGGTGTGTTTGTAGTCACATTCACAGTATTGCTATAGCCAGAAACATTTCCGGCCGCATCACGTGCTCTCACGCGGAAGGTGTAGGCGGTAGCAGCTGTAAGACCCGTTATTTGTGTCGAGGTTCCGGTAACTGTACCTAAGTTGGTTGATCCTTGGAATACGTCATAGCCCGTCACTCCCACATTATCAGTAGATGCATTCCAAGACAGGTTCACCGTAGTTTCGGTCACACCGGAAGCTGAAAGTCCTGTAGGATTGGTAGGCGCTTGTGTATCAGGTGTCGATCCCATAATATTCACTGTATAGTCCTCAACTTCACCATAGGTAAAAGTTTCACATGACGTAGGAATGCCGTTGTATTTCATAGAAACTCGCATCCTTGTATTTCCGTCTGTTGCAGAAGCAGGAATCGTAAAGCTTCCGCTTACCGGTGTACTTGTGGTTGCTGCAAGGCTCCATACTTGTTCTCCGGCGTCTCCGAAATCACCATCCTGATTGTAGTCTATCCAAACGGCGTAGCCTTCAGCATACACTGTACCGGTCCAGGTGGGGGTCACAGTGATCGTGACATTGTCCGATTTCGTAAGGTTGGTACTAATATTGGTGAAATCTGAATATCCATTCCCCGACCCACTGGTATTATTGATTGTTCCCAGCTGTACACGGCTAATGTACTCGTCATTGACATTGTTCCCTTGTGAGGCACAGTAATTTAGCTGTACCTGCGTGGTTGTAAAGTTCACGGAAGCCGAATACGGAGAAGTCGTTCCATCGTTACATTTGCTTCGTACTTGGGCTTCGTAAGAGGTCTCTGCTGTCAATCCGTTAAGAGTAGTAGAAGTTCCTGCTGAAGCAACTGTTGTCCATGTGCTGGTTCCTGCAACGCGATAGCGCACATCGTAGGTTGCAGCCGATACGGCATCATAACTAATTATAGCTGAGTTCGATCCTATCCCGCTCACATTCACATTGCTTGGAGTGGTTGCAGTACAAACAGCACCACTATCTATGATTCCGGTAACAATTAAACTGTAATTCTGGCTCCCGCCACTAAGAGACCCTTTGTGGGTGATCGTAATGGTATACGTTCCTGAAGCATTTCCTACCGAAATTCTTTCAAAAGGATCCACATTGTTATCTCCTAGTCCATTTGTAGTTACACCTGTTAAACGGTAGGGGAAGTAGGTCGTACCTCCTTTAGAAACACGTATATCCAAATCATTTACCAAACGAGGTGTGTTCGAGTTGGTTTGTGTTGTGGCCGTTCCTGCTGGGTCTGTCCATGAAATAGAGGCCATTAAATCATTTACTCCGTCAGAATCCACAGTGATGGTATAGGTTTGTCCGGCTGTAAGTGTCAATTCTTCGATCTTTGAATTGACACCTTCGGCAGTGATGGCTTCGGCAGCCCGCTTTGCATTCAACAGTCCCCATCCGTAGACAGCATCAGGACCGGTAGGTCCTGCATCGTCTGCAGTATGTAGTGCCAATCCTTTTAAGGTTGCTGCACGCATATAATTTCCGAAGGTATTGTTTGCATGTTGCTGCAATAACAGCAGTGTTCCAGCTACGTTGGGTGAAGCCATGGATGTTCCCGAGATGGTTCCGTAGGCTGTATTGCTCGAATCGTAGGTTGAAGTAACAGAGGTACCGTTTCCTGTGATATCCGGTTTAATTCGGTAATCGTCGGTAGGACCTTCACTGCTCGAGCTGCTAATAGTGACACTTATCAAATTACCACTTCCGTCGATATTGGCATCTTGACCATTTGCCACAACCAAGTTATTCTTGGAAGTAGAATGACCTGTAAGTTTATCGTATGCCGAATTGCCATCCAGGGGTGCCCCGTTGTAACCGTTGTTATTACCATCATTACCCCCTGCTACTACCATAAGGTAATAAGGTGCATTGTACATGATCTGATCCCAATCGCGAGATTCTGTGATGTAGGCTCCAAAATAATAGTCGGGAACCAAATCGGACCGATACCCGTAGCTGTGGTTAGATAGAAGCATCCCTGCTGCCGCGGCAGCCGTTGCTTCTGCTTTATCATCATTCCACATGTATCCTCGAACCCGTGAATGCGGTGCCATCCCTTTGGCATTCGCCTGAACACCGGACGCTGTAATCGTTCCCGTCACGTGCGCCGCATGGTAATTAAGTTGCGTGCCTCCTTCGGAAGCAGCGTCTTCTACGGTTACTCGGTTGGTACCACCCGGACCGTCATATTCTTGGTGCGATACGCGTGCGTGACCCCCGTCCCATACATAACAGATCATGCTTTGACCGTCAAGTGAAAGTCCAAGACCGCCCCCGCTATTCAAATAATTGGCTCTTGTAGAGATCGCAGCGTTCACATTGAACGTACGATAATAGATAGGACTGCCGTCCGGAGCAATGTATTGAAGTTCTGCAATGCCTCCGTCCGGAAGGATCAAACGTTGTTCTAAATTACGCTGTTGCGCTATTGTGGCTGCCTCCTGTTTTTGTAAGGTTGCTTTGGAGCGAAGTGAACTTTCCAATTGATCCAATGCTTGCACATCGTATCTACTGGTAATTTTTTCACGTTCTGTAGGTGTTTGTGCAAATAGCATCCCACACGTTAAGAGTGCCGAAGCTACTAGAAATGGCTTCGGAAAAATAAATTTTTTTCTCATAATGTTAGGTTTGATTAAAATTAAACATGGTTCGATTTATTTATAGGATTTAAAGCCGAATAAAAAGCAAAGTTTTTGCTACTATGCTTTCTAATTGCTAAGGATAGGGAGTATTTATAAATAGATCCGTACGAAAAAAGCAATTTAATTATGAAATTAAAAATCTTTTCGATAAACGGCATTAAGAATTTATTAACAATGAGCTATGTAGCTTGTAAAACCTTAGGGTTTTATTGGGATGCTTTGAAATTTTATACGGTGAGTATAAAAATCCTATCTTTGAACTAATGAGGCAACATCCATTATTGACTGTACAGGATCTTTCTGTTTCCTTTGGCTCTAAAAAGTCTAAAGTCACAGTTGTTCATGGTATTTCTTTTGATGTTTCTGAAAATGAGATCGTAGGAATTGTAGGAGAATCGGGCTCCGGGAAATCGGTCACATCCATGGCTGTGATGGGGCTTCTTCCAAAAAAAACCGGGCAATGTACGGGGGAGATCATTTTCGACGGAAAAGACCTGTTAAAACAAGAAGCAAAAGTATTGCGCACCATTAGAGGCAAGGAGATCGCCATGATCTTTCAGGAACCCATGAGTGCATTAAATCCTTCGCTCACCTGCGGGTTTCAGGTTTCGGAGATTCTTCGGCATCATGAGAGATTAAATGCTTCGGAAGCGAAAAAAGAGACCCTTTCCCTGTTCGAAAAAGTAAAACTTCCACGGCCTCGAGACATTTTCAGCAGTTATCCGCATCAAATTAGCGGAGGTCAAATGCAACGTGTCATGATCGCCATGGCCATTGCCTGTAAACCTAAATTGTTAATTGCCGACGAGCCAACAACCGCTTTGGATGTAACCGTTCAAAAAGAGATCTTATTGCTGTTAAAAGCACTTCAGAAAGAGACCCACATGAGTCTGCTTTTTATTTCTCATGACCTAAGTTTGGTATCGGAGATCGCAGATAAGGTGATAGTGATGTATCAAGGCGAGGTCGTAGAACAAGGTGCTGTCGAGCAAATTTTTAAAAATCCGAAAAACCCTTACACGAAAGCATTATTAGCATCGCGACCCACGCTTGACAAACGCTTGGCAAAATTACCCACGATTGCTTCATTGGCGAACAAGACATTTTTTCCTTCCGAAATAACACCGCAGCAGCGCGCCATGCGGCACAAAGCGCTCTATACCAAACCTCCGCTTCTAGAGATACGCAATTTAGAGAAGGCTTATTATAGCAATGCCGGATTCTTTCAGAAAAAAAGAATTGTAAAGGCCGTTGACGGGGTAAGTTTTAAGGTTTTTGAAGGCGAGACCTTAGGGTTAGTGGGTGAATCGGGTTGTGGAAAATCTACCTTAGGAAAAGCAATCCTACAACTGGACAAAGCAACCGCCGGGAGCATACTGTATCGCGGAAAATCTTTAGAAGCATTGTCTCATTCAGAAATCAGGAAGCTGCGCAAAGAGCTTCAGCTTATCTTTCAAGACCCTTATTCTTCTTTGAATCCTCGAATAGTAATTGGAGAAGCATTATTGGAGCCTATGAAAGTACATCGCATTGGTCGTGACAAAAGGGATCGTAAAAGAAGGGCTCTAAATTTATTAGAGCGGGTAGGGTTGGATGAATCGTATTATTACAGATATCCGCATGAGCTATCCGGCGGCCAGCGACAGCGGGTAGGCATTGCACGTACCATTGCCATGGAACCAAAACTGGTTATTTGTGACGAATCGGTATCGGCATTGGACATATCGGTACAAGCACAGGTGCTCAATCTATTGAACGAGCTGAAAGATGATTTTGGATTTACCTATATCTTTATCTCACATGATCTCGCTGTGGTGAAGTATATGGCAGATCAACTGATTGTGATGAAAGAAGGCGCCATTGTGGAAATGGGTGATGCCGACGAGATCTACGCCAACCCCACACAATCCTATACCAAGCGATTGATCGATGCCATCCCAAAAGGAATTTAATCAATAAAAAAAGCCCCGTTCTAACCTCACAAAGAACGGGACTCACTATTTGAATCATGAAAGATTCGGGGGTAATGTACTCTCTAAAAAATTACATCAATAAAAAAACTTTTTTTGCTACGTACAATACATTTCGCAAGAGACGCATGGTACTTTTTAAAGAACATACAATAGGTTTCATAAGTAGGTTATGTTAGTTACGTTTGGGACTGCTAATATGATATCTTTTTTAAATAAAAACGATTAAATGCATTATAATTCGATGAAATGCATTTTATTTTAACATATTAAGAATACTGTTAAGTTTTTTCTTACAAATAGGAAATAAAAAAACCAATGTTCTCACATTGGTTAAGAGGGCTTTGTATTCGGTTAGAAGACGATCTCCGGGATGGTCCCTTCCACGATAAGATCACCCTCGGTAGCTTCTTTTATTTGTTCGACAGTTACACCGGGGGCTCGCTCCAATAGTTTAAATTGATTGTCTACAATTTCAAGAACACACAAATCGGTAACGATCTTTTTCACGCAGTTCACCCCTGTAAGAGGCAGGCTGCACGCCTTTAACAATTTAGAGTCTCCGGCGCGGTTGGTATGCATCATCGCTACGATGATATTCTCTGCAGAAGCCACCAAATCCATAGCGCCGCCCATTCCCTTCACCATCTTTCCGGGTATCTTCCAATTAGCGATGTCGCCGTTTTGTGCTACTTCCATAGCCCCTAAAATGGTTAAGTCTACATGTTGACCACGGATCATTGAAAAACTCATAGCGGAGTCAAAAAAAGATGCCCCCGGCAATGCGGTAATCGTTTGTTTCCCAGCATTAATAAGATCGGGGTCCTCTTCCCCTTCGAATGGAAACGGTCCCATTCCCAAAATGCCATTCTCACTCTGAAACTCAACTTCAATATCGTTACGCACAAAGTTAGCTACCAATGTAGGTATCCCAATCCCGAGGTTCACATAATAACCATCCTTTACCTCCTTTGCAATACGCTGTGCGATCTGTTCTTTGGATAAACTCATTTTATTTCTTTCTTACAGTTCGTTGTTCAATTCGCTTTTCATATCGTTCTCCCTGAAAGATGCGTTGCACGAAAATACCGGGAATGTGAATATGATTGGGGTCCAATGTACCGGCGGGAACGAGTTCCTCAACTTCGGCAACGGTAATAGTGGCGGCTCCGCACATATTCGGGTTAAAATTGCGAGCCGTCCCTTTAAAGATAAGATTACCGGCCGTATCACCCTTCCATGCCTTCACGAAAGCAAAATCGGCTTTAAAAGCGTGCTCAAGAATATGCATTTTGCCATTGAATTCCCTTGCTTCTTTTCCTTCTGCTACTTCAGTTCCATAGCCGGCAGGTGTATAGAATCCGGGAATCCCGCTTTGTGCCGCTTGACAACGCTGCGCCAAAGTTCCTTGCGGGATGAGCTCTACTTCTAACTCGCCACTTAACATCTGTCGTTCAAATTCGGCATTTTCCCCAACGTAGGAAGAGATCATTTTTTTGATTTGACGTTTCTGAAGTAACAACCCAAGTCCAAAATCATCGACGCCCGCGTTATTGGAAATACATGTAACATTCTTTACCCCGCGTTTTACAAGCTCCGCGATCGCATTCTCCGGGATACCGCTGAGGCCAAAGCCTCCCAGCATGAAGGTCATGCCATCTGCAATACCTTCGCACGCTTCGGAAACATTGGCAACCGTTTTATTGATCATATTCGTATTTTTTTCTGAAAAAACCTTCGGTGTAAAGAACCGTCGGATCTGATTAATTTTTTATAAAAATACTGAAATTGCTTCAGAAAAACGCGGATTAAAAACGCCCATTTACAAAAAAACCCGATCGGAAGATCGGGTTGCTGTTTTATTCAGAATTGCTAGAAATCCAACTCATCGGGTATGCCTTCCACATCCGAATTTCCTTCACGGAATGCACCGCAATCGGTAATAATGGAAAGGTTTGACGGTCGGGGAAATCGCCCTTTGGATACGCCCAACTCTTCATTTTCATAGCATTTACGCATATAGATCGCCCAAATAGGCAAGGCCATGGTTGCTCCTTGTCCATAAGCGGTAGATCCGAAATGTGTAGCGCGGTCTTCGCCACCAACCCATACCCCTGTAACCAGGTTGGGAACCATCCCCATGAACCATCCATCGCTGTTATTTTGAGTGGTCCCGGTCTTTCCGGCTATAGGATTTTCAAATTTATAGGGATATCCGGTCACGGCATTTTTGTATACAGCTGCACCTTCGCGACCGGAGCCTCGCAACCTGCTTCCCGATCCTGATTGTGTTACACCTTCCATAAGGCTCACTGTGACATAGGCTGTCTCATTTCCAATGACATCCCGTGTTTCCGGTACATTTTGGAACAAGACGGTTCCATTCTTGTCTTCAATACGAGAGATCAAGGTAGGCTTCACAAATACCCCTTCATTGGCAAAGGTGCTGTATGCTCCCACCATCTCATACAATGATACATCGGGTGTTCCCAAAGCGATCGATGGAGCGACCGGCATGTCTTTGGTATCTACGTCCATCTTTTTAACAAGATCAATCACCGGTTGCGGACCTACTCTATCGATCAATCGCGCTGTAACCGTATTGATGGATTGTGCCAAAGCGCTGCGCAAGGAGACCATGCCCCCGTATCCTCCGCCGGCATTCTTGGGTGTCCAAGGTTTCAGCAGGCCGTACTTGCCTGCCGGTATCGTATACATGGTATTAGGCAAAGTGTCGCAGGGCGACATGTGCATTTGGTCGATTACCGTAGCGTAGACAAAGGGTTTGAAGGTAGAGCCTATTTGACGCTTCCCCTTCTTCACCATGTCGTACTTAAAGTGTTTGTAATTGATGCCGCCAACCCAAGCTTTTACTTCGCCTGTTTGAGGTGTCATTGACATTAAGGAAGCCTGTAGAATCGATTTATAGTACCGTATCGAATCCATTGGTGTCATGGTGGTATCGATGTCGCCTTTCCAAGAAAAGATGCTCATAGGTGTCTTCTTTGAAAAGCTCTTAATGATCTCTGCTTCCGATTTGCCTTGCGCTTTCATCACTTTCCATCGGTCGCTTCGACGCATGGCGGTATTCAAGATCGTTTCGGTCTCTTCGGGCGTAATATCTCGAAAAGGAGCCGTTTTGTTCTTCTCGTTCTGCTTCGCAAATTCTTTTTGGAGGTTTGCCATATGCATGGTCACGGCTTCTTCGGCATATTCCTGCATCTTAGAGTCAATGGTGGTATATACCTTTAAGCCATCACTGTATATATCGTAGTAGGAACCGTCACTTTTCGGGTTTTCTTTGATCCAATCGGCCATAAATGCGCGGGCATACTCCCTAAAGTAGGTAGCAATCCCTTCGTCATGCCCTTGAGGCGTGAATTTGATGTTGAGCGGTAATGCTTGCAAGGAATCTTTAACTTGTTCGGTTATATAATCGTATTTGGCCATCTGTGCCAACACTACATTCCTACGATTGCGAACACCTTCGGGATTTCTGCGCGGATTATACAAGGATGAATTCTTGAACATCCCAACCAAAACTGCCGAT
>NZTP01000012.1 GCA_002696485.1 Altibacter sp. | reverse complement strand
TTCTTGACTGGGTTTTGTTGTTTTAAAGCATGTGGCTTGAAAAGCCACGCAGTTGTAATTGCAGGACTGGAACCATTAGTGATCACCGAAGGTACTCCCGACCACCATATCGTTCCGCCTTCGGTCGTTGAAGGTTTAACATTTCATTTTTGATTTTGAAAATCGATCGAAATGATGTTGAGTCCCAATCTTTTATAAAAAAACCCTGCCTCCAAAACACAGGGTTCTTATTTTATTTTTTCGAAAAATCTTTTAGTGAAAACGGGTTTTGATAAGGGCACCGTTCTTATCATAAAGTTCCCATCGTCCTGTTTTCTTATCATTAGTATAGGTTCCGGTAGACTCCACGATACCATTCTCGTGATAATTGATCCAAGTTCCCCTCATCTTTCCTTCGGTGAAATCTCCTTCCGATTTGAGGGTGCCATCTGGAAAGTAATACCGCCAATTCCCTGATTTTTCTCCTTTGGCATAGGAGCCTTCAGATTCTAAAGTGCCATCTTCATAATAGTATTTCCAACTTCCTGTTGCCACATCATCTTCAAAATGGCCAACATATAATACTTTTCCGTTCTTATGATAGTATTTCCATTCCCCTGTCTTCTTCCCATCATTATACCTGCCACTTTCAAGTAGTTTACCATCACGGTCAAACTCCTTTACAACAGCATCTTCTGCATTTAGTTTTACATTTGCCGTATCATCGATGGTGGTTTTAGGATTTGAGGTTGCAGAAGTCTCTTCTTTAGACATAGCCCCGTCAGCAGTTAGAATTCGCAATCGTTGGCCGATCCGAATGTTATCTCCATTTAAGTTATTCCACTCCTTAATTTCTCTTATAGAAACATCGAACTTTTCAGCAATCTTACCAAGGTAATCCCCTTGCTCGACCTTATAGAAGGTCTGATCTTTTTTTACGATTGTAATTTCACTGTCCTCCTTTTCTTTTTCAGAAGAAATTATAGTCTTGTCTTTAGGAAGAACCACCTCTCGCTCATCTTTCTGTGTAATTTCCTTTATGGAAGCTTTTTCTTTTTCTAAGGCTGCAGCTTCCTTAAGTGCTGCCTCCTTCTTGGCAGCTTCCTTAAGCGCCAGTTCCTTTTGTTCGGCTTCGATACGTGCTGCCTCTTTAAGTGCTGCTTCCTTCTTGGCAGCTTCCTCTAAGGCTGCAGCTTTTTGTGCAGCTTCCTCAAGCGCCAGTTCCTTTTGTTCGGCTTCGATACGAGCTGCCTCTTTGAGTGCGGCCTCCTTCTTGGCAGCTTCCTCTAGGGCTGCTGCCTTTTGTGCAGCTTCTTGAAGCGCCAGTTCCTTTTGTTCGGCTTCGATACGAGCTGCCTCTTTGAGTGCGGCCTCCTTCTTGGCAGCTTCCTCTAAGGCTGCTGCCTTTTGTGCAGCTTCTTGAAGCGCCAGTACCTTTTGTTCGGCTTCGATACGTGCTGCCTCTTTAAGTGCTGCTTCCTTCTTGGCAGCTTCCTCTAGGGCTGCTGCCTTTTGTGCAGCTTCCTTCAGTGCCAATTCCTTTTGTTCGGCTTCGATACGTGCTGCCTCTTTAAGTGCGGCCTCCTTCTTGGCAGCTTCCTCTAGGGCTACTGCTTTTTGTGCAGCTTCCTTCAGTGCCAATTCCTTTTGTTCGGCTTCGATACGTGCTTCCTCTTTAAGTGCTGCCTCCTTCTTGGCGGCTTCCTCTAAGGCTGCTGCCTTTTGTGCAGCTTCCTTCAGTGCCAATTCCTTTTGTTCGGCTTCGATACGAGCGATCTCTTTTAAAGCAGCCTCTTTAAGTGCAGCTTCTTCCAAGGCTTTTTGCCGTAATTCGGCTTCTCTTCGTGCCGCTTCCTTTAATTCACTCTCTTTTTTTGCAGCTTCTTGAAGCGCCGCTTCTTTTAAAGCGGCTTCCTTTATGGCCTGTTCTTTTAGCATCGCCTCTTTTTGAGCCGCTTCTTTCAATGCGGCTTCTTTGGCAGCGGCTTCTTTCAATGCAGCTTCTTTCAATGCGGCTTCACGTAAAGCAGCTTCTTTCAGTTCGGCTTCCTTTCGTGCCGCTTCTTTTAGAGCAGCTTCTCGTTTTTCTGCTTCTTTTAATGTGTTCTCAATAAGTTTGGCCTCGCGCATTGCAGCTTCTTTCTTTTCCGCTTCTAGTCTGGCGACTTCTTTGAGTTCTGCTTCTTTCTTGGCCGCAGCCTTCAATGCTTCTTCTTTCACCTCATTTTCTTTGAGTGCATCGTCACGTAAGGCCGCAACCTTATTGGCTGCTTCGTTGTTCATAGAGATAATGGCCTCTAGCTTTTTGACACGGTATAAACGGTCCTCTAATTCCTTCCGAAGGTATTGCGCATAGGCTGCTTCACTTTCTAGGGCTTTTTGTTTTTCTTCTAATTGGGTTAGAAGTTCGTTCGTGTTCTGGGAATCAGGGGTTTTAGAGGAGCTCACGACCGGCTCAAATCCTTGCGCCAACATAAATTCTTCTTTGTCGTAGTTCGCCTGTACTGAAGTATTCCCAGCCGGACCGCTCATACTCGCTTGAATGATTTGTACACTGTTTGCTCCTGTGTTTTGAATCACATTTTCCTCACTTTGAGGCGCATACGGAACAATGATCTTTTTGTCGTTTTGTGCTGTCGCAACAGCTTCCGCTACGGGTTCTCCGTAGACATCAAAGTACTTCCAATCTCCTGCTTTTCTTCCATTGCTGAAGTTGCCAATAGACTCTAAGCGTCCGTTCTTATGATAGTTCTTCCACTCACCTGTTTTTTTTCCATTGGCGTAGTACCCTATCGATTCTAACTCACCATTCTCATAGTAGAATTTCCATAATCCGGTTTCTTCCGTTCCCATAAAAGCACCGGTATAATGAATGTTTCCATTCTCGTATTGCTTTCCGACATAACTAATCTGTGAATATGCTTCGGCAACCAGCAGACTTATAAAAAAAAGGAGTACGATTCTTTTCATTATGCGGGGTTTTAATTGTTCAAGTGGATTCTAAGGTTGAATGATGCAATAGGCTTTCAATCAAACAACTAAATGTAGTAAAATTTGTAGTGTGTTAAAGAAATTGCAGAAGAAGTTCGATTTAGAGATCAAAACCTCCGCTGAACTACCATTTTTTCTACTATGAGTGTTAAGAAAAAAATGTGAAACAAAAAAAAGTGCTCTAGAGGCACTTTTTAGATTTGAAAATATTTCGAACCCTTGAGGAGAAGAAACTACTCACTTCATTAAATTAACGAAGATACTATTCTGCTACTTTCTTTATTTGAGATTGAAACAAGGAGCGTGCTACGAGCACAAAAACAATTCCGTAGAGCAACACCACCAAAGGTTGTGGTAAAGGGTGGAGCAAATAATGAATTCCCAGCGCCGACAGTGCGACTGCGAGCATTACAATTCGGAAACTATATAAAATTAATTGAGGCATATCTTTTAAAATTAGGCACTAATGGCGGGGTTTGGAATAGTGTCACTTACATGATTGTAATGGAATAAGAGTGTTTGGTAAAAACGACTTTGACGCTGACCGTTTTCCAAGCATCCTTTAAGAGTTTCTTCCAAATTGGTATAGGAAATTTTGATGGCAACGGCATCGTTCATATCGTATAACTTTTCAGTAATAGGCTGTGTACTGCTTGAGGTCCAAAGTGAAATTGTTTCACTATCGTAGTCGATGGTTACATCGGCTGCATTAAAGAAAAATTTCAAAAGTGTTTTCTGAAACGTGTAAAAATCATTACTTAAATTGGGAGGAATAGCGCAACTTCTTTTGATAAGTTTGCGCATTTCGTCGTGTAAGATTTGGTCTTGTGTTTTCATAACAATCCGTTTAAGGTTACACTAATTTACGTAGTATTTGCCTGTACGGATGTTAAGAAAATATTGTTTCACATTAATTTAACTATAAGCAAATCAATGTGTTAAAAAATTAAGAGGGTTGTTTATTCTGTAGGCAATCCGGCAGCCTGCCATGCCGTAATACCCCCTTCGAGATCGTAAATCTTTGTAAAACCCAATTCCTTAAATTGTTGAGCGGCTCGTGCACTGCGACCACCACTGCGACAGTAGAGATACACAGGAGTTTCCTTGTCCAGCGTAGCAGCGTTGACAAGAAAAGTATCGTTCGTGACACTTATATTCACAGCTCCAACCAAATGAACATCTTCAAATTCTTCCGGGGTACGCACATCAACCAGTTGTGGCTTTTTTGCTTCCAATAGTTGTTCTTGAAAGGAGTTTGGCGACACTACTTGAATGGTCGTTTGTTCTGTAATGAAAGTTCCGCTCTCCAGCCCAAAGGTAGTTTCTTTTTTATCCTTACAACTCTGGAAAACCAAGAGAGCACAAAATAAGATGGCGAAAGATTTCATATGTGTGCTTTATACAGTGGTCTCACCTTCCCATTCAGAAAAACCACCCAACAGATTATAGGTATTCTTAAATCCCAAAGAATTTAGGATAGCGCAGGCTTGACCGCTTCGGCCGCCGGACCTGCAATACACATAATAATTCTTTGATGGGTCTAAACTCTTGGTCTTTTCCATAAAACTACCGGCGTTCATGATGTCTAGATGAATTGCTGTTGGAATATAACCTTCTTCAACTTCTTGAGGTGTTCGTACATCCATGATAACAGCATTATCATCAGCTTCCAGTTTTGCTTTCCATTGGGATTGCGATAAATCCATACGTGCCTATTTTTTTTGTAAAAATACTAATTCGAGCCCATTGCTCATAAAAAAACTGACTTTTCAGAAAAAAAGTCAGTCGTTATTATTTATAAATCCGTGTTTATTGTTTCACAGAACAACCAATGGCTTTGGTCTCCTTGACCGAAACTTCTTTACCGGCAAGTAATTCATCAATAGCATTGGCAAGGAAAGGTACCTTGACCGCGCTGGCATCCCTTACGTTATCGTCTATCGCGCCAATATATTTTACAATGTATTTCCCTTTTTCTTTCTGAAGCAAATACACATGGGGTGTTTTTGTAGCGCCGTACTTAGCATAGATGGACTGACTTTCATCATACAAATATGGAAATGTAAATGCTTTTTCCTTGGCCTTTGCTTGCATCTTCACGAACGTATCGTCAGGTTGTACTTCCGGGTTATTGGGATTGATAGCGATCACGGGAAATCCCTTTGGTTTATACTTCGTATCCAACGCGTTGATTCTATCCTCACTCGCAACAGCATAAGGACATGTGTTACATGTAAAAATCACGATAAAACCTTTCGCCTCCTTATAATCAGACAGAGAGACCATTTTTCCGTCAACATTCTTTAATTTAAAGTCTGTGGCCGCGTCGCCAATAGTATAACCATCGGCTGCTGCAGGCTGTATACTTTTAAAACTACTCAATACCGCTACACTCACTAAAGCGAGGAACAGCACAATACTTAAAGATCCTTTTTTCATTGTTATTTTTATAAAATTGATGTTACTTCTTTTTTTAATTCTTCATAAGTAAAAGAACGTTCATAAAATATACGCTCCTTAGCATTATAAAGAATGGTTGCGGGAATCGCCCCGCTCCACTCCTTTGAGACCTTGGGTATCCACGAGTTCGCATCATTGTCATCCAGCAGTATCACTTTGGACGCAATATTATTCTTCTCGATAAACGGAATGACTTGGGTGTTTATTTTATCGGGAAAGTCCAAACTTACAAAAACAACTTGCACCTTTTCCTTGGCATATTCTGCCTGAATCCTTTCAAAATAAGGCATTTCTTTAATGCAAGGTTTGCACCAAGTCGCCCAAAAGTTGACTACATATGTCGAATCATTATTTTTTGTCAAGTAAGGCTTAAGTCCATCGTAGTCTACGATAGGAATGAGCCCGGCTTCAGTAGGAGCTGCAGCTGTCTCTTCTTTCTTTTCCTCGGAAGCTGTTACGGAAGTCTCTTCTTTTGTATTGTTTCCGCAGGCAATACATAGCATTAACAAGAATATAGATAGCATTTTTTTCACGTCCTAAAAATATCTAAAATACAATCAAACTCCATTATTTTTAACACTTCGTTTTGTGTTAAAGCACCGCTTTTTCTTTGCCGGAATAAAATTTCGTTAAAATTATTTACTATTCAAAAACTTATATTAAATTTGTATATACAAATATTGTAGTAACAAATATGAAAATAGAGGACGTTATACAATCCAGAGCCATGTCGCTCCCAACGAAAACGGTGATCAACATCGCCTTTACCAGCAGGGTTGTGGAAGAAGCCATTCTAGCCGTATTAAAGCCTTACGATCTGTCCGTTCAGCAATATAATGTTTTAAGAATCCTTAGAGGTCAGAAGGGAAATCCGGCAAACCTATCGACCATACAGGAGCGAATGGTGGATCGAAACAGTAATACCACGCGCCTAGTGGACAAACTTATAACTAAGGGCTGGGTACGACGTCAAATATGCAAGAATAACCGTAGAAAAGTAGAAATATTCATCACGGATAGCGGAAAAGAAGTTCTCGAAGAACTCGATCCTCTCACAGAGAATAACAACAAGAACGTATTACAAAACCTGTCCGAAGGTGAAGTGGAAACCCTCAACAATCTATTGGACAAGCTGCGTAAGGACGACAATTAGACCCTAGGAACATTTACACATTATGAAACAAATATTTTAAATTTTACAGCTATGAAAACAATCATGAAATCAGTTTTTATTTTAACCGTGGCAACTACCGCAGTTGCTTTTACAACAACACCTATGAAAAAGAGAATCGATATTAAAGAAAGCTCCATCGAATGGAAAGGAAAAAAAATTCTGGGTTCCCATACAGGAACCATTAATTTGAAGGAAGGTTACTTGGAAGTAGATGGTGATGATCTAGTAGGCGGCATGTTTGTCGTAGATATGACCTCGCTAAAGAACACCGACTTAAGCGGTGAGAACCGAGCGAAGTTGGAAGGACACTTAAAAAGTGATGACTTCTTTGGCGTCGCATCCTATCCCACAGCTTCGTTGGTAATAAATAGTGCAACCAAGAAGGGCAATGTGCATACAGTTTCTGCAGATCTGACTATTAAAGGCACAACCAACCCAATTACATTTGAATTGATCATGGGCGAGACCGCTGCTCGAACCAGCTTGAAAATTGACCGCACGCAATACGGTGTTCGTTATGGTAGCGGAAGTTTATTCGACAGTTTGGGGGATAACACGATATCCGATAACTTCGAATTGGACGTCTTGTTAAAATTTTAAGCAAGAAAGGCTTGTGTTTCAAAAATTCATTTCTATATTTGAAATCGAAATTATGATCACAAACACAGTACATATTTGGTGGTGGGATATCTTACGTCATTCGTCGTGAGTTAAGCACTACTGTATGTAATTCGATACAAAGGCTTGTCAATCACGACAAGCCTTTTTTTATGTTATGAAGTATACATTTACAACTTTTTCTAAAAAACGTCTGGCGGACACCTTAACACCGGTTTCGGTTTATTTACGTCTGCGGGATAAATTTCCAAACAGCCTGTTACTGGAGAGCAGTGACTATCATGCCAATGATAACAGCTTCAGCTATATTTGCTGTAATCCGATTGCTTCCTTCAGGATCGCAAATGAAAGGATACACCAAGAATTTCCCGATGGAAAGATCTTGGAGACACCCATTACATCTAGTACACACATTCCTACAATGCTGGAACAATTTGCAAGCTCTTTTGCGTCAGAAGAATCGTCGCATAAATTCATTTATAACGGACTCTTTGGCTATACGGCCTACGATGCTGTTCGGTATTTTGAATCGGTTTCAGTGTCAAAAAAAGAGAACGCATTGGGCATTCCGGACCTGTATTACGCCATTTATAAGAATGTAATTGCCATTAACCATTTCAATAATGAGGCCTATATTTTTGCCCATTGTTATCAAGATGAAAATAATATAACTGAGATAGAGCAATTACTGCAATCAAAGAATTTTTCTGAATATCCTTTTCAACGTGAAGGAGATCTGGCTACTAATTTGAAGGACGCCGAATTTAAAGCACTCGTTCGTACCTGCAAACAACATTGCCATCGCGGGGATGTCTTCCAGATTGTTCCAAGCAAACGGTTTACCCAAAAATTTAGCGGCGATGAATTCAATGTGTACAGAGCCTTGCGAAGTGTGAATCCAAGTCCCTACCTATTCTACTTTGATTACGGAAAATTCAAGATCTTTGGTAGTTCTCCCGAAGCTCAGTTAGTCGTAAAGAACGGACGGGCCGAGATCCACCCCATTGCCGGAACTTTTAAACGCACCGGAAATGATGAACAGGATGCAGAACTTGCAAAACAACTTTCAGCCGATACGAAAGAGAACAGCGAGCATGTGATGCTAGTTGATTTGGCGCGTAATGATCTTAGTCGGCATGGGACGAACGTAACCGTGGAAACCTATAGAGAGGTACAATTTTTTTCTCATGTGATACATTTGGTTAGCAAAGTAAGTGCTAAAAAGAATGCCGCGACACCTACCATGCAGATCGTAGCCGATACGTTTCCCGCAGGTACCCTAAGCGGCGCACCAAAACATAACGCCATGCGTCTTTTAGAGAAGTATGAAAAGACCGGTCGGGAATTTTATGGAGGCGCCATAGGTTTTATGGACTTTACCGGTAATTACAACCATGCCATCATCATTCGATCCTTTTTGAGCAAGGATCATCACTTGCATTACCAGGCCGGAGCCGGTGTGGTCGCCCAAAGTGATGAAGAAAATGAATTACAAGAAGTATATAACAAACTGGGGGCGCTTACAAAAGCTATGGAACTCGCTGAAACCTTATAGAATGAAAGTATTAGTCATTGATAACTACGATAGTTTTGTATATAATCTCGTGCATTATCTGGAAGAACTGGATTGTGAGGTCACCGTAAAACGTAACGACCAATTCCAATTAGAAGAGGTCAAGCCTTACGATAAGATTCTCCTATCCCCAGGACCCGGTATCCCAGATGAAGCAGGACTTTTAAAAGCACTAATCGTACAATTTGCCACTACCAAAAGCATCTTGGGGGTGTGTTTAGGGCAGCAGGCAATCGGGGAAGTCTTTGGCGGCACCTTAGAGAATCTGGCAACCGTCTTTCACGGAGTAGCCACCAAAGCTAAGATCTTGGTAACAGATGAACCGCTATTCAAGGGATTGGGTAATGAACTGGAAATAGGCAGGTATCACTCTTGGGTAGTTTCCAAAAATGATTTCCCAACGGTTTTAGAGATCACTTCGGAAGATCCCAACGGCCAGATCATGTCTCTAAGACACAAAGTATACGACGTACGGGGTGTTCAGTTTCATCCCGAAAGTGTGCTTACCCCAAAAGGCAAACAGATGATTAAAAATTGGATAGACAATTAATATGAAGGAACTTTTAAACCGACTTATACATCATGAACAGCTGGCTAAAGAAGAGGCTCGTGATGTTTTGGTGGCCATTTCAGAAGGTAAATTCAATCAAAGTCAGATCGCTGCATTTCTCACGGTGTATATGATGCGTAGTGTTACCTTAGACGAACTTATCGGATTCAGGGAGGCTTTACTAGATCTGTGTATAGAGATCGCACTCGATGAATATAATACGATAGACCTTTGTGGCACCGGCGGCGACGGAAAGAACACCTTCAATATTTCAACACTTGCTTCTTTTGTTACAGCCGGAGCGGGCGTGTTAGTCACCAAACACGGCAATTACGGAGTTTCTTCCATAAGCGGAAGCAGTAACGTTATGGAAGCATTGGGTGTTACTTTTAGCAATGATGAAGGCCATTTAAAAAGGTGCTTGGAGCAAGCCGGCATTTGCATACTACACGCCCCACTCTTTCATCCCGCCATGAAACACGTTGCTCCTATTCGAAGGGAATTGGCCGTAAAGACCTTCTTCAACATGTTGGGACCCATGGTAAATCCTGCCCGACCGAAAAATCAACTTGTGGGTGTATACGATCTTGAACTTGCGCGTTTGTATGGTTACATTTATCAAAAGAGCAATACAAACTATACCATTGTACATGCCATGGACGGTTACGACGAAATCTCACTTACCGGACCTGCCAAGGTGATTACTAGAAATACAGAGACGATCCTCCATGCTTCAGACTTTAATGTAACGACTTTGGCAGCCCATGAGATATACGGTGGCAGTTCGGTAAAAGAATCAGCTCAATTGTTCATGGATATATTGGAAGGTAAAGGCACAGTAGCTCAACATACTGTGGTATGTGCAAATGCGGCACTGGCCATTGCCGAAATGGAACAATGCTCTCTAACCGAAGGGTTTGAAAAGGCAACGTATGCCTTAGATAGTGGCAAAGCGCTTCAGTGCTTGCAACAATTACAACATCTAACAAAAGGCTTATGAACATTCTGGATACCATCGTCGCACAAAAACGCAAGGAAGTGGCTGCTAAAAAGGACGTGTTTCCTGTTACATTGCTGGAACGTTCGCTATTATTTTCACGAATGCCCCGTTCGCTTGCTCAAGCCCTTCGTACCTCGAAAACAGGGATCATTGCTGAATTTAAACGCCGTTCGCCCAGTAAATCCGTGATCAATAATGCTGCAAAGGTTCACACAATTGCATTAGTATATGAACAAGCCGGTGTGAGCGGCATTTCGGTGCTAACCGACACCCCGTTCTTTGGCGGATCCTTGGACGACCTGCTCTTGGCACGATCCACAGTCGACCTTCCATTGCTTCGGAAGGAGTTCATCGTAGATCCTTACCAGATCTACGAAGCAAAAGCCTATGGCGCAGATGCGATCCTACTAATTGCGGCCTGTCTTTCGGAACAAGAGATCATGGCTCTTTCTACATTGGCAAAAGCGCTATTATTGGATGTATTAGTAGAGGTTCATAGCGTCGAAGAATTAAAGAGATCGCTTCACGCTACCATTGATATGGTGGGTGTCAATAACCGAAATCTAAAGACGTTCGAAGTAGATCCCACTACAAGTACGGCATTATCAATAGAAATTCCGTCAACTTTTGTAAAGGTTTCTGAAAGTGGTATTCGCACGTCACAACACATCAAAGATTTACGTTCATACGGATTTCAGGGTTTTCTAATTGGGGAACAATTCATGAAATCCGAAGATCCGGCAAATGAAGTACAACAATTCATGAGAGCGCTGTTATGAAAAAAATTGGCATCAAAGTATGTGGTATGAAATCCAACTGCGACCAAGTGGTATCTCTTGCCCCGGATTATGTAGGCTTTATCTTTTACGGGAAAAGTCCAAGATATTGGGAGGGGGAACTCCCGGAAATACCCCAACACATTGGGCGCGTAGGGGTTTTTGTAAATGCTACTGTAACTACCATTAAAGATATTACAATGCGGTATGGTCTTGCCGTGATACAATTACATGGAGATGAAACTCCCGAGTTTTGCAAGGCATTGCGTAACGAGATTCTTCAGCATTACGAACAAAAAATAGAACTATGGAAGGTCTTTGCGATTAAGAATACGATTCATTGGGAGGATATTCTTCCGTACGAGAAGGTTGCAGATAAGTATCTTTTCGACACTAAAGGCGATTCTAGAGGCGGAAATGGTGAAACGTTCGACTGGAGCCTTTTAAAAACATATCCTTCAGAAAAACCCTTTATTCTGAGTGGAGGTATTGGCCAAGAGCACTTGAAACTGATACGTGAAATAAACAGTTCCAAACTACCCTTATACGCCGTTGATGTGAACAGTCGGTTCGAGCATGCACCGGGGAGAAAAAACATAGCTACTTTAAAAAAATTTATCGATGAGTTATCATATTAATAATACAGGCTACTACGGCGATTTTGGAGGTGCCTACATTCCCGAAATGCTGTATCCCAACGTAGAAGAACTTCGTATCAAGTATAAAGAAATACTGGAAGAACCCTCGTTTCAGGAAGAATTTAGACAACTATTAAAAGAATATGTAGGACGCCCTACCCCACTCTATTTTGCCAACCGCCTTTCAGAAAGATATAACACAAAGATCTATTTAAAACGCGAAGACCTGTGCCATACAGGAGCTCATAAGATCAATAACACCATTGGCCAGATCTTACTGGCTAGACGTCTTAAGAAAACACGCATCATTGCCGAAACAGGTGCCGGACAGCACGGTGTAGCTACTGCTACGGTATGTGCATTGATGGGTATGGAATGTATCGTTTATATGGGAGCAATCGATATTCAGCGCCAGGCACCTAACGTAGCGCGTATGAAAATGCTGGGAGCTACTGTAATTCCGGCTACCAGTGGGAGCAAGACCCTAAAAGATGCGACCAACGAAGCGATCCGGGATTGGATCAATAATCCTGTTGACACACATTATATCATCGGAAGTGTGGTAGGTCCGCACCCGTATCCGGACATGGTTGCCCGGTTCCAAAGTGTGATTTCGCAAGAGATCAAGCAACAACTTCTGGAAAAGGAAGGAAAAGAACATCCCAATTATGTAGTGGCATGTGTGGGTGGTGGCAGCAACGCAGCCGGCGCTTTTTATGAATACCTCGATACCTCACAGGTGGGTCTCATCGCTGTCGAAGCAGCCGGCAAAGGGATCGATACCGGAGAAAGTGCAGCCACTTCGGTATTGGGAAAGGTCGGGATTATACATGGGAGTAAAACATTGCTGATGCAAACTACTGACGGGCAAATCACCGAACCGTATTCTATATCGGCGGGATTGGATTAT
>NZTP01000011.1 GCA_002696485.1 Altibacter sp. | reverse complement strand
GGGATGGGGGTAAGCTCCTTATAGCTTTCTACCAGTTTTCGGAGTCGGATGTTTTCATTGATCAGTTTTTCGTTCTCTTTCTGAAGTCCGAAATAATCGGTGATCTCACTTTTAACCGCATAGATGTTTCCGCTTATAACATTTGCAGAACTAACAAACTTGCTTTTATGAAAGGAATGTGTTCTAACAGTAAGTCCAACGGAGAAAATAAACAACAATCCGAACAACAGAAAATTTTTATTCCGTATAAAGAAAAAGAGGATCTGTTGCACTGTGTTATTGTTTAACTATTAGTTTACTGAAAGACCAAGGATAAGCAGCTTTTTTACGCCTAGCAAGGACACTTTTCGAGAATAACGAAAAGCCTTCCGAACTTATTTTATCAATACACTTTTGTATTTATTGATGTTCTTTAAGCAGATTCCCGTCCCTCGAACCACGGCACGTAGTGGATCTTCGGCGATGTATACCGGTAGATCGGTCTTTTGTGACAAACGTTTATCCAAACCGCGCAACATAGAACCTCCTCCGGCCAAGTAGATACCGGTATTGTAGATATCTGCCGCCAGCTCCGGTGGGGTTTGTGATAAGGTTTCCATAACGGCATCTTCTATACGAAGAATCGATTTATCAAGAGCTTTGGCAATTTCGCGATAAGAAGCCTGCACTTGTTTTGGTTTTCCGGTAAGAAGGTCACGACCCTGCACGGCCATATCTTCCGGAGGGAGTTCAAGATCTTCAGTGGCAGCACCAATTTGGATCTTTATTTTTTCAGCAGTGCGCTCTCCAACATACAGGTTGTGTTGTGTGCGCATATAGTACACTATATCGTTGGTAAAGACATCTCCTGCGATCTTTACAGATTTATCGCAGACAATACCACCTAAAGCGATTACGGCAATCTCTGTGGTTCCTCCTCCAATGTCCACAACCATATTTCCTTTGGGTTGCATGATGTCAACGCCAATACCAATAGCGGCGGCCATAGGTTCGTGGATTAGATAAACTTCTTTACCATTCACCCGTTCGGCGCTTTCTTTTACCGCACGCATCTCTACCTCTGTGATACCACTGGGAATACAAATAACCATTCGCAAGGAAGGTGTAAGCCATTTTTTCTTTAAAGCAGGAATATCCTTGATGAACATATTGATCATTTTCTCACTGGCGTCGAAATCGGCTATAACCCCATCCTTCAAGGGACGGATGGTCTTAATGTTTTCGTGCGTCTTCCCCTGCATCATGGCGGCTTCACGTCCCACGGCAATAATTTTACCGGTGGTACGGTCTCTTGCTACTATGGAAGGAGCATCCACCACCACCTTATCGTTGTGAATGATAAGCGTATTGGCAGTTCCTAAATCGATGGCTATTTCTTCTGTCAGGAAGTCAAAAAATCCCATAAGCTGTTTTGGCGGTATTGAAATTAAACGTGTTGAGTCTCAACTCCTCACAAATGTACTAAAATTTAGTGCTTAAAATGACGTGTACCTGTAAATACCATAGCCATTTTATGCGCGTTGCAATAATCAATGCTCAATGCGTCCTTGATCGAGCCTCCGGGTTGTATCACTGCTGTAATTCCGGCGTTATCAGCGATCTCGACACAATCGGGAAACGGAAAGAAGGCATCGCTGGCCATTACCGCACCTCGCAGCTCAAAATTAAATGCTTGGGCTTTATCAATGGCTTGACGCAACGCATCTACTCGTGAGGTTTGTCCCGTTCCGCTGGCACACAATTGCTTTCCTTTTACTAAAACAATGGTGTTCGATTTGGTGTGTTTGCAGATCTTGGAAGCAAACAACAAATCATCTAACTCGGTGTTGGAAGGTTTAGTATTTGTGGCATGTGTTAAATTTTCGGCAGTGTCGGTCAGATTGTCTTTATCCTGAACAAGTACGCCGTTCAAACAGGTGCGAAGCGTTGTTTCGGGAAGTTTATTTTCTTTTTGCACCAGAAGAATTCGATTCTTCTTACCCTTTAATATTCTTTCTGCTTCGGAAGTGAACGAAGGAGCAATCACTACCTCGCAAAATAAACTATGTATTTCCTCTGCTGTTGGTTCGTCAATCTCAGTATTGGAAATCAAAATACCTCCAAACGCCGAAACAGGATCGCCCGCCAACGCATCGGTATACGCTTTCAATACGGTGTCGCGTTGTGCAATTCCGCAGGCATTATTATGTTTTAAAATGGCGAATGTAGGCGCTTCACCTTTAAACTCCGACATGAGATTTACGGCCGCATCTACATCCAGTAGGTTGTTATAACTCAACTCCTTTCCGTGGAGTTTCGTAAACATGGCTTCAAAATCCCCAAAGAAGAAACCACGTTGATGCGGATTCTCTCCGTAACGTAATACTTGCGCTTTGGTCTCACTTAGTTTTAATGCCGGAATGCTATGGTCACTGTTGAAATAATTGAAGATAGCAGTATCGTAATGTGAGGAAATATTAAATGCCTTTGCGGCAAATCGCTTTCGGTCGTGCAATGAGATGCTGCCGTTGCCCTCTGATAGCAGTTGTAATAATTCGTCATAATCTTCCATGGAGGAGACACAAAGGGTATCCTTGAAGTTCTTGGCAGCTGCACGTATCAGGGAGATACCTCCAATGTCAATTTTTTCTATGATATCTTGCTCTGTAGCACCCGAAGCAACCGTCTTTTCAAAAGGGTAGAGATCCACAATTACGAGGTCCAATTGTGGGATGTTGTACTGCCCCATCTCACGTACATCGCTGTCGTTATCTTGTCTGTTTAATATACCTCCAAAGACCTTGGGATGTAGGGTTTTTACGCGTCCGCCCAAGATGGAGGGGTAATCGGTCACGTCCTCTACTGCAATCACATCAATACCTAGATCGTTTATAAATTTTTGCGTTCCTCCTGTGGAATAGATCATAACCCCTTGTTCGTTGAGTTTTTGTACAATGGGTGCAAGGCCGTCCTTGTGAAATACCGAAATTAATGCGGAAGTGATCTTCTTTGTATCAGTCATGATAGAATTTTAATGTATTGCTTGTAAAGGAAGGTGCAAAAGTACATAATTACCCAGTAATTTTGTAACATTACCTTGGAGAAAACGTCTTATCTTTATTCTATATTTCAACCGAGAAAAATCAAGCTATGTTAATCTACCTTCGCGTACTCAAAGAGAGCTTTAACTTTGCGATCAACGCACTTAAGAACAATAAATTACGTACGTTTTTATCGTTGGTGGGAGTAACTATAGGGATCTTCTCCATTATTGCGGTTCTCGCCGCAGTCGATAGCTTAAAAAAGGAAATTGAAGGGAGTATTTCATCTTTGGACAACAGTACTATTTACTTGGGTCGTTTTTCTTTCGGTCCCACCGATGTACCCAACTGGAAACGCGAACAATTTCCCGATGTGACCTATGAAGAATACCAATATTTGAAACGCACGGTACCGGATCTTTACGCAGCGTCCTATACACTCAATGTGCAGAGCGAAACTGTTAAGTATGAAGATAAGTCGGTGACTAATGTGGAGATTGGTGCCGTAACTGATGAATACTACGATATTGAAGCCCTACAGCTTTCTGAAGGGCGTTTCTTCAATGAAGCCGAGTCTGCCAGTGGATCTCCGGTACTGGTCGCCGGAGATGAGATCGCTGTTTCTTTGTTTGGTTCGGCCGAAGCAGCCATTGGCAAAAAAGTGCGACTGTACGGTCAAAAATTTACTGTAATTGGAGTCTTGAAAAAGGAAGGTAGTGGATTGTTCGGAGGGTCGAAGGATACTTCAGTCTTTCTTCCCGTGAATATGGTGCGTCGTATCTTTGGCGATAATAACAAGAATTTATTTCCTTTTATCATTATCAAGCCCGAAAAAGGGATCGATCAGGCAGAATTTGTTGCTTTGCTCACACAAAAACTTCGGATGGCGCGAGGCTTAAAACCCGATGAGATCGATAATTTCTTCGTCAATGAATTGCAGGGGTTTGCCGATTTCATCGATAACATCACAGGACAGATGAACGTTATAGGTCTAATTATTAGCGGGTTTTCACTACTTGTAGGAGGATTCGGGATAGCGAATATCATGTTTGTGAGCGTTAAGGAGCGCACCAATCTTATTGGGATACAGAAATCATTAGGAGCCAAGAACCGGTTTATTTTGTTGCAATTCTTATTTGAAGCGGTGATATTGGCGGTAATTGGCGGATTGATAGGACTGGTATTAGTCTTTTTCGTATCGCTGATCGCTTCGCAATTTACGGGAGACTTTGAGTTTATACTTTCGCCGTGGAATATGTTCCTAGGGACTGCTATTTCAGCAGGGATTGGGTTGATATCCGGCATATTGCCTGCAATTTCAGCATCGCGGTTGGATCCGGTAGAAGCGATCCGCACCGGCATGTAAAACTTTTTGTATATAAGGTTGCCAAAGTTTAGAGGATCTCTGCAACTTGTTCATTTACCCACTCAAGGAAACGCTCGTCCTCCGGCGAGAAGGGGTCGGCTATATGTGAATCGATATCGATCTGCCCCACATTCTTACCGTCTTTGAACAATGGAATAACAATTTCGGCTTTCACATACATACTACAAGCTATGTAGTTGTTCTGTGCTTTGACATCTGCTACTACAAAATTTTGATTCGATTCGGCTACTTGCCCGCAAATACCTTTGCCAAAAGGAATGACCGTATGGTCTGTGGGTTCTCCGGCAAAAGCTCTCAAATGCAAGGTGCGTTCGGCTTCATTGGCAAAATAGAATCCTACCCAATCATAATATCCAATGCTGGATTGAAGGAGCTCGCATACTTCGGTTAATCGCTGCGTAACGCTTTCAGCGTCATTGGCCAGTATGGTGGTTATTTTGGGTCGAAGGGCATCAAAAGGCATATCTTTATTTTTCAGTAAAAGTATTTCAAAACAGGCATATACACCAAGTACAAATGCTGTATTTTTGTTAAAAATAGAGAACGTCTTTGCGAACACTTTTCAGAAAATATAAAAAAGTTCTTCAATTTATAGTGCTTTTTTTAGGGTCTTACGTGGTTTTGAGTATGCTCTATTGGGGCTACCTCCACATTTTCGCAGAAACTGAGTATACTACAGACCCCGCTACTCGGTTGGTGGCCAAACAAAGCAGCGCAGTGATCCGCGGATTTGGATATGACGCCGAAGTGATCCCGAATACTACCGAACCTACCATGCGGCTTATCGTAGAAGGTGCCTACGTCGCCCGTATTGTTGAAGGCTGTAATGCGATTAGTATTGTTATTTTATTTATGGCCTTTGTGGTCGCTTTTTCTGAAACATGGAAAAAGACCCTCTTGTTCCTTTTTGCCGGAGCGGCACTGATTTATGGGATGAACGTGGTTCGGATCGTCATCTTGGCTATTGCACTTTACAAATATCCGGAGCAGAAAGAACTCTTGCACGGGGTGGTCTTTCCCGGGCTGATCTACGGTATGGTCTTTCTTCTTTGGATGGTGTGGGTACGAATGCTTTCAGTTAAAAAACGCCATGAATAAGCCCATAAAAATAATACTGATTGTGTTTTTGGTAGGGCTGCTTGTCCTCATACGCATGTTTGAGGATCAATTGTTCTACGGAGTACTGCTGGAATTTTTTAAGACCACTCACAGCACAGACCCTTTACCGTCCTACGACCTGTGGAAGCTGCTGGGAAGTATCTCGCTTCGGTATGGCATGAATACCTTATTATCCTTGGGGATACTTTGGGTTTTATTCGAGAAACGCAGCATTGTGAGACTTTCCGCTATCTTGTATGGTGTCCTTTATATCGTTGCCATGATCCTTTTTCTGTTGTTGATTTCTTTGGAAACATCCGGTGGCCACCTTATGTTATTCTATGTAAGAAGGTTTTTGATACAGCCTATCTTTCTCCTTATTTTAGTGCCTGCATTCTACTTTCAGAACCGTACATAACTCAAATTTGATATCTTTGCACCATGAAAAAAATAAATATTATGAAAAAATATATTGCCTTGCCTATCTTACTCGTAGCAATTGTTGCTGTTAGTTGTAAGAATGAAACCAAGAATGACGAGCCTGAAGTGGTTACTGTAGAAACGACCAAAGAATCCGCAACCTATGAAGCCGGAACGACACAGGCTGAATTCAACGATCCTAAAATCGCCGAAGTGTTTAATCAATACATTAACGTAAAGACTGCATTGGTCAACACCGATGCTAAAGCAGCGTCTGTTGCTGCTTCCAACCTCATGACAGCCTTCGCCAATGTTGGTGTGGAAGAAGTTGCCTTGAAGGCTGCACAGAATATTGTGGAGAGCGATGATGTGGAAGCACAGCGCACTGCTTTTGTTGCCGTAACTACCAGTGTGGAGCAATTGCTTACAAATAACCTAAAATCGGGAACGATCTATAAACAATACTGCCCTATGGCTTTTGATAACACAGGTGCTTCTTGGTTAAGCAATAGCAAGGATATATACAATCCTTATTTTGGAGACAAGATGCTTAAATGTGGTCGAATAGAGGCAGAGATCAAGTAAGCAAGCATAACATTGTTTGAGCTTGATTTTTCGCACAAACACTTATTCAGCCAATGCATCGTTATATTTTTAGATCGTGAACCGAATCGTATCCTTCGTACTTTTTTTATGTGTACTCCAAAGCTGTAACAACAAGACAGCGTCTGATAATGAGGAAGGTGTCGACACTTCGGTACAGCATTCCGGGGCTTTACATCAGCTAATGGAAGGGGATATGGAAGGTACTATCTCTTTACAGGAACTCGAAGGAAAACCCCATGTCTATGCCTTGGGAGCCATGGAGAACTTGCAGGGTGAAATACAGGTCATTGACGGCAAACCCTTGCTGAGCAGACGCACAAACGAGATGGTCACCTTAAGTGAATCCTTCGAAGCGTCAGCGGCGTTACTGGTATATGCCCAAGTACCCGAATGGCAAACGGTGGCGGTAGCCTCCATGGTGCGAAGTCAGGGACAGTTTGAGATGTTTTTGTTACAGGAGGCCAAAAAAGTTGGAATTGACGTTACGAAACCTTTTCCCTTCTTACTTACAGGAACCGTGGCCCGTCTGGACTGGCATATCGTAAATTGGGATCTCAACAACACGCAGCACACCGAGGAAAACCATCTGCAATATGGGCTCAACGGCGTACTAAGTAATGGCGATGTAGAGATCATAGGATTCTATTCTAAAGACCATCAAGGCATCTTTACGCATATGAAGGAGAAAACGCATATGCATTTTAAAACCGATAACGTGAGCTTGGCCGGGCATGTGGATCGTATTTTTTTAGGCAACGATATGATCCTAAAATTGCCAAAACAATAGCTTGATTTATATGCTAAAAGTCTGTGTAGCCGACATTAATGTATCATTTTAATATTTTTTTAAAATACCATTACATTTTTTTAAAGTATCTTTGAAGCCGTGAAAAAATTCATTTCCATAGTGTTGTCGTGTTTGCTGTTGTTAAGCAGTAGCGGGATCGCCTATTCGCAGCATTTTTGCGGTGGTTATGAAGTGATGGCAAAGTTCACCTTGGGTGAAATGTTCCTTTCCTGCGGCATGGAAATGGATTCGGGTTCTTGTGAAACTACTATGGACACGCAATCCGAAAAGCATTGCTGTGACAATGAGTATACTTCGGTTGAAACCGACGACACTTTTGCCAAGGCCTCTTTCGAAGTGACTTTTTCTTCTTATGAATTTACGGCTCCTGTTTCTGAGTTCCCACTTCAGCAAGCAGTGCTATACACAAATAATATAGACTTCTTCGCGGATTATAGTCCGCCACCCCTCGGTAAGGACATACCCGTACTTTACCAGATTTTCTTGATTTAAACCTTGTCAGTTTCTTAGATCCGGCCCTTGCTTGGATCACGATCCTATATTCTGAATATTCAGAAATGCATTTTGTGACACTGTTTAAATCAAACTATGACTCATACATATACCATCCACGGAATGACCTGCAACGGCTGTCGAAGCCATGTAGAACAAACGCTTTCTAAGGTAAAAGGCGTAACAAACGCCAGTGTTGATCTCGAAGAGGGGCAAGCTACCATCGAGATGGAAAGCCACATTCCAATAGAAAAATTTCAGGAGGCATTACAAAGAGATGGCGGAGCTTACAGCATTCACCCTCCTGGAGAAACCCCATCGTTTGTTGAAAAGCCTAAGCAACAATTTAAAGGTAAGGGCACAGGCACTTTTTATTGCCCCATGCAATGTGAAGGTGAGAAAACTTATGATCATCCGGGAGATTGTCCTGTTTGCGGGATGGACCTGGTGGAAGAGATCAACCTTACTGCTGCATCCTCTGCCGGGTATACTTGTCCCATGCATCCTGAGGTATTTCGTGATGAACCCGGAGATTGTCCCATCTGTGGTATGGATTTGGTGCCCATGCAGGCCAATGTTTCTGCGGAAGAGAAAAAATACAGGGGAATGCTTCAAAAGTTGTGGTTAGCAGCGGGTTTCACATTGCCTATTTTCCTTATTGCCATGTCTGAAATGCTCGCACAGAATCCCCTCTATGATCTGTTGGAGGTACGGTACTGGAATTGGATTCAGTTTGGTCTTTCACTTCCGGTCGTCTTTTACTCCACTTGGATGTTCTTCGAACGGGCCTATCGATCCATTAAAACTTGGAACCTGAACATGTTCACCCTTATCGGGATTGGTGCTGGAGTGGCTTGGTTGTTCAGTGTTGTTGGAATGCTGTTTCCCGATCTCTTCCCGGTTCAATTTAAGACTGAAGCGGGCACTGTTCACGTATATTTTGAAGCTGCCACGGTGATCCTTACCCTCGTTTTGCTAGGACAGGTACTGGAAGCACGTGCTCACAGTAAGACCAACAGCGCGGTTAAAAAATTATTGGAGCTCGCACCCAATAAGGCGATCCGTATCGTGCAAGGGAAGGAGGAAGTGATTGCTATCGATCAAATTCAAATGGGAGATCTGCTACGGGTAAAACCCGGGGATAAGATTCCTGTAGATGGTGTGATCACCGAAGGAGAAAGTTCCGTGGACGAATCCATGATCACAGGGGAGCCTATTCCGGTCTCGAAAGGGGAAGGCGACAAGGTTAGCTCGGGTACCATAAACGGGAAACAATCTTTTATAGTAAAAGCCGAGAAAGTGGGGAATGATACCCTGCTTTCCCAGATAATTGACATGGTGAACAAAGCGAGCAGGAGTCAGGCACCTATTCAAAAACTTGCCGACAAGATCTCCGGATATTTTGTTCCTATCGTGGTGTTGGTTTCCGTGATTACTTTTACTATATGGGCGATCTACGGTCCGGAACCAGCCTATGTATATGCCTTAGTCAATGCCATCGCTGTGCTTATCATCGCTTGTCCGTGTGCTTTGGGACTGGCCACCCCTATGTCGGTTATGGTAGGTGTAGGGAAAGGTGCCCAGAACGGAGTTCTGATCAAGAATGCAGCGGCGCTGGAGAAAATGGATACCATCGACACCCTTATCATCGATAAGACCGGAACCATCACCGAAGGAAAACCTTCGGTAGAGCGGATTGGAACTTCAGAAAATGCTTCGGAAGAAGAGGTATTAAAATACATCATCGCCGTCAACCAATTGAGTGAACATCCATTGGCCGAGGCCACGGTTCGCTTCGGAAAGGAGAAGAATGTAAAAGTTTTGAAGGTTACCGATTTTCATTCGGTTACAGGAAAAGGAGTCACCGGTGTCGTGAATGAAAGAAAGATCGCATTAGGAAACGAATCTTTGATGCAAGCAGAAAGTGTTTCTATTTCTAAAGCACTTCAGCAAGAAGTAGCCGCAGCTCAGAAAGAAGGAAAAACAGTTCCTTATTTGGCGGTAGACGGTCAAGCTACCGGCTATGTCGTAATAGGGGATAAAATAAAGGAGAGCAGCAAAAAGGCAATTCAAACCTTACAGGAGACAGGAATTGAGGTAATTATGCTTACCGGCGATAATCAGGATACCGCCAAGGCGGTCGCTTCTTACTTGAACCTTAAGGAATTCAAAGCCGAGATGTTACCACAAGATAAACTGGAAGAAGTAGAACGGTTGCAAAAGAAGGGGCACAAAGTAGCGATGGCAGGCGATGGTATCAATGATGCACCCGCTCTTGCTATGAGCAATGTAGGGATCGCGATGGGCACCGGTACCGACGTAGCCATTGAAAGTGCTGCGATCACGCTTGTAAAAGGCGATCTGCAGGGCATAGTGAAGGCGCGAAACCTTAGTGTCAAAGTCATGAGAAACATCAAGCAGAACCTCTTCTTTGCACTTATTTACAATACTATTGGCGTACCCATAGCGGCGGGAGTGCTTTTTCCGTTCTTCGGAATATTACTTTCTCCCATGATCGCAGCTTTGGCCATGAGCTTTAGCTCGGTGTCGGTAATCGCAAATGCGCTACGATTGCGTACCGAAAAGATCTAATACAACAGATTTAAATGATTAGTAACCAAAAATTCAAAACAATGGAAAATTCAAAAACACACAAGGGAAATGGCAATTATACCAAATTCATGATGATGTTAGCAGCATCTTTCATTGCTATGTACATCACAATGTACTTGAACACCTATCAATTTGATCATGTATATTTTAGTTTAACGCGCTTCTATATGACCTGTCTGGGCATTGCCGCCATGGCGGTCATTATGTTCTTCTTTATGCGAAAAATGTATACGAACAAAGCGAAGAACCGAGCCATCTTGTTAGGAAGTCTCGCCCTGTTTGTGGGAGCATTACTGCTAGTACGTGCACAAAAACCTATTGGCGACCTGCTTTGGATGAAAGCAATGATACCGCACCATTCCATAGCCATACTCACAAGTGAAAGAGCCGATATTAAGGATGCCGAGGTTCAAAAACTGGCAGACGAAATTATAAAAGCACAAGAAAAGGAGATCGCAGAAATGAAAAAGATGATCGATCGTCTTGAAAACGCCGATTAATACGGTGTGAAAATCTCGTAACCCCCGGTGGAGACCGCGTAATAAGACTCATTGTAAAAATGAAAAAATACGGTATATACATTACACTTTTAATAGTTGGAATTGTGTTGGGAGCTATTTTCTTCGGAAGTATTTTCAACAGAAATGAAGATATCAAAGGAGACGCTATTAACCATGAACATGCAACTGACGGCACTCAAATGTGGACGTGTTCTATGCATCCTCAAATTATGCAACCGGAACCGGGGGATTGTCCCATTTGTGGTATGGACCTTATTCCGGCCGAAAGTGGTGAAGATGGTTTATCGGTAGATCAATTTCGATTGACCGAGAACGCTTTAGCTTTGGCCAATATCCAGACCTTGGTGGTTGGGAATTCTAGTGAAGCAAATTCCGGCTTAAAATTGTCCGGGAAGATTATGGAGAATGAGGAAGCCAATGCAGTGCAATCCTCATATTTCAAAGGAAGGGTAGAAAAGTTATATGTCAATTTTACCGGTGAAGAGGTGAACAGGGGAGAATTATTGGCAAGGATCTACGCCCCTCAATTAGTGGCTGCACAACAAGAATTGATCACCACAGCCGCTTTAAAAGAATCTCAACCACAATTATATAAGGCAGTTCGAAATAAGTTAAAATTGTGGAAGATATCTGAAGCACAGATCAATAAGATAGAAGCTTCAGGAAAAGTACAGGAATATTTTCCGGTATATGCTACAGTATCAGGAACTGTCTCAGAAAAGATGGTATCAGAAGGAGATTACGTAGAACAAGGACAGCCTTTGTTCAAGATTGCAAACCTGAATACCGTGTGGGCAGTGTTCGATGTTTATGAAAATCAGCTGCCATTGCTAAAAGTGGGGCAAGGGATAGCGATCACGACCAATGCTTTTCCCAATGAACAGATTCAAGCGAGCATCGATTTCATCGACCCAACCCTCAACACGGGTACGCGTACGGTCCAGGCCCGTGCGGTATTATCCAACAGAAATGGTCTTTTAAAACCCGGGATGTTTGTGCGCGGTACTATAGAAAGCTTAGAGCGTTCAACGAATGAGCATTTAACTATACCCGAGAGTGCCGTGCTTTGGACAGGAGAACGATCTGTTGTGTATGTGAAACCAAATTCTTCACAACCTGTGTTTGAAATGCGAGAGGTAACCCTAGGCTTGAAGCACGGCGATAGTTATCAAGTATTGGGCGGTCTCAGCTCGGGTGAGGAGATTGTCACCAATGGTACTTTTACCGTCGATGCGGCAGCACAATTACGTGGCAAACGCTCTATGATGAATACCCTCACTAGCGAAGTTTCTGCAAGTAATATGCAAATGGAATTTACATCTTCTTTTCAAAAGGAATTTATGACAGTACTCACGGCATATTTGCATCTGAAGGACGCTTTTGTGGTATCAAATTCAACCAAAGTGAGAGAACAGGCCAGAGCAATGCATACGTTAGTGGAAGAATTGCCCATGTCAACGTTAGGGACAATGGAAGCAGCACATATTAAAACCGTTAAACGCATGTTGACAGCGATCGTAGAGAATGAAACACTTGAGAATCAACGGGACCATTTTATTGTTTTATCGGAAAACATCATAGCTATTAGCATGAGCTTCACACAGCTCCCCGATACGCTATACATCCAGAAATGTCCTATGGCAAATAGCAATAAAGGTGCTTCTTGGATAAGTGAGAGTGCGGAAATAAGAAATCCTTATTACGGGGAAGCCATGTTGACCTGTGGAAGTGTAATTGACACATTAAAAAATAATTAATGTTGAACAGAGGTATAAAGTTTTTAATTGAAAATAAGCTGGTTGCTGGCCTATTATTACTATTTATAATAGGATGGGGGATTATTACTGCCCCGTTCAATTGGGATACGGGCTTTCTGCCCAATGATCCGGTTGCTGTAGACGCCATTCCAGATATAGGTGAGAATCAACAGATTGTTTTTACAAAGTGGGAAGGGCGGTCTCCACAGGACATTGAGGACCAAATTACCTATCCATTGACCAGTGCTTTACTGGGTATACCTGGTGTGAAGACCATTCGAAGCTCTTCTATGTTCGGTTTCTCTAGTATTTATATAATTTTTGAAGAGGACATTGAATTTTACTGGAGTCGCAGTCGTATTTTAGAAAAGCTCAATTCATTACCCTCAGGTCTCCTGCCTGAAGGCATAAATCCTTCTTTGGGTCCGGATGCTACAGGGCTTGGTCAAATCTTCTGGTATACTCTCGAAGGACGTGATACAGATGGGAATGTTACCGGAGGCTGGGATCTTCAGGAATTGCGAAGCATTCAGGATTATTACGTGAAATATGCTTTGGCTTCGGCTAGTGGTGTTTCAGAAGTAGCTTCGATTGGGGGGTATGTTCAGGAGTATCAAATTGATGTCAACCCTGAACTTATGCGACAATACGGCATTTCTTTAGAAAGTGTTGTAAAGGCCGTAAAACAAAGTAATCAAGATATTGGTGCCCAAACACTAGAAATCAATAAGGCAGAATATCTGGTTCGCGGTCTAGGATATGTGCAATCGCTTGAAGATATTGAAAAGACGGTGGTGGCCTCACAAAATTTTACATCGATCACCTTGAAAGATATAGCCAGTGTTAGCTTAGGTCCTCAAACCCGAAGAGGTATTCTAGATAAAGAAGGTGCCGAGGTGGTGGGTGGGGTCGTCGTGGCTCGCTATGGTGCAAATCCGCTGGAAGTTATCACGAATGTAAAGGAGAAAATCGCTGAAATTGCCGGTGGTCTTCCTTCAAAGGAACTTAGCGATGGCCGCATTTCCCAACTCACCGTCGTTCCGTTTTACGATAGGACAGAACTAATACAGGAAACACTGGGAACGTTGAATGAAGCCCTTTCCATGGAAATACTTATTACCATTCTAGTAATTCTTGTAATGGTATTTAATCTTCGGGCTTCCGTTTTGATTTCAGGGTTACTGCCTGTGGCGGTCTTAATGGTCTTTATTAGTATGAAAATTTTCGGTGTGGACGCTAACATCGTTGCACTATCCGGGATTGCCATTGCCATAGGAACCATGGTGGATGTGGGTGTAATCCTTTCTGAAAATATCCTTCGGCATCTGGACGAGAATGAGAATGATCTTCCTGTCAATGCGGTAGTGTACAATGCCACGGCTGAGGTATCCGGCGCTATTCTAACCGCTGTTTTAACAACTATAATAAGTTTTATACCTGTTTTTACAATGATTGGTGCCGAAGGGAAACTATTCAGACCCTTAGCCTTTACAAAAACAATGGCTCTTACTGCTTCTATAGTAATCGCCTTGTTTATTATTCCCCCATTTGCGGCATATATGTTTAAAAAACGAAATGTCTCATTGAATTATCGAATTATCATAAATGGTGTATTGATAATAGTTGGTATTACAGCAGTGTTCTTCGGGTATTGGCTTGGTCTTTTGCTAATGGCGTTTGGTGTTGCAGGCATATTTTTGCAAAGAGGTATTTTATCTGAAAAAGGAGCCAATCTAACCAACATGCTTATTTCGGTAGCAGCAATTGTTATTTTGCTGGCAAGCTATTGGCGACCCTTAGGTTTAGACAAATCAATTTTTTGGAACCTTATTTTTGTGAGTATTGTCTGTTTTGGCTTGTTGGCAGTCTTTTGGGTATTCCGAAGAAATTATACGAAAATTTTACGCTGGTCACTTCAAAACAAACTACTATTTCTAAGTATCCCAACAATCATTGTAATTTTTGGAATTGTTATAATGCAAAATACGGGTAAGGAATTTATGCCGTCCCTTAATGAAGGATCTTTTTTATTGATGCCTACATCCCTTCCTCATGCTGGAATTGAAGAAAATAAGCGTGTCCTGCAACAATTGGATATGGCCGTAGCTTCAATTCCTGAAATTGAGACTGTTGTTGGAAAGGCAGGGAGGACGGAATCTGCATTAGACCCGGCGCCCTTATCCATGTATGAGAATATTATACAATACAAACCGGAGTACATGCTCAATGCTTCCGGTATACGACAACGGTATCGTGTAAATGAAGATGGACTGTATGTGCTAAAAGACGGGAGAATATTTCGGAACCCAAATACAGATGTTAAAGATATCGAACGAGCAGATACTACCCTGTCGAATACTTGGTTTGCAGTAGATCGGGACCAACTTATCCCAGATGAAATGGGAGCGTATTACCGAAATTGGCGTCCCGAGATTCAATCGCCTGACGATATATGGAATGAGATCGTACGTGTTACAAAACTTCCTGGTGTTACATCGGCGCCTAAATTACAGCCTATTGAAACGAGGTTGGTCATGTTGCAAACCGGAATGCGAGCTCCCATGGGAATTAAGGTGAAGGGTCAGGATCTAAGAGAGATTGAAGCTTTTGGTATTCAATTAGAGAAGATTTTAAAGGAGGTAGAAGGGGTGAAAGATGAAGCCGTATTTGCCGATAGAATTGTTGGAAAACCTTATTTACTTATAGATATTGATAGAGAGCGACTAGTACGCTATGGAGTGGGTGTAGAGGATGTGCAACGTGTAATACAGGTCGCAGTGGGAGGAATGCCTCTTACGCAAACCGTTGAAGGGAGAGAGCGCTATGGCATTCGTGTTCGCTATCCTAGAGAATTAAGAGATACCCCCGACGATCTTAAGAATATTTATGTGCCGGTTGCCAAAGGGGCACCTGTACCCTTGGGAGAATTAGTTACAATTAGGTATGAACAGGGGCCACAAGTAATTAAAAGCGAAGATACATTTTTGGTGGGCTATGTACTTTTTGATAAAAGGGATGCTTTTGCTGAAGTAACTGTGGTTGAGAATGCACAAGTGCTTATTCAACAAAAGATCGATGAAGGCTCGCTTGTTGTTCCCAAAGGGATTACGTATCGTTTTACGGGAACTTACGAAAATCAGCTGCGAGCAGAAAAAACACTTTCGCTGGTAGTGCCTTTATCGCTATTTATCATCTTTTTAATATTGTATTTTCAATTTCGATCGGTTTCAACCTCATTCATGGTATTTACCGGAATCGCCGTTGCTTTTGCAGGCGGATTTATCATGATTTGGTTGTACGGACAGTCTTGGTTCTTCAATTTTAATTTTCTGGGGGCAAACGTTCGCGACTTGTTTCAAATGCATCCCATCAATTTGAGTGTTGCCGTTTGGGTAGGTTTCATCGCTTTGTTTGGCATTGCAACCGATGACGGCGTAGTGATGGCGACCTATTTAACACAAACCTTTCAGAAAAATGAACCTAAAAGTACAGCAGAGATAAGAGCGTCGGTCGTTGAAGCAGGAGAAAAACGTATTCGTCCCTGTCTCATGACAACTGCTACAACACTTTTAGCCTTGCTGCCCATCCTAACCTCGACTGGCCGTGGAAGTGATATCATGATTCCTATGGCCATACCCAGTTTTGGGGGGATGTTGATTGCCCTTATCACATTGTTTGTAGTGCCCGTACTGTTTAGTTGGCGCAAGGAAGTACAGCTTAAAAAAATTAACTCATGAAAAAATTAAAACTTCTATTATTTTCTATCCTACTATTCCCTTCGGAAGGTCATACGCAAGAGCTAACTAGTTATATCCAAACAGCACTTGCAAACAACCCCGAGATTCAAGTGGTTGATATGCGATATGCACTTGCTGAAGAAAAAGTGAATGAAACGAACAGTCTCCCCAATACCGAATTGACCGCCGGATATTTTATTAGCGAACCCGAAACTCGAACAGGAGCGCAACGCGCACGGTTTTCGTTACGTCAAATGATTCCTTGGTTTGGAACCCTCACGGCAAGAGAAACTTATGCAGCTTCAATGGCCGAAGCGCAATATGTCGATATTGCAATTGCCAAACGTAAATTGGCTTTGGAAGTAGCCCAGGGGTACTATACCTTGTTTGCACTTAAAGAAAAACAACTTGTTCTTTTGGAGAACATCCGGCTTTTGCAAACTTATGAACAATTGGCACTAACATCGGTTGAAGTAGGTACTGCCTCAGCCGTAGACGTACTACGTCTTCAAATAAGACAAAATGAATTACAGCAAGAACTTGCTGTATTGCAGGAGCAAACAAAAGCTCAAGAAGCTATGTTCAATAATATGCTTCACAGAACGGAAGATAGTACGGTGGAAATCACCGATACACTATCCATACCTTCAGAAGTGATCTCAGTAGAACCAACTCAACTTGAACTGCATCCCGAGCTTTTACGGTACGATGCATTGTACGAATCTGTAGTGCAAGCTGAACAACTTAATCGAAAGGAGGCGGCTCCTAGCCTTGGTTTCGGACTCGATTATATTCCTGTTAGCAACAGATCCGATATGAACGTTTCAGAGAATGGCAAGGATATCTTAATGCCTATGCTAACGGTGTCAGTTCCAATTTTTAGTAAGAAATATACCTCTGTTTCAAAGCAAAACCAATTGCGCCAACAAGAGTTGATCGCACAAAAAGAGACGCGACAAAATGTATTGGATAATTTAGTGAGAACCGCTATTTCAAACCGAAACTCGGCCGTAATACGCTATCGTACGCAAATGCAAAACCTTGCACAGGCTAAGGATGCTGAAGAAATTCTTCTAAAGAACTATGAGACCGGTACAATCGATTTTACCGATGTTCTAGATATTCAAGAATTACAACTTATGTTTCAGAAACAAATCATAGAGAGCATAACAGACTTTCATCGGCAAACAGCCCTCATGGCCTATGTCTCACCCTCTAATTGATCTATATGTCGAATGAAAACTTTTTCTATACTTCGTATTGCCTTTCACATTTGCTTATCGAAGAATTTTATAATACCATTGCTCTTAATTTTTTGGCAAACATCATATTTTAAACCTACAACCCTAGAATGAACTATTTAAAACTCCTTATATTTATTCTTCCATCCATAATATTTTCTCAGGAATCGTTGGAAGGAACCATCCTAACCCAAACTGAGAATAATGAGACCATAGGGCTCCCCGGCGCCAACGTATACTGGTTGGATACTTCCATAGGAAGCATTACCGACTTAGACGGAACTTTCAGTATTCCTTATAGGATCGAGTATACCCAATTGGTGGTAAGTTATGTGGGATACGATACAGATACCCTAACAATCAATAATTCAGAAAATATTAGACATGTGCTACGTGCGTCCAATAATCTGAAAGAGGTGACTGTCAATACACGTAAAAAGTCAAGTTCGGTGTCTTACATTTCAGCAGAAAATATTACCAATGTAAGTAGTGATGAGCTTTTAAAAGCAGCATGTTGTAACCTCTCTGAAAGCTTTGAGACCAACCCCTCCATCGATGTCAATTTTGCCGATGCCGTTTCGGGAGCGCGCCAAATTAGAATGCTGGGCCTTACGAGTCCGTATATCTTGATCACTACAGAGAACATTCCTGCAATTCGCGGAGCCTCCCAAACGTATGGCTTGAGCTTCATTCCCGGGACGTGGGTTGAGAGCATACAGATCACGAAAGGTGCGGGAAGTGTGACAAACGGATTTGAAAGTATTGCCGGACAGATCAACACCGAGTTGCGAAAACCTTCAACCGATGATAAATTGTTTGTCAATCTCTATGGAGCCACTAACGACCGTTTTGAACTGAACACACACCTCAATACACAAGTGAGCGACAAATGGAGTACCGGGCTCTATTTGCATGGCAATGTTCGAAATAAGGAACACGACGAGAACAACGATACTTTCTTGGATATGCCAACAGGAGAGCAAATCAATGTGATGAACCGATGGCAGTATACCAATGCCGAAAAAGGCTTTGTGAGCTTTTTAAATTTTCGATATTTGGACGATGCAAAGCAGGCCGGACAGTTGGATTCTGATCACGACAGCCCCGGTGACGGTGGCGGAGGACATGGCACAACCCGCCAAGCCGTACCTGATCTTTGGCGCAGTGAGATCGATACCCGGCGGTACGATGTTTCAGCAAAGTTGGGTTATGTTAACCCGAATATTCCCTATCAAACGGCAGGGCTTCAGTTTGCTTTCAGTGAACACGAACAAGCTTCTTATTTTGGATTGAATACGTACGATATCTCGCATCGCAGTATCTATTCTAACTTTGTGTATAATTCTATTATTAGTGATTCACGTCATAAGGTTAAAACGGGAGTAAGTTATACCCACGACGATTATGAGGAGTTCGTGAACAGTGAGGTTTACAGCCGGACCGAAAATTCGGTTGGAGGATTTTTTGAATATGCTTATGACAATCTTGGCAGTCTCAATCTTACGGCAGGAATTCGTTTAGATCATCATAATTTATTAGGAACCTTTGTAACACCGCGCTTGCATGTGCGGTACACGCCTTGGGGGAAATCGGCTTTTCGGGCATCGGTGGGTCGTGGAAAACGAAGTGCGAACATCTTTGCCGAAAATCAGTCGCTTTTCGCTACGGCACGTACCATCAATATTTTGGACAGCGGCGGGGAGATTTACGGATTGGATCCTGAGATCGCATGGAACTATGGGGTTTCGTATTTGCAAGGTTTTGATCTCTTCGGAAGAAAAGCCGATATTACATTAGACTTCTACCGTACCGATTTTCAGGATCAGGTGGTGGTAGACTGGGAGAACCGAAAAGAGATTCGTTTTTATAATCTGAAGGGGGAGAGCTACGCCAACAGCTTTCAGGTAGAATTTCATATCAATGTATTAGAACGATTGGATGTGCGAAGCGCCTACAAGTATTACGATATTCAAACCGATTATATCTCGGGCAGGCTTGAAAAGCCGCTTACAGCCCGGCATCGTGTATTTGGAAATGTGGCCTACGAAACCGAAGTGCAGCCAAACGGCTCTCAATGGAAGTTCGATGCCACCTATAATTGGCTGGGAGAACAACGATTCCCTAAAACAAGTGATAATCCCTTACCGTATCAATTACCGGAGTATTCTCCTACGGTTGGTACGCTCAACGCACAAATTACAAATGTCTTAACTCCTAATTTTGAAATCTATTTTGGAGGAGAGAATATCTTGGATGTCACTCAGGAAAATCCAATTATTGCAAGTCAGGATCCCTTTGGACCAAATTTTGATACTACTTTTGTGTATGGCCCTATTTTTGGGAGTATGTATTATGCTGGCTTGCGTTATAAATTGAATTAAAAATTTTTGCTAACACCCGGCAACGATTGGTAACTAACAGAAGATGTGCGAAGGGTGCGCCGTCTTCAGAATATTAAAAATCAGAACAATGAAAAAAGTACTTTTATTAGTAACTGTACTGTTAATGACCACCACTGCTTTTGCACAGGACAAGAATGCAAGAGCTACCATTGAGGTCGACGGTATTTGTGGCATGTGTAAACAGCGTATCGAGCGAGCGTCCTTAAATACAAAGGGCGTGAAATCGGCAGTTTGGAGTGTAGAAACACATCAATTAAGTCTTATCTATGATGAGCGTAAAACCGATCTAGCTACCATTCAGCAAAACATAGCGAATGTAGGTCATGATACTCATGAGATCAAAGCAACCGAGGAAGCATACAACAGTGTACACGATTGTTGTAAATACCGTGACGAAGAGATCAAGGACGCACACGGCAAGAAAGATAATCGATAAAAGACAAAATGATCGTGAGAGCGGTATCTTAATAAGTAAGGTATCTTAAGGAAATTTTAGTATTTCTAAAGCAAATCTTATCATTCCTTTAAAAGGATATGAAGGTACCAATACGTATCTTCATGTGAATCTTAAAATAATGAATGATGAGACACGAAAAATTAATTCACGCCTTAGGAAACTGCATCAATCACTGTAATTATTGTGCCGATGCCTGTTTAGATGAACCGAATGTAAAACAAATGGTCAGCTGTATTCGTACAGACCGTGTTTGCGCCGAAGTCTGTAGCACATTGAATCAACTTTTGGCTATGGATTACAAAGAGGTAGATGATTTGGTTCGCTATTGTATTAAAGTATGTAAGGCATGTGCCGAAGAATGCGGACAGCACGATCACGACCATTGTAAGCAGTGCGCAGAAGCGTGTAAGAAATGTATTGAAGCTTGTGAAGATTTCCTGTCATAGACTAACTAAGGATACGCTTGTAGCAGCGTAAAGTAAGCTACTGAAACGATCTCGAAGCAATGAAAAAAGGAGTTGTTATGCAGCTCCTTTTTTTTACATAAAAAATGTTGTGTTTTTTAGTTAAAATTTAGCCAACAAAAAAATCATCGTATCAAAAAACAATGTACATTTACTTAGTCATTTAAATCAATATTCATTATGGCAACACCTAAGTCAAACAGCAAGCCTTCTGCAAAGAAAGCACCGGCGAAAGCTCCTGCTAAGAAGGCTCCGACTGCTTCTAAGAAGAAGTAATTCGAAGGGGGTTTATTGCGATAAACCTTTTAATCAGAAAATACCTAGTGGCCACCCTTAAACAAGGTGGTTTTTGTATTTTTATAGGATGATAAAACCCGTAACATTTTTGTACATCATTACCATAGTGGTTCTTATTGCGGCTGTGGTATGGGAATATTATATGCAGCAGTGGCTATCCTACCAACCCAATCAAGGTGCCAATGTCATGCGCGTAGATCTTTTTGTAATTTGGCCCCTTGTGATCACCTTGGTAGCGCTCTCCCTCTTTAGAATTTTCAGGAAAAACAAAAACTAACCCTTCAGGCTATAACACGCACGCTATTGGTTTTCCTACGGCGCTTATGTAAACCTATTTTAACATAAAAAAAGACCTCTGTGATAAAACAGAGGTCTTTCAAAAATAATCGTTCTATGTCAAGCCATCAGGCATTGATTACATCATGCCCGGCATTCCGCCACCCATTGGAGGCATGGACGGACTGTCTTCCTTGATATCTACCAAGGCACATTCTGTCGTCAAGATCATACCTGCCACCGAAGCTGCATTTTCCAAAGCAATGCGGGTCACTTTCTTAGGATCAATGATCCCGGCTTTCAGCATGTCCACATACTGTTCGGTTTTGGCATCGTACCCAAAGTTCTTCTTACCTTCCAGTACTTTGTTAATTACAACAGAGCCTTCACCGCCTGCATTTTCTACAATAGTGCGCAAAGGTGATTCGATGGCGCGTGCCACGATCTGGATCCCGGTAGATTCGTCGAGTGTATCTGTGGTCAATTTCTCAAGCACTTTAATAGCTCTCACCAATGCCACGCCACCTCCGGCTACAATACCTTCTTCTACAGCGGCTCTGGTAGCGTGAAGGGCATCGTCCACACGATCCTTCTTTTCTTTCATTTCTACTTCGGAAGCAGCACCTACATACAATACCGCTACACCACCGGCCAATTTAGCCAGACGTTCTTGCAACTTTTCTTTGTCGTAGTCGCTTGTGGTCGTTTCAATTTGGGCTTTGATCTGGTTGACACGTGCTTTAATGTCTCCTTTATTTCCGGCGCCGTTCACGATGGTAGTATTGTCCTTATCGATCGTGATGGTTTCGGCAGATCCCAGCATATCTACGGTAGCATTCTCAAGCGTGAATCCGCGTTCCTCAGAAATTACGGTACCTCCTGTTAAAACTGCAATATCCTCTAGCATGGCCTTTCTTCGATCACCAAATCCGGGAGCTTTCACAGCGGCAATCTTTAGGGATCCACGAAGTTTATTTACGACCAAGGTCGCCAGCGCTTCTCCATCAACGTCTTCGGCGATAATCAATAATGACTTCCCTTGCTGTGCCACTGGCTCCAGCACAGGAAGAAGATCTTTCATAGAAGATATCTTCTTGTCGTACAACAAGATCATTGGATTCTCAAGTTCTGTTTGCATTTTGTCACTGTCGGTGACAAAATAAGGTGACAAATATCCGCGATCAAACTGCATTCCTTCGACCACATCAACATAGGTCTCTGTTCCTTTAGCTTCTTCTACGGTGATCACCCCTTCTTTTCCTACTTTTCCAAAAGCTTTTGCGATCAATTCACCGATTACATCGTCGTTATTGGCCGAGATAGCCGCAACCTGCTTTATCTTATCGCTGGAATTTCCTACTTGGGTAGCCTGTTTTTCCAGGTCCTTGGTGATTGCTTCCACAGCCTTATCAATGCCGCGCTTCAGATCCATAGGGTTCGCTCCTGCAGCAACGTTCTTCAAACCTTCTTTTACAATGGCTTGTGCCAACACGGTTGCAGTGGTAGTACCGTCACCTGCAAGATCGTTGGTCTTGGAAGCCACTTCTTTAACCATCTGGGCGCCCATATTTTCAAGGGCATCCTCTAATTCTATTTCTTTGGCAACAGTCACACCATCCTTGGTCACCTGCGGTGCTCCAAAGGATTTACTAATGATCACGTTGCGCCCCTTAGGACCCAATGTTACTTTTACTGCATTTGCCAATGCGTCCACACCACGCTTAATACTATCGCGTGCTTCTACATCAAATTTTATATCTTTTGCCATTTCTGTTTTGGTTTATGCTTCAAGCCCTGAGCTTTCAGCCGAATTAAACTATGTTTTTTATGAAATATTGATTTTTATGGAAAATTAAGCAGTCTTTACAATAGAAGGCAGACCGCTTAACGTTGACTGACATTAGATAATTGCCAGAATATCATCCTCTCTCATGATGAGATAGTCCTTGCCGTCAAATTTTAACTCACTGCCGGAGTATTTGCCATAAAGGACAACATCACCAACCTTCACAGTCATCTTGTGATCTTCCTTGCCCTTGCCTACGGCTACTACTTTTCCTTGTTGTGGTTTTTCTTTAGCAGAATCCGGAATGTAAATACCGGACGCGGTCTTGGTTTCAGCTTCTTGTGGTTGCACCAAAACTCTGTCTGAAAGTGGTTGAATTTTTAACGCCATTTTTCGTATAATTTTTAGTTGTTAATTCTTCTAATTGTTTGTGCTGTTAACAGGCAGAAACTATGCCATGACAAAAAACTGACACCTTTGCGATAGCAAAATGTCAGCTTGTCAGAGGTCGGTCAAAAATTGCTTAATTAGGGAATGCCGGTGAGATTGGGATTTCCGGTCCATCCCATGTGAATATACCAATGGTTATGATAGCGACAACACTTATGCTAAGAATCGATACAATGGTATTGAAATAGGAGAATTTTCTGCTTTTGATTTCAATGATGTCGGATAAAGGTACACTCATGGTTTGACCGTTCTTTTTCAAGAGCACATGAGTGTCGTCCATAGATACATAACGAGCTCGTTTCTTCCCTGTTTCTTTAAGGACAAACTCATATTTATCATTCGCTTCGGCGTTGGAAATCTCAATGGGTGTCTTATAGGTATAACAACCTGAACAAAGAAGAAGGAGAACAAAACTCAACGCAATACTTTTCATATAAAATTGCTTTTAAAAAAAACCATCCCGGGGAGTTCTATACAATAGAGTGTTAAAGATAAGAAATTAATTAAAACAAAAATGCCTGCTCGATTAAAAGCAGGCATTTAGATAATTTGTTCAATAGATTATTCAGTTGGATCTTCTGTCGTACTGCCGGCATTAGGATCTACCGGGATGGTATTCTCAATAGCGCCTTCATCGAACACATCGGTTGCAGGAGCTGTATCGCTCATAATTGGGATGTTCGATAACAGGATTAGTGCCAATAACAAGGTGGCTAAGGTCCAGGTACTCTTGTCTAAGAAGTCTGTGGTCTTCTTGACACCGCCCAATTGCTGTGTGCCACCACCTCCAAAAGAAGAGGATAGACCACCGCCTTTTGGATTCTGTACCATGATGACTACCACCAGTAAAAAGGCTACGAAAATTATTAGGATCAAAAATATGGTAAACGTACTCATTGTTCTTCAGTATTAATCAATTTCTTTATTGCCCGAATTTGGTCTGCAAAGAAACCACTTTTTTCGGGATATTTCAAAATTAAAATTTTATATGCCTGAATGGCCTTTACATAGTTCTTTTGTTGCATGTATACCTTGGCCAAAGTCTCGGTCATTAGGGCATCTGCAGCTTGTGTAAAGGGTTCTGCCAGATCTTTTCGCGAAACAGCTTCGGAAGCAGGTTTCAGTTTTGGGTTTTGCTGAATGAATTTCTCGATAAGCTCGAACTTTCGTTCTTTTTCCAATACGGTTTCTTTAGCCGTATCTCCTTCCGAAGAACGATCAATAGGTTGTGCTTTGGTCAATTTTAACCATTCGGAAAACGAATGGGTGTCCTCCTTTTTAAACTCCAAGGGAGCATTTGTTGCTTCAACGATCTCCTCGGTTTCCGAAGGTGTTTCAACGATCTCTTGTATGGATTCTAACTTGCGCTGAAACAGATTGGGGTTCAAAATGGCTTCTGCCTTTTTTAGTTCCTCCTTCATTTGACGGTTCAGCGCCAAACTTATCTGTTCGGAAACATCCTCACTTTCTACATCCATGCTTAGCACATGTTCGTCATGTTGTTGTATGGCTTGCGAGATCTCATTTTGGATGAATTTATCTGAGGTAATATACTCGAACAGGATATCCCGATCGGTAGTATAGGCAGCCGTAACTTTAAGCGCTTCGTTGTACAGAAAACTGTTGTTGTTCTTCAATCCTTTTAATTGAAGGGCACGCGCGCTTTGAAAATAAGGATAGCGTTGGATCACGATTTCCAATTCCTTGAGATCCTCTTTTTTGAGATCTTGCGGATGCGCTAACAGATATGTGTATTTTTTCGTGTTCAAAAACTTACCAATTCGCGAGTGATTTATTAAAAATGTCTTGTGTAATGCGCTCAAAGATCTCGGCAATGGCATCATCGAGACGGGCTCCAGTTAACAAAGCCCCGCCGGGGTAATCGAAGTAGAAAGAGAATCGTTGTTCGAAATCCTTTTCAACATCATTTGTATTGTAAAAGCGAACATTCACGGCGATGGTCAAGCGGTTCTGTGCGGCCGTGCTCTGTGAGGTCGCGGTAATAGGCGCAATATAATACTCAACGATCTCCCCTTCATACACCAAGTCGCCGTTGGAGGTGACCAGGTCCAAACTGGTTTGGTTCAACAATAAGTCTTGTAGGTTTTGAGTAAAATCCCTCGCGATCCCCGGTTCTACCTGTGCGGCTGTATTTTGAAAATAATTAACCTGAAAGGTCTTGGTCTGTGAATAATCGATATCCGCTCCTGTTAGTGAATAGTATTTACAACTTTGAAGCGGCAGCACAAAGAAACATAGAATAAAAACGAGTTGTAACAGCTTCATTACAGGTTGTATTGTTTGATTTTTCGGTAGAGCGTGCGTTCAGATATGCCAAGTTCGTCGGCGGCATCTTTACGTTTTCCTCCGTATTTCTCCAAGGACTTCTTGATGAGTTCTAATTCTTTTTCCTGAAGGGACAGATTTTCTTCTTCTTCAATCTCTTCGGCGAAATCGTAATTCCCCTTTTTTGCTCTATTCTGTGCCCCGTCGAATGCTTCAGAACCCGATGAAGGGATGCTTAGCACTTCTACGTCTTGGGAGGCAGCTTCTTCCTCATCGACAATAGCAGCAAGTTGTTCCTCATTATTGGTGTCTTCAGAATAGATCTTATTAATAAGCGATGATTGTTCTTCTTTTACTTTTGAAACGTTGCCGCTCTTCATTAGCTCTAAAGTTAATTTCTTCAGATCGTTCACATCGCGTTGCATATCGAACAGGACTTTATATAAGATCTCACGTTCACTGCTAAAATCGCTGTGTTCTTTTTTTGAATGGATTACAGCGGGTAGATTGCTTCCAACATCAGGAAGGTAGTGCTTTAAGGTGTTGTAAGAAATATCCCTGTCCTGCTCCAACACCGAGATCTGTTCGGCTACGTTGCGCAACTGACGAATGTTACCGCCCCAGCGATATTGCAACAACAAGGCTACCGCATCGTCTTCCAGACGAATGGTAGGCATTTTATATTTTTGGGCAAAATCTGAAGCGAATTTTCGAAACAATAAATGAATGTCCTCACTTCGTTTTCGTAGCGGTGGGAGGCCGATCTCCACCGTACTTAGTCGGTAATAGAGGTCTTCTCTGAATTTTCCTTTATCGATCGCTTCGTTCATATTCACATTGGTGGCCGCCACGATACGAACATCGGTCTTCTGAGTCTTGGAAGATCCTACTTTTAAAAATTCACCATTTTCCAAAACACGTAATAAGCGTACCTGTGTAGGCAGTGGAAGTTCGCCTACCTCATCCAGAAAGATCGTGCCTCCGTCGGCCACTTCAAAATATCCGCTTCGTGTGGCAGTGGCTCCTGTAAAAGCACCTTTTTCGTGACCAAACAACTCACTGTCTATCGTGCCTTCGGGGATCGCACCACAATTCACGGCTATGTATTTGCCGTGTTTACGGTGGGATAGGGAATGAATGATCTTGGGAATGCTTTCCTTGCCTACACCGCTCTCACCTGTCACCAGCACCGAAATATCAGTTGGTGCCACCTGAATGGCCTTTTCCACGGCGCGATTGAGTTTAGGATCGTTTCCTATAATGCCAAAGCGTTGTTTTACTGCCTGTACACTTTCCATACCTAGTTATTATCTGAGTAGCCCACAGCGGTTCCTATAAGGGTTGCGGTGGTGCAATCTTCTATATATACATTCACAAAATCTCCTACCTTGTAGTGTTCCTTCGGAAAGACGGCTACCGTATTTTGAGGGGTTCTTCCGCTCCATTGAAGGTCACTTTTTTTAGATTCTTTTTCTATCAATACCTCTACGGTCTTTCCTACAAATTGTTGCGTGCGGTACGCCGAATGTTGTTGCTGAAGGTCTACGATCTCGGTAAGACGACGCTTTTTGGTTTCCAAAGGAACATCATCTTCCAATTTACGTGCGGCTAAGGTTCCGGGTCTTTCAGAATACATAAACATAAAACCGAAATCGTATTTTACATACTCCATAAGAGATAAGGTTGCTTTGTGGTCTTCTTCCGTTTCGGTAGGGAACCCGGTGATCATATCCTGTGAGATCGCACAATCAGGAAGGATCTCCCGAATACGGTCTATAAGATGCATGTATTCCTCACGGGTGTGTTGGCGATTCATTTCCTTTAAAATACGGGAGCTTCCGCTTTGTACCGGTAGATGGATGTAGTTACAAATATTTTGGTATTTCGACATACTGTGCAGTACATCTTCGGTCATATCTTGCGGATTGCTCGTTGAAAACCGAATTCGCATATGCGGTTGTGCTTGAGCGACCATTTCCAATAGTTCAGCAAAACCGGTAGCTGTTGCTTTTTGCATGTCGGTCGCATTCTTATAATCTTTCTTAAGTCCGCCCCCGTACCACAGATAGCTATCCACATTCTGCCCCAAAAGTGTGATCTCCTTGTATCCTTTTTCGGCCAGATCGTTCACTTCGGCAAGAATGCTTTGTGGGTCTCGGCTTCGTTCGCGTCCTCGGGTAAAGGGTACGACACAAAATGTACACATATTGTCGCAGCCACGGGTAATACTCACAAAAGCAGTAACACCATTTCCTCCCAGACGTACCGGAGCGATATCTCCGTAGGTTTCATCTTTAGATAAGATAACATTTACCGCGTCACGTCCTTCTTCTACTTCCTGCAATAAATTTGGAAGATCTTTGTAGGCATCGGGCCCTACCACCATGTCTACAATCTTCTCTTCATCCAGGAACTTTTCCTTTAATCGTTCGGCCATACAGCCCAGAACTCCCACTTTCATCTTAGGGTTGATACGTTTAACGGCATTGTATTTTTCCAGACGCTTGCGTACGGTTTGTTCGGCCTTGTCACGAATCGAACAGGTATTTACCAAGACCAGATCTGCATCTTCCAACCGATTGGTGGTATTGAAACCCTCGTTGGCCAAAATAGAGGCTACGATCTCGCTGTCGCTAAAATTCATTTGACAGCCATAGCTCTCAATGAATAGCTTACGACGATTCTCGGGCCGTGGTTCTAAAATAAGCGATTCGCCTTGCTGGGATTCATCAATGATTTTCTCTTTCATAGGTCTCTTCAGATACGATAATTTTTAAGGGTTGACAATTATAACGCCACCTTTCCAATTTGCATTGGCAAAGATACAATTAAATTGATGTTTGTGACAAATTGGCAGATTTCTTTTTTGTAAATTTAAAGCATCATTTTCAGCCAACCGACTATGGAACATCCTATTTTTTCTAAAATTGAACATGCCAATAAACCCGATTTTGGTGATATCCTCTCAAAAAGCTTCGAACTTTTTAAAAAGGTGTGGGAACAGGCATTGTATCATGCGCTCGTTAGTATGGTAGTCGTCATTCCAATGATCCTTCTTATCTATATACCATATATAGCCTTTATCTTTTATTTAGGTGGCTTCGATAGTTATCATTCGTACGATTCTTACGCATACTATAATGAACCCGATATTACGCCGTACATCCCTGTCCTTATATTATATGTTATTGCGATTTTTATTCTCATCTTTTTAGTGCAAGCTGTGGTGTATGGCATTACCGCCCACTTTATACGTGTTCTGAAAAAAGCAGATATGGGAACCACAGAGAATGTGGGAGGTTATTTCGACCTAATTAGAGGTAATTTCAAAAAACTACTACTGCTCTCCTTGGCAACCTTCGGAATAGCATTTGCCGCAGTTCTTGCATGCTATTTACCTATTTTTTATGTCATGGTTCCGCTACAACTTGTAGTGGTGTTCTTTGCGTTTCATCCGGAATTGTCCGTTTCTGAGATCATCAAAGCAAGTTTTAAACTAGGGAACAAATTCTGGTTGACTATCTTCGGATTGATGATCGTCGCCGGATTGATCGCCCAATTGGGGATCCTGCTGTGTATTGTGGGTGTTTTTGTGACTGCGTTTTTTGTACACATCCCGATGTACTTTATTTATAAAGACACCGTAGGGTTGAGTCTTGTAACCGACAGAAATACGACCCCAACCGGACTCTAAAACCGGCATCATAAAGGAGCTCTTAAACCCCTTATTTTTAGGGGTACTTCCGTTGTATTAAAAAAAATAGATACTTTTGTACCCCAAACAACGTGAATATGGCAAAGAATTTAGTGATTGTTGAGTCGCCTGCAAAAGCAAAAACCATTGAAAAATTTTTAGGTAAAGATTTCAAGGTTACGTCCAGCTTTGGACATATTGCCGATCTGCCCTCAAAAGAACTGGGTGTAGATGTGGATGGCGATTTTACACCTAAATATATAGTCTCCAGTGATAAGAAAGGCCTAGTGAAGGAACTCAAGGCACTTGCAAAAAAAGCCGATATGGTTTGGTTGGCGAGTGATGAGGACCGTGAAGGGGAAGCCATCGCTTGGCACTTGGCCGAAACGTTAGACCTCAAGGACGATAAGACCAAACGAATTGTCTTTCATGAGATCACCAAATCGGCTATTTTAAAAGCCATTGAGAATCCGCGCCAGATCGATTACAATCTGGTGAATGCACAACAGGCGCGACGTATTTTAGATCGCTTAGTAGGTTATGAACTTTCTCCGGTCCTTTGGCGTAAGGTAAAAGGAGGTCTCTCCGCGGGACGCGTCCAGTCGGTAGCAGTTCGGCTTATCGTAGAGCGCGAACGTGAGATCGAAGCCTTTACACCTGTGGCTTCCTACCGTGTGGATGCTGAGTTCACTACTTCGGAAGGAATTAGCTTCAAGGCAAAACTTCCTAAGAATTTTGACACCGAGGCGGAAGCACGTGAATTCCTTCGGAAGAATTTGGGCGCTTCGTATCAAATTTCAGAATTGGTCAAAAAGCCGGCAAAGAAATCTCCGGCGCCACCCTTTACTACATCAACCCTTCAGCAGGAAGCAGCGCGTAAATTATATTTTTCAGTAGGAAAGACCATGACCATCGCCCAAAGGCTCTACGAGGCCGGTTTGATCACCTATATGCGTACCGATAGCGTGAACTTGTCCAACGAGGCCAAAAACGCAGCACAAAAAGAAATCGAAACGTCATACGGTAGTAAATACAGCCATCCCCGAAACTTTAAAGGAAAATCGAAGGGTGCTCAAGAAGCACACGAAGCGATTCGTCCTACCGACATGTCACAACATACCATACAAGGAGATTACGACCAAGCGCGCTTGTACGATCTAATTTGGAAGCGCACCTTGGCTTCTCAGATGAGCGATGCACAATTGGAACGTACCAATGTGAAGATCGCTATTTCGGGTTCAGAAAAGGTCGCCGAACATTTTGCGGCCAATGGAGAGATGATCAAATTTGACGGTTTTCTGAAAGTTTACTTGGAAGGCACCGATTTTGAAGAAGAAGAGCAGGAGGGGATGTTACCTAATCTTAGTAAGGGGGAGCGCTTGGAGAATCAGTACATTACGGCTACCCAGCGATATACAAGACCGCCGTATCGTTATACAGAAGCGTCGTTGGTAAAACAATTAGAGGAACTTGGTATTGGCCGCCCCTCCACCTATGCACCCACTATATCTACCATTATCAACCGAAACTATGTTGAAAAGGGTACAGTAGAAGGGACAGAGCGCAACTACATACAGCTTACCCTTCAAAAAGATACTGTCAAGGAAAAAGAACTTACCGAGACTGTAGGGAGTGATAAAGGAAAATTGGTTCCTACAGACATTGGATTGATCGTGAATGACTTTTTAGTAGATCACTTTAAGAATATCTTGGACTACAACTTCACGGCCAAAGTAGAACAGGATTTTGATGATATAGCCGAAGGAAAAGAGGAGTGGAAACAAATGCTGAAGGATTTCTACGGAAAATTTCATCCCAAGGTTGAAGATGTGCAAGAGAATGCCGATCGTGAAAGTGGTGAGCGTATCTTAGGTGAAGACCCCGAATCGGGTCGTCCGGTATTGGTGCGACTCGGTAAGTTTGGGCCCATGGCTCAGATTGGTGCTCCCGACGATGACGAGAAAAAGTTTGCAAGTTTGCGTCCCGACCAACAATTACACTTGGTTACTTTTGAAGAGGTTATGGACCTGTTCAAATTACCGAAGACTCTCGGGGTATACGAAGGAGAGGAAGTTGAAGTGAATAATGGTCGCTTTGGACCTTATGTGCGCTTCGGAAAAAAATTCATTTCGCTGCCTAAGGATGTCGATCCGTTGGATGTGGACATGGCCTTAGCGAAAGAGCTTATCGAAGAGAAGAAAAAGGCAGATGCACCTATATATATGTATGAAGGATTACCGGTTCAGAAAGGTACCGGTCGCTTCGGCCCATTTATCAAGTGGAACAATATGTTCATTAACGTAAACAAGAAGTATGACTTCGATAATCTTTCCGAAGAGGATATCGAACAGCTCATTGAAGATAAAAAGCAAAAGGAGATCGATAAGCTTATTCAGGAATGGCCCGATGAAGGAATTCGTCTTGAAAAAGCCCGTTGGGGTCGTTTTAACTTGATCAAGGGAAAGACCAAGGTAGAATTGCCCAAATCCACAAAAGCCGAAGCCATGTCACTGGAAGAAGCTCAGGCATTGCTGGAAAAGAAAGCACCTAAGAAGAAAGCAAGCCGTAAAAAGAAAACGACCACCAAGAAAAACTAATGATTGAATTTTTGACCCCCGTGTCTAAGTCGGTGCTCGCTCACAGAGAAATATTGCCAACCGGCGTATTAGGAAAACAAATTGAAGTGCATACCGAGCAAGGAACGCTGCCTTCACTCTCGCAGGTGAAGTTTGCACTATTGGGAGTTAAGGAGAATCGTAACGACATCAATTTTTTAGGGGGAGAACCAAGTTTCGATGCCTTTCGGAAGGCATTTTACGCATTGTATCCGGGTAACTGGAATCATAAGATCATTGATATAGGTGATATCGAAAGAGGAGAAACCGTGCAAGATACCTACTTTGCTATGCGTACGGTTATTGAAGCGCTTCTTCGAAAAAAGATCATACCACTTATCTTGGGGGGAAGTCAAGACCTGGTCTACGGCCAGTACCGCGCTTATGATGATGTTGGAACCATGGTGAATCTAGTGAATGTAGATTGCAACTTCGATCTGGGAGATGCCGAGAAGCCAATTTCAAATATTTCGTACGTCGGGAAGATCATTGTAGACAAGCCGTATAACCTTTTTAACTATAGTGTTTTGGGGTATCAGTCGTATTTTAATCCCCCGGCAGAGATCGCCCTTATGGAGAAATTGTACTTTGATGCTTACCGCTTGGGTGAAGTAACGGCCGATATTACCTTGGTGGAACCGATTATGCGAAACACCAATATTGTAGCTTTGGATGTAGCTGCAATAAAAAGTGCCGAATTGAGTTATAAGAACAACGCAAGCCCCAACGGATTTGACGGGCGTGAGATCTGTGCGATCGCCCGGTATGCAGGTATAAGTAATAAGGTGAGCTCTTTTGGAGTTTATGAATTGACCGATTATAAGAATGCTGAAAGTGCGGCGATGTTGATCGCTCAGATATTTTGGTACTTTATAGAGGGTGTCAATTTTAGAGTAGCTGATGAAGACTTCAGTAAAAACGAATTATTTACAACATATAAGGTACCTGTTGACGACGAAGTGCTGATCTTTAAGAAAAGCAATAAGACGGGTCGGTGGTGGATAGAATTACCTTTTATTTCAAATGTTAATAATAAATTAAAAAGTAGAACGTTATTACCTTGCACTTATGGCGAATATTTGGGTGCAACAAATCAGGAGATTCCTGAAAGGTGGTTGAAAGCCCGCCGAAAGAATGAAGTATAACCAAACGAACTAAGTAAAAAAGAGCTTTAAGGGATTTTTAAGAAAATTGTTGTTTTTTTAAAATTTTATAGATAGGTTTACGCCCTTGAATCTCGAAAATTTAACCTAAACACCTATGAAGAAGTTTATTGCATTAACTGCGATTGTAGCCTTTTTGTTTAGTTGTAACTCTGGCGATAGAGGAGAACTAGTTGGAGCAAAAGGTAAAAAATGGTATCCCGAAAAGCCGTACGGAATGACACTTATCCCTGGTGGGTCTTTCATCATGGGTAAATCCGACGACGACTTTGTGGCGGTAAATGATGCCCCTACAAAGACCGTAACGGTTCGTTCCTTCTACATGGATGAGACCGAGATTACCAATGCAGAATACCGTCAGTTTGTAAATTGGGTACGGGATTCTACTGTAAGACTGCGTTTAGCGATCCTTGCCGATGAGGTAGGAGCTACGCCCG
>NZTP01000010.1 GCA_002696485.1 Altibacter sp. | reverse complement strand
TTAGGACCGAACAGCAAGACATCAAAAATAAAATCCTTTGCCAAAAAAGCGATTCCACCCAGGACGGTTACCGCAATGGTAGAACGAATGAGGTGCCAACGGAGTTCTTCCAAATGGTCTAAGAACGACATTTCCTTGGCTGCGCCTTTTATTTTTTTTCGAAGTCCCATTAAATAATGCCTTCTTTGGTAAGGTTATGAATATGTACTACGCCGCTGTACTTACCGTTGGTTTCGGCAAGAAGTTGCGTGATCCCGTGGGTGTCCATCAATTCCATGGCTTCTACCGCCATGGCGTCGTTGGAAATGATCTTAGGATTACGGGACATGATGTCTTTGGCGGTTAAGCCGCTAAAGTTGTCGACGCGTGTAAGCATACGCCGTAAGTCTCCGTCTGTGATGATCCCAACGATAATGTCGTTTTCCACTACGGCGGTGACACCGAGCATTTTTTCGGAGATCTCCACGATCACTTTTTTAACGTCGGTATCGGGGTGTACTTTGGGTTGTTCGTTGAGGGACGTAAGGTCGCTCACCCGAAGGTATAACTTTTTGCCCAAGGAGCCACCGGGATGGAACTTTGCAAAATCTTTGCTGGAGAAGCCCCGCAGGTCCAATAGACACATAGCTAGAGCATCTCCTATGACTAACTGAGCCGTGGTGCTGGTAGTAGGGGCCAAATTATTGGGGCACGCTTCCTTTTCGACATACGCGTTCAATACAAAATCGGCTTGCTGTCCCAGAAATGATTCCTTATGTGACGTAATCCCTATAAGTTTATTGCCAATCGCCTTAATTAACGGTACCAATACCTTGATCTCCGGTGTATTGCCACTTTTCGAGATACATATCACCGTATCGCTCTCTTGAATGGTTCCCAGGTCACCATGGATCGCATCGGCCGCATGCATAAAGATCGCAGGTGTTCCCGTAGAGTTAAGGGTAGCTACGATCTTGGTAGCGATGTTGGCGCTTTTCCCAATTCCGGTGACGATTACCCTTCCTTTGGACTGATATATATATTGTACTGCCTGAGCGAATTCCTCGTCGACAAGTTCGGACAAGTGAAGGATCGCTTTACTTTCAGTTTCAATGGTTTCTTTTGCTACGGAAATAATTCGGGTTTCTTCCTTCAAAATTTTACACTTTTATTAGTTTGCAACTGTTCCAGAAATTAGTATATTTAGATAGCGAACCGAAAATTACTACAAATTGTAGGGTTCGCAACATATTTTAGATACAGTTTTATTACATAGGTTGCAAAATTACAATTGTTCCACTGTATTCACAATTATAATAAGAAAACCTTATACATATTAAATAAAAGAACGTAGCAGCGTGAGTGAGATTGATATATACGCAGCCCTCAAGAAATTTTTTGGATTTACTAAGTTTAAAGGACTTCAAGAGGAAGTGATTAAAAGCGTACTGAACGATGAGAATACATTTGTCATCATGCCTACCGGTGGGGGTAAATCCTTATGTTATCAACTCCCTGCGCTTATCAAGGACGGGACAGCCATAGTTGTCTCGCCATTGATCGCTCTTATGAAGAATCAGGTGGATGCGCTTCGGGCGTTATCTTCGGAAGAAGGGATCGCACACGTGCTCAACTCATCCCTCAACAAATCGGAAGTAAAAAAAGTAAAGAGCGATATCACCAACGGCGTGACCAAGCTGTTATATGTTGCTCCCGAGTCACTGACCAAAGAGGAGAATGTCGCTTTTCTCAATTCGGTCAAGATCTCTTTTGTAGCCATCGATGAAGCCCACTGTATTAGTGAATGGGGGCATGACTTTCGACCCGAATATAGAAACCTTCGAAGTATTATTAAACGCATAGGGGACAACATTCCTATTATTGGTCTCACGGCCACAGCCACCCCTAAGGTTCAGGAAGATATTTTAAAGAATTTAGGCATACAGGAGGCGAACACCTTCAAAGCTTCGTTTAATCGCCCCAACCTCTATTACGAGATACGTCCTAAAACAAAGAACATCGACTCAGACATCACACGCTTTGTAAAGAAATACGAAGGGAAAAGCGGTATCATCTATTGTTTAAGTCGTAAACGCGTGGAGGAGCTCGCACAGATCCTTCAGGTGAACGGTATTAAAGCCGTGCCTTATCATGCGGGTCTTGATGCTAAGACGCGCGTGAAGCATCAAGACATGTTCCTTATGGAGGATGTGGATGTGGTCGTGGCTACCATCGCTTTCGGTATGGGGATCGATAAACCTGATGTACGTTTCGTTATTCATAACGATATGCCAAAAAGTATTGAGAGCTATTACCAAGAGACCGGTAGAGCAGGTCGGGATGGCGGGGAAGGCTATTGTTTGGCATTTTACGGCTATAAGGATATAGAGAAGCTTGAAAAGTTCATGAGCGGTAAGCCCGTGGCCGAACAGGAAATTGGTCACGCACTACTTCAGGAAGTGGTCGCTTTTGCTGAAAGCTCCATATCGCGACGCAAGTTCATACTGCATTATTTTGGCGAGGAGTTCGATAATGAGACCGGTGAAGGCGGTGATATGGATGACAACATGCGTCACCCCAAGAAGAAACATGAAGCGATGGATGAGGCCAAGACCTTGCTTGGTATCGTCCAAAAGACCAACGAACAATACAAAAGCAAAGAAATAGTACATGTGTTGGTAGGGAAGGTCAATGCCCTTATAAAATCTCATCGTACCGATGCACAGGACTACTTTGGTATAGGAGCGTATAAAGAACCTTCCTTCTGGATGGCATTACTGCGTCAATTATTGGTAGCAGGGTATCTTCGGAAAGAGATCGAGACCTACGGTATCCTTCACCTCACCAAACGCGGCAAAGAGTTCTTGCGCTCACCTCATTCTTTTACGATGACTGAAGATCATTCGTTCAATGAAGCCAATGATGAAACCATTATCGTTTCTAAGAAAGGAGGAGGCACCGCAGACGAGCAACTGTTTAAGCTTCTAAAGGCAGAGCGCAAGAAGGTGGCAGATAAGCTGGATCTTCCCCCCTTTGTGATCTTTCAGGACCCCTCTTTGGAAGATATGGCCTTAAAATATCCGGTCACTATTGAAGAACTGTCGAACGTACATGGTGTAGGTGAAGGAAAAGCAAAAAAGTACGGTGCTTCCTTCGTTAAACTTATCAATACCTATGTTGAAGAAAACGATGTGATCCGGCCCGATGATTTTATAGTTAAATCCACAGGAACGAACAGTGCGTTAAAATTATACATTATACAGAATGTGGACCGTAAACTGCCATTGGATGATATTGCATCAGCGAAGGGGTTGGAAATGGCCGATTTCATTAAAGAGATGGAAGCCATTGTGTACAGCGGAACAAAATTGAACATCGATTATTGGATTGACGATATCTTGGACGAGGATCAACAGGAAGAGATCCATGACTATTTTTTAGAGGCCGAAACCGATAAGATCGAAGATGCCATGGACGAGTTCGATGGGGAATACGACGTGGAAGAGCTTCGGTTGTATCGTATTAAGTTTATAAGTGAAGTGGCCAACTAAAGCTGTTCGTTTCTTCTGAAAAGAGGTCATTTTTCATTCGTAACTAAACTACATTGCCTACCTTTGCAGCTTCATAAAAAAGTACAATCATGCAAGACGGAATTTACGCAAAATTCACAACCGAAAAAGGAACTATTCTAATTAAACTTACCCATGACAAAACGCCCGGCACTGTAGGGAACTTTGTGGCTCTCGCCGAAGGTAATCTGGAAAATAAAGCGCGACCACAAGGCAAGCCTTATTACGATGGACTTACATTTCACCGGGTCATCCCGGACTTTATGATACAGGGAGGTGATCCCAACGGAACCGGATCCGGAGGTCCCGGTTACAATTTTGATGATGAATTTCACCCTGAACTAAAACACGATACACCCGGCGTACTTTCTATGGCGAACGCAGGAAAAGGTACCAACGGGAGCCAATTTTTTATCACACACGTGCCCACGCCGTGGCTCGACAACAATCATACGGTTTTTGGTCATGTGATTGAAGGGCAGGATGTAGTGGACAGCATTGAGCAAGGCGATACGATGCAAAAAATAGAGATCCTTCGCGAAGGGGATGCCGCTAAAAAGTGGAATGCCGTGGAGCATTTCAGGCAATTTACCGGGGCGAAGGCCGAACGTGAAGCTGCAGCCAAAAAAGCCCAAGATGACTTGTTATCTTCCCTTTCTGAAGGGTTTGAAAAGACAGACAGCGGTTTGCGCTATCAGATCATTCAAAAAGGAACGGGTGCCAAAGCGGAAAAAGGTAAGACCGTGGCAGTACACTATAAAGGGATGTTTGCCGATGGAGGTGAGTTCGATAACTCCTACAAACGCGGCAATCCTATTGAATTCCCGGTTGGAATGGGCAATGTTATTGCCGGTTGGGATGAAGGGATCCAACTGCTTCAGGTAGGGGATAAGGCTCGTTTTGTGATCCCATCGCATTTGGCTTACGGTAAACAAGGCGCCGGAGGCGTCATACCCCCTAATGCGACCCTTGTGTTCGATGTAGAACTCATGAATGTGAAAGGGTCTTAAAAGCCTTCCGAAGCATTTACGAAAAGCAAAAAATAACACTGCATAACGCTCCAAGAGATTGGGGCGTTTTGTATTTTTATACGATGGAATTGGAAAAACTAAGGTATCCCATTGGGAAGTTCGATTGTCCGTCGAATATTACACACGAGAAATTGGAAGCTTGGATCTCTATTTTAGAGTACTTTCCTGTACGCTTGTCGCATTTGGTTCGATCGCTTTCCGAAGAACAACTCAACACTCCGTATCGGCCTGACGGCTGGACCGTACAACAGGTAATTCATCATGTGTACGACAGTCATCACAACAGCTACAGTCGCTTTCGGTGGGCGCTTACCGAACCAACACCCTTGATAAAAGCGTACGACGAAAAGCGTTGGGCAGAGCAGTTCGATTATAAAATGGCGCCTATTTCACTGTCCCTTGATGCACTGGGAGCTTTACACGCTAAACTGGTGTTTTTGCTAAAAGGTCTTTCGTATGTTGAATTTCAAAAGGAATTTGTACATCCCGATGGGAACAGGCACATTTCTCTCGCTGAAGCTACCGGCATATACGCCTGGCATTCCAATCATCATTATGCACACATCGAAAATCTGTTATTGCGGAAGGGCTGGAAATAGGAGGGTATTACGATTTCCACTTGATATTACAACCTATACTGGGTTTTTGATCCTTCCGCTGCGGATTGTTGTTCAAGACATTGTCCAATGCTTCCCTAAGATCTCTGCCATTCACGGGAATTCCATTGCCGGGTCGCGAATTGTCTAATTGGCCGCGATAGATCAACTTTAAATCACTATCAAATAGAAAGAAATCGGGGGTGCAGGCAGCGTCATACGCCTTCGCAACTTCTTGGGTGTCATCGTACAGATAGGGGAAGGGATAATTGTATTTTCGGGCAGTTTGCCACATTTCGGCGGGGCCGTCCTGTGGATGTGTTTCCACGTCATTACTGCTTATGGCAACAAATCCGAAGCCTGTGACACGGTAATCGTTTGCAATACGAACGATCTCTTCATTTACGTGTTTAACAAAGGGACAATGGTTGCAAATAAACATGACCACAGTGCCTTTCTCTCCACGAACATCTGCCAATCGAACGGGTTTTGCTGTGACCGTATTCAATAGGGTAAAGTCCGGAGCTTGGGTGCCTAGCGGTAGCATATTCGATTCAGTTCTGGCCATGAGCTCTATTTTTCAGATTAGTTGTAAAATACTCCTTAAAGTTACAACTATTAAAGTATTTATAAATTTTTGGGCATCTGTCTTTGTAACCGTAACTTTATACAAACTCACAACCTATGAAAAACTCATACCCATCCCTTTCCGTAGCGATTACCGAGCTTCAAAAAGAAGGGTTCACAGAAGACTTCAATCTGGTGGAGGAAGGAATAGAATCCAAATCCTTAAAGAACAAATGGAAGGCCGGTGAATGCGACGTGGTGCGCTACTACCGATTTGAAGGCATGTCCAATCCGGATGATAATTCTATTTTATATCTTATTGAAACGACCGACGGCAGAAAAGGATTGTTAGTTGACAATTACAGTGCCGATGGTGGCTCGACCTCGCCTGAAATGCTCAAAAAACTTAGGATCAACTATGACTAACACCTTGTCCTGGACCGATTTTGAAAAGGTCGAGATGCGTGTGGGGACCGTTACAGATGTTCAGGATTTTCCTGAAGCCCGCAATCCATCGTATCAACTGCGTATTGATTTTGGCGAAACCATAGGTGAAAAAAAAACGTCGGCACAAATCACAGCGTTGTATTCCAAATCTGAACTTCTGGGCAAACAAGTGATCGCTGTCGTCAACTTTCCAAAGAAACAAATCGCCGGGTTTATGAGCGAATGCCTCCTCCTGGGAGCAGTTAACGGGAAAGAGGTCACACTATTATCTACAGATCGCCCTGTTGCCAATGGCCTAAAGATCTCTTAATCTTCTTTTTTTGTCTTTACTGAAAAACTAGGCGCTTGATAGTTTTCCGGAAGGTATTTTGATGGGATGGTAGTCATGTTCCCATCACGTGCCGCACGATAATGGGGCGACAAGATCTCGATGCTGTTCTCATTACACACGTCCTGAATGTTTTGATGCAGGTTCGAATAGATGCTCGCCTGTTTGTTCGGTTCTCTGATGTATGCATTGATCTGGTACGACACATAGAAATCGTCCAAGCTGGTCTGTAATACAAAAGGAGGTGGGTCTTGAAGTACATATTCGGTACGTGATGCTGCTTCAATAAGCGCCTCATGCATGTCTTTCCAAGGCACGTCGTAACCAATAGTTACGGTAGAATGAATAATGAGACCTTTTTCCGGTGCGTCACTGCTGTAATTGATGGTGTGACTGTTCATCACCGTAGAATTAGGAATAGAGATGATCTCATTTTTAATAGTACGAACCCTTGTGACCAAGGTTGATTTTTCAATAACATCGCCAAATACATCACCAATCTTAACACGATCGCCAATCTTAAAAAGACGCATGTATGTTAAGACCAGACCTGCAATAATGTTGGAGAGCGATCCTGCCGATCCGAAGGTAAACAAGAATCCCAAGAAAACCGAAACCCCTTTAAATATTGGAGAATCACTACCCGGAAGGTAAGGAAAGATCACTACGATCATAAAGGCGATCACTATAATGCGTACCAACTGGTAGGTTGGTGTGGCCCAGTCTGAATAGAATCCCGGAATCTTTAAATTTTCTTTTTCAATTTCCGACTTTAAAAAGTGTATAGCTTTTAGAACGTATCGAAATACGATCACAATTACGATGATAGTGATTAGATTTGGCAGATAGTTCCAAAACGACAGTAAGATCTTCTTAACGGGATTGAACACGTACCCAAAAAGGGTATCGGCAAAATTTTGCGTCCACGGAAAGATCCCAAAAAGTATGGGAAGCGCGATGTAAATGGCCAATAAAATGGTGAACCACTTCAATACCTTATTCACCGCTAACAAAGCATTTACCTGTCGCTGGGCATCGAAGAAGGTATAATTTTTAAAAGTGATACCCTTGATGCGTTTGTTTTCCTGTTCCTTGATCTTGGATGCAGACCATCTAAAGAGTTGAGACACATATTTTATCAACAGGCCAATCACTAACAGCACGAGTAGTGCCAATCCTATTTTCTTAGCGATACTTAAGATGTTGATTTCCGATCGATAGGCTTCAACGGCAGTTCCAATGACCGACTTATACGATTCGGCCAATGCTTGGGGGGTAGTATCGTTCCAGAGTGCATCATTTTCAGAAACACTGGTAATAATAGTTTCGTTGTAAACGATATCCACGGTATTCTCTGAAAGAATGACCTTCAGGGAATCGGGAGCAAAAGATATGTTCTCTGGCAGTTTTTGGATCCTTCTGCTTACGGCTTCGGCACGTTCTTTTGCCGAAAAGCTCCCTAGTTTATTATGGATCTCAAAAAGTGTGTCGTCGAAGAAACCTATAACCGGATAGCCTGTCGCCGACTTTTTAAGCGCGGCGATCTTTTCTTTCTTTTCTGAAATACGGCGTGTTTCCTTTTCCTGTAAGGCTTTAAGTTCTGCCTCTAATGCCGTTCGCTGTGAACCATCGGTCTCACGCAAGGATTCGATTTGCTGCTGAAGCAATTCCTTCTGAACAGAATCGATGATGCGTTGTTTTTCCAAGGCCTCTAATTCTTTAGAGAAAGAAGCCGTTGCCGAGGTTTTGACTGAATCCAAGACATTGACCAACGAATCGTTTTGGGCCACTCCATGTGTGGAAATCCCCAATAAAAACAGACAGGTTAGGATATAATGAATACCTTTCATAAATAGTTATAAAAAACGTGACGAAAGTACTTAATAATGTATATGATACATCAATTTTAACATAATTATTCGAAATGCAAATGAATTTTATACATGCCTTTATTAAATACTAAGGAAGTGTTATAATTGGCTATACGTAGCGTTAAAGCAAAGGGTTGCGAAGATAATTTGGGTTATCTTGAAAAGAAAAATAGTATGGAAACTAACAAGAAAGAGAACCTAAAGTATAATCCTAAGATCACCGAGCACGATAAATCGATTCTAAAACAAGAGAATATCCATGGTGACGGAGGTGACGATCAACAACTTAAAGAACGTAAACGTGATGTAGACTTCGCCCGTAGCGATCTGGATATTCCGGGGCGCGAGCAAGCGAAAAAAGGTAACGGTCCGCTGGGTCTTACCGACGAAGAGAACAAACACCACAGTCAGGGTGGCGACTCTAAAAACAATTTGGAACGTGACGATTCGGCCTTATAGAATTACACTTCGCTATCCAGCACGTCGGTCACGACATAATAACGAGGATCGTCGATAGCTTCTTCGATAACCGATTCGAAATCGGGGTTCCATTTTAGTAATAAGGTTTTACAATCGGGGCTTAGATGTGTCAACTTCACCTCTTTCCCGGACTCAAGATATTTGTTCGCTACATTTCGCAACGCTTCAACACCACTGTGGTCGCTAACTTTGGATTCTATAAAGTCGATCTCGATCTTATCGGGGTCTGTGCTAAAATCGAATTTTGAATTGAAATTCTGCACACTTCCGAAGAATAAAGGCCCCCAGATCTCATATACTTTTGTTCCGTCCTCTTTTATTCGTTTGCGGGCACGAATCATTGTGGCGTTCTTCCAGGCAAAGACCAAAGCGCTCATAATTACTCCTGCAATAACCGCAACAGCAAGGTCTTGCCAAACGGTTATCGCAGATACTGCAATCAATACAATGGCATCTGCCAACGGTATCTTATGTAAAATGCGAAAGCTGCTCCATGCAAACGTACCAATCACGACCATAAACATGACACCCACCAATGCTGCAATAGGTATCTGCTCGATCAAAGGTGCCCCAAACAATACGAAACACAGTAAAGCAACCGCAGCAACCGCACCTGAGAGGCGTCCACGTCCTCCGGAGTTGATGTTGATAATTGACTGGCCGATCATTGCGCAACCTCCCATACCTCCAAACAAGCCATTGAGGATGTTCGCACCACCTTGTGCGACACATTCCCGATTTCCGCTACCGCGAGTCTCGGTCATCTCATCTATCAGATTCAAGGTCATGAGCGATTCGATCAAGCCAACCGCTGCCAAGATCACTGCGGTAGAGAGAATAAGTTCCCAGTGGCCATGCAGGGTATATAAAAGTGTAAATATTTGATCTTGGAAGGTTGGCAATCCGCCTTGCAGGCCGTCTCCGCCTCCGTCTTTAATGAATGATCCTACGGTACTTACATCCATTCCGCCAAAGATCACGATCGCAGCAACGATTACGATTGCGGTTAGTGCGGCAGGAATTTTCTTTGTTAACTTCGGAAGGGCGAACATGATAGTCATGGTAAGTCCTACCAATCCCAGCATGATCCAAAGATCGGATCCTTGCATAAATTCCTTCGAACCATTTACATTAACCTTGAAAAGGCCAAGCTGTGAAAGGAAAATGACAATGGCCAACCCGTTTACAAATCCCATCATTACCGGGTGTGGGATCAATCTCACAAATTTACCTAAACGAAAGACTCCGGCCAATATCTGTATGCCTCCAACGAAAAGCAAAGTGATGAACAACCATTGCAGACCAAGATTTTCGACTGGAACGGCGAGTGCATCACCTACTTCATTTCCTTTTTGAATAAGATGTACCATCACTACGGCCATGGCTCCGGTCGCACCGGAGATCATACCCGGACGTCCTCCAAAGAGAGCCGTTACGATCCCCATCATAAATGCCCCATACAAGCCCACCAAAGGATCTATACCCGCTACAAAAGCAAAGGCCACGGCTTCAGGAACGAGTGCTAAGGCCACGGTCAAGCCCGAAAGGATGTCATTTTTAGGATTTTGCGTAAAATTCTTTAGGGTTCTTTGCCACATAGTTCGCTGTTAAAAAAGCGGCAAAGATACGGTTTTGTAAACGAGGGTAAAAACTGAATATAGGCTTAATTTCGTAAATACCAGTCGGCATCCTTATAAGCGGACGTCCTAGCTGCTTTTTCACGATTCTTCATGAGAATATGGAATCGATCGATCACCCGGCTTCTATACCCCAAAAGATGAAAGAAATCTTTAGTGAAAAAACGTGCGATTCGAATATCAACTATAAGTGTGTCCTTTTTCTTCGATTGCCAACGAACCCCCGGCAATAGCGTAAGCAGTGCATCTATATGAAATTTTCGACACCATCGGGATAGATGCATAAAAATCTTTGGGATAGATCGAACCACAAAAAAACCGTCACCCCCTTGTTTTTGGTATAATGGCATAAATATTTTGCCCTTATATTGGGCGATGATAGGTCTTCCATTCTTATGGGCCAATAATTGTCCCTTTTCAATCGATTGAAAATTTTCAAATCCGGGTGCCATGATAAAGGCATCTGTAGCCTGAAGTGAGTGATGATGGAATATCTCAAAGAAACCCCTTTTATCGCTACACTGATTTGAGAGAATTGCAGCAGATTTTTCTACTTGTGACAACGTATGTGGAATACACCCTGAAAAGGCCAAACTTAGATAGCTGAAGGCTTTATGGTTGATTACCGCCTGCAGGTCATCGTGCTGCCCTCCCTCAAAACCAAAAGCGACATACCCGAGTTCGTTTACGTAGCTTAGCAGCGGTCCCACTAAAAATTCTTCGATGCCTAAAATAATGGGAACGGGATACTGGGAGGTAAACTTTCGATTCAGTAGATTATCATTTACGGTGATGAAAGGGATGGTCGTGCCGGAAGTGGTATGAAGATCAAAGAAATAGAACGGTCCTTTCTCATTTTCCAATATTTCTGAAAAAGTAGCGTAGAGTTCGCATTGTTCTTTTCTGTCCTCATTTTCGGAAGTATCAAAACTTCCGGAGATCAATTTTTTGATCGTTGGAAACGTCCATAAACGGTTGAGATCTTCTTTTTGGTACCTTTTGCCATGCCTCAAAGCCCACAAGTTACCTGCAATTGCATATATACTACCTTTCAGCGGAACGTTCGCTTGTTTAAGCTCTGCCATCAGTTGTTGCAGGGCGATGACCCCGGCGGGTTCGTTTCCGTGCAAACCACCTACAAACACAATTGTGGGGCCGGGTTCTGCCCCCTTAAGATGTCCAATAATGCGCTGTGTTACTACTTTATTTTGAACCGTATTAGGAATTTCGGTCATTGTCAAAAGGTATTACATCTTTAATGGTTATAATTCCAATCATTTCATTATCCTTTACTACCGGTAAACAACCAAACTCATGTTTTTTCATAAGGGCAATCGCATGAGAAATCGGAGTGTCTGAATTTACTGTGGTAACGTCTCTCACCATAATATCAGCTACAGTCAGTGTACTGCTGTTATTCTCACTTTTTTGATGTTTCTTCATATGAGTCCAAGTAAGAAGGCCGCTCAGCATACCACCTTTGCCTTCTACAGGAACATGGTGTACGTTTTTCCATTCCATTACCGAGGTAGCGAGACTGGCAAGATCGTTTTCCTTTACAGTAAACAATTGGGTGGACATGATATGGCCCACCAGATGTGCCGAAGACAGTGCTCCTGCACGATATTTGACCTGTGGCCACTCATTAACTACCTTTTCCGTCTGCTGGGCTTCGTACATTGCCTTTGTAAGTATGCGTAGCGCATCGTCTTTTTTCATCGTCTTTCGCAGTTTTCTGAAATTTTGAACCATCCACTGGGAACCGGTTATTCCATGTGCACGTACTTCTATTACTTTCAGAAACCGTTCTATATCTGCAGGGTCAATTCCTGCTTTTTTAAGCCCCGAATGAGCGATTGGCAAGAGCTCTTTCAAGATCAGGTCTTTAACCGAATACGCCTTGCCCATCCAATGAAGGACGGAGTGTTTTCCGGTACGTGCAGCTTTGATAAAATTCGATTTTGCATCTCTAAAATCCATAACGGCCGGCATGTGGTCGAAAGTGGATGGACGACCTATCATTAATCCTACCCAGAAAACAAAGGTTGCCATCTCATCCAAGGTGGAAGGTCCCGATGCGATATATCTGTTCTCGATACGAACATGTGCCTTTCCTCCGCCCACGCCGTAGCAGGGACGATTCCACTTATAGATGGTGCCGTTGTGGAGATTGAGAGCGGGAAGTTTAGGAATTCCGCCTTCTTCCAAGATGTCCATAGAATCTCTCGCTATATCTTTAGATAAGATTACTTTGTGGATAGCGATGTCATTTTTATAGATGTCAGCTATCGATCCGCTTTCCCACTGTGTCCCAAAGGAAACCCGTGCTTGTTGATCCTTTAGTGCATACGAAGAGAACCGAGTATCTATACTTTGCTGAAACAAAGCAATTCGGGTCTCATCCCACAATTCTCTGCCTAAGAGAAGCGGAGAATTTGTACTTATTCCCAAAATAGGACCGGAAATTGCCTGTGCCCAATTGTAACTGGATATGAAATCCTGTGGGGCAATTTGTAAATGCATTTGGAAGCTGGTATTACAAGCTTCAAATAACACCGAATCATGATGGATACTAAGATCGTCCACGCCCTTTATGTATAATTGGAAGTCACTGCCACGTAATTCCTTCATCATATCATTGAGCGCCCAATACCTGGGTTGGGGTGTCATGTAATAAAATTCTAGTTCTTTCTTGCTAATGGTGGGAAGAATACCGGTAAGTAATAAATAAGTGTCGTGTTGTTTCGCGGTGTTACCGGCTTTCAGCAATAATTCGTTAAGCTGGGATTCCATCAGCGAAAAACAATTCGATGTTAAAGGAACTGGATCTAGATTGATCTCTAGATTGTACCGCGCCAGTTCGGTAGTGAAATGTGGATCGTCAATGGCTTTTAAGATAGCTTCTGAACGATCTGAAGGACGCCAGTGCGGCGTAAGAAGACAAAACTCCTGCTCGGCACCTATTCGAACGATATCATCTTCGATAAGACCTTGGACCAACATCTGTTCTAACGCTTTTATATCATTTAACAGATGTGCTATAAACTTGGCCCTATCCTTATACTGAAGGGTACTAAGTACTTTATGTTCTCCCATATCTTACGATTAAACAGCCGTACGATTAGAATGATCGTACGACTAAATGAACGGTAAGATAAAGCGGTTAATTCTCTTAAAATATGACGAATCGCATATTTTGGGCGATTCTATCCAAATAGTGATTTTTAAATACGATACATAAAATTGGCTACGGTTAAAGTGTAAGAAGATTTGATATGTTACATCTCGTCACCGAAGAATATGGCATTCATCAATAATTTATTGGTACCGTACCAAAACGCCCTAAAATTGTGGTTGTCTGTAAAGTAAATCACTTGTCCTCGTCCCAAACCGCCAATCTTTACGGCAGCCGTATTTTGTAGTTCCTCAAGATTTGGTTTGGATATGTACCCGCTTAGCAGCGGGGCAGAGGTATACTCAATCGGGTTATTATAGCTGTCTTTATCCGATTTCAAAAAGAGGGTACTGTTTCGAAACACGGGCAGTGTTGAATTCTTATAACCGAAGGCAACCGGGTGAGATCGATCCAAACGGGTTTCAAAGATAGCACCGCCAATAACCTGGGCTCCACGAAAATCACTCCTTTGCTCAAAACTAATATTTGTAGCGGTGTCCTTGCGGGTTTTAAATTCCATTTTTAACAATTCGTTGCTGTTAAACCAGCTGCCGGCATTCTTATAACCAATTAAAGTTCCGCCGGTTTCAACCCACGTTTTTAGTTTTTCTGCATCCCTTTTGTCCAAAGCATTTCCCCAGCTACTGGGTAAAATTATATCGGTGTAACGGCTAAGGTCTGTCCTGCTGAAATCGCGTGTATCGATCTTGGTCAAGGCCATATCGAAGCGTTGGTCCATAAGATGCCAGATCTCCCCGGCATCATAGGGCGTGATACCGTCACCAATGACCATGGCTACCTTAGGCGCCTCTAGCGCACGAAACTGATTGCTTCCCAGATCGATCCCTTGGGTAAGTCCTGTCGTGACAGGTGTAAACGTTACATGGGTCTCTTTTGAAATCGTTCTAATAAGGTCGGCAAGTGCGTCACCGGACATTTTTTGATTCTGAACAGGAATCAGGATGGTACCGTAATCGTATTCCATCCCGTTCAGTGTAAAGGGCTGCATCCCTACTTTTGCGCGTATTTCCTTTTGTAGTAGTGTGTTCAGCGCTTTTGGAGCATAGTAATCATGCCATTCCATAAGGTAGGCGTACTGAGAAGTATTTGGTATGGGCGGCTCCTTTTGTGTAAGGCTCGTTACTTGGGCAGCCGCTCGTTCCATAGAGGCTTCGGTGTAGTCTAGGTTGAAAGCGAGCGGAAAGGTCCACGCACTAATATCATAGAACAAACTATCTGTAAATGACGTTCGTTTTTCGAACATAGCATTGATTAGGCGGTGTTGTTTCTGATTCTTCGGAATCACATAGCTATACCCTTTTTTGTACGTTTTGCCATTTGCGGTGAAATCGGAATTCAATTCGTGAAACCTGATCTTATGGCGCTGAAGTATTTCGGCTAAATGAAAAACCTTAGACGCATCTTTCTCATCCCCAAATACAATGGCGCCCCCTTTTGAAGCTTCATTACGTGCATTGCCGAAAAATTCCCGTTGGTAGTCGAGTAAGGATTCCCGCATGGCAACCGCCGCTTCCAGCGTAGATAAGGCTGCGGTAAACTGATTGCGAATGGTGAATGGAAATGTAAGAATACCGTTGTCACTCTCTTGCGCATGTCCGCGTGACGATGCCTGTTCGAACAAAATTCCGATGCTTCCGTTAATATCGGGGAAGGTAGAACCTTTTCCGTAGTAAAAATCGTCGAAACTTTCTTCCGTATAGTAAAAGCTACCAATCTTATCCAACGCTTTGGCATGGAACTTTGCGATCTCTCCCGTAAGTTGTTGGTTCTTTTTGGGAGTCAGCGGATGGGTTCGGGACGGTATTCCCGGCTGAAAGAAAAAGCTGGCATTCGTGCCCATTTCGTGATGATCGGTAAGTATGTTCGGGTACCAGTCATGGAAGGTTTCTATGCGTGCCCGACTCTCGGGTAATTGCACCGGCAGCCAGTCGCGGTTCATATCGAACCAATAGTGATTCGTGCGTCCACCCGGCCAGGCTTCACTGTATTCTCTGTCGTTAGGATCGGGATTGATGTTCTTTGCTTTATGCACGTTCACCCAGCTGGCAAAGCGTTGTAAGCCATCCGGGTTAAATGAAGGATCGAAGAGAATAATTGTGTTTTGTAATAAGTCATCCATCTTAGGTCCTTGGGCCGCCGCCAAGTAGTAGGCAACAGCGAGTGCGGCGTTTGAACCACTGGGTTCGTTCCCGTGAATGGAAAAACCTTGATACACAACTACAGGCATGTTTGCGGTGTTTAAAGTGCCCGCATTGGCTTCGGTGAGTGCCACATGCTCTTGCCGCAAGTTTTGCAGATTCGCATGATTGGAAGGCGCAGTAATGGTGAGCAACAGTAATGGGCGACCTTCAAAAGTTGTTCCCCTGTCTTCTATAGTAATACGATCACTTGCATTGGCAAGGGCGTACATATATTGAACTAGTTTATCGTGCGTGATATGCCATTCCCCAACCTCATGACCAATGATACTTTTTGGGGTAGGGATATTGGGGTTGTATGTAACATCGGAAGGTAGATAATAGGTAAGGTCAACGGTGTTGTCTTGTGCGATTCCTGAAATAAATAAGAGTAATAGGAGAAGGGAGAGTTTTTTCATAATATTATTTTGCAAAAAGGTTAAAGATAAAAAAACCGCTTCGAAAGATCGAAGCGGTTCATTCAATTTTATAAAAAAACTACTTATATATCGTCAAATTCCACGTCGGTAAAATTAGAAGTGGCCGGTTCATCGGTGTCGGCGTCTTGTTCCGGCGTATTAGCCTGATCTTCCTTCTTAAAATCTTTTTGGTGGCGTTCACTAATAACCTCTTCCCCCTTTTCGTCAAGAATGTATTGTATCATCTCATCGACATGATCTTTAAATTCAATAAAATCTTCTTTATAAAGGTAGATCTTATGTTTCTTGTAGTGGAAGGAACCATCGTCATTGGTAAACTTCTTACTTTCGGTAATAGTCAAATAATAATCTCCGGCTTTGGTAGATCTAACGTCAAAGAAATAGGTACGTCTTCCGGCGCGCATCACTTTTGAGAATATTTCTTCTTTCTCCATCATGTACTGATCACTCATAATTGTCAATTTGTTAAGGTTCTGCCAAAAATCCAAAAAAAATACAAATATCGCAAAGGTAATTTTACATTTCTTTTTCTGAAAGCTGTTTCGCGTAGAGCTCTTTGTAGTATCCTTCGCTGTTGATCAGTTCGTTATGAGTGCCCTGTTGCACGATCTGCCCCTCTTCCAACACGATGATCTTATCTGAATTTTTTGCAGAGGACACCCTATGACTTACGATAACAGTGGTTTTGTTGTGTGAGATCTTATGAAGGTTTTGTAGGATCTCTTCCTCAGTTTCGGTATCGACCGCAGAGAGGCAGTCGTCGAACAGGAGGATGGTCGGGTCTTTGATGATCGCACGCGCAATAGAAACTCGTTGTTTTTGTCCGCCACTTAGCGTGATACCCCGCTCTCCCAAGACAGTATCGTATCCTTTACTGAAGCCCACTATATTTTTATGCACGGCCGCATTCTTAGCGGCTTCCATCACCTCTTTATCGGTAGCATCTGCCTTTCCAAACTTTATGTTCTCCTTGATCGATTCACTAAAGAGAAACGCATCTTGGGGCACATACCCTATGCTTCCGCGTAAATCGTCTAAATTCAATTTCTTAATCGGTGTTCCGTCAATAAGAATCTGTCCGCTTTCAACATCGTACAGTCTGCCTATCAATTCCAGAATTGTCGATTTGCCGGAACCTGTATGTCCAATAATAGCTAAGGTCTCTCCGGGACGCACTGTAAAGGAAACATTCTTCAATGCCGTTATATTCGTATCGGGATAGGTATAACTTAGATCCTTGAATTCGATAGCTCCTGTAACCGGTGTTCTATGTTGCACCTCGTTCGTAATAGCAGGTTCTTCCTTAAGAAATTCGTTGATACGTTTTTGGGAGGCTTCAGCTTGCTGCACCATAGAAGTTACCCAGCCTACCACGGCAACCGGCCAAGTAAGCATATTTACGTAGATCAAGAATTCTACTACGGTTCCCAGGTCCTGGATCTCTCCGTTGATAAACTGCTTGCCTCCTATATAAATCACAAGTAGATTGCTAATACCAATGAGAAGGATCATGAGCGGAAAGAACAAGGCCTGTACTTTCACCAGATCGATGTTCTTTTCTTTGCTTGCTTCTGAAAGGCTTACGAACTCGGTATTGATTCGCGGTTCTATACCATAGGCCTTAATGACCGAGATACCGCTGAAGCTTTCTTGCGTGTAGGACGTTAGTTTTGACAAATATTGTTGTACGATCGTACTGCGTTTGTGTATTGCAACACTTAGTCTGTAGACGGCAATGGACAGCACGGGTAGCGGTGCGATGGCATATAAGGTAAGCAGTGGTGCTTTGTAGAACATATAAGCTATTACCACAATAAAGAGTGTAATGGTCGTGACGCTGTACATGATGGCAGGACCTACGTACATACGTACTTTTGATACATCCTCACTTATTCGGTTCATGAGATCTCCCGTTCGGTTTTGTTTGTAAAAACTTAAGGAAAGACGTTCGTATTGCTGAAAGATCTCATTCTTGAGATCGTATTCGATGTATCGTGAAACAACAATAAAGGTTTGTCGCATCAGGAAAGTGAAGAGTGCCGCCAATAGGGTGGTGCCCAAGATCAACAGGATATTGGTAAGTAATGCCGATTCGATGGCAGCTTGATCCGTAAGCTCACCACTTACCGATTTTTCAATCACCGTGATAGAGTCTCCTACGAACTTAGGCGCCAACAATGCAAAGATGCGTGCAATGATAGTTATAAATAGACCTAATAACAGTCGCCCGCGGTACTTAATAAAGTAACGGTTAAGGTATTGGAGTTCTTTCATTTAAGGAAAATTCTGTAAGCTATCAAATTCTTATTTTAACAACAATTATTTTGTGAGATTGTTACCAAACCACTACTTTTGCGCGTCCATTTTAAGGATGTTATAAATTTAAAATTAATATGGTGACGGAAGTAGTAAAATCGAATGAACTTCAAAAAATAGACCCGGTTTTTGGGCAAATGTCCTTTGATAATCACGAACAAGTTGTTTTTTGTAACGACAAAGATACAGGATTAAAAGCAATAATTGGAATTCACAATACCGTTTTGGGGCCTGCTTTAGGCGGTACCCGTATGTGGAATTATAAAAGCGAATGGGACGCATTGAACGATGTATTACGCCTCTCTCGCGGGATGACCTTCAAATCGGCTATCACAGGATTGAATCTTGGTGGCGGAAAAGCGGTTATCATTGGGGATGCTAAAACTCAAAAGACTCCCGAATTGATGCTGCGCTTTGGTGAATTCGTTCATTCCTTGAATGGAAAATATATCACGGCAGAGGATGTTGGGATGGAAACATCAGACATGGATTTGGTGCGAACCGTGACACCATATGTTACAGGTATTTCTGAATCTAAAGGAGGTGCGGGAAATCCGTCACCCATTACTGCTTACGGGGTGTTTATGGGTATGAAAGCTGCGGCTAAGTATACCTTTGGAAGCGATGTGTTGGAAGACCGTGTGGTCTTTGTGGAAGGTATTGGAAATGTTGGTGAAGCTTTGGTCGAGCACTTGTCCAATGAAGGGGCTAAGGTTTATATTGCCGATATCAATCAGGATCGACTCGAAGAAGTACGTGATAAGTACAGTGTAGAGATCTACGGAGGACACAATCTATATGCGGAACAAATGGATATCTACGCGCCATGTGCTTTGGGTGCAACGGTGAACGATAGCACCATTCCACAACTAAAGGCTAAAATCATCGCCGGTGCCGCTAATAATCAGTTAGCGGAAGAACAGAAACACGGACTTTTACTTCGTGAAAAGGGTATCGTGTATGCTCCCGATTTCCTTATCAATGCCGGAGGTATCATTAATGTATACGCCGAACTGGAAAATTACGGCCGTCAAGAGATCATTCGTAAGACTGAGAACATCTATAATACCACATTAGAGATTCTTACCAATGCCGAAACCAATGATGTGACCACACATCAAGCAGCGTTGAACATTGCACAGTCGCGAATTGACGCTAAAAAAAATAACAAGTAATCATTTTATAAAATAGTATCTTTGCAACGCACAAGAGTTTCTTGTGCGTTGTTATTTACAAGTTCTTTCTATATGCTAACGAGAAGACATATTAGGGTAAAAGTATTACAGTCGGTGTATGCCTTCAACCAAACGGCTTATCAGGATATTGAGAAACAAGAGAAGTTCTTGCTGTACAGCTTGGACCAAATGGAAGATCTTTACCTTATTATGCTTCAGATCTTGGTCGAGATGCGTGATCAAGCCCAAGAATATCTGGTAAAATCGCAGAACAAGCATTTGCCTACGGCGAAAGAGAAGAATCCCAGCAAGAATTTCGTGAACAATAAATTGCTTCAGCTTATTGCAGAGCAATCTTCCCTTTCCGAAGCGATCAAGAAGAAGAAACTCAACTATTGGAAAGAAGATGATGAATACGCCCGTATTCTGTTAAAAACACTACGGCAGCAGGAGTGGTATGATACCTATCTTGCCAAGAGTGAACCTTCCTTTGCGGAAGACAAGGATTTTATTATAAAGGTGTACAAGGAGATCGTGGCTCCCAATGAAAAGCTTTATGACTATTTGGAAGACAAACGACTTACTTGGTTGGATGATTTTCCTATTGTGAATACCGCACTGGTGAAAGTATTGTCCAAAGTATCGGGCAAGAATGTAAAGACGGTGTTGCTGCCGGAACTGTATAAGAATGACGAGGATCGTGATTTTGCGGTTACCTTATTCCGTAAGACCATTCTTAACGAAGAGAAATTGAGTAAGGAGATCGATGGCAAAACCCCTAACTGGGATACCGAGCGGATCGCAGAGTTGGATATGATCATACTAAAGATGGGAATTACAGAGTTCCTTAATTTCCCATCTATCCCTGTACGCGCCACCATTAACGAATATCTTGAAATTGCAAAAGAATACTCAACACCCAAGAGCAGTTTGTTTATCAATGGGATACTGGACAAGATCGTAAAGGAATTTACCGAAGCAAGGAAATTAAATAAAATTGGCAGGGGCCTTACATAAAAACAAAAAAATAAGTACTTTAGCCACGCTTAAAACTTAAAAATTTTTATTCTATGAAAAAATCAATCTTATTAGTAGCAGTACTCGCTGCAGTTGCTTTTACTTCTTGTAAAGAGAACGCAGCCGATAAAGTGAACGAAGAAAATGTAGCTGCTGCTGCAGATCGTGATGCAAAAGCAGGTGAAGTACCTGTAATGACATTTGAAGAGACCGAATACGATTTTGGAACTATCGAACAAAATACAGCCGTAGAGCATGTATTTAGATTCACGAACACCGGGAATGCTCCATTGGTGATCGTTGATGCAAAAAGTAGCTGCGGATGTACTGTTCCTGAATATACCAAAGCACCTGTTGCCCCCGGGGAAAAGGGAGAATTATTGGTAAAATTCAACGGAAGTGGGAAGAATCAAGTAAGTAAGACTGTAACCATTACGGCCAATACTGCTGCCGGAAAAGAAACCCTAAAGATCAAGGCGTTCGTAAATGCTCCTGAAGGACAGGCAGGTAATGCTTCTTCCATGATCCAAACGAATACCGCACAATAAAACACACACTATGAGTGCAGAAATGCAACAATTTCTCGGACCACTATTACTATTTGCAGTCTTTATCATTTTCTTTATTGTACTTCCGCAGCGAAAGAAGCTTCGGCAGGAAAAGAATTTTGACAAAGGACTTAAAAAAGGAGATAAAGTGGTCACTAAAAGTGGATTGCACGGCAAACTGTTGGAGCTTCACGAAGATGGCACGTGTATTATTGAAACAGGGGCCGGTAAAGTAAAATTTGAACGCTCCGCGCTTTCTATGGAATTGACCAATAAGGAAAATGCGCCTGCGAAAAAATAGTAATATTCTTTATTAATATAAAACCCTTCAGATCTTCTGAAGGGTTTTTTTTTGACTTTTATGTTCTTCTAAAGCTTACGCTCTTTCGGCGGTGAGCTGGGCGATGTTAACGATCACTTCAATAGCTTTTTGCATGCTCTCCACAGGAACATACTCATATCGTCCGTGGAAATTATGTCCGCCCGCAAAGATATTGGGGCAGGGGAGTCCCATGTAGCTTAACTGCGAGCCGTCCGTTCCTCCACGAATGGGTTTGATCAAAGGTGTAATACCAGCCTTTTTCATAGCTTCTTCCGCTATATCCACAACATGCATTACCGGTTCGATCTTTTCCCGCATATTGAAATACTGATCCTTGATCTCCACGGTAACGGCTTCGCGCTCATACTGTTCATTGATATCGTCTGCCAACTTCAACAGCATCTCTTTGCGGGCCTCGAAATGTTCTCGATCATGATCCCGAATGATGTATTGAAGCTTGGTGTCATCGACACCACCCTTGATGCTGTACAAATGGAAGAATCCTTGTCGGTCCTCGGTATGCTCAGGTGTTTCCAACCTGGGGAGAGAATTGATGAAATCTGTGGCGATATACATACTATTGATCATCTTGCCTTTGGCATATCCGGGATGAACGATCTTACCTTTAATACTTACTACGGCGCCTGCCGCGTTAAAATTCTCATATTCCAATTCACCTACCTGGCTTCCGTCCATGGTATAGGCCCATTCCGCTCCAAATTTCTGCACATCGAACTTATGTGCTCCGCGACCAATTTCCTCATCGGGGGTGAACCCTACACGAATCTTTCCATGTTTAATCTCGGGGTGTTGTATGAGATATTCCATGGCCGATATGATCTCAGCGATACCTGCCTTGTCATCAGCGCCTAGTAAAGTGGTGCCATCGGTGGTGATTAAGGTCTTTCCTTTGTACAATAGCAGCTCCTCAAAATCATCCGGTGACAGTATAATATTTTCAGTTTCATTAAGGACAATATCTTTGCCATTGTAGTTCTCTATGATCTGAGGTTTTACATTTGCCCCGGTAAAATCGGGAGTTGTGTCAAAATGGGAAATGAATCCAATAACCGGCACTTCATGATCCACATTTGAGGGCAAGGTTGCCATAATATAGGCATGTTCGTCTATGGTTACCTCCTCCATGCCAATACTTTTTAATTCTTCCACCAATGCATTGGCCAGATCCCATTGTTTCATGGTACTGGGGGTTGTGTCGCTTTCAGGATCACTTTCGGTGTCCACGGTAACATAACCTATAAATCGGTTGATGAGGTGTTGTTTGTCGATCATATTACTAGATTTTCAGTACAAATTAAAACATATTCAAATTAACTATTACGCACTTTAATACTATTTTTGCAAAAGATTTTCACACCTATGTACAAAGCGATTCTTCGGCCCATCCTGTATCTTTTCGATCCTGAAAAAATTCATCACACCACCTTCTCACTCATTCGATTTATGAACCGAATAGGAATGGGAGGACTTTTCCGAAGCATGTACCATGTGGAAAATCCCGTATTGAAACGAGAACTTTTCGGACTTAGTTTTCCAAATCCGGTTGGTTTAGCCGCCGGCTTCGACAAAGACGCGAAACTGTATCGCGAGCTGTCCAATTTTGGTTTCGGGTTTATTGAGATCGGGACGCTTACGCCTAAGCCTCAAGCGGGGAACCCTAAAAAAAGATTGTTCCGTTTGGTGGAGGATGAGGCACTCATTAACCGAATGGGTTTCAATAATGGTGGCGTTGAAGAAGCGGTAATGCGATTGAAGAAGAATCCTTCAGGGAAAGGACATGTGCTTATTGGAGGAAATATTGGGAAGAACAAGGCCACACCTAATGAAGCAGCTGTTACCGATTATGTGATCGGTTTTGAGGCATTGTTCGATCATGTCGACTATTTTGTGGTGAACGTAAGTTCTCCAAACACGCCTAACCTGAGAGCGCTTCAGGATAAAGAACCGCTAACGCAACTGCTACGGAAGCTTCAGCAGCAGAATGCTGAAAAGCTAAAGCGTAAACCCATACTGTTAAAGATTGCTCCGGATCTTTCCGAAGCGCAATTGCTGGATATCATCGACATCGTTTCAGACACTAAAATAGATGGGGTCATCGCTACCAACACAACGATCTCCCGCGAGGGTCTGGAATCACCTGCACGGCAGGAAGTCGGTGGTCTGAGCGGAAAACCCCTTACCGAACGCTCGACCGAAGTGATCCGGTTCCTCTGTGAAAAAAGTAACAATGCTTTTCCGGTCATTGGGGTCGGGGGCATCCATTCACCCAAGGATGCCCTTGAAAAATTGAATGCCGGTGCAAGTTTGGTGCAACTGTATACCGGCTTTATCTATGAAGGTCCCAAGCTTGTAAAGGAGATAAACAAAGCCTTAGTGAAGCAGCAACAGGCATGATCGAGCTCCTGTACCTTTTTATCTTAGCAACGCTGGCGTTGGCACTTTCTCCCGGTCCGGACAATATTTATGTGCTTACGCAATCCTTGACGAACGGAGCCAAAAGTGGTATTGCGACCACGGCGGGACTCATTAGCGGCTGTATCGTACACACAACGTTACTGGCCTTTGGAGTGTCTGCTTTGATTACCGCTTCGGAAACTCTTTTCTATGCGATCAAGATACTAGGTGCCCTTTATCTGTTGTACTTGGCGTATAAAGTTTTTAAAAGTGATGCGGAGATATCCTATGCGAACAGTGCCCCCGAAAAGTCAACCCGCGAGCTGTTCAAGATAGGCGTAATCATGAATTTGCTAAATCCGAAGGTCATGATCTTTTTCTTGGCGTTCTTTCCGGCTTTTTTATGGGATCCTTCTGAAAACACCGTTCTCCAATTTTATATTTTAGGAATGACCTTCATGGTAGTTTCATTTCTCACTTTTAGTGCCATCGCCTTGTTGGCCGGAAGTATTAAGCGTTTTCTCACTCAGGGAAAGACTGTTGGACTTGTTTTAAAATGGCTTCAGATACTTGTTTTTGTCGGAATCGCTTTGTATATCATGATCCCTTAGATTTTTTGAATGAATAGAATTTTCCCTGCTCGGGAATTTATATCTTTATCCTAATGCAACACGTCAAGATCATAGAATGTCCCAGAGATGCCATGCAAGGTATCAAAGACTGGATACCTACCAACGAAAAAGTCGAGTACATTCAATCCTTACTGCGATGTGGTTTTGACACCATTGATTTTGGTAGTTTTGTATCACCCAAGGCCATCCCGCAAATGCAAGACACAGCCGCGGTTTTGGCGCAATTGGATCTAACGCAAACACAAAGTAAGTTGTTGGCAATAGTTGCGAATGTTCGGGGGGCTGAGACGGCGGTACGATATCCTGAGATCAAGTATCTGGGATATCCTTTTTCCATTTCTGAAAATTTCCAAATGCGCAATACACACAAGACCATTGCGCAGTCCATCGATATCTTACAGGAGATCTTGGATCTGGCAGACCAACATTCTAAAGAAGTGGTTGCCTACCTATCTATGGGTTTTGGAAACCCGTACGGAGACCCCTGGAATGTTGCTATTGTAGGGGAATGGACCGAGCGGCTTTCGGCCATGGGAGTAAAGATACTTTCCTTGAGTGACACCGTAGGCACTTCCACTCCCGAGATCATTACCTATTTGTTCTCTAATCTCATTCCAAAATATCCACACATCGAATTTGGAGCACATTTGCACACCACGCCTACCGCATGGCATGAAAAGGTCGATGCAGCGTACAAAGCCGGTTGTCGTCGCTTTGATGGAGCCATTCAAGGGTTTGGCGGTTGCCCTATGGCCAAGGATGAATTGACCGGTAACATGCCTACGGAAAAGATGCTAAGTTATTTTACGGCGGAAAAAATTGACAGTGGTATCAACCCCATGTCCTTTGAAAGTGCACATAATCAAGCCACTAAGATCTTTACAAAATACCATTAATATGAAATTACTGTATTATTCTTCCATGCTTTTCTTGTTGGTGTTGCTGGCGTGTAAACCGCAACAAAGTCCAGGATCCGCCGGAACGGATGATGGGGTTATAACGTTTACCTTTATTCAGCTTAATGATGTGTACGAGATCGCACCCTTAAGCGGAGGAAAGTATGGCGGATTGGCTCGTGTCGCTTATGTACGAGATTCCATTGCAAGCCTAAATCCGAATACGTTTCTTTTCATGGCCGGAGATTTTTTAAATCCGTCGCTACTAGGAACTATTAAGTATGAAGGGGAACGTATTCAAGGGAAGCAAATGATAGAAGTGATGAATGCTATGGAGTTTGATCTCGTAACATTTGGCAATCATGAGTTTGATATAGGCGAAGCAGGTCTTCAAAAACGATTGAATGAATCCCGGTTTTCATGGACGACTGCCAATGTGCGCCATGTGGCGGGCGGGGATACCATTCCTTTTGTGTATGAGCGGGAAAACAATACGATTCCGGTGAATGATACGCATCATCTTAATGTGACCGATTCCGACGGAACCATGGTCACCCTCGGTTTCTTTAGTGTCACCTTAGATTCCAATCCGCAGGACTTTGTATTCTATGGCGATGTGCTTTCCGAAGCAAAAAGGGCATATCAGGATCTGGAACCCACGACCGATCTTGTCTTCGGGTTGACGCATGTTACCTTGGAACAAGACACCGAATTGGCTCGACAATTGCCTAAAGTACCACTGTTTATGGGCGGTCATGAGCACAACAGCATGCGAATACCCACGGCAAACGGAACGATCGTAAAAGCCGATGCGAACGCAAAAACGGTCTACGTGCATACAATCATGTATAATACCCAAACAAAAGTACTTGAAATCGATTCGAAATTGCTGCCTATAGATGAACGAACACCTTCCAACCCTAAGGTGGCGGCCATCGTGGAAAAATGGGATGAAATTTTACAGCGATCTGTTTCGGAGGTAATCGACAATCCCAACGAAGTGATCTATGTGGCAGATCCGCCTCTGGATGGAACCGACAGTGCAAGTAGGGGCATACAGACCAATTTAGGAGCGATCATAACGCATGCGATGGCACGCTCTTTTACCCACGATGTAGATGGTGCTTTGGTAAATGGCGGTTCCATTCGGTTGGACGACATGTTGGCAGGGGACGTGACAAGCTTGGACATCTTTAGAGTGCTACCGTTTGGAGGTAATGTAGTTAAGGTAGACATGGAAGGTGCCCTGTTATTAGAGGTGTTGGACTACGGGAAGGCAAGTGGCGGCACAGGAGCCTATTTACAACGGTACAACATCTCAGAAAGTACTTCAGGAGGATGGTTGCTGGGAGGCGAAGCAATAGATGAAGACAAAACGTACACCATTGCTTTTAGTGACTTCTTGTTAAAAGGATACGATATTCCGTTCCTAACACCAAAGCATCCCGGTGTATTGGAGGTCTATGAACCCATGGAAAACGAAGCCGCTTCCGATATTCGGAAGGCTGTGATACTCTATCTAAAATCTAAAAAACAGGAACCATGAAAAAAATACTAAAGATTTTCCTCGTTTTGGCATTGATCGCCTTAATCGTCATTCAATTTATACGTCCGGAGAAGAATCAGGCAGGATATGAAAGTGTCATGGCTTTTGAAAGGGAGACAAAACCTTCGGCACAGGTTGCCTCCCTGCTGAAAGAGAACTGCTATGACTGCCACAGCAATCATACACAATATCCGTGGTATGCCGAAATAGCTCCCTTTTCATTTTGGCTGGCAGAACATATAGAACACGGGCAGGGTCACTTTAACGTGTCTGAATGGGAAAGCTACTCGGCAAAGAAAAAGGACCATAAGCTGGAAGAAGTGATCGAAATGGTAAAAGAGGGAGAAATGCCATTAGATTCGTACACATGGATTCACGGGGATCTTTCGGAAGATGAAACCGTACTTTTGCTGCAGTGGGCCACTGTGGCAAGGCTTCAGTATAAAGCGCAGTTGGAAATTTCCGGTAATAAATAGTTCACTTTTAAACATTTATAACATGACATTAAAATTTATTTAAATTTATTCTAAATAAGCTTGTGAGATCTTCAATTTGATTTTATTTTTGCGGCTGAAAAACACACCTATTTATATTCAGTCTAAATAAAAATCATGAGAAATCTAACAATTCTAGCCCTATTATTAGTTACTTCATTTAACATGGCGCAAACCGCCAACGATTCTATTTCGGTAGATCCACAACTTCAACAGAACGCTGCGCAACGTATCCTTTCCGGAAATTATGGGAAAGCCGTTACTATTGGTGCGTATGGAGAGATCAATTACAATCAGCCGGAAGGAGACAACGGCGAATTGGACGTACAGCGTCTGGTTGTACTGTTGGGATACAAGTTCAATGAAAAGACACAGTTCGTATCGGAGATCGAGTTTGAGCATGTGGAGGAAGTGTTCGTTGAACAAGCTTTTGTAAACTATGCCGTGAGTGATAATCTGAGTTTGCGCGGTGGATTGATGCTGGTACCCATGGGTATTGTGAACGAATTCCACGAACCAACCACCTTCAATGGTGTGGAACGTCCTGCAGTAGACAATAGTATTGTTCCTACTACGTGGCGTGAGATTGGAGTAGGGGTGACGGGTCGTTTTCCCGATGCTTCCTTAGGGTATCAAGCGTACATTTTTAACGGCTTCAAATCTACGGTTTCAGACGGAGAAGGAGGGGCCACCGGTTTTCTTAGCGGAAGCAGCGGCCT
>NZTP01000009.1 GCA_002696485.1 Altibacter sp. | reverse complement strand
AGCAACGGTTATCTGCTGGTACGTGAGATCAGCCCTAATGAAACCGAAGTGATCTGGGGATTTAACGGAGAGAACAAACCACCCATGAATATTATGATGTTGTTCTTCAATATGGATAAAGCTGTGGGGAAGGACTTTGAAGAAGGATTAACTTCCTTAAAAATTGAACTAGAAAAAAATAATCTGTAACACTATGGAACATAATATGTTTGCTTGGATCGAGATACCGGTCAGTGATATGGCACGGGCTCAAAAATTTTATGAAGCTGTCTTTAAGATCGATATTGAATTGGTAAATTTTGACGGATTTGAGATGGGTTGGTTTCCTTTTGACAAAGACGCCCGCGGTGCAGCCGGAACCCTCGTTAAGCAGGAAAGCTACATCCCTAGTACCGAAGGGCCCTTGGTCTATTTTTTTAGTACCGATGTACAAAAGGAATTGGATAGGGTGGAGGCCGCCGGCGGTAAGATCTACCAAGAGAAGACACAAATCTCTGAAGAACATGGGTACATGGCCGCTTTTATAGACTCTGAAGGTAACCGCGTTGCTTTACATTCACAAAAGTAACCTGATGATCGTATCGGGCTGTGTCCCAGATTCCCATACGCATTAGCGACTAAAATCACCCATCATTCACCAATTGCCAATTATTCATGCAGCTCGTATTTGCCACGCACAATAAAAATAAGTTTATAGAAGTAAAGGCGTTATTGCCGAGTTATTTAGAGCTACTAAGCCTCACTGACATTGGTTGTTTGGAAGATATTCCGGAAACAGCTGCCACCATAGAAGGAAATGCCGCCTTAAAAGCAAATTATGTGCGTGATCGCTATGGATATGATTGTTTTGCAGACGATACGGGTCTAGAAGTGGCCGCTCTTAATAACGAACCCGGAGTGTACAGCGCACGCTATGCCGGTCCGGAAAACGACGCCGATGCGAACATGCAGAAATTGCTCGATAATTTGAAAGACAAATCCGATCGTTCTGCTCGTTTTAAAACAGCTATCGCACTTACCCTTAAAGGAGCGAATACATTGTTTACAGGTATTTGTGAAGGAGAGATCGTTACAGCCCCCCGAGGCGATAAAGGATTTGGTTACGATCCTATTTTCCTGCCAAAGGAATCCTCTCAAACTTTTGCAGAGATGAGCCTTGTCGAAAAAAGTGAGATAGGACATCGCGGGAAAGCGATGCGACAATTGATCGAGTATCTTTCAGAATAGATTAGCCCTTCGACAAAATTCGATTGAGGGGAACTTTGATCCCCAAATAGTGATGAACCCTTGTAATTTCGTCTTTTACCACACGCGTGGCTGAGGTATGAATTCCCACATCGATCGTAATGATATCTGTAATACGGTAATTAACAGCCATTTTTATGGGAATATCGAATGTTCGTATAGCTTCGTCTGTTACACTAAAGTCTCCTTCAAACTCCGGGGTATCGAGCATATAAGCGAAACCGCCTCCTAAATTCAAGTATATATTGGTGTTCCATAGTTCGGCTGTAATGTAGGGAATGATATTCAGGGATTTAAAGACATTGTCTTGGAATTCGGTGGCAGAAGTTTCAGTATAGTATATTTCGGCAGCAAGGCCAAAATGCTCGTGGAAATAATAGGTGCCGTATGCACCCAAACTAAAATTCGTTTCAAAACCCGTAGTTCGCGATCCTTCGGATCCACCTCCCGGTCCGCCTATCACAATAAAGGAACTATCCGGCACATTGAATGAGGTACGGTCGTAGTTTACCATTGGACCCACCTCAAATTGCTGACCCACGCTTGGAATGGAAAAAAGAAATACAGAGAAAATTAGAAAGAATAGATTTTTCATGTAGTAAGGTTGTGACAAATTAGATTATTAAGCACGATAAATATAAATAAATCTCACAAAGGGAACCCTTTTGGGTACACATAGCTATAGCATTCATAAAAAACTCATAATGCAAATTGAGATACCAAATTAAAGAGTATCTTTGCGCCCTCGTTCACCGTGCGATAATCGGGGTTCTAGGTAAGCCTCAGGGTGAGGCAGTACTGCAGGAAGTGATAAGGTTTATTTGTCGAGTCCGCTTCAGTAAGTACAAATAAACACTTAAAATTCACTATGTCTACATTTAAATCGTTAGGCCTTAACGAGCAATTGCTTCAGGCCATTACCGATCTGGGTTTTGAATCCCCTTCGGAAGTACAAGAAAAAACAATTCCAATACTTTTAAGCAAAGAGACCGATCTTGTTTCTTTAGCACAAACCGGTACCGGAAAGACCGCCGCATTTGGTTTTCCGATGCTTCAGAAGATCAATGCCGAAAGCAGGACGACCCAAGGGTTGATCCTTTCTCCAACACGCGAGCTGTGCCTTCAGATCACGAATGAGTTGAATAACTACGGAAAGTATCTAAAAGGGCTTAACGTTGTTGCGGTCTATGGTGGTGCAAGCATTACAGAACAAGCCAAACAGATTAAAAAAGGAGCGCAGGTTATTGTGGCAACGCCCGGTAGGATGAAGGATATGATCGGCCGAAGAATGATCGATATCTCAAAGATCGAATACTGTGTTTTGGATGAGGCCGATGAAATGCTGAACATGGGCTTCTATGAAGACATTACCGAAATCCTTTCTCATTCCCCCGAAGACAAGAGTACTTGGTTGTTTAGTGCTACCATGCCAAAGGAGGTTGCTTCTATTGCGAAAAAATTTATGCATACGCCTGTCGAAATCACGGTCGGATCGAAAAATGTGAGTACGGAAGCCGTTTCTCATGAGTACTATCTGGTAAATACACGGGATCGATATGCTGCTCTAAAACGACTTTGTGACGCCAATCCCGATATATTTTCGGTGATTTTTTGCAGAACAAAGCGCGATACTCAAAAAGTAGCAGAACAACTTATCACCGATGGCTACAATGCCGCAGCTTTGCACGGTGACTTGAGTCAGAATCAGCGGGATCTGGTCATGAAATCCTTCAGAAACAGGCAGATCCAAATGTTAGTAGCAACCGATGTGGCAGCTCGAGGAATCGATGTAGATGATATTACACATGTGATCAATTATCAGCTTCCGGATGAGATCGAAACATACACACACCGAAGTGGTCGAACAGGTCGTGCCGGTAAGAGTGGGGTTTCCATGGTGATTGTTTCTAAGAGTGAAGTACGAAAGATCGGGGCTATTGAGAAGATCATTCAGAAAAAATTCGAAAAGAAGGATATTCCGGGTGGCATGGAGATCTGCGAAGTCCAGTTATTCCACCTAGCAAACAGTATCAAGAATACTGCGATCAATCATGAGATCGACATGTATCTGCCCAATATTAACGAAGTGTTGTCCGATTTCAGTAAGGAAGAACTTATTAAGAAGGTGTTCTCGGTTGAATTTACTCGTTTTTATAATTATTACAAAAATGCCAAGGATCTCAATGCGCCGGGTGGCAGCGGAAAGGATCATGATGACAGTGATTCCAAGGATTCTACGCGCTATTTTATAAATATTGGCGCCAAGGATGACTTCGATTGGATGACACTGAAAGATTTTTTACGGGATCTGTTAGGATTGGAAAAGGACGATGTCTATAAAGTAGACGTAAAGGACAGCTTTTCATTCTTTAATACCGATACCAAACACGAGGAAATGGTATTGGGTATCTTTAACGATTTTAAGCTCGACGGAAGAAACATTTCGGTAGAAGTTTCTAAGGATCGCGGCGGAAGAGGAAGAAGTGGCGGAGGCCGTGGTCGCAGCGACCGAAGCCGAAGCGGTCGTGGTGATGGTAAACGAGGAAGCTTTAAAAGTGAGGGCGGATCAAAAGGAGGCTTTAAAAAGCGCGGGAACGAAAGTAGCGGAGATCGACCCAAATTTAGTGGTAAAAGCCGGAGGAAGAATGAGAAACCTCAAAATTCAGGTACCGGTGGAAGACGCCGTCGTAAAGGATAATTTCCGAAAATAGTAGATTCGTTGAAACTTTCGATGGAAAAACACGTCTATATTGTGTACTTTTATGCTTTCTTGCTATGAAACACCTCCTTCTACTTATATTTTTCCTTACATCCGTGGGTGCGATCGCTCAAGAGTCTATCGTTACGCCTCCTTTAATTAAAGGGAAGGTGCTCAATGATGCCAATGATCAACCTTTGGAGAATGTAAACATTGTTAATTTGAACAGTGTAGTGGGGGCTACTTCTAACGCCGAAGGAGATTTTGAGATACGAGCCGTAGTGAACGATACTTTGTATTTTAGTTACTTAGGATTCAAATCCATTAGGGTGCGAGTTACCAATGACTGGTTAAAGTTTGGGGACATCAAGATCAAGATGACCGAACTGGGGATCGCCTTAGAAGAAGTAGTGGTGCGGCCCATTCAACTTACAGGTTATGTGGAAGTAGATGCGAAAACCATTCCTATTTACGATAATTACCGATACCGCATTAGCGGCGTAGGTTCCGGTTACGAAGGAGGGAGCCAACAGCCCGGCGCAGTGAACAAAGTACTGAGTGCGATCTTCAATCCAGCCGATTTCCTCTACAATGTGTTTGGAAAACGACCCACCCAAATGCGAAAGCTTCGGAAAATGAAGGAAGACGATGAGATACGTAATTTGCTTCAGAGCAAGTTCGACAGAGAAACCCTCATGGCGGTGCTTCAGTTGGAAAAGGTAGACATTGACGAAATTCTAAACAATTGTAACTATTCCAAGGACTTTATCCGCACGGCGAATGACCTTCAGATTTTGGATGCTATCAATGAGTGTTACGAAGAATACAAAGTGTTAAACCGAAAGAAAAAATAGTTTTTATTTTATTTAACAGAATCGTTGTTCTTTTAGGGTATTTTTAGGGAAATTCAAATCTCCAATAAACCATGGAAGAGATCATTTCGCGACAACGTGCTTTCTTCAACACCCATTCAACCAAAGAGCTTTCCTTTCGACTGGAACAGTTAGAGAAATTGGGACATGTGCTTACTACGCATGAACAGCAGCTTAATGAGGCTATCTTTAAGGATTTTAAAAAAAGTCCCATTGAGAACTACATCACAGAATTAGCCTTGTTGCTTAAGGAGATCAAGGACATCAAGAACAACCTTCATTATTGGGCTCGCAAGAAACGCGTAGCTACCAATCTGGCAAATTTCCCTGCTGCCAGCTACTTGTATCCGGAGCCATTAGGGGTGTGTTTGGTGATAGGCGCCTGGAACTACCCGTATCAACTATCGTTTGCGCCCGTGATCGCTGCCATTGCTGCAGGAAATACGGTGGTGTTAAAGCCTAGTGAATTGCCTTCACACACGTCCTCCTTAATGGCAACATTGGTTAAAGATCATTTCGATCCTGCCTTTTTTACAGTTGTAGAAGGGGGAGTCGAAGCAACTACAGAGTTATTGGATCAAAAATTCGATAAGATTTTTTTTACCGGGAGCACGAAAGTTGGAAAGATCGTTTATAAGGCGGCTGCCAAAAATCTTACACCTGTCACATTAGAGATGGGCGGCAAGAGTCCCGCTATTATTATGAAGGATGCCCATTTAAAAATGACGGTGAAGCGGCTTATTTGGGCAAAATTTCTAAATTCGGGACAAACTTGTATCGCTCCGGATTACGTAATGATCGAAGAGTCAATTGAAGAAGAATTCTTAAAACTTGCTAAAGAAGAGATTCTGAGTGCGAAGTATGCATTTGAGAACGATAATTATGTGCAGATCATCAATGAATCAAATTTCGATCGTCTCGTGGGTTTGCTCGATCCAGATAAGATATACTATGGTGGAAAAACAGATAAGGATAATCGTTATATACAACCAACGCTTATGTTCAATGTCACTTTTGAAGATGCCGTGATGCAGGAAGAGATCTTTGGACCCCTATTGCCCGTAATAGTTTTTGACAAGTTGGATCATGCCATTGACAAGATACGAAGCTTGCCAAAACCTTTATCTTGTTATATCTTCACTAGGAATAAGCAGACAGAGCGGAAGCTCCTAAAAGAACTGTCGTTTGGAGGCGGTGCAATCAATGAAGCGTTGATGCACATTAGCAATCCGCATTTGCCATTCGGTGGTGTTGGAAACAGTGGCATAGGGAATTACCATGGCGAAGCCGGATTTGAAGCATTCTCACACTATAAAAGCATTTTAAAAAAGCCAACCTGGTTGGAGCTGCCTTTAAAGTATCCGCCGTATTCATCCTCGAAGTTTCGTTGGTTAAAACGACTTATGAAGTTATAATAAATCCCTGTCAATGCTACAAACCCTGCTTCATTACAGTCTGCACTTCTTGTTTCCGGGATTGCTGGCATGGATCTTTTTTAGGCGACAATGGCAGCTTGCTTGGGCGATCATGCTGGCGACGATGTTGGTCGACTTGGATCACCTCTTAGCCACACCCATTTTTGCTGAAGACCGTTGCAGTATCAATTTCCACCCCTTGCATTCCTATGCGGCGATAGGCGTTTACTTGGTGTTGCTCTTTTTCAAGCGAACCCGTATCATTGCCGTTGGTCTGTTGCTGCACATGTTAACTGATGGAATTGATTGTATCTGGATGCGATAGCTTATAGATGATGGTAGGGCTCGTTTTTTAGGATGGTAAAAGCGCGGTAAAGTTGCTCCACGAAGAACAAACGTATCATTTGATGGGAGAAGGTCATGGCAGACAGGGACAGTTTGCCATTAGCTCTTTGGTACACTGCTTCGGAAAAACCATAGGGACCTCCAATAACAAAGATCAATTGTTTGAGTCCGCTGTTCATTTTTTTCTGAAGGAATTCAGAAAAACCAACTGACGAAAGGATTTTGCCTTTTTCGTCAAGCAACACGACAGTATCACTGCTTTGTATTCGTTTGAGGATCAATTCACCTTCGGCCTGTTTTTGTTGTTCTACTGAAAGGTGCTTCGTATTCTTGATATCGGCAATGACCTCCATGGAAAAAGGAATATAAAATCCCAAGCGCCTTGCGTAATCTTCCGTCATGGCAGAAAGTTGTTTACTGTCGGTCTTGCCAATAACAAGTAAGCTAATTTTCATGGATAAATCATTCAGAATTTAAAAATACAAAGATAAAATGAATGGTCTTGCCCGCTATCCCTTCGGTCTTCAAACTTTTTAAGTTATTTTAGCTAAAAATTGGTTCGCTATGATTTCAAAAAAGCAATTCAATAAAGAAGTGGATCGCATTATTTCCAATGCCATCCGGGAAGATGTAGGCGATGGAGATCACAGTTCTCTTGCTTGTATCCCTGAAGATGCAACAGGTACGGCGAAATTATTGGTAAAAGATAATGGGATCATTGCGGGTGTGGATTTCGCCCGTCAGGTTTTCGAATTTGTAGATCCGGGTTTAGAGCTGGACATTAGAATTACCGACGGAAGCCCTGTGAAATATGGTGATGTTTGCTTTTATATTTCGGGTTTGTCACAATCCATCTTAAAAAGCGAACGCTTGGTATTAAACGCCATGCAACGAATGAGTGCCATAGCAACCAAGACCCGTCAGTATGTAGAGGTTTTGGAAGGGACAGGCACGAAGATATTGGATACCCGAAAAACCACTCCAGGGATTCGTGCGCTGGAGAAATGGGCGGTGAAGATAGGGGGTGGCGAGAACCATCGGTTTGCATTGTACGATATGATCATGCTCAAGGATAATCATATTGATTTTTGTGGCGGTGTTACGAAAGCCATTGAGAAAACCAAGGAATACCTACGTGAGAGTAGTATGAACTTGAAGATTATTGTCGAAGCTCGTGACCTTTCAGAAATTGAAGAGATATTAAAGAACGACGGTGTATACCGTATTCTTATTGATAATTTTAATTATGAAGATACAAAGAAAGCTGTTGCCATGATTGGCGACCGCTGTCTCACCGAATCCAGTGGTGGCATCACTTTAGAAACTGCGAGAAAATACGCCGAATGTGGTGTAGATTACATTTCCAGTGGTGCTTTGACACATTCCGTTTACAACATGGACCTAAGCCTAAAAGCAGTTCAATGAGCACCGAAGCCGGAAGAAAAGCCACGCTACTCGAACAATTGAAATCATGGTTTACACACAGGATCGATCAACTGGTGGCGAGGAGTAAGCAAATTAAACTTCCCGGTTTTCACGGTCTAACGTTGTACCACCTTTTGGATATTTATGGTTCGGGGATCATTAAAGGAACCTTTTCATCACGTGCTACATCAATTGCTTATAGCTTTTTTGTGGCTTTATTTCCTTTTCTGCTTTTTATACTGAACTTAATACCGCTCGTCCCAATCGAAGGCTTTCAAACCCGTTTTCTAATATTTATTGAAGATCTGTTACCACCGCAAACAGCCGAGTTCTTTTATCCGACCATTGCAGATATTGCGGTGAATCCACGAGGCGGAGGACTGCTTTCTTTTGTATTCTTTTTATCTCTGTTTTTAGCGGCGAATGGAGTGAACGCCATTTTCAGTGCATTTGAATATTCGTTTCACGTTACTATGAACAGAGGCTTCTTTAGGCAGTACAGTGTTGCGTTGGTGGTCTCTATCTTTTTGGCATTGTTGTTGTTAATTACGGTAGGAGTCATCTTGTATGGTGAATATGTTATCAATAGCTTGAAAGGAAATGAATATATACAGAATGACCTTTTTTGGATCTCGGCTTTACAGCTAATCGTATTTGTAGTCATGGTATATGTAATCATTTCTACGCTCTATTACTACGGAACCAAGGAAGGGAAAGAATCTCGATTCTTTTCGATAGGAGCGTTGATCACCACCTTGTTGTTCATGCTAACGACCTACCTGTTTGGAATTTATATTAATAATTTTTCCAATTATAATGAGTTGTATGGATCCATTGGTGCACTTTTAATAATGATGTTATATATTTGGATCAATGCAAATCTATTGCTGCTAGGATTTGAATTGAATATTTCACTGCAGCGACTTAAGGACAAATATTAATTTTAATACTAAATAACGTAAATACTCTCTCATGAAAAATCTACTTGTACTTATTATTGCTTTGGTCACCGTGAATGTGTCCATGGCACAAACCCAGGTTGGCAGTGTCACCTTGCCTAATACGCTTAGCTTTGGCGGCGACGATTTGGTGTTGAATGGCGCCGGTATTCGAAAAAAGGCGATGATACTTAAATTGTATTCCGGCGGATTATACCTTACAAAAAAATCAAGCGACGCCAAATCCATCATGAATGCCGATGAGACCATGGCCATTCGATTGGTCATCACTTCTAGTTTTGTATCCAGCGATGCGATGAAAGAAGCCGTGGAAGAAGGATTTGATGCTTCGATGGGTGGTGACACCTCTTCTTTAAACACAGAGATACAAAAGTTCATAAAATTCTTTAATGATGAGATCGTAGAAGATGACACCTTCGATATTACCTATCAAAAGGGGAAAGGCGTTGTCGCGTATAAAAATGGTAAAGAACTTGGCACTATTTCCGGAATGAAATTCAAAAGAGCACTTTTTGGTATTTGGATGGGGAATGACCCGGTGGATAGCAAGTTGAAAAAAGCCATGCTTGGTAACTAAGAAAACAGGATGATAAAAAATTTGATCTTAGTATTTGTTCTTGCTTTCGTAACAGCTGGCGTGCACTCCCAAAGTGTCCTTGGAAAATGGAAGACAGTAGACGATAAGACCGGCATTACCAAATCGGTGGTGGAGATCTACGAACAAGACGGAAAGGTGTATGGAAAAGTTGTGGAGATCTTGAATAAAGACAGACAAGACGCTGTCTGCGATCAATGTGAAGGCGCCGACAAGAACAAAAAGATCTTGGGTCTAACTATTATTCGCGGACTTGAAAAGGATGGTGATGAATACAACGGCGGACACATTTTAGATCCCGAGAACGGAAAATTGTACAAATGTTATATTGAATTAGAAGCGCCTAATAAGCTAAAAGTAAGAGGTTATATAGGATTTTCCTTACTAGGGCGATCCCAATTCTGGTATCGCGTAAAATAATACTTGTTTATAAGTAATGAGAAAGGCCGTCTATTAAATGGATGGCCTTTTTTAATTTTATAAAATAGTTCTAGCTCCTATGCTTTACAAAGGAATTATCATTTAATTACGGGAAACCTTTAATCTTAAACCAAAACAATTGGCAGGGTGCCGCCATTACAAGTTGTGTATTTTATAGATGTCATATTACCCATTCCTTTAAAACAAGCGTTCACATACCATGTGAACAAAGATGAAGCGGCATTTTTAGAACAGGGGATGCGGGTGGCTGTACCCTTCGGTAAGTCCAAAATATACACCGGAATCGTTTATGCTGTCTATGCCAATAATCCACCGGGTTATGAAACAAAATCGATTGACCAGATCTTGGATGAGTCACCCATCATTACAACGACTCAAATACGTCATTGGGAGTGGATGGCTAATTATTATATGTGTACCCTTGGGGAGGTAATTCGGGCGGCTTTGCCAAGTGCATTTTTACTGGAGAGTGAAACCATAGTGATGTTAGCTTCGGAAAAGGAAGTAGACGAATCCGGATTTTCTGATGAGGAGTTCTTGGTTTATGAGGCATTGCAGCATCAGTCCGCACTGCATATAAATGATATTCGGTCGATCTTGGACCGAAGCAATGTAGTAAGAGTGTTGCAAACCATGCTTCAGAAAGGGGTGATCCAAGTTCAAGAAGAAGTGTTCGAGCAGTATACCCCCAAATTAAAGCGCTACATTAAACTTAGTGCGCATTATTCCGAAGAAGAGAACTTAAAAGAGTTGCTGGACCTTCTAACCCGTGCTCCGAAGCAGCGTGCGGTATTGATGACACTCTTTATGCTTTCGTCACAGCAAAAGCGACCGGTGGACTCAATCACACTTCAGAAAAAAAGTGATGCCTCGGCAGCAGTCCTTAGAACATTGCTTGACAAAGGAATCCTTGAAGAATTCTACATTCAAAAAGACCGAATTGAATATTCCGGAGCGGATACAGCGGCCATCAAGACATTGAATCCTGCACAAGAGCAGGCGTTTAATGATATTAAAACCTCCTTTGAATCCTACGAAGTTACCTTATTGCACGGTGTTACTTCCAGTGGCAAGACAGAAATCTATGTGCGCCTTATGGAAGAACTGCTGGATAGCGGAAGACAAATTTTGTATATGTTGCCGGAGATCGCTTTAACGACCCAATTGATCTCCCGGCTTCAAAATTATTTTGGCGAACGGGTGTCGGTCTATCATTCTAAACACTCTATTAATGAGCGGGTGGAGGTATGGAACAATGTGTTGGATATGAAACCGAAAGTCCAAATCGTTATTGGTGCACGTTCGTCTCTTTTTCTGCCCTTTCAGAATTTAGGATTGGTGATCGTGGATGAAGAACACGAACCCTCTTTTAAGCAATACAGTCCCGCCCCTCGTTATCACGGTCGTGACAGTGCCGTTGTCTTAGCGCAATTACATAACGCCAAAGTGATTATGGGTTCTGCGACACCAGCCATAGAAACCTATCACAATGCCAAGACTCATAAATATGGTATGGTGTCTTTAAAGAAACGTTATGGGAATGTGCTCATGCCCGAAATAACCCTTATTGATATCAAGGAAAAGCATCGAAAAAAACAAATGACAGGTCATTTTAGTGATCAGTTATTGAAAGAGATGTCCGAAGCATTGGGTCATGGAGAACAAGTAATGTTGTTTCAGAACAGAAGAGGATTCTCTCCTGTTGTAGAATGTACTACCTGTGGCATAGCACCTCAATGTCCCAATTGTGATGTAAGCTTAACCTATCATCAACATAAAAATGAGTTACGCTGTCACTACTGCGGGTATCACATGATAATGCTCATAAGCTGTATGGCCTGCGGTAGCGAAACGCTGGATACGAAGGGTTTTGGAACAGAGCAAATAGAATCTGAGCTTTCTGTTTTATTCCCCGATCATCGCATTGCCCGAATGGACCAAGACACCACCAAAGGGAAATACGCTTATGCAAAATTGATCGATGCATTGGAAAATCAGGAGATCGACATATTAGTAGGAACACAAATGTTGGCAAAGGGACTGGATTTCAGGAATGTGAGTCTGGTAGGGGTGATGAATGCAGATAATCTACTCAACTTCCCCGATTTTAGAGCACATGAGCGAAGTTTTCAATTATTACAACAGGTTTCGGGTAGGGCAGGTCGTACACAAAAACGCGGTAGGGTATTGATCCAAACCTATAATCCGTACCATCAAATCCTGCAGCAGGTTAGTATGAATGATTATGAAGGAATGTACAAACAGCAAATAGAAGAACGTTATCAATACCATTATCCGCCGTTCCACCGACTTATAAAAATCACGTTCAAGGATAAGAATCAATATAAGATGCAACAAGCCGCAGCTTGGTATGGGCGTGCATTGGAGCTAAAGTTGGAAGAACATGTGCTAGGCCCCGTAGCGCCGCCGGTTGCACGAATTAGGAATAAATATATATCCAATATTCTGGTGAAAGTACCTAAGACACTCTCTTTGAAAAAAACAAAAGCATATATAGATGGAGTGCAGCGAAGTTTTAATTCACTGAAAGAATTCTCTACAGTACGCGTGTTGATAGATGTTGATACCTTTTAAGAACGGATGCTAGCGGCAAGCGCCTCCACCAAGTCAGCTTTTCGGTTTCTGCTAAGCGGCAACTGCTCTTTATCTAATTCGATCACCTTACTGTTATAACGCTCCACTTTGTCCAGATTCACTATATACGATTTATGGATACGTAAGAAGCGATCTTCCGGTAATAAGGATTCGAAGGCCTTCATAGTAGAGAGGACTACAAGCGCATCGTGTTCGGTGACAAGCTTTACGTAATCACCCAAAGCTTCGATGTACCGAAGTTCGTTAAGGAATACTTTTCGTTTTTTAAGGTTGCTCTTCACAAAAATAAAGTCTTCCTCGTCAAATCCGTCGTCATTCTTAAGCTTGTAATTGGTGATCGCTTTGTGCACTGCGTTTAGGAAACGCTCTTTAGAGATCGGTTTCCGAAGGTAATCGACAGCATCGTAATCGAACGCTTTAAAAGCGTATTTGGTCTTACCCGTCACAAAGATGATCTGTGGTTTGTGGGTAAGGTCATCTAAAAGGTCAAAACCGGACAGAATAGGCATTTCAATATCCAGAAAGATAAGATCGATCTCGGTAGTGGCCAACCCCATTTTCGCTTCAATAGCGTTGTTGTATTCGGCTACCAAATTTAGAGATGGATGATTTTCAATAAGTTTGACGATGGAAAGTCGCTGCAACGTCGAATCGTCAACAATAGCACACTTAAGTATTGGTTTATCCACTGTTAGCTAGTTTAATAATACAGCAATTATAAGTAAAAAATCGATGAATGGCAAGTTTTTTTAACATTTGTCGTGAAAATTACACACTTTATCTTTTTGTGTAGGAAAAAAACCATGTTTTGAAAGTATTTTAATAAGGGTTTGAAAATTAGAATTAATGTAGTATTTTTGCACGCTCTTGGCAAAGCGCCATGAGTATATAAATAATTTTAAGTACGATTTTTTATGAATCATTATGAAACTGTTTTCATCTTAAATCCCGTTTTATCTGAAGAACAGATAAAGGAAACAGTTAAGAAATACGAAGATATTCTTGTTTCTAAAGGTGCTAAGATGATATCAAAAGAGAATTGGGGGTTAAAGAAATTAGCCTACGCAATTCAACACAAAAAGAGTGGTTTTTACCATTTGTTCGAGCACACCGCTCCCGGTGACGCTATCAACGATTTAGAGGTTGAGTTTAGAAGGGATGAACGCATCATGCGTTATCTTACCGTTACTTTAGACAAGCATGCGATCGCTTGGGCAGAGAAGAGAAGAAACCGTAACAAACAAACCGCATAATCATGGCAACTTTACAACAACAAGCAAAAGGAAAAAAGGACGGAGAGATTAGATATCTTACTCCTTTGAACATTGAGACGTCTAAAGCTAAGAAATACTGTCGTTTTAAAAAGTCTGGTATTAAGTATGTGGATTATAAAGATCCGGATTTCTTATTGAAGTTTGTGAACGAACAAGGTAAGATCTTACCAAGGCGTTTAACAGGAACTTCGTTGAAATACCAACGCAAAGTGGCTGTTGCCGTTAAGAGAGCGCGTCATTTGGCACTAATGCCATATGTGGCCGATTTATTAAAATAAAAAGCAGATAGGATTATGGAACTTATATTAAAGAACGACGTAGAGAACCTAGGATTTGCAGACGACGTAGTGACTGTAAAGAGTGGATACGGAAGAAACTTCTTGATTCCTAACGGGCACGCTGTGTTGGCAACTCCTTCTGCGAAGAAAGTGTTGGCAGAGACGTTAAAGCAACGTGCTTACAAAGAAAAGAAGATTATTGAAGATGCTCAAAAAGAGGCTAATAAATTGAACGGTCTTGAAATAAAAATGTCTGCTAAAGCAGGAGAAGGTGACAAATTATTTGGATCTGTTACCAATGCCGATCTAGCGGAAGCTTTGGAAAAAGAAGGTGTTTCTATCGAGAAGAAATACATTTCAATATTGGGGGGTAGCATTAAGCGTACCGGTCAATACGAAGCGACAATTCGCTTCCACCGAGATGTGATCTCAAACTTCACATTCGACGTAGTAGCGGAAGCAAAGTAATTTGTTGACCAAAACATATAAAACCCTCCCTGTGAAAGCTTCGGAGGGTTTTTTTATTACATACTATGAAATATACCCGACTTACAAAAGAACAGTTTGAAGAATTACATCCCGAATTCATCAACTTCCTGGCAACACAATCTATTACGGCAAAGGAATGGGCCTCTATTAAGGAGAAGCAACCCGAAGTAGCCGAACAGGAGTTGGACGTTTTTAGCGATCTCATTTGGGAAGGGGTGTTGTCCAAAGCTGGCTATCTGGAGAACATATCGCCTCAGCAACTGTTCCTATTTAAATTAGAAGCCACGAAGATGCGCTTGATCGTTGTAAAGGTAACCGATACGACTAAAGATATTACAACGCCCGAAGGATACCGCTGGCTTCAACAAAACTATGCTTCAGATACTGTAGAGTTTCTTCAAGCCTCGAAGGAATATTCGAACGACAAGCATGGAGATATCTTTGACTTGATCCAACAAGGATCGGTCATTACGAAAGGGGAACTCTATACGTTTTTCAGCAACTTGCTTCAGCAATAAGAGTTTACTCCCACGTTGTCACTACAATTCAACCGGCGTTTCGCCATTATTCGTAGCGCAAACTCTCTATGGGATCCAATTTCGCTGCTTTTGCAGCAGGGTAGGAGCCTGCGATCACGGCTACCAGGAAAGTGATCAGTGTGGCCCAGAGCATGGCCGCCCACGGGAGCGAATAATCAAACTCAAAGATCTTGGCGATCACGAATCCGGCGACAACACCTAACAGAATCCCTAGAATACTACCAAACTGACCAATCACAATAGTTTCCATAAAGAATTGTGTAGAGATGGTGGAGCTTTTGGCGCCCATCGCTTTTCGCACGCCAATTTCCCGAGTACGTTCGGTAACCGAAACCAGCATGATGTTCATAAGCGCAATGGAAGACCCTAGAATGGTAATAATGCTAATGATCCATGCCGAAATCTCCAAAACGCCCGTGATCTGCCCAATACGATTAATGAGGTCGTCACTACGCTCGATGCCAAAATTATTCTCTTCTACAGGATTCAAACCTCGTACATTTCGGAAGGATACAATGGCTGCATCCTGAGCCCCTTGCATCATTTCCTTATCCTGCACCATCACACTAATGGTATAATTGATATTCGGGTCGGTAAAAATACCCCGTGCGACCTGAATGGGAATTAGTACTTTGAGGTCTTGGTTATTTCCAAAGGTGGACCCTTTGGATTCCAAAATTCCCACTACCTTAAACTTTACGCCGCGAATACTAATGGTCTTGTTAAGGGGATCGTCATTCTTAAAAATACTCTTGACAAAATCCGATCCAATAAGACATACCTTGTTGTTATTCTGAATATCGAAAAAAGTAAATTCCCGCCCGCGATCGACCTTGGTTCCCGTATTTTCCAAATAATGCTCGTTCACGCCATAGACTTGAACTTCGGGGTCTGTCTTCTCACTCTCGAATTTCACTTCCGCCGAACCCGTACCTCGAAAGCTCACCGATGTTTGAGAATAAGGGAAATCATACACATCGATAAATTCCCGAATATTGTCATAACTAATAATAGGATTGATCTTTTCCCGTTCCCCGCTCCCTCGGCGTTGGACATTGAATTCGTACTGTTGAATGTTAAAAGTATTCGCTCCCATCGACGCAAAATCGTTGGAAATAGTATTCTCTAATGCTTTGACCAGACTTAAAATACCCACCAAAGCAAAAATTCCTATCGCAATGATAACGATGGTAAGAACCGTTCTAAGCATTTGGCTTTTTATGGAATCCAGCGCGATACGAACATTTTCCCGAAAGAGTGAAAACATAAAGAAGAGGTTTGGTATTTCGTTAGACTATAATATGTCCATAAAGTTACAATTTCATCATTATTTTAAGATATTTGCAAGGTAATTAATTTCTGGTTCGGGACATTAGGTATCTGCATATCTATCCCTCCAATAAACCAATCATTCAACAAGTGTCTAAAAAACCCTCCATACCTAAAGGAACCCGGGATTTTTCTCCCCAAGAAGTTGCAAAGCGCCACTACATCATGGACACCATAAAAGGAAGTTTTACAGCCTTTGGTTTTCAGCCTATTGAAACACCTTCTTTCGAGAACAGCGAAACGCTTATGGGAAAATATGGAGAGGAAGGGGATCGGTTGATCTTTAAGATCTTGAATAGCGGCGATTATCTTGCGAAAGTGGATGACACTCTTTATGCTGAAAAAGACAGTACTAAAATAACTGCAAAAATTTCAGAGAAAGCCTTGCGCTATGATCTAACGGTGCCTTTTGCACGCTATGTAGTTCAGCATCAAAACGAGATCACCTTTCCTTTTAAGCGTTACCAAATACAGCCGGTTTGGCGTGCCGATCGTCCCCAGAAAGGGCGCTTTAGAGAATTTTTTCAGTGTGATGCCGATGTTGTTGGCAGTGATTCGCTGTGGCAGGAAGTGGAGCTCGTTCAATTGTACGATACCGTATTCGCTAAGCTGAAATTGGAGGGCGTCACCATTAAACTCAATAATCGAAAGATATTAAGCGGTATTGCTGAAGTAATAGGCGAAACCGATAAGCTCATCGATTTTACGGTAGCGTTAGACAAATTAGACAAGATAGGTGAAGAAGGCGTTAAGGACGAGATGCGCTCCAAAGGAATTTCGGAAGCGGCCTTACAGAAAGTACAACCGCTATTTGAAGCCAAAGGAGATGCTTCAGAAAAACTGAAACTGCTGAGTGAACTTTTAAGTACTTCAGAAACAGGAAAAAAAGGAGTATTCGAATTGGAGTTTATCGTCAATACGGTTTCAGAGTTGAAACTAAAGACCGCTACCTTAGAGGTAGATGTAACGTTGGCAAGAGGATTGAATTATTACACCGGTGCTATTTTTGAAGTATCGGCACCTCAAGGTGTGGCTATGGGCAGTATTGGTGGCGGTGGTCGTTACGATGACCTTACCGGTATTTTTGGATTAAAGGAGGTAAGCGGCGTAGGCATTTCTTTTGGTCTGGACAGAATCTATCTCGTACTTGAAGAATTGAACCTGTTTCCTGAAACAGTTTCGGAAGGCACAAAAGTCTTGTTTTTAAACTTTGGTCCGCGGGAAGCACTATATGCAATGAAAGCTATCACCCATTTACGAACCGAGGGCATACAAGCTGAACTCTATCCCGATGAAGCAAAAATGGGGAAACAAATGGGATACGCAGACAAGCGCGATATTCCGTTTGTTGTCTTGGCAGGTGAGACTGAAATGGAGGATGGAAAGTATACCCTTAAAAACATGAAGTCCGGAGAGCAAGATCAACTCGACTTTGACGCACTCTTAAAAGCGCTGAAATAAAAAAAAACCCTTCCGAACGGAAGGGTTTTTTGTAGCGAGAACGAGACTTGAACTCGTGACCTCCGGGTTATGAATCCGACGCTCTAACCACCTGAGCTACCTCGCCGTATTTTGCGACGGCAAAGATAGAAACAAATTCATGGGGCGCAAAGTTTAGTTTCATTTTTTTGATCTTCATTTCAATAAAAAAATGTCGCTTTCATTTATCCGTTAAAATTAAAATATTTATATTGGGCAGCAGCTAACTAAAACTATGGACGACAAGATTAAATACGAGATGGAGTTTCCTATACATGTTTCGCCTTCTCTTTTATACCAGTACATTTCAACGCCTTCCGGTATGAGCGAATGGTACGCAGATAATGTAAATTCCAGAGGTGAATACTTCACATTTATCTGGTCCGGCAGCGAAGAAAAAGCACGACTGCTGGGAAAGAAAAGTGGTGAGCGCATCAAGTTCAAATGGGTGGATGATGAGGAAACCGATTATTATTTCGAACTGCGCATTCAGGTCGATGAGATCACCAAGGATGTTTCTTTGATGGTAACCGACTTTGCGGAAGAGGACGAGATTGAAGAAGGGAAAATGTTGTGGGAAAATATGATCTCTAACCTAAAGCAAATTTTAGGTTCCGCTTAGTAGATCCTTCAGCCCTTGCTTTAGGTTCGCGATAAATAATAGTATCTTTGCGCCGTTTCCAATCTTAAAGAAACGGCTTTTTTATGATCAATTTTAACGGAATCATCGACGATACTTTCGAAAAGAATGCGCTTGCCTCCAACAGGGGATTACAGTACGCCGACGCCGTATTTGAAACCATAAAGGTCTCTGCCGGAAAGATCCTGTTTTGGGAAGACCACTATTTTAGATTGATGGCATCCATGCGCATCCTGCGTATGGAGATACCCATGGATTTTACAATGGAATTCTTGGAAAATGAGATCCAAAAAACGATTGCCGCTCAAAAAGAACAGGGATCGGCCTTTCGCGTTAAATTGTTGGTTTGGAGAAAACCAGGAGGGAAATATACTCCTGAAACACATGACGTGGATTATCTTATTGTTGCCAAGCTATTAACAACTCCTTTTTATATACTAAACGAAGCGCCTTATACCGTCGAACTATACAAGGACCATTATGTAACGTCCGGACTGCTTGCTACCCTTAAGACTACGGCAAAGACCATTCATGTGTTGGGTAGTATTTATGCTTCAGAAAATGAGTATGCCAATTGTTTCCTACTCAACGAAAAGAAACAGGTAGTGGAAGCGCTAAATGGCAATATTTTTTTAGTGAATGGTTATAAGATCAAAACGCCGCCCTTGGAGGATGGTTGTCTCAATGGGATTCTTCGAAAGCAGATCATGGCCATTGTAGCACAGATGCCCGACTATATCCTTGAAGAAGCTTCGGTTTCTCCCTTCGAGCTGCAAAAAGCCGATGAGATTTTTATCACAAATACCATCATGGGTATTCAGCCTATTTCGGCATATAGAAAAAAGGAATATGGTGTTTCAGTAGCAAAAGACTTGCTGGCAAAACTTAACGTAAAAGCGCGCTTAGGCTAATTGTAGATAGGGTTTTCAGGAGCATTAGACCAAATTACATAATCTCCTCCAAATTCGATCATTTTCTCTTTCCAAAAATTAGAGTACGATTTTCCAATGATATCATTTTTATAGTTATTAGGAGCGACCACCCAGCTGTTCACTTCCAATTCCTGATCTAACTGATTGCTGTCCCAACCCGAATACCCTAAAAAGAATCGAATTTGATCTTCGCGCAGCCTATCCTCTTGCAACATCCCAATTATTGCATTAAAGTCACCGCCCCAATAGATTCCGTTGGAGATTTCGATGCTATCCGGTATCAGTTCCGGGATACGATGAATAAAATACAGATTGTCTTGTTCTACAGGCCCCCCATTGTATACCATAAGATTGGATTGCACCTCTGGCACAAAATCTTTTAAGCGATACTCCAATGGCTTGTTTAGAATAAACCCAACAGATCCGGATTCATTGTATTCGGCTAGCAGCACCACCGAACGATTGAAGGAAACGTCACCTATAATAGAAGGTTCGGCCACCAGAAGGACTCCTTTGGTTGGTTTTAATGATGTCATCTTTGGGTTTTAGTTATTTAAATCTAAGTATTAATTTTTGAATAAACAACATCTGCCCTTGAAACTATGGGACATAAAAGAGAAAACCCTCTGTAACAATGCTACAGAGGGTTTTCAAATAGATACAAAGTACTTTAATTAGTTTACAGCATTTGCAAGTTCAGAACCTGCTTTGAATTTTACTACTTTCTTAGCTGCAATTCTGATAGTTTTTCCAGTTTGTGGGTTTCTTCCGTCTCTGGCAGCTCTCTTAGATACTGACCAAGATCCAAAACCTACTAATGATACTCTATTTCCTTTTTTTAGGGACTTTTCAACGTTTCCAAGGAAAGACTCTAAGGCTTTTTTAGCGGCTGCTTTTGTGATTCCGGCATCTTCTGCCATTGCATCGATTAAATCTGATTTGTTCATAGTTTACTGTTTAAATTAAAATTGTTGGTTAAACTTCTATTAATTGCTCTACAAATTTAATCGGATTATCCATCCATGCAAGTAATGACGCGGTAAATCCGCGTTTTTGTTGATAACTTAGAACCTTTGTTAATAAAGAGGGTGCATTTTCTATCAATTTAACGATAGCAATAACAGCAAGGCTTCACATCATTTTAGCGTCTTCAGCTATTGGAAACCCATTTAAAAGATCTGCTACAGGCATTCTGCGCTTCCCGGGCAATTGCAATTCTTTAATAATAAGGTAGCCGTCCTTAGTCGCTACCTTTAGCTCCTTTTTGGTTGTGTGAATACTTCCCGGTGAATCATCATGCGTCATGTTTTCGGGCATTGCTTCATAGATCTTCACCTTCAGTTCTTCACCGTTATTGTTTAATAGAGTCCAAGCCACGGGATAAGGAGATAAGCCTCTTATAAAAGCATCAATTTGCGATACACTGCAGCTCCAATCGATACGCGTATTCTCAGGACTTAGTTTTGGTGCCTCTTTATAAGAAGATGATTCAGGTTGGCGTGTGGTCTGTACCGTACCCTTGGCAATCTTCTCAACCGTAGCTACCACAAGTGCGCTTCCCAATTCCATGAGTCTATCGTGCAAACTTCCTGCGGTCTCTCTTGGCGAAATGCATATCTCTTCGGAAGCAATTATCGCTCCGGTGTCAATTTTCTCATCGATGAAAAAGGTCGTGACCCCTGTTATTGTCTCCCCATTCATGATGGCCCAATTAATGGGAGCGGCACCCCTATAGTGTGGTAATAGCGAAGCGTGTAAGTTGAATGTTCCGAGTCTCGGCATGGACCAAACAGCCTTAGGGAGCATTCTAAATGCTACCACTATCTGAAGATCGGCTTTTAATTGGGTCAATGCGGCTAAGAAATCTTCAGACTTCAAATTGGTTGGCTGTAGAATGTTTAAGCCTTGGGATTGTGCAAAGCTTTTTACTGCCGACTCACTAACCTTTCGGCCGCGACCCGCAGGTCTATCGGGCGCCGTGATCACACCTACGACCGTACAACCGGCCTCGAGTAATTTTTCTAAGACACCTACGGCAAAATCCGGAGTTCCCATAAATACAATCCGAAGGTCTTTCATCACACTATAAAATATTGGTGTTTGGTGTTCATTTTTATTTTTTCTGAATCCAGCAACAACTGAAGCACCGATAGTACTTTTGCTTCAGCGAATGTAAGCTTTTCTGAAATGACTCGCGAGCTCATCTCATTTTCTTCCAATAATTGAAGGATCGCTGCTGCTATTACCTTTGTTTCTTTGGTATTGGTTGTTGTCTTTTGTGAGGCACATACGCTACAAATTCCGCAGGGAGAAAGGGTCTCTTCACCAAAATAGGAAACCAGTTGGATGCTACGGCAAAGACTATCGTTCTCTACATACCGTAGCACAGCCTTGACCTGTTCCTGCTTCTTTGCATGAAGCACTTCAACGTCCTTTGCCACTACATTGATGGTCTTGTCATCTTCTCGGGGCACAAGAAAGGTGATCGTTGCATCGGTTTCGTAGATCATTAAGTCGATAAGGGCATCACGTTCTAATTGCTTGAGCACTTTAAGCACTTCTTGAATAGGTTGTCCGGATTTCTTAGCGACCAGTTCCAGGTTAATAAAGGTCGCCGTATCGAAAATACCACTGTACAGGCGTAGAATGGTTTTACCAATCACCGAGGCAAGTATGTCCTTCTTAAAGTAGTCAAGCACTTTTTCTGAAGGGACTAAAAACTGTAATTTCGATTTTCTTCCGAACTCTTTAGACAATTGAAGCACGCCCAATCGATCCAATGTATTCAAGCCATTATAGGTAAGCAAGGAATTTAAACTGTAGGTAGCACAAAATTCGGTAAAATTGAAATTGTGCTGTGTAAATTCACCCTCACCATACGAAACGTGAAAATAGTTGCTTAGCGTGCGATACAGCTGCTTAAGGTCCTTTGGCGTAGGAAGGGAGGCTATAAATTGTTTCTTAATTAGTGTTTTATCGTATTCACTGTACAATACAATGGCATTGGCGAAATGTCCGTCCCGTCCTGCGCGTCCCGCTTCCTGAAAATAGCTTTCCAAACTTTCCGGGAGTTGTATGTGAATCACGTAGCGCACATCGGGATGGTCTATTCCCATGCCAAAGGCATTGGTTGCCACCATGGTACTAATACTACCCGCTCGCCAGGCACGCAAGCGTTCTTCTCGGTCGATTTTCGAAATTCCTCCATGATAGAATGATGAGGAGATTCCTAAATTCTGAAGGTGTGTAGCGGTTTCAACGGCAGTGTTTCTGCTTCGTACATATACAATGGCAGATCCGGTGTTCTTCTTTAACAGTTGCTCCAGTCTGTAGAGTTTATCCTCTTCAAAATAGACCTGATACGAAAGATTTTCGCGAACAAAAGAACTTTTAAACACGGCAGGAAGTTCCATTTGCAACTGTGCAATTGTATCTTCCAGAACCTCCGGTGTAGCAGTTGCCGTAAGCGCAATTACGGGTACTAAGGGATGCAGTTCGCGCAACACAGTGATATTCCTGTAAGCCGGACGAAAATCATTCCCCCATTGTGAAATACAATGTGCTTCATCTACCGCAATTAGGTTGATGTTCATCTGCCGTAAACTGTTCTGAACGACCTCTTGCTGTAAACGTTCCGGTGAAAGGTATAAGAATTTGTAATTTCCGTAGATCGCATTATCCAGAAGGGTGCGAACCTCCTCGAAAGCAAGACCGCCCGTAATACTTAAAGCCTTTATTCCTTTTTCTTGCAGGTTCTTTACTTGATCGTTCATTAAAGCAACCAAAGGAGAGACCACTATACATATTCCCTCCAAGGCCATGGCCGGTACTTGGAAGCATAGGGATTTACCCCCGCCGGTGGTCAATAATGCCACCGTGTCCTTGCCATCCAATACAGAAGTAATGATCGCTTCCTGCATGGGTTTGAAGGAGACATAGTTCCAATAGGTGGCGAGGATTTGATGTGGTGTACTCAATAGCTATTTTCCAGATGACTTAGTATATACTCACTTCGGTTTTCGACAGATCCAACAGGTACTTCGTACACGGAATATCCGTATTTTTGGTACCCTTCCACTAGAAACCGATAGATCTTTTCGGCTTCTGCAAACGATTCGTAGCGTTCATTGTCTTGCTCATATATAGCTTCCCAGGGAGGTAGAAGAAAAATAGCATCGTAGCGATGTGTTTGGCAGACTTCGGAAAAATTTTCGGGATAATGTGATCGCACATAGTCCATATAAGCTGTAACGTCGGGCATTCCGCGATCATAGAACAAAAAACGTGTAGCATCATATTCGTTGGCACTGTGGAACTGCGCTAAACGTCCTTCCAAAAGTTTTTTGCTGAAAAGGATAGGGTTTTCTAGGAAAAGCTGCGCAATACCTTCTTTTTGGGCCTCTCGAATCACATCTCTTGAAATTTCGTGCAGACAGGCATAGCCGGAATTTTCCAAATGACTAATTAAGGTGGTTTTTCCGGAACCCGGTCCTCCGGAAATCACAATTCTTTTCGTTTTCAATCGTTTCAATTTTATACAAAGTACGTAAATATTATTGAGACCTAAAGTGTATCTTTGTCGGTACATTCCCTAGAAGTACTCCATGAAACAAGATAAGAACACCCAAGAGTTTTACGAGCGTTTAAAACAGCAACTCAGCGATGATACCGTATGGCCGGCCCCATATTTATTTAAGTTCATTGTCCCTGCCGAACTGGAAAAAATTGCAGAGATAGAAGCAATCTTCGATGGTACTGAAGCTGTGATCCATACGCGTGATTCTTCCAAAGGGAACTACACCAGCGTATCGATTAAAGTGAATATGGCATCTCCCGATGCGGTGATTGAGAAATATCTTGAAGTTTCTAATGTCGAAGGGGTTATTTCATTATAAATTTAGTATTTTGCAATCAAGATTTACTTCAGAGTACAAACTTTCCATTTAACTACACTATTTTGATAGATAATTTAGAATACAATACAGATCGTCCGCAATTGATCATTCCTGAGTACGGGCGGCACATCCAAAAAATGGTCGACTACGCCATTTCAAAAGAGGACAAAGAAGAACGCAATAAAGTGGCCAAAAGCATCATTGCAGTGATGGGGAATCTCAATCCGCATTTACGGGACGTACCCGATTTTCAGCATAAATTATGGGACCAATTGTTCATCATATCCGATTTTAAATTGGACGTGGACTCTCCCTTCGATAAGCCGTCTCGAGAAGAATTGATGGAACGGCCACAGCCGCTCAAGTATCCGCAAAATCATCCTAAGTATCGCTTCTACGGAAACAACATCAAACGTATGATCGATGTAGCTAACAGCTGGGAGGAAGGCGATAAGAAAGAAGGATTGATCCTTACCATTGCCAACCATATGAAGAAGTGTTTTTTAAATTGGAATAAGGATACTGTGGAAGATGACGTGATCTTTCAACACCTTTTTGAACTTTCCGAAGGGAAGATCAATTTGAAAAATAGCGATGAGGATTTGTCGAAACCGCACGACTTGTTGAAGAACAAGAAACGATTCAGTACCAGCAATACAAATACCTCCGGTAAAAAGAACTACAAAGGAAACCGTAACCGAAAACGTTACTAAAAAGCACGCGCACAACATATGGGAACTTTTCAAATTGAGGGCGGTCACAAGTTAAAAGGTGAAATTCGTCCGCAGGGTGCGAAGAATGAAGCCTTGCAGATCTTGTGTGCCGTATTACTTACTTCAGACGAGGTAATTATAGAAAATATACCGGATATTCGTGATGTCAATAAACTTATAGACATCTTGGGGAACTTAGGTGTTAAGATCCAAAAACTGGCCAAGGGGAAATTTGCGTTTAAAGCAGATGACCTTAAGTTGGACTACTTGGAATCTGAACTTTTTAAAAAGGAAGGGAGTTCACTTCGCGGTTCGATCATGATTGTTGGACCCTTGTTGGGTCGCTTCGGAAAAGGGTACATCCCGCGCCCCGGAGGTGATAAGATAGGACGTCGCCGCTTGGATACCCATTTTGAAGGGTTCATTAATCTGGGAGCCAAATTTAGGTACAATAAAGAAGAACGATTCTACGGAGTAGAGGCGCCTAACGGACTTACAGGTACCTATATGTTATTGGATCAGGCTTCGGTGACCGGAACGGCGAATATCGTAATGGCAGCAGTTCTTGCAAAAGGGACTACCACTATATACAATGCAGCTTGTGAACCTTATTTGCAGCAATTATGTAAAATGCTGAATGCGATGGGGGCCAAGATACAGGGTGTGGGCTCTAATCTACTTACCATAGAAGGTGTTGAAAAATTGGGAGGTTGCTCGCATAGAATCCTTCCCGACATGATAGAAATAGGAAGTTGGATAGGACTGGCGGCAATGACCCAAAGTGAGATCACAATAAAAGATGTAAGCTGGGAAAATCTTGGATTAATCCCGGATACCTTCAGAAAATTGGGTATTACGCTGGAAAAGAAAGGAGATGATATTTACATTCCTTCACAAGATGAATACGAGATACAAGGGTATATCGATGGATCCATTCTCACGGTAGCAGATGCGCCTTGGCCCGGCTTTACTCCGGATCTCTTGAGTATTGTACTGGTCGTGTGTACACAGGCAAAGGGAAGTGTTCTCATTCATCAAAAGATGTTCGAAAGCAGATTATTCTTTGTCGATAAATTAATTGACATGGGAGCTAAGATCATCTTATGCGACCCACACCGTGCTACTGTCATTGGACACAATTTTAGCTCTACGCTTAAAGCTACCACTATGGTATCGCCCGATATTCGGGCCGGGATTTCATTATTGATCGCAGCTTTGTCTGCGAAAGGAACGAGTACCATTCATAACATAGAACAAATAGATAGGGGGAATGAAAATATAGATACCCGCCTCAGAGCCATTGGTGCCAAGATCACCAGGATCGAAGCCTAAAAAAAGCCTCCAATCGGAGGCTTTTTTTATGATTTCGATTTGCGATTCTTGTTGATCTCGTCTTGAAGTTTCCGACGCAGTTGCTGTTGTTGTTCGATGGCCTTCTGTCTGTGTTCCTCAAATTCTATCTCTGTTTCTGCAAGTTTTAACTGCGCCTCTTTGGTAACCGAATTACTATTCTTGTACTTGTAGATAAAGAAGCCTAGCGCCAATAGAAGTATTAGTATAATAGACCACATGATGGTATTGTAGGTAGATTTTTCAGTAAGCATACCAAAAAGCTCGATCCCATTCTCTTTTTTTCGTGAGAGAGCAAGATCTTCCTGCGTCTTGGCAAGTTCTTGTGTTAGGGACGCAATCTTATTTTTCTGTTGATCTAAGGAAGTTTCAGAAGTTTGAATTTCGGTTTCAAGAGCAGCGATGGAATCCATGATATTTTCGCGCAATTTGTTGATCTTCGTTTTTTTGATCACTTTGTAGTCCTGATAATTGTTAGAATTATCTACTACATCCACAAATTGGTCTTCCAACGAATTGGTAAGTGTTTCTTGCGCTTCCTCTTGTGCGTGTATCATAAAGACACAAAAAAGAAAGGGGAGAAGTGTCGTTAGTTTTAATTTCATAGGTTTCGTGTTAGGCTTGTTATCGTTACTTAACACTGCAAGAGTAGAAAAATTGTACTAAACAACCCAAAATTAAGCCCTAATTAAAATTTATTTAACAGAAACCAAGGCGTCGTTATAGCAAAAATGTAGCGCACCGGAAGGACACTTTTTTATTTGCGAAATGATCTTTTCGGTCTCGGCACCGTCCAGATCGATCCAAGGTATTACTGTGGTTCTGAAAACTTCTGAAAGGCCCTTGGCACATTTCTCGGCGTGGATACATTTTCTGGGTTCGAAAGTAACGGTAATCTCACCGTTGGTGAATTGATTGTCATAGGTTTCCATAAGCATACATTTGGGGGTTATGTAACTACCTTATATTCAATTATATCGATAAATATATGTAATTAATCGGATAAATAATTAAAAATCTTAGAAAATTCCTACAAAAAGTTTAGGACACTGCTTTTTTATACGTAGACAATGCTCTTTCGCGAGCTTCTTTATGGTCGACAATCTTTTCTGGATAGCTATTGGTGTCAAACTCTGCTACCCACTTTTTTATATAGGTATGATGCTTATCAAATTTTTCAATTTGAGTGGTGGGGTTGAAGATCCTGAAATAAGGTGCGGCATCCACACCGCTTCCGGCAGCCCACTGCCAATTACCTACATTGCTGGCTTGTTCGTAATCCAGTAATTTTTCGGCAAAGTACGCTTCCCCCCATCGCCAGTCGATCAACAAGTGCTTACACAAAAAACTGGCTACCACCATCCGCACTCGATTGTGCATATATCCGCTTTCCTTTAATTGTCGCATTCCTGCATCCACTAACGGATATCCTGTTTTTCCTTGTTTCCATTTTTCAAACTGCTCTTCGTCATTCTGCCAAGTAATCCTGTCGTATTTTTTACGAAAGGCATTCTTCACCGTTTCGGGATAATGCCAAAGTATCTGCATGAAGAACTCTCTCCATATCAATTCTTCCCAAAAGGTCTCGTTCTTTTCGGCAATCGCTTTTTTGATCATTTTCCGAATACTAACCGTGCCAAAACGTAAATGAGGTCCTAAATGCGAAGTGGCATCCTCTGCGGGAAAATTACGTTTCTCTTCATAATCCTGAATGGTGGTAGGGGTTACATCATAATCGGGCACCTCTATTTTAGATTGCTCAAACCCCATGTCTGAAAGACTTAGGTTTGGCAGCCGGGAGTGCTGCAAGAGTGCGTCCATGTGTTGAGACGTGTAATAGACGTTGAGGTCGAAATCATTCTTAAATTTTTCCTTCCACGTTTTCATGTAAGGTGTATAGACGATATATGGATCCCCGTCATCTTTAACAACCTCATCTTTTTCAAAAATCACTTGATCCTTAAATGTGTGGAATCCAATCTCTTTTTCTGAAAGGAAGCTATGCACTTTTTCATCTCTTGATCTGGCGTAGGGCTCATAATCGTGATTGGTGATGACATTTGCGACATTAAATTCTGAAAGGATATGCTCAAAAACTTTCTTTGGGGTTCCATGATACAAAGCAATGCTGCTTCCATGCTCTTGCAGTTCTTTTCGCATCTTCTGAAGCGTATTAAAAATAAAACTAACCCTCGCATCGTCCTTAGGAAGTTCATCCAAGATCTCGGTATCAAAAATAAAAATCGGGAGGACCGGATGCTTGCCATGCAGTGCTTTATAAAACCCTACATTATCGTCTAGGCGAAGATCTCTCCGAAACCAGAAAATATTTACTAGATCTGCCAAACTATTGCGTATTTAATGTTGACATCCCACCGTCTACACCAAAAATCTGGCCGGTGATCCAGGTAGCCCTATCTTCCAGCAGAAACGAAGCCATCGACGCAATATCTCCGGCCGTACCTACACGCTGCATTGGATGGCGCTGCGCCATGGTATCCTTTTTAGTAGCATTGGATAACAATCGCTTGGCAAGCGGTGTATCTGTGAGCGACGGGGCGATGACGTTGACTCGAATATTGGGGGCATATTCTGCAGCCAATGCTTTTGCAAATCCTTCTATAGCCCCTTTTGCAGCTGCAACGCTGGTGTGAAAAGGCATCCCAACCTTAACGGCTACGGTACTAAAGAAGACGAGGCTGGCAGATTCTGCTGCTTTTAGTTTGGGTAGCAGTCCATGTGTTATCCTTACCAAGGAGAAAAAATTAACCGACATATCCTCTTGAAAATCTGTTGGTGATAGCATCTTAAAGGGCTTAAGATTGATGCTGCCGGGACAATATACCAATCCGTGGAGGGCGTCCGGGAGCTCGAGTTTAGTGATATCATCTTCCAGCGCATTGAAGGTATGGTGCGTGGTTCCTTCAGGAATAGATTCATTACTCCTAGAAGCAATGTGGACATCGTGTGTATCTTTTAGCAATAGAGCGATTTCCTTTCCTATACCGTAGGAACCTCCAATGAGCAGTATTGATTTCTTCATAATTTATAATTTTCCGAAGAGCGCTTCTAACTTTTCTTTGCGATAGCTGAAGATTTCATCTAGTTTAGGTTTAACAAGGAAAGGGTGGAGCCATTGGCCAACAATTCCGAAGGGCAACTTGTAATGAATAATATCCTCCATTTCTACGCCACCTTCTACTTCTTTAATAAAGTGTTTGTGTTGCCAAAGGGAATAGGGTCCAAAGCGCTGCTCGTCTACAAAATAACTTGTATCCTTTACGTGCGTAATCTCTGTCACCCACTTAGTCTTTATGTTAAGAACAGGGGTGACGATGTACTCGATGATCTGACCGGCATACATGGATCGATCTGCTCCGGACAGGATGTGAAAACCCATATAGTCCGGGGTGATGACCTTTAGATTTGCCGGATTTGAAAGAAAATCCCAAGCCTCTTGCTTTGAGATAGGAAGTCGTTGTTTGGCATGTAGTGTAAATATCTTCATAGAAACGTATCAACGCATTAATTTCCCAGATTTCTGTAGGAAAATTTCTTGTTGATACGGACCAAACGATACACTTCAAAGCCCTTGACTTTTTTCTTTCTTCCGAAAAATTTTTTTAGAAACGCGAACATGATTTCAACTTTTTCGTAAAGTTAAAACCGTTTGAGGATTAAATCTAATACTTAAACAAAAGATTAACAGTTTGTGTCACAGCAGCTATCATCTTTTACCAACCTACAACTCACAACAGCAAGCAAGCATCCTATAACGGGGGCGACAATGTAAACCCAAAGATGTTGTAAATTCCAAGACACCACTGCAGGACCTATGGATCGTGCCGGATTCATGCTCGCTCCTGTTATGGGACCGGCAAACATTGCTTCCAAAAGTACCACACCGCCTATGGCAATACCGGCGATCACTCCAATCTCTTTTGAACCTGTAGAGACATTAATAATAACGACCATCAAGAAGAAGGATAACAAAATCTCAAAAACAAAGACACGCCATACTGCTATTTGCGGCAGGGTAGCTCCCAAAGTTTCACTATCGGGAAAAAGCAAGAGTATAAAGCCACTCGCCAGAAGGGCTCCTAGTAATTGTGCAAGGATATACAAAGGAACATCTTTCCAAGGAAATTTTTTTGCATACGCAAAAGCGATGGTGACTGCAGGATTGATGTGAGCTCCGCTAATATCGCCAAACGCATAAATCATCGCCATTACAATCAATCCAAAAGTAACGGCTATTCCGGGATGAGTTACAGTCCCTAGTGTTACCTCATTAATTACGATTGATCCGGTGCCGCAAAAAACAAGTCCGAATGTGCCAATGGTTTCAGCGATAAATCGTTTCATAGCGCAAAGGTACACTAGTTTTGGAAACTGAATTTAAGGTTTTGTTAACTTTTTAAAGAAAGTGATGTTGTAACTTCGTAGCACTAAAAAATCCATAAAATCTCATCCAATGAAAAAATTATTTCTATTTGTCTGTACAGTTCTTATCGCTTTCGGCGGTTTTGCACAGATACAAACTCCGGCACCAAGTCCGTTCCAAAAAATTGAGCAGAAAGTAGGCTTGACCGATGTTACCCTCGAGTATTCCAGACCGTCCATGCGTGGCAGAACCATATTCGGGGATCTTGTTCCTTACGATAAAGTTTGGCGTACAGGTGCGAATGCGAATACAAAGATCACCTTTAGTGATGATGTCATGATTGGGGGAAACACTTTAAAGGCAGGGAGCTATGCCATATACACCAAGCCCGGCGCACAAAATTGGGAGGTCTATTTTTATAGCGACGCCAACAATTGGGGAACCCCACAAAATTGGGATGACAGTAAAGTTGCGGCCAAAGTAACAGCAAGCACATATCCGTTACCTATGGATATAGAATCATTTACTATGAGCTTTGATGATATTACAAATGATTCGGCGAATCTTGGTCTTATGTGGGAGAAAACGTATGTTGGAGTTCCCATAAAGTTCCATACCGATAAGATGGTAGGTGCGAGCATTGATAAAGTTATGAATGGCCCCGGGGCCAATGATTACTATGCCGCTGCTGTATATTATCTGGAAGCCGGAAAAGATATCAATAAGGCGAAAATGTGGATCGACAAAGCGATCGAATTGCGTGAACAACCTGCGTTTTGGTACCACAGACAACAATCGTTGATCTATGCGAAAGCAGGTGATAAAAAGGGCGCAATCAAAGCCGCTGAGAAATCACTGGAACTAGCGAAAGCAGCCGGAAACGATGATTACATCGCCTTGAATCAAAAATCGTTGAAAGAATGGGGAGCTATGTAAACTGACCATTAAAAACAAATAAAACCCCGTATCTGCGGGGTTTTTTTATGCAAGGCGATTTAAGACTTGGTGTGTTCTTTAAGAGCGGCGCGAATCTTCTTCTTAAGATCTTTGTTCTCGGTATACAGCACTATGCCCGAACGTTTCAATGCGTAGGGATTATAAATATCCTTTTCGTTAAATTCATTGAGGTCGATCCGGTCAATATTTTCTGAAGCAAACTCATAAATAAGATCTTCAAACTCGGGATTGCGTTTAAGGTCCAATACCAATCCTTTATTCTTTGAGTAGATCATTCCGAAGCGAATCGAACAGCTTTCAGAACACGGAACTTTCTTAATATCCGTTCCTTTGCTTAGGATCGCCACTTCTTGATAGTCATCAAAAAACCTGTCGTCGGTAATAATCTTTTCCACGATCATTTCGATTCTTTCATCTAAAGTAACTGCTTTCTTATATTCGGCGATCCAAGCCTTATTCGCTGCCTGGAGGCTGCATATATCGTTCCCAATATGCTGTCCGTAGCCAACCGAATTAGTTAATATGAAAAAGAACCAATAGATTTTTCTCATGATGACCTTTTTTAGAGTCGCCATAGCATGAAAGGGTAGACGGGGTAGTACGAATATAGTAAAATTCCGTCACGGTATACGAACTTTCCTACGAATTACAAGTAGGAATATTCTGAAAAACAAAGATTTAAGTGCGTGTCGCTCTCAGACGCTGTATGCCGAAAGCCATGACGATCACAGTCACACAGCCAACAAAATTGAGCCATAGGTAGGGCAAATTAATCATCTCGTATTTATCAAGCAGGAATAAGGCAATTACCAATAGTTGATTGATAAGTGCTGCTATAAATACAGCATTGCCCTTTACATACTTGAAGAAGAAGGCCAAAAGGAACACGCCCAAAATGTTTCCGTAGAAAATAGAGCCTATAATATTCACTAATTGTATTAGGTTGTCGAACAGGTTCGCAACACTCGCAACCAAAATTGCGATCACACCCCAGAGCAGCGTAAACCACTTTGAAGCTCTTACAAAATGTTTTTCGTCTCTATTCCCGACAGACCGTTTATAGAGGTCGATGGTGGTAGTTGAACCCAATGCATTCAGTTCGGAGGCAGTAGAGGACATTGCAGCACTAAGAATTACTGCCAGGAGCAGACCAATAAGTCCGCGGGGGAGGTTGTTCAATATAAAATGAATAAATACATAATCCTTATCGTTGGTTTCGGCAAGTGGATTCGCCTTCAGAATCAAAGCTTTGGATTGTTCACGCAACTCATTTTCGGTGATGTTGATGATCTGTATCTCTTCTTGTAGCATTTCTTTTTCTGAAGGTGTTTCAGTTCTGGCAAACTCAAGTTGCTTTGTTATTAACTGACTGTCCAGGGCTTCTTTTTCTGATTGCAGTTGTTTGTATTCTGAAGCGTATTCCGAAGCAAGCACATCAGCTTCCGCAGCGGGATTAAAATGTAAAGGAGAACTGTTAAACTGATAAAAAACGAAGACCATCACCCCAACCAACAATATAAAGAACTGCATGGGTACCTTTAATAAGCCGTTGAAGATCAAGCCCATTTGGCTCTGTCGCACCGATTTTCCCGAAAGATAACGCTGCACTTGGCTTTGGTCTGTCCCAAAATAAGAGAGCGCCAGAAAGCTTCCGCCAATGATACCGCTCCAAAAGGTGTAGCGGTTATTAAAATCGAAAGAAAAATCCAAGATATCCATTTTTCCGCCGGCACCTGCAATGTCCAAGGCTTTGGTAAAACTAATGTCTAAAGGGAGATAATTCAAAATCAACAAGAAAGCAATGAACATACCGCCAAAGATCACCGCCATTTGTTGTTTCTGGGTGACACTTACGGCTTTGGTACCGCCACTTACCGTGTAGATGATCACCAAGGTTCCAATAATTATGTTTAGGTACAACAAGTTCCATCCCAGTACAGCCGAGAGGATGATAGCAGGGGCGAAGATGGTAATACCGGCGGCGAGACCCCGCTGTACTAGAAAGAGAATCGCTGTGAGCGTGCGTGTCTTCCGATCAAAACGAGATTCCAAATATTCGTAGGCGGTAAATACCTTTAATTTGTGATAGATGGGTATAAAGACCAGACAGATCACTACCATTGCAATGGGTAGCCCAAAATAGAATTGAACGAATCCCATGCCGTCATGAAAGGCCTGACCGGGTGTAGATAAGAATGTAATGGCACTGGCTTGCGTGGCCATGACGCTTAGACCAATGGTCCACCAACGGGCTTCGTTACCCCCTTTAAGATAATCGGTTACGTTCTTACTGCCTCGTGTTTTATAGGTACCGTACAGTACTATGAATAATAAAGTGCCTCCCAATACAATCCAGTCTATCTGCTGCATATTATGTATAGTGTTGCATTAGAAGATAGAATAACAAAATGTAGATCGCATTGAGAACCAGAACCACGGTGTAGCTCCACTTCCATACAAATGGGTCGCGTTCTTCGCTCATATTATTTCCCGATTGAAAGCAGGTTGGCAAAAAGTCTGTAAGCTCCCGGAACACCTGCCGGTAATTCCCTGAAAAAGCTTAGTCCGGTATAAATATAGTATCCTTTTCCATAACTGGCAACCAACAATGAACCCTTTGTTTGTGGTTCCCCTTTATCGTTCATGCCTAAGACAGGTGTAAATTCATCCGACCATTCGTTTGGGAAATACAATCCGCGTTCCTGTACCCAATTATCAAAATCTTCTGTAGTAATTACATTGGGAGAGTTCATTACCTTGTGTTTAGGAGCCAAAATACGTACCTCACTCTCTTCATCAGTTACCCTGTCTCTGGATAATGTCAGTGGGAGGGGGGCGAGCGCATCAGTCACCAATCCTCTACTGGTATTGTATTGTACAATAAGGGTGCCTCCATTTTGCACGTAGCTGTTGAGTTCCTGTTGTTTGAAAGCCATTTCCGGAACCGTGTTGTAGGCGCGTATCCCAACGACTATCGCGTCAAATTTCTTTAAGTACTCTGCGATTATTTCTGAAGGCGGTATCGTAGTCACTTGATAGCCAATCTGTTTCAAGCTTTCCGGTATCGCATCTCCGGCACCGTTGATATAACCAATGTGTGATCCTTTTTTCTGAATATCGATACGTACTACCTTCGCTTCCGAAGGAACCAAAACACGCTGCAGTGGAATATGATCGTAGTCGATCGTGATCAATTCGGTGTCATGGAAAGCATCTCCCACCTGAAGCAACGGCCGTATGGTTCCCTCACTTTGATTCTTTGGAGGTGTTACGGTAAATAATAAGGTTTGCTCTTGTCCTTTGTTTGCGATCTCAAAGAATTGCTGTACCGGAGTCACGGTCCATCCTTCCGGGTGTTGTAAGGTTGCCGTACCACTTACATTGTCGCGACCGGCTCGAATGATTACAGGTACTTCTTTTGCTTCTTGAGAAGCGAATATTAGTACTTTTTCAGGGACGCTCGAGGTAACTTCAGGAAGTACTTCGAATGGTTGGTACACCTCACCGTCTACGGGATCATTATATTTATAAACGATATTGCGGACCATTGGAATCTCTACCCCGTTAATAGTAAGTAAGAATTTCACCGGAAATTGGTTTCCCTGCTCCGGAAGACCTATCAAATTAGGGTCTTCCACACGGTACATTCCCAACGTTCCTTTTTCTTTGAGCCAATAGGGAGCGCTATATGAAGTAGCAGAAAAGGAATACTCGCTGCTATCCAGAGTATAGCGTTGATTCTTAGTTAAGGGAGTTGGAGCAAATGTAGCCGGAAAAGCAACTATGGGAGAGGTAACTGCGTTAAGTAAGATGTTGGCGTTGGAACGATTCACGGCCTCAACGGTGACTGTAACAGCACCTTTGGGCGCTACGGAAGCTTGGTTAGCAACTGCTTCCAAGAAAAGCCCTGAACAATCTGCGATCACAGTTTTTAGTTCTTCTATCTTGATCGATTTCCAATGGCTTTCCGGTAGATTTTGGAGCAATTTATACGCTTGTACCAATTGCGGAATACTTTCTGAAGGATCCTTAAAATTAAAATTCTTCTCTACCTGTTCCAAGATCGCACCAATGGGTGCGCCTCCTTCTAGGCGGGACCATGATGTATCAATACCATCAAAAAGATTGGTTTTGTCTTTGGGAAAATCGCCCTTTAAAAATTCGAGGTATTCTGTTTCGCTTCCTCTGGAGCCTGTACTTCCAAATCCTTGTGATTTGTGCATGCTTCGGCTTAAAGAGGCGATCTCTCCATTGGAAAGTCCTAAGGACGGATAAAAATTTCCGGTTTCCACCTCGACCAGATTGGTTTTATCGGCTTTTTCGAAATTCTCCCTACTTCCATAGAACCACCAAGAAGTATTGAAAAATAAGCGTTTGGGCTGCCATGTTCCGTGTGCCGTTGCGATCTCGGGATATTTGGTAGGATCGTTCACAAGATCAAAAGCTTCAAAACTCAACATGGCCGAAGAAGTGTGGTGGCCGTGCGTCGATCCCGGATTTCTGTGATCAAACCGATTGATGATCACATCGGGTTTAAATTTTCTAATGGCCCGCACGACATCGGCCAGCACTTCATTTTTGTTCCAAATGGCAAGTGTCTCATCGGGGTGTTTGGAATACCCGAAATCATTGGCACGGGTAAAATATTGCAACCCTCCGTCAATACGTCTGGCGGCCAATAATTCTTGTGTACGGATTACGCCCAACAATTCTCTAATTTCCGGGCCTATAAGGTTTTGTCCACCATCTCCACGTGTTAAGGAGAGGTATGCCGTTCTGGCTTTTACGTCATTGGATAAGAATGAGATGAGTCTGGTATTCTCATCGTCGGGATGTGCCGCAATGTACAGTGCAGACCCTAAAAAGTTGAGCTTCTGAATATTCTGAAAGATCTCTGAAGCTGTTGGCTTTAGGGGTTGTTGTGAAAGTAAGGAAGAGGTTGAAAAGGTATAGGCAATCAGGATCGCAAGTAGTGTACGCATGGAAACTTCTTTGAGATGAACAAGGTTTTCAAAGATACCCAAATTAGAAAAAGGCATTAATCTATTGGCTGTTCTTTAACATTTTTGTCTTCCTCAAGCAAAAAATTATCTAATTCATCAGGTTTTATAACACTTACACCCTTTTGTAATAATAAGGAGTTAGGATAGGTCACAATTTCGCCTTGTGTGGTTCGTATAATGAGATGAAATGCCTTTATATCTTCTATGATTCCGCCGTAATCGTAGTCCTTATCGTGAATTTTAATGTAGTCTCCAATTTTGTATGGAAAGGTAAAGAACATGATCACACCGCTTGTAATATTGCTTAATATGGACCATTGAGCGAAAAATCCTATCCCTATCACGGCGAAAACGGATGACATAACCCAGCCAAGGTCTTTGAATTCCACACCCCAAATAAGGATCAATCCCAAGATGATAAGGAAGATCGTTGCAAAGTCTATGTACTTTATGATTAAACCTGTTCGATGTTCTACGCGCTCCGATTTCCTGGCAAAGCGTTTAACAAGCCGTACCAATATGAGGCGAATGATTAGGAAAATGACCAGATGGGCTCCGGTTTGTATAAGTTGTGTAAAATAATTATCTAAAATCATTGTAGTTATCTTAAGCCTAAGGAATCACGTAATACTTGATCTTTATTTCGATTCTGTGTCCAATAAGGGGTCCTAATACGTTTCATTTTCACTGCCGTAGTTTTAAGGCGGAGTGTATCCTTGGGGTCGGTAGCATTGGTTTCTTCCCACTTTTCGATCTCGTAGGGGAACCTGCTTGTAAAGTACCAGGTGATCTGTCGTTGTAGGTTTGGATAATTGACCGTATAGGAGGTAAGGGAGTCTCCTTGCTTTAAACTCGCAAATGCCGGATGGGCAGCGGCTTCTTTATGCCGAAGACGCAGGTATTCGAATGACGGTATTACAGATACATCACCGGTGGGTAATTCTTCGGGGTTGAGGCGAATAATATTCCACAGCTCATTTTCTAGCCAGGTGCGCTCCATTGTAAATTCTTGATCGGCTTCTCCTTCAAAATACGAATGCGAAATCATTTCGAAGTTCTTCCGGTTATTAAGCTGCATATACACTTGTCCGCACCATTCTTGAACCGAATGGCTTATTTTTTGAGCATGCCCCTGTGTTTCTATCGGACTAAAAACACTTGTCATGATGGAATAGGGGTAAATACCGGTCAAAAATTTCTTTGTGCTGTTCAACTTTAGAACCGATAGCGTTTCTTCGGAAGCTGTATTGGCTTTTACCTGTGCTTCGGGTAAAAAATCCTCGGTCACAAAAATGTTTACTGCTGTTCCTTCACGAAGTTCACCATAACGTTCTTGCGACAGTTGGTAGGAGGTGATCTCTGCGACCCCCGAAAACCAATACTCCTTGAATGATTCTGTGAGCATTCGGCGTTTTTCCTGCTGTTCTTCTGTTTTATGGGTCGTACTGCTTGACAAAAGGTTTTCATCTTCCTTATTTTTACACCCTAACAGGAAGAAATTGATGACAACTAAAATTGAAATGATTAAAGAAGGGAATTTCATGAGCAGGAATTTTCAGCAAAATTAAAGGAAATCTAACGTTTTCCCAGTTCCATTAACGTTTTGTAAACAAGTCGGGTAGGCAATCCCATTACGTTGAAATAACAACCTTCAATGCGCTCGATCCCAATGTAACCTATCCATTCCTGTATACCGTAACTTCCGGCCTTATCGTAAGGCAGGTAGGTATCTAAGTAGTAGTCGATCTCTTCTTCCAATAAAGGTTTGAACCAAACCTTTGTAATGTCGTGCATGGTTTTTCTGAAATCTTTTCCTGAAAAACATACAGAGGTGATCACCTCATGCATGTCACCGCTAAGCAGTTGTAACATGCGTTTGGCGTCTTCACGATCCTTGGGCTTTTCGATGGCGCCATTTTTCCAAACAATGGTATCGCTCGTGATTACGAGTTCTTTTTCTGAAAGATCTTGAAAGGCAGCGGCTTTTAATTGTGATAAATAATCTGTAATGGCTGCGCCTTTTAAATCTTTAGGGTAAGTTTCATCTACGGGCCGCACGTCTATGGTAAAATCGAGATCCAGTTCTTTAAAGAAGTTTTGGCGCCGCGGCGATCCCGAAGCGAGGATAATTTTAAATTCTTTTAGGGATTCTTTCAGCATGGTGTTTCAGTTACATAAGGCATGTTACAATTCGAACAGACGAGGGTAGAAGGCCATGGAGCAAATTCCGAAGAGCATAATAAGTTTCAGCAACCGTGATAACATTAGATAATCCTTGGGTTGTTCGGCATTCCAAGCTCGTACGCAAAAATAGAGCATAGGCGCCACAATAAGAAACAAAAAGTACAGGACCATCACCTTATCGTGATAGAGATAGCTGTACATATAGCCTACGATTAGTAAGGTAAGTAACAGACCAAGCAGAAAGACGATGGTGATCGTTCTTTTTCGACCAATGGCTATTGGCAAGGTACTAAGGCCGCCGTTCTTATCACCGTTGATGTCTAAGATATCCTTGACTAATTCTCTAATAAAATTCAATAGTAATGCAAAGAGACTGTAATGCATTAAAACCCGGAATACAGTGGCTTGTGTTTCACGGTTGTCCACTGTTATCGCCGGAAGCAGGTCAAAAAGGCCCAGAATCAAGAGGCTAATGGCTACCAGCCCTGCAATTACTACATTCCCAACTACTAATACGCCCTTTAAATAAGAGGCGTAAAGATATAAGAGCGCTGCGATCACAATAAAAAGAGCAGCAAATCCCGGTCGTTGTATGCTGTTGGAAAGATAGAATCCTAGTACTACACCTGTAACGGTACAGATGAAGTACGCTCTCAAGGCATACTTTTCAGAGATCGTCTTACCAATGAGCCGGGATGTTGGTTTGTTGATCTTGTCGATCTCTACGTCATAGATATCATTGATAATATAACCTCCCGCAGCAATGGATAGCGTGGCTAGAAGAAGCATTGCAAAATGAACTCCGTCTAATGCCATCGAAGCTTCCAAATTTTGAAAGAGTCCGTATTTCGCCACAAGCTGAACCAATGCGATAAGAACCAGGTTTACAGGTCGGATGAGTCTAAGGAAGTTCATGAAGTGAAATCAGCTGGTGTTAATCGTATTTAGCACTGGAAGGGCTCTTGCTCATCCACTTACCTTGAACTTTAAGCACTTGCTCTATGATATCGCGCACGCAGCCTTTTCCTCCTTTTTTATGTGAAACATATTTTGAGATTTGTTTGATCTCCTGCACGGAATCCTGCGGACAGCACGGTAAGCCTACGTATTGCATGACCTCCAGATCCGGAAGGTCATCTCCCATAAAGAGTACATTGTCACGATTTAAACTGTGGGCTTCCAAATAGGTTTGCAAGGCTTCGGTCTTGTGATGTGTTCCTAAGAAGATATCGGTCAAACCAAGTCCCTCAAGTCGTTTTCGTACCCCCTCGTTGGTTCCTCCCGAAATGATACACACTTTAAATCCTCTTTCCAGCGCTGTTTTTAAGGCGTATCCATCCTTGGTATTCATACTGCGATACATTTCTCCCGATGTAGTGACGAGTATGTTCCCGTCGGTTAATACACCATCCACGTCAAATACGAAGGTAGTGATGTGTTGAAGGTATTCCTTATAGCTTTTTTCCATGGGTTTTCTGAATGGATTCCGTTAGCAATGTATATATTTCCTTATAGTTGCTGTCCTGAAGCAAATGTACATGTTTTTCAATAGTATTTAGATCCTTCCGTTTGGCGGGGCCTGTTTGTGCTTCGGAAGGAGCGAGATCTTCTATCTTTCTTGCGGTTTCGGCAATAAGCGGCTTTAAGAGTTCGAAAGACAACCCCGACCGTGACGTTATGTCTGCACCAACGGCGTACATGTGGTTCACAAAATTATTTACGAACACGGCTGCCAAGTGCAGCTTTGCTCGTTCTTCGGAAGAAATGGATACTACACGTTTAGTAAGTGGGGATGCCAGCTGTTGAAGGAGCTTACGATCCCTGTCCTTGCTCGCTTCAATACAAATTGGCACCGAATTGAAATCTACAGTTCGATGTTTTGAAAAGGTTTGAAGCGGGTAAAAGACGCCTTTCCTGTTTTTTTCTGAAAGTGAATCCATAGGCACACCGCCCGAAGTGTGGACGACCAATTGATCTCGAACCGGGAGGGCTTCAGAGAATGAAGCAATGGCATCATCGGGAATGCCAATTATGTAAACGTCTGCGGGTTCTAATAGCGATAACTGCCGGGTGAAGGGGATGTCTTTTAATTCCGAAGGCAACTGAATATCACTCCTGTTATATATCTGTTTTATAGATACTTGATCTATTTCATGTAAAGCGCTACATAAATGACGATTGACATTCCCGAAACCTAAAAAAGTCACTGTGATCATACCACAAAGTAAAAACTTTTTAATGAGTCTGTTTTCAAATTATACAATAACTTTGTAACACCATGAAAAAGGATATCACTACGCGCGAAGACATTGCACTTCTGGTACGCACCTTTTACGGTCGTGTGCAAGGGGATGCCTTGCTGGGTCCTATTTTCAATGATACAATCTCGCATTGGGAATCGCACTTCGAACTGCTAACGGATTTCTGGGAAACTAATTTATTCTTTAAAAAATCCTACAAAGGGAACCCTATCACCGCTCATATTAAAGTCGATGCGGCCTTTCATGGAAGCATAAACGAAGTTCATTTCGGGACTTGGATCAACCTATGGCATCAAACCATAAACGATTTGTATGAAGGAGAAACAGCTCAAATTGCTAAAAACAGGGCTCGAAATATGGCGACATTCATACATTTGCGCATGTTCGAGGCCCGGAAAAAATGAGAACGTTAAATCGTTTATTTCGTATACAAATTAAGGGGTTAAAATGCTTGCAATTTCATAAATTTGCACCAAAATTCGCCTCATGCAAAAGAAAATAGCTGCCGTCCTCTTTTCCACACGTTTAACTGCTGTTTTATTTCTTGTTTTTGCGGCCGCTATGGCACTGGGTACCTGGTTGGATCGCTTCGAAGAGACCTCTCCAACTCCGTACACCCGAGAATTGATCTATAACGCTTGGTGGTTCGAAGCCATCATGGTGATTTTTGTGATCAATTTTGCAGGAAACATTTTTAAGTACAATCTGCTGCGGAAAGAAAAGTGGGCTACACTCACATTACACTTAGCCTTTATATTGATTCTTATAGGTGCATTTGTTACGCGTTATATAGGTTACGAAGGGGTTATAAGCATTCGTGAGGGAGCTACCGAAAATACCATGCTTTCAGAACATACCTACCTTACCACCTTTATCGATGGTGATTATGTGATAGACGGAGTCCCGCAACGCCGCAAGGTACCACCTAAGCGTTTGAACCTTTCGGAGCGCTTGGACAACGACTTCTCTCTTACAACTGATTATAACAACATACCGGTTACCATTTCTTTCAAAGATTTTATTAAGAATGCCAAGGAAGGGCTCGTACCTGCCGAAGATGGGGAAGAATACCTTAAGATCGTGGAAGCCGGAGACGGAAACCGTCATGACCATTGGATAAAAGTAGGCGGTATAAGCAATATCCATAATGTACTCTTTGCTGTGAACAATCCTACGGAGGGTGCCATTAATATTACGTACCATACCGATGGAAGTTATACTTTGGAAACACCCTTTGAAGGAAGTTTTATGCGTATGGCAGACCAAATGCAGGGGCGTGTGGTGCAAGACAGTACACAACCGCTCATGCTCCGTTCGTTGTATCAATTGGCAGGGATGGCCTTTGTGATACCGGAACCGGTTACCAAGGGTGAATATGGTATTGTGCGTGTTCCCAAGACCGAGAAGACCAATAAGGATGCCTTGATCGTAGAAGTTACGGCAGCAGGTGAAACAAAAACTGCCGAGTTACTAGGAGGGAAGGGGAGCGTACCGAATCCTACCAAGGTAGAAGTAGGAGGACTGGATGTCTATCTCACGTACGGGAGCAAAACCCGGGAATTGCCTTTTAGCATTACACTGAATGATTTTATCGCCGATAAGTATCCCGGGACAGAAAAAGGATACTCTGCATTTAAAAGTAAGGTTACGGTCAATGATTCCGAAACAGAATATTTTGATTATGAGATCTATATGAACCATGTACTAGATCATAAAGGTTACCGCTTCTTTCAGTCCGGTTTCGATCCCGATGAAAAAGGTACTATTCTTTCTATCAATCACGATTGGTGGGGCACTTGGATCACGTATATTGGTTATTTTCTGCTTTATTTGGGGTTAATGGCCATCCTTTTCGATAGAAATACACGTTTTGCCACTTTAAAGAAGATGCTCGATAAGATAAAGAAGAAAAAGTCTAAAATGGCCATGATCGCTATGCTGTTCTTTACCCTTGCTGGTTATGCACAGCAGCCCGCAGTCACTCCAAAGCACACTAAGGCCACAAAGACACAGATCGATTCCATGATCCATGCCAATGCTGTATCTAAGGAACACGCAGCAAGATTCGGGCAATTGATCATTCAGGATAACGGAAGGATGAAACCGGTAAATACATTTGCAAGCGAATTGCTTCGCAAGGTGAGCCGTAAGAACAGTTACGAAGGACTCAATCCGGATCAAGTGTTCTTATCTATGACCGAATTTCCGGCCCTTTGGTCTCAAACCCCCATCATTGCTTTAAAGCGTGGGAACGATAGTATTCGGGATGTGTTGGGCATGCCCGAAGAAACACAAAATATTGCGTTACTGGATCTGTTTGATGACGAGGCAAACTTCAAGCTGCAACCCTATCTCGAATCAGCCACCAGTAAGGCGAATCCAAATCAGTTTGAAAAGGATTTGGTGAAAGCCTATGAAAATTTCTATGTGCTGAATCAGGCGTTAAGTGGAAGTATTCTGAAGATCTTTCCGTTGCCCGACGACGAAAATAATACATGGGTCTCTTATCCCGAACTGAATGAAGCAAATTTCAAAGGCATGGATTCTACCGTGACACGTACTATTCTTCCTATCTATTTCCAAACGCTACGTCAGGCACGAGTTACCGGAGATTATTCGGAAGCAGAGCAGATATTGGACGGACTTACGCAATTTCAGAAGAAATACGGGGGCGAGGTAATGCCTTCCGAAGAAAAAATAAAAGCAGAGATCCTGTATAATAAGGTGGATCTGTTCAACCGGCTGTATAAATATTACGCTGTATTGGGTGCATTGATGTTTCTTTTTATCATTTTGCAGATTTTTACCCAAGCCAAAGTAGTGACAGGGATTATAAAAATGTTCAAAGTAATTATTTGGATTTCATTTATTCTTATGACACTCGGATTGGCGGCTAGGTGGTATATTAGCGGTCATGCGCCATGGAGTGATGCATACGAGTCTGTGGTGTATGTAGGTTGGGCAACCGTGTTCTTCGGACTTGCTTTTGGCAGAAAAAGTGATCTTACTGTGGCGTCAACTGCATTTGTTGCTGCTATTATTCTTTGGGCTGCTCATTTGAATTGGTTGGATCCTGCTATTGCAAACTTACAACCTGTTCTGGATAGCTATTGGCTAATGATACACGTAGCGGTGATCGTAGCCAGCTATGGACCTTTCACTTTGGGGATGATCTTGGGAATGACTTCGTTGCTCCTCATGCTGCTCACTACAAAAAAGAATGTGCTCCGTATGGATCTCAACATCAAAGAACTGACGATCATTACAGAAATGTCTCTCACCGTTGGGCTTGTAATGTTGACCATAGGAAATTTCCTTGGTGGGCAATGGGCCAACGAAAGTTGGGGACGATACTGGGGTTGGGATCCGAAAGAAACATGGGCATTAATCAGCATCATGATCTACGCGTTTGTAATTCACATGCGCTTAGTTCCCGGACTGCGAGGGCGATGGTTCTTTAATGTAATGGCCGTCTTTGCTTATGCATCCATTATGATGACCTACTTTGGGGTGAATTTCTATTTAAGCGGATTACATTCGTATGCGAGTGGAGATGCCCCGGCAACCCCTACATTTGTATACTACATTGTTATATTCGCCTTGCTACTTAGTACAGCAGCGTATTTTAGATCTAAGAAATTCTATAATAAAAAAGGATAAGCTCTTAAAAGCTTATCCTTTTTGCCATTAGTTGGTATTAGGTTGGGGATATATTGGAGGGCTAGTTATAGATATAGTCCGGTTGGTTATCGACCATTCGATAATCCTCTTGGATCTGTTCACTTATCTCTAATTTGTGATAGAGTTCCTTGGTTAGAAACTCTATATCAGTTTCGGTAGTATTTAGTTTTCGAGCTATTTTTGCATTGTCTTTTCCTTCTGAAATGTATTGAAGAAGCTTGATCTCCAATCCGTCGAGATCGTAGTGCATGATCAAATTCTCCAAATAAACATCCTCCATGAGTTTTGTAGCATTCTTTCGGTTCATCACCTCTTGACGCTTTAAAAAGATACGAAGTTCTGTTTGGCGTAATTGGTTTTCCTCTTTAATGGCACGCATACGATATACAATAGCGTAGGTTAGGACCAGCATTTCAACGAACAAGGCAGCTTTCAAATGATAGACTTCGGTCATTAAAAATTCGCTCTCAAGATTTTTTAACACAAAGAAATCGATTGCGAACAATAATGGAATACAGGTAGCGATCACATAGAATTTGGGATAGTTCTTTTTACTGAACAGCAGTGCTCCAACCACAAAATAAGTGGCCATAATGCTCATTAGAACAGTATTGGTGATCGTCGCTAAAACCGTGGTTTGTGAGATCCATGCCACCGTAGTTGTTACGGCAGTTACTCTTAAGAGTGCCATGGTCACCCATCGCAATTTGGGAAAATGCTCACTAAGACTCAGGTATTTTGAAGCAAATGAAGCACCAAAACCTACAGCTATTAACAGCAAAGTAGACTGCATGGCAGCAGTATTCGAAATTACGTCAAGTCCGAAGAAGGTAAATAATCCATCATTGAAGAAGAATGCTGCTATAAAGCCTGTAAGCGCCAGAGAATAATGTAGGAATATCTTCTCGTCAAAAAGGAAAAAGCATACAATGTTCAACAGGATTACCATGCATGCAAAACCGTAATACATTCCATTCTTAAAAGAAAGGGCCAATTTTTGTGCCGCCAGAGGCGTCATAGCCGTCGTAGTTTGAAAATTATTATTTAAACTGCCTGTCGCAACCATTCCATTTTTGTAAGAATTTTCTTCAATCAAGGAATATTGAAGGCTTGCCGTATTGATCGTGTTGATCGTGTTGTGATACGCTAAACTGCTTTTTGGGGATACATAGGTATTGCCATTAGGGAGTGTTGCCACCGGTGTGTCTGGTGATTTCAACTCAATTAATTTTTTTGAAGTCGCTTTAAAAGCAAGGAGTTCCGAGCGATTCATGGATGTGCTGTTTGCCGAAAATAGTGTAAGCGGACTTACAAAAATGGCAAATACAAGACACAACGCGAGGGGTAAAAATCGTAGCCTCATATAAGTAGGTTTTAATAATTTGGGTATTCGAATATACATAAAAAATACATTTCACCTAATAAATTTGCATTTAATCGATATATTAATAAAAAAAATAGCTGGGATATATTCCCAGCTATGTACGATCTTTTTGATTGAGTAGGTTTTAAGGCTTTCCAACCATATCCTCAGGTTTGACCCAGGCGTCAAACTCTTCAGCAGTGAGATATCCCAGGTTTACCGCTTCTTCCTTCAAGGTAGTACCATTGTTATGGGCAGTATTGGCTATTTCTGCAGCTTTGTAATAGCCGATTTTCGGGTTGAGGGCTGTGACCAACATAAGTGAATTATTCAATTGTTTCTTGATCACCTCGTAATTAGGTTCAATTCCCTGCGCACAATGTACGTCGAACGAAACGCAGGCATCACCCAGCAATTGTGCAGACTGAAGGAAATTAGCAGCCATCACCGGCTTGAACACGTTCAATTCATAATGCCCCTGCATGCCACCTACGGCAATAGCCATATCGTTCCCTACCACTTGTGCACATACCATAGTAAGTGCCTCGCATTGCGTAGGATTTACCTTTCCGGGCATGATGGAAGAACCGGGTTCATTTGCCGGAATGATGATCTCTCCAATGCCGCTTCGCGGACCACTGGCCAGCATTCTAATATCATTGGCGATTTTATTAAGAGCCACCGCCAATTGCTTCAAGGCTCCGTGAGACTCTACAATAGCATCATGTGCTGCCAGTGCTTCGAATTTATTTTTTGCCGTGATAAAGGGCAGTTCTGTAAATTTTGCAATGTAAGAGGCCACATTTTCAGAATACCCTTCCGGAGTATTGATACCCGTACCCACCGCCGTGCCTCCTAAGGCCAGTTGGGCAAGATGTGGTAGTGTATTTTGTAACGCGATCAAACCATGCTCTAGTTGTGATGCGTAGCCACTAAACTCTTGTCCTAAGGTTAACGGGGTCGCATCCATTAAATGGGTGCGTCCGATTTTTACTACTTTTTTAAAGTCTTCCGATTTTTGCACCAATGTCTTATGAAGTTGTTGCACTCCCGGTATGGTGGTCTCAATAAGCTTCTTGTAAGCAGCAATATGCATTCCGGTAGGAAAGGTATCGTTTGAAGACTGCGATTTATTCACATCATCATTAGGTTGAAGCGTTTTGTCTCCTTCTCCTATCTTATTTCCGACTAACTGGTGCGCTCTGTTCGCGATCACCTCATTCACGTTCATATTGCTTTGGGTTCCGCTTCCGGTTTGCCAGATCACCAGAGGAAACTGTTCGTCGTGCTTCCCAGCCAAGATCTCATCACATACCTTGGCTATGAGATCCCGTTTCTCTTCAGAAAGAACTCCTAATTCGCAATTGGTGAATGCGGCAGCTTTCTTAAGGTAAGCGAAACCATAAATGATCTCTAATGGCATGGAGGCCGGACTTCCTATTTTAAAATTATTTCGAGAGCGTTCGGTTTGAGCACCCCAAAGTTTATCGGCAGGTACTTTTACCTCGCCCATGGTATCTTTTTCAATTCTATAGTCCATAGTGTACGTTTTCAAAAAGCAGTACAAAGGTACTGAAATAGGTACACCTACTCAACCGGGCAGCAGTTAATTTCCGGTGAATAATTCAGAATTTTTTATTGTTTTTTCTGAAAAAATCCCACTATCTTTGAAACGTCTTAGAAAAACACGTTTTAATTATGTTCGAATTTGATCAATACTTAGGATTTTTAGCATTTTTAACCATCTTAACCATTGGGTTTTGGTTGATGATCTTTTTAATTTCTTTTATTCCTTACTGGATAGGAGGAGCATTGTATGAGAACTGGAAACTGAAACGTGAAGCAAAAAGAAAAGAAAGAGAAGCGTAATAACTTCTATATAATTTATAAAAAAAGGAGCTACATCGTAGCTCCTTTTTTTTATGCCGTAAATTGAACTTGCGACTGAGTGCTAACCCTCAAAATCAAAATCGTCATCGCCTCCATTACCATCACGACCCCGCTGACGCTTTTTCTGTTCGTTGAATCTATAGGTAAATGAGAATGTAAACTGGCGTTGTCTCCATTGGAATTCGCTGTAACTTCTAAAGGTTTCTGTTTCTGTGAGGGATTGTCGCCTCCTTGTATTGAACAGATCACTTACATTAAAGCCTAATGTTGCATTGTCATTGATGATATCCTTACTTAATGCCAGGTCTACCGATAACAATCCTTCGGTCTCTGTTTGAGCGTTATTGCTCGGTCCGCGATAGAAAGCATTCGTCTGCCAATCGACCTTGCCAGGTAGTGTCACCTTGGCACTTCCGCGCGCGAACCAACTGGTATTTTCAGCACCGTAATCAATGCCGTTGAACGCTCCTTCAGTAATAAACTTAAAGAAATTGAAACTGCCGTTAAGGCGAAGCCACTTTAAGGGATTGTAGAGCGCTCCGGCTTCAAAACCATATCGCGTATTCGTAGATAAGTTGATAGGGATTGTTCGGATGATCGGAATTCCGTTAGGCGTTAATTCTCCGGTATCTTCTTGAATACGTTCAAACGAATCGGTTTCATATTGGTAATAGATAGAAGACGTAAGCGTGAACTTACCCCAACGCTTTAAATACCCTAGATCGAAAGCACTTGCGTATGCGGGATCCAAATTCGGATTCCCTTGAAAGACATTTGCTTCACTGGAACGGGAAGGGAAGGGGTTAATAAACCAACTGCGCGGTCTGTTGATACGCCTGTTATACCCTAAGGTTATATTCTCACTTTCTCCCAATTCGTAGATAAGGTTCACTGTTGGAAACAGACCTGTATAATTTTTGTCAAAATTAATGTTCAGATCGCTGTTATTCGGGTTATCTACATTTTCGGCATCTACTTTTCCCTTCAGTTGTGTATTCTCCATTCGCAAGCCCAATAAAAAGGAGAACTTCCCGAATTTATTGCCATATTGCGAATACAACGCGTGTACGTTCTCGTTATACGTGAAGATATTCGACAAGCTATCGTTTCTTATAAAATTTCCGCTTGTTCCCACTTCTTCCAATAGTAGATAATCGGTAACAGTTTCTTCAAAATTGCCCCGGTATCCCGCTTCAAATTGCGCATTCTCACCAATAGGCAAAACATAATCTATTTGTGCCAAGTATTCTTGCTGATCTTCTATAGTGGTAATGTCTTCCGCAGAAAGCTCTTGGGTACTAGGAAAGGTGTTTCGTTCTTCTATAAAAGAGGTTTCGGTCTCCGTATCATTTTCATATTGTAAGTCGGCAGTAAGCTTATGACCGTCCTCACTGAAATTATTCACATAATTAAGCGAGAATTGGTAACTTTCATCTTCTTCGGTTTCGGTTTCAATTCGAGTTCTGCTTATTGCTAAGGCATTGCTTCGGTTGAATTCGTTGGTTATATTGGTAGTAACATCTTCATTATCTCCGGTTCTAAGAAATCCGGTTGCCGTTATAGAAGAATTATCGGAAAGAAAATATTCGATCCCTAAATTAGTATTGAATCCTTTCCGTAAACGGTCGTAATCACGATCCTCGATCACCAAGGGATTTTCACGCGTATCTGAAAAATAAATATTCTCAAAATACGCATTACCCGGGGCATCACTGTAGCGGAAACCGGTCGTATTAAAAATATTGAATTTATCCGTACGCAGATTAATATTTCCGGTGACACCGCTGCTTATGGGAATTCCTATATTGGTTTGTACAGAACCATTCAGCCCCAAGGTTTTTTCTTTCCGAAGGATAATGTTAATTATCCCCGCCGTACCTTCCGCATCATAACGCGCCGAAGGAGAGGTGATCACCTCCACCCGTTCAATGGATTCAGCCGGCAATTGCCGCAAGGCATCGGTGGAACCAAAGCCTGCAATGGCCGAAGGCTTCCCGTTGATTAGGATACGCACATTCTCATTACCCCGTAAACTAATTGCGCCTTCAACATCTACGTTCACAGAGGGGACATTGTTTAAAGCATCACTTACCGTGGCACCGCTGGTAGTCAGGTCTTTTCCAATGTTGTAGATCTTTTTATCCAATCGAACCTGGACCTCGGTGGTCTCTGCCTGTATTACAACTTCATCGAGACTGGCCGCATCTATAGCCAAAGTCATTGTAGGGAGGGTTGTATCTTGGAATAAACGCTGATTGGGAAGTTGTTTGGTCTTGTAGGAGATAAATTCAAATTGGACGGTATACACACCCGGTGCCACTTCTATGGCGTAATTTCCATCGATATCTGTTATGCCACCGGTAACAATACTATTATTTTGGTCAATGAATGCAACCGTAGCATACTCCAAGGGAATATTGGTTCCTTCCTCAATAATCTTTCCTGAAATGGTGACAGGGGCTTTGTTTTCAGCACGTTGTGAAAAAACAGTGGCTGTGGCTACTAAAAGTAGCAGGGCAAATATTCTTTTCATAGTCGGTTTTACTCCATTCGACTGCGAAAATACAGGCGGGTTTAAGCCTGTATTGCCAAAATTTTGTTAAATAACCTGAGTACCCTTATAAAATTGAAGTTACCGTTTCCAATGGTCTGGCAACGACCGCTTTATCTCCTTTAACTACAATAGGACGCTGTATCAACCGTGGATGTTTGAGCATGGCTGTAATAATTTCCGAATGGGATAGTTCCTTTCCTTTGTACTCGGACTTCCAGATCGCCTCATTGGTGCGTACAAGTTCTATGGGGGAGATCCCTAATTTTTGAAGCACTTGCTTTAACTGCTCTTTGGTAAAGGGTGTTTCCATATAATTGATGACTTGTACTTTTTCCGCTAAGGTTGAAAGGTAGGTGTTGCATTCTCGGGATTTGCTGCAACGGGGATTGTGGTATATTGTTAGCATGAGGACTATTAATGTTTTAATTTATTGAGTTATTGAGTTATTGAGTTATTGAGTTCTTATTTATCAAGGGATTCGTTGGGTACTTAAAATGGGAGTTTATTTAATTCCTCAGTATAATCATATTGCAAATCTTCATGTAACATTTTAATTTTTTTTTCGATCATTTCTTTCTGCTTATCATACACATACAACATGGCTTTATTCTTTTGAATGGAAGGACGAAACGCTGCCATCTTTTCGCAAAAATAGAGTAACAATTCTACTTCAGTCTCTTTGTTTTGTGAATACCGAATGTAGCGTTTAAGGATGCGAAGGATCTTTCGCAGGCTTTTCTTGATATAGTAAAAATTAGTAGGGTGTATTTCCGAAAAAAGACGGTCCAGCTCACGTTTGGTGTTTGTAATAAAACCTTGTTCGTCCTCCACATCAAACAGTAAATAGGTGAGCAGCTCTTTGTTTTCAGTCTTGTGTTTCGTCAACCTAATAACAAGTGCTTTTAGGTCTTCTGCCGATTTGTATCTTAATTCTTTCTTTAATTGTGCGAGACTGGCGGGCTTCAAGGATTTCAATTCTTTTATATTCACTTCAAATATAGCCATTCGCTTGCAATCGCATTCAAAGAAACCATAGTGATCTTTTAAATAAGAGTGTTAAATATTTGATAAAGAGATGACTGGGTAATTATTTTGTTGTATATTTATAATATCATATTGGGGTGCTAAATTATAGCTGAGAATATACCCATAAAACTTCGTCGGGTAATGCCAACTGAAGGAATATGATTTGCAAAGGGAACGTTGGTGTTTTTAAATCAAGTTCCCTTTGTTTTTTACAACTCATCACTTTTCTCTCCCTGTCCTGTCATCATCAAATAGGCTTTAAGGAAGCCATCGATATAACCGTCCAAGATTGCATCGGTATTCCCGCTTTCATGACCGGTACGTACGTCTTTTACTAGTTTGTAGGGATGTAGCACATAATTTCGAATCTGGGATCCCCATTCGATCGCCATCTTGCTGTCCTCTATCTCTGCTCGTTGTGCCTGTTGTTTCCGTAGTTCGATCTCATATAACTGAGATTTCAGCATTTGCATGGCCTTTTCACGATTTTCCAATTGCGACCGCGTTTCGCTGTTATGGATCACAATACCACTGGGGTGGTGGGTGAGTATGGCCTTAGTTTCAACTTTATTCACATTTTGACCCCCGGCACCGCTGCTTCGGGCAAAATCCCAAGAGATGTCGGCAGGATTAATATCGATCTCAATCGAATCATCGGCGAGCGGATATACATAGACGCTGGCAAAACTGGTGTGTCGCTTCGCATTGCTGTCGAAAGGAGAAATACGCACCAGCCTGTGTACACCGTTCTCACTTTTTAGCCAACCAAAAGCATAATCGCCCTCGATCTCGAGTGTAACCGTTTTAACCCCGGCTACATCCCCGGCTTGATAATTAAGTTCTTTTACTTTAAAACCGTTCTTCTCTGCCCACATAAGATACATCCGCATGAGCATGTTGGCCCAATCACAACTTTCGGTGCCGCCGGCTCCGGCTGTAATCTGTAAAACAGCGCTAAGATCGTCTCCTTCTTCACTCAACATATTGCGGAACTCCAACGCTTCGATCGCTTCCAAGGCTTCTTGGTAGCGTGCTTCCACATTTTCGGATGTACCTTCTCCTTCTTTAAAGAATTCAAAGATCACTTCGGCATCATCTGTGAGCGTGACAGCCGTTTCATAATCGGATACCCATTTCTTCTTATTCCGAAGGACTTTCATAAAAGCCTCGGCCTCCTGCGGATTATTCCAAAAGTTGGGATCGAAGGTCTTTTCTTCGTCGTTGGTGATTTCTATGCGCTTTCCGGCAACGTCAAAGATACCTCCTTAACGCATCCAGGCGATCTCTAAGATCTTTAAGCTGATCGTATGTAATCATAGCTAAGTTTTCAACAAAAATAGGAATACCCGCGGCAAACGGAAACTATTTCAATCGAATTTTATAGTTTTAGGGCTAACTAATTGTTTAGTAGTTCTAAACGCGACCTTTTCAAGGAGCAAGAGGAGAGAATTGCTGTCAGAAATCAAATTGTATGAAATATGTGATCTGTTGTATCGCTTTTTGCTTCGGAATGACTAGCGTTTCGGGGCAATTTTTAGCAAAAAAAGAAAAGCTCCAAAAGTTTGAAGGTTTTTTTAATTTCCATTATTCTGAAACAGAAGGAAACATCTATCTGGAGGTTGATCAACTGGATACCGAATTCTTATATGTTCACTCCTTGCGCACCGGTTTGGGCTCCAACGATATTGGTCTGGACCGAGGGCAATTGGGGGGCGGTGAGGTTGTCAAGTTCGTGAAGGCAGGCAATAAGCTGTTACTTATACAACCCAATCTTCAGTTTCGTGCCGAAACTGATAATGAACTTGAAAAACGTTCCATCTCAGAAGCTTTTGCACGTTCGGTCCTTTTCGGTTTTGAGATCAAGGAAACTAAAGAGGCGACCTTTATCATCGATCTTACGCCATTCCTGCTTCAAGACGCTCACCAAGTAGCCCAAACTTTAAAAAACAACAAAGAAGGCACGTATAAGCTGGACAAAGACCGCAATGCTATTTGGATGGAACGCACAAAGGCATTCCCAAAGAATGTGGAGTTTGAAGCGATGTTGACCTTTACCGGAGAACCTTCGGGACAACACTTAAGAAGCGTTGTTCCTAATCCAACTTCAATTTCGGTGATCCAGCATCACAGTTTCGTGGAGCTGCCAAAAAATAATTACAAGCCAAGGGCGTTCGACCCACGAAGCGGTTCCTACCCTATGAGCTATATGGATTTCAGCACCCCTATTTGGGAACCTATTACCAAGCGGTTCATTATGCGCCATCGTTTGGAAAAAAAAGATCCCAAGGCTGCATTGAGTGAAGCCAAAGAACCCATTATCTATTATCTGGATCCAGGAACCCCGGAGCCCGTTCGTTCGGCTTTACTGGAAGGAGCACGCTGGTGGAATGAAGCTTTTGAAGCGATTGGATACGTAAATGCTTTTCAAGTGAAGATGCTGCCTGAAGATGCCGACCCCATGGATGTACGGTACAATGTGATACAATGGGTACATCGCTCCACCCGCGGTTGGAGTTATGGATCGACCATTTCCGACCCCCGTACGGGAGAGATCATAAAAGGGCATGTGAGTTTGGGTAGTTTGCGGATCCGTCAGGATTTTATGATCGCGCAGGCCTTAATGAATCAGCCTTTTGCGGCAAGTGACACCAATCATCAACAAATGCTGGACATGGCGTTGGCCCGCATTCGGCAGCTATCGGCCCATGAAGTAGGACATACTTTGGGATTCGCTCACAACTTCGCTGCCAGTACCAACGAGCGTGCCAGTGTTATGGATTATCCGCATCCTATGCTTCGCTTAAAGAATGATACCGTAGATATTAGTGAAGCCTACGCAACCGGGATTGGTGCCTGGGATAAGGTCACGGTAGCTTACAGTTACGGCGATGTCCCTGCCGGAATGGACGAAACCACCTATTTGAGGTCGATTTTGAAAACCGCCTTCGATCAAGGGTTGCGGTATATCACCGACAGTGATGCCCGGGCGAGGGGTGGAGCACACGCCAGAGCCCACCTATGGGATAACGCAGAGAATGCTTCGGAAGAACTTGAAGCCGTGTTAGCGCTTCGGAATAAAGCCATATCTAATTTTTCTGAAGAGAATATTCGTGCCGGGGAACCTTATTCGGTCTTAGAAGATGTCTTCGTACCATTGTATTTTTACCATAGGTTTCAAACCGAAGCGGCTGTAAAATTGATCGGCGGATTGGAATACGATTATGCGGTGAAAGGGACAGATGAAACAATTGTAAAAACCCTTCCGAAGGAAGAACAACAGAATGCTCTTAGTGCAATACTTACAACATTGGATGCCGAAACCTTGGCCATCCCTGAAGCCAAACTGAATTTATTTCCACCCCGTGCGTACGGATATTGGAGAACCAGAGAGTCGTTTAAAAGCAATATGGGCGTTGCATTCGATGCTCTGGGAGCGGCAGCAACCGCCAGCGACATGACATTGGGGTTACTGTTACATCCCGAACGCGCCAACAGGCTGGTGCAACAGAAGGCACTAGATCCTAAGACTATAGGCTTGGAAGACGTATTGAACCAATTGGTGAAAGCCACCTTCTCTCCTTCGGGAAAAACCCAATATCAAAAGGAGGTGCAAAACACCATTCAATATAGAACATTGCAACAGTTAATGCAACTCTCACTTCACAAGAATGCCCTTCCGCAGACAAAAGGGATGGTAAACGAGACCATTGATAGGCTTGCGAGAGAACTTTCAAAAAAGGAAGATGCCTTCAGCAAACAACTAAGCCGGGAAATTACTATTTTTAGAACGAAACCCGAAAATTTTACTTCCGTGGTGGTGCCGGAGATACCGGATGGCAGTCCCATTGGGAGTTTTCAATGTTTTACCATTCACCCATAAAAACATCAAAAATGAAAAATTTTATTCTTTTTATCACGCTACTAGCCGTAACTGTGAGTTACTCGCAACGCGATGAGGCCTATGTCCGCTCTGAGGTATCCAAATTTGCTGAAAGCTTGCAGGCGAGAGGGATCTCTACATTTTTTATCAATGAACGGTTTTGCACCGGGACGGTAGAAATGTTTACCTTGGACGATGGAACACGGTGTACTTCGCAAGGAACTTATTTGGAAAGTTATGTTTTTTGGGAAGAGGAGGGCCAACCCATGATCAAGAAGTTTGATAATTGCGGGTGGTTCTATAGTCTTCCTTTGGACACAACTGAGGTCATAAATTATTACAAGGAGCATACTACGGACTTACAAACCAATAAGGTAAAAAGATATGATTCGGGCCCTATACGAACCGGCCCACTCTTACGTACCGAAGTGACCAATTGTCATAGAGGCTTTCACTTTTATGATTCAGAAGGTGTCAGCAGTCAAGAATACAATCTACTTTATTTAAAAACCAATCGAGATGCTCCAAACTTAAATGCAGACTATAACAACGCATTGAAAGTAGTTCAACTAGATAAAAAATTAGACGCAATCATAGATAAAATGAACCCCCAATTTCGAAGACAAAATTTATAATCTATGATCATTGACCTACGAAGTGATACGGTGACCAAGCCTACCAAAGGCATGATGGAAGCTATTCTCAATGCCGAAACGGGAGATGACGTTTATAAGGAAGACCCCACGGTTAATAAGTTGGAAGCAAGGCTTGCAGCAATGTTTAATATGGACGAAGGTTTGTTCTTTCCAACAGGCAGTATGGCAAATCAAGCGGCCATTAAAATGCACACACAACCCGGGGAACAATTGATCTGCGACAAGTGGGCGCATGTCTATAATTATGAGGGCGGTGGTGTTTCTTTTAACAGTGGAGTTTCCTGCAAGCTCGTTGATGGTGATCGCGGAATGATCACGGCCCAACAGGTAAAAGATGCTATCAATCCTCCCGACTTCTATCACAGTCCGTTAACATCCTTGGTTTGTTTGGAAAACACCACAAACAAGGGAGGGGGAGCCTGTTATGATTTTGACGAGATGTTGCAAATTCATCATGTTGCAAAAGATAATGGTCTGAGTTTACATCTGGATGGTGCACGGTTAATGAATGCAATTGTGGCTAAAAAGGAGGACCCAAAAAAATACGGAGCGATCTTCGATACCATCTCTATTTGTCTCAGCAAAGGTCTTGGTACTCCCTTAGGAACAGTTTTGATAGGAAATAAGACCGTCATGCAAAAGGCAATGCGTGTGCGAAAAGTATTGGGCGGAGGGATGCGTCAAATAGGTTATATGGCGGGAGCCGGGTTGTATGCTCTCGATCATCATGTTGAGCGCCTAGCCGAAGACCACAAGAAGGCTAAACAGATCGCAGCGATATTAGAAGCACAAAATTATGTTCACAAGGTTGAGCCTACCGAGACCAATATTGTAATATTTTATCTTTCCGAAGGGATTTCTGAAACAAAATTTATGGAAGACCTCTCAAAGTTGGACATTAGAATTAGCAATATGGGGCAAGGGAAGCTACGTGTTGTAACACATTTAGACTATACCGATGCCATGCATGACCGTTTTTTGAATGTATTGAGTACTTACAATTAAACAAAACGTCTTTTCTAAAGTGCCTCAAACAGAGAACCATAATATTTGGGTATTGTAATGGGACATTGCGGTCTGTAAAATATCGTCCATGACATCCTGAAAATTACGCAAGTTGCAGAAACACTGCTTACTAACGTACTTGTTGAAGTCAACAGATTATTGAATTGTGATAAACGTGTACAAATGACTCACATTGTTTAGGCACCACATCACATATAGAGATAGCTGTTATTTCTTTGGAATATTCTTTAAGATCGCCAATACAAATTCCCAAAATTTTTGAGTGGAAGAAATACTCGCACGTTCATCCGGTGAATGCGCCCCTCGTATGGTGGGGCCAAATGAGATCATATCCATATCGGGATAATGTTGCCCAAGGATACCGCACTCCAATCCGGCATGACAAGCGGCGACGTGTGCTTTCTCACCATTCAACTTTGTATACAGCTCGTCCATCACTTGTAAGATAGGGCTATCCATGTTGGGGGCCCAACCCGGATAGGAACCTGAAAATTGCACGTCACAACCCGCCAACTCGAACGTAGCCTTTAAAGCATTTGCCATGTCGTTCTTTGAAGAGGCGACAGATGAACGCGTCAAACACTCAATTTTGATAGCACCTGCGGCAACAGTGATCTTTGCAATATTGTTTGAGGTTTCCACGAGGTCTTCAATTGCGGGGCTCATTCGGTACACCCCGTTATGCGCAGCGTACACAGCCCTGAGAAGTTGCTCTTGATGAGTCGCATCCATCACTTTTTCTGCGGAAGCGGAAGCGGCTTTAAAAGTGATGCTCAATCCCGGTTCCAACAGTTTGTATTCTGAAAGTATCGCCTCTTTTTGAGCATTGAACGCAAATCTGAAATCTTTTTCGTTTTCGGAAGCGATTACCACCAAGGCTTCGCTCTCTCGTGGAATAGCATTTCGCAAACTCCCTCCATGTATGGAGTGGATATGAAGATATTCTCGTGTAGCGTACAGCAAGCGATTCATTAGTTTGTTTGCATTACCCAATCCTTTATGAATATCCATCCCGCTATGCCCGCCCTGTAATCCCTTTACCGAAATCGTCCATGATTCGGCCGTTGAGGGACTCATTACTTCATCATACGTCCGGGTTGCAGTAATATCAACTCCTCCGGCACATCCAACGCCAATTTCATCATCCTCTTCAGTATCAAGATTTAAAAGGATATCTCCTTGTAACAAACCGCCTTTCAATCCCATAGCTCCGGTCATTCCGGTTTCCTCATCGATCGTAAATAATGCTTCCAGTGCAGGATGTTCGATGCTTTCACTTTCAAGAATCGCCATGATGGTGGCGACACCCAGACCGTTATCGGCTCCTAAGGTAGTCCCTCTTGCACGTACCCAGTCCCCATCTACATACATATCGATTCCTTGGGTATCAAAATCGAATTGGGTATCGTTGTTCTTTTGATGCACCATGTCTAAGTGAGATTGCATCACTACCGCTTTTCTGTCTTCCATTCCGGGTGTCGCGGGTTTTCGAATGATCACATTCCCAACCTCATCTTCTATTGTTTCAAGCTTCACACGTTTACCGAATTCTTTCATAAAGGCGATCACTCGTTCTTCTTTTTTTGAAGGGCGCGGCACTGCATTCAAATCGGCAAAATTTTTCCAAACAGCTTTGGGTTCCAAATTTTTTATGGCTTCGTTCATAGTATTATTAAAATATTACGCAAAGTTACAAGCTTTTATTACTTTTATAAAAGATTCACAAAATAGATTGGTTGCAAGATCTTCACCTATGACTAAAAACTTTTTAACGGGGATTCTTCTATGTTGTATTTCGGTGCAAGTTGCTACGCAAAACCTCTCTCAGGAACTCGACATTGTATTTTCAGATTTTGAACTGATGGGAATGTCTGTTTGGCTCTCGGTTGATAATAAAGAAACAGAGTATCATTTTGGGCTTCGAGATTTTGACCGCTCCTTGCTAATCACTCCGCAAACACATTACCGTATTGCCTCCGTCTCAAAAGCTTTTACGGCCTTGGGAATTTTAAAACTTTACGACCAAGGTGCGTTCGAGATGGATGATGCAATTTCGCCATATCTTGGGTATATGGTTGAAAATCCTTCCCACCCCGGGCTTCCCATCACTTTTCGAATGCTTCTTTCGCATACTAGTAGTTTGCAGGATGGAAGCGGATATGCCCCTTTTTTGGCGGCTACCTATTCGCAAGACCCAATTCCAAGCATTGCTGAGGTACTTATTCCGGGAGGGGTCTATTTTTCCTCCAATATGTGGCGCAGTGAATCGCCGGGGACCTTTTTTGCTTACAGCAATTTGAATTATGGTGTTTTAGGAACTCTTATAGAGAAAATAAGCGGAGTAAGATTCGATACTTTTATGAAGAATGAGATTCTTGTCCCCTTAGGGATTTCGGGTAGTTTCAATATTCAGGACCTCCCGGATATTAATGATGTGGCCGTATTATATCGCAATCAGGGTGGATGGCAACCTCAATACGACAACTATCAAGGGAACATGCCCCCACCTCCGAATCTGGGGAGTTATGTCCCCGGAACCAACGGGGTTTATTTCGCTCCCCAAGGAGGATTGCGCATTTCAGCTTCCGATACGGGAAAATTTCTTCGGTATTTGGCAACCAATGGAGGTGCTTCTAATTTGCAAATTTCAGAAGATACATTAATATTAATGAAATCCTTACAATGGGATTATAACGGAACCAACGGCGATATGTATTCAGGTCTTTTTAATCGTTGGGGACTCGGATTGCACCACGCAAATATCACTCCAAACGATGCGATATGTGAGTTTGGTAATTTCTCCTCGTTCTTGGGACACCCCGGTGAAGCGTATGGATTGATAAGTGATGCCTATTTTCTTGAAGAGTATAATGTTTCATTTTCGCTCCTTATTAATGGAAGTTGGAACGGATATCAAGCCGGGGCGGTATCATCCTTTTATACGGTGGAAGAGGCAGTGTTTTCGGCACTGTGTGATCACATAAATGAGCAATTATTCATCACAGACCTCCTAACCGACACTCTTAGCGTGTATCCGAACCCTGCTTCGGAAACACTGACCCTTGAATTGTCCAATTTTCAGCAAGTAGAAAAAATTACAATCACAAATGCGCTTGGACACCCTGTGCAGGTTCCATATTCCACACACACGACCGGCCGGGTATACGACATATCAACACTCGCTTCCGGCATCTATTTTTTGTCCTTTATGAATCACGAAACTTTCATCACTAAAAAGATACTCATTGAATAAGATACCTCGAGGAAAATTTTCATTTCGAAATCCGAAGTTATTATTGGCCCTTTTACTACCTGTGCAAATCATTTGTCTGCAAATATTGAGACATTACCCTCATGCCGTTGAAATGTATTACAGTCAAGGTATTTATCCTATCTTATCAAAGATTCCCAGATACCTTTTCGGATGGATCCCTTTTTCAATTGGAGATGTATTTTATCTATTATTGATCATCTTGGCCTTGCGCTGGATCTATAAGAACTATCATAGATTGTGGCGTGAACCTGTTTGGTTCTTTGTAGATATAACGGCGACCTTATCCATCATCTATTTTGTATTTACTATGGTTTGGGGGCTAAACTATTATCGGCTTCCGCTTCACACCACTTTGGAGCTTAGTAGTGATTACACGACCGAGGAACTTATACATACTACAAAGCGCCTTATTGCAAGATCTAACCAATTGCATCGTGAATTAGGCTATGCCGACAGTATTAAGATCGAGCTTCCATATACCCAAAATGAGATGTTCGAAAAATCGGTGAATGGCTATAAACGATTGGAAAAAGAATTTCCAAACCTCGCGTATGCTCCTAAAAGTATTAAAAAAAGCGGGTGGAGTTTGGGGCTAACATATATGGGTTACAGTGGTTATTACAACCCTTTTTCGGGAGAGGCACAGGTGAATAACCTTATAAAGACCTATAAGTTTCCTGTGGTGAGTTGTCACGAAGAAGCGCACCAAATAGGTTATGCACGAGAAAATGAAGCAAATTTTATTGCGACATTAGCAACACTGCACAATGAGGATCCCTATATTCAATACGCCGGATATATCTTTGCACTGAGGTACTGTATAAATGAGATCGCCAGAAGAGATATTGAAACTTACGACGCCATTTTACTTACTGTAAATCCGGGGATTTTAGAAAGCTATAAAGAGATGAGAGAGTTCTGGGCAAGCTATCAAAATCCGTTTGAAACCTTTTCAAAAACCTTTTGGGATCAATTTTTAAAAGCCAACAATCAATCGCAGGGTATCATGAGTTATAGCTATATGGTCGCCTTGGTCGTGAATTATTTCGAAGACAAACCTTTATAATGTTAAAATTCTTAAGAAGTTGTTAAAACCGGTCTCAGCTATGCCGTAAACTTAGTTGAGCTTCCTATATTTAAAACTTCTTAAAATTAAATCCTTCAAATGAAAAAAAGCTCTAGTATTCTCCTCGCATTCTTTTTTACATCGCTGCTTACAGCACAGGTCTATTTTCCTGAAAACGACGGTCTTAAGGAAAAGAACAACAATTATACGGCATTTACAAATGCTACCGTATTTGTTACTCCTGCCGAAGTGATCAAGAACGGGACCTTATTAATTCAGAACGGAAAAGTGATCGCTGTTGGAAAATCGGTGAACATCCCAAAAAATTCGGTTATTGTGGATCTTGACGGGAAGTATGTCTATCCTTCGTTTATTGATCCGTATACCGGCTTCGGAATAGAAAAACCAAAAAGAGCCGAAGGAAACGGCCGTTCCCCGCAGTATGAAGCAAGCAGGGAAGGTTATTATTGGAACGACCACGTGATGCCCGAAAACGCTGCGATCTCAAAATTTAAGTATGATAGTAAGGAAGCTGATGAATTTCGGAAGGCAGGTTTTGGTGTGGTTAATACACATATTATGGACGGCATTGCTCGAGGAACGGGTGTTCTCGTTGCTCTTAATGATACTCAAGGTGATGCCAACCGCATCATTGAAGATGCTTCAGGAAATTTCTTTTCATTCGAAAAAAGTGTTACCAGCAGACAATCGTATCCCGGATCTCTTATGGGCTCCATGGCATTATTACGACAAATGTATCACGACGCCGATTGGTATTCAAAGGGAAATGCGCCTACCAAGGACCGCTCTTTGGAGGCACTGATCGAAAACAAGAACCTAGTTTCTTTCTTTGAAGCAGGTAGTAAGTACAATAACCTACGTGCCGATAAAATTGGTGATCTCTTCAATATCAATTATGTGATCGTCGGGGGCGGGGACGAGTACGAGCTCATAGAGGACATTAAAGCAACCAACTCAAAATATATAATTCCGGTGAATTTCCCCGATGCCTTTGATGTTAGCAACCCCTATTTGGCCAATTATATTTCTTTGGAAGACATGCGTGCTTGGAATCAGGAGCCCATGAATCCGAAAGTACTTTCAGACAATGGTATTGTCTACGCACTTACCACGCACGAGCTTAAAAAGCCTTCAGAATTTAGTGAAAAACTGAACAAGGCATTCGACTACGGACTTAACAAGACCAAGGCACTGGAGGCACTTACCATTATTCCGGCGTCCCTCTTAGGGCAAAGTGATAAAATAGGATCCTTACAGCCCGGACGCTATGCCAATTTTCTGATAACCTCAGGACCAATCTTCGAAAAAGAAACCACACTTTACGAGAATTGGGTGCAAGGGCAGAAAAATGTGATCAACGATATGGACCAAAAGGACATTCGTGGTAGCTATAGTTTGGCTGCCAACGGAAAGAACTTTACGTTGACCATCTCGGGAGAAGCATCTAAACCAAAATCGGAAGTAAAATTGGGTGAAACAACGTACCCTTCAAAATTGGACTATTCCGGCAATTGGGTCACTCTTTCTTTCACCGATGAGGCCACCAAAGAGAGCTATATGACGTCTTCTTTGATCACTTCGGAAAGAGCCCCTTTTACGGGTAAGCTAATACTTCCCAACGGGAATGAAACTAATTTTACCGCTGTTAGAACCGGCGATGCTTCCGAAGCAAACGACAAAGAAAAGAAAGAGAAAAACAAAGATAACGCTCCGGAGATCGTTCCGGTGACCTATCCAAACGTTGGTTACGGTTTTGAGACCAAACCCCGCCAACAGGATATGTTGTTCAAGAATGCTACCGTGTGGACAGGTGAAGCCGAAGGTGTCTTGGACAACACAGATGTGCTGGTAAAGAACGGAAAAATCGTAAAGGTTGGAAAGAACCTTTCGGCGGGAGGCGCCACCGTCATTGATGCTACAGGAAAACACCTAACAGCCGGTGTGATCGATGAGCATTCACATATCGCCGCACTGGCGATCAATGAAGGAGGACATAATTCTTCGGCCGAAGTGACCATTGAAGATGTTGTAGATCCCGAAGATATCGATATCTATCGCAACCTTGCCGGGGGTGTGACTTCCATTCAGATACTTCATGGTTCGGCGAACCCCATAGGCGGTCGCTCTGCCATAATCAAACTAAAATGGGGCGAGAATGCCGATGAACTTATCTATGACAACAGTCCGAAATTTATAAAATTCGCTTTAGGGGAGAATGTAAAGCAATCCAATTGGCAAAGTTTTGAACGTTTTCCACAAACGCGTATGGGGGTGGAACAATTATTTGTAAACTACTTTAATCGCGCAAAAGAATACGATGCCAAAAAGAAGAGCGGGCAACCCTATCGCTATGACGAAGAAATGGAGGTCATTGCAGAGATCTTAAACGGAGAACGGTTTATTAGTTCACATTCCTACGTTCAAAGTGAGATCAATATGCTCATGAAGGTTGCCGAACGATTTGGATTTCGGGTGAATACCTTTACGCACATTTTAGAAGGATATAAGGTAGCCGACAAAATGAGGGAGCACGGTGTGGGTGGCTCAACCTTTAGTGATTGGTGGGCCTATAAGTTTGAAGTGAATGATGCGATCCCCTACAACGCTGCTATTATGAGTAACCAAGGGGTTACCGTAGCCATCAACAGCGATGATGCCGAGATGTCCCGAAGATTGAATCAAGAAGCAGCAAAGACTGTGAAGTACGGTGGAATGAGCGAAGAAGAAGCGTGGAAGATGGTCACGCTCAACCCTGCTAAATTATTACATCTGGACGATCGTGTTGGAAGTATAAAGGAAGGTAAGGACGCCGATCTTGTACTATGGACAGATCACCCGTTATCGGTATATGCCAAAGCCGAAAAAACAATCATAGAAGGTACAGTATATTTCGATATGGCCCAAGATAAGGCCAAACGTGAAGCGATCGCTAAAGAACGAAACAAATTGATTAAAATGATGCTCACCGAAAAGGAAGGTGGGGGAAAGACCCGTCCGCCCCAACGAAAAGAAAATATCCAATTTGAATGTGAAACCCTAAACTAAACGAAAATGAAAACATTACAGAAATTAGGCATGCTAATGGCATTGAGTATAGGGTTGAACGCATCAGCTCAACAAACCCCTGCTCCTGCTCAAACCGAAACGATCACAATAACCGGAGCCACTGCGCATCTCGGGAATGGAACTGTTCTGGAGAACAGCGTGATCACTTTTGAAGACGGTAAGATCACGATGGTTGGCGGACCTAGCAGTCCGCCAAAAGGAACCATCATTAACGCTCAGGGAAAGCACCTTTATCCCGGTTTCATCGCTCCGGCAAAATCGTTGGGTTTGGTTGAAGTTGATGCAGTACGCGCCACGAACGATCAAGATGAGTTGGGAGATTACATCCCTAACATTCGAAGTATTATAGCATATAATGCCGAAAGCAAAGTGGTGGAAAGCATGCGCCCAAATGGCGTATTGCTTGGCCAGATTGCGCCACAGGGCGGCATGATCTCGGGAACCTCTTCGATTGTGCAGTTTGATGCTTGGAATTGGGAAGATGCGGCTATAAAGGTAGACGATGGCGTACACCTCAATTGGCCCAGCAGTTTCCGGCGCGGACGTTGGTGGATGGGCGAGGACCGCGGTTGGAGTCCAAATAAAGAGTATTTGGAAGATATCAACACGTTAAAAGGGTTCATTGCGAATGCAAAAGCTTATGGAAACAGTGATGCTTCCTATGAAAATGAAGGATTTAAGAATATGCAAGGACTCTTTAACGGAACTCAGAAGCTATATGTCTATGCCAATGGAGAAAAAGAAATGATCGACGCTGTCTCTACTGCTAAGGAGAGCGGTATACAGCATGTTGTGATCGTGGGTGGCTATCAGGCACATAAGATCATTCCGTTTTTAAAACAAAACGATGTAGCTGTTTTGGTGCGTCATACACATTCCCTGCCTTTCATGGAAGATGATGATTACGATTTTCCATACAAATTACCCAAGTTGCTGGTCGATGGCGGTTTATTGGTAGCGATACAGAATTCGGATGCAGCGAACTTTCAAACCCGAAACCTTCCGTTTTATGCCGGACAATTGGTAGGGCAAGGCATGGATAAAGAAATCGCACTGCAGTTGATCACGTCCAACACAGCCAAGATATTAGGAATAGATGATACCTACGGAATGTTGGCACCCGGAAAAAGTGCTACCTTCTTTATTTCTGAAGGAGATGCACTGGATATGAGAACCAATAAACTTACCCATGCATTTATCGACGGAAGACAGATCTCCTTAGAAACACATCAAACCGAACTTTGGAAGCGCTATTCTGAAAAGTATTCCAGACAATAACCGGCAAAATAATAAAGCAACTCGAGTGAAATATCCCAAAATGGGACACCTTGGCAGCAATTTTTTAATTATGAGCAGTATACTCAGTTTACTCTACTATTTTTACATCTGCACCGGGAGCATTTTTTGCTACTGAAGCCATACCGT
>NZTP01000008.1 GCA_002696485.1 Altibacter sp. | reverse complement strand
GCAGACCAAGAGCCATTGATCGTGAATCCTAACGAGTTTCTTTTTGATGTGTCTTATTCACTTCGATTAAGCGAGCGTTTCTCTATGGCCGTTGCCGGACGCTATATAAATTCTAATTTGAGATTTCCTTCCCAAACTTCTGGTGATGCTAGTGCAGCAAGTACTTTTGCGGTAGATGTTGCAGGATATTACCAGAGTGAGGAAATTGCCTATAATGATTTTGACGGAAGATGGAGAGCCGGTTTTAACATCTCGAACCTGGGTCCAAAACTGAAATACGATGAAACAGGACAAGAGAACAACCTTCCAACCAACCTTGCTTTAGGAGGTGGTTTCGACTTCATTTTAGATGAATACAATAAGGTCGGGGTGTCTCTTGAATTAAATAAACTATTGGTCCCTACGCCGCAGGATTTTGATGGTGATGGCGATATCGATGCCGAAGACGACCAAGAATACGAACAAATTGGTTTCTTTGAAGGAGTTTTTAAATCTTTCAACGATGCTCCGGATGGCTTTAGTGAAGAGTTGAAAGAATTCACTTGGGCTTTAGGTGCAGAATACTGGTACAATGATGTATTTGCTTTTCGTACCGGATACTTCAATGAAAGTGATGTAAAAGGATCCAGGAAGTTCTTGTCTCTGGGGGCCGGTTTTAAATATACAGCAATTAATATCGATCTGTCGTACCTCTTCTCTACATCCAATGTGGTGAGCCCATTGGAAGGAACACTCCGTTTCGGACTTACCTTCAATTTTGGGGATGAGTATGACGAATACTAGAAATGAAAAAAATAAAGATTGAAACTCATTTGGAGGTTTTTGATTCTCTCTTAGAACTTCCAAAAGACATACAAGATCTTATGAATAAGGCGCAGCAAGCTCGTGAAAAGGCTTATGCGCCTTATTCGCGTTTTATGGTGGGGGCGGCATTGCAATTGGAAACGGGCGAAATAGTTATGGGAAGCAACCAAGAGAATGCTGCGTTTCCCTCCGGTCTTTGTGCAGAGCGTGTGGCGGTATTTCATGCCGGAGCTAACTATCCAAAGAAAACCATTAAACATATGGCCTTAACGGTTCGATCCCTCAATCACACCGTGAATACACCTACACCTCCCTGCGGTGCCTGCAGGCAGGCCTTGGCAGAGTATGAAGTGAATCAGAAAAAGCCTTTGGCGATCTATTTTATGGGAGAAACGGGGCCTGTGGTAAAGGCAGCTTCTGTTAAAGAACTATTACCTCTTGTATTTGACAGTTCCTATCTTTAATTATTCGAGTAAAATTAAGAGTTAGCTGTTTTGTAGTCCTTCAGAATATAGTATTTTTGTTATTCGTGCAATACATTCCGCAATGGAATGATGACAACTGGTTCATGAAAAAAATTACAAAGCAAACGTATCTCGACTGGTACGAACACATGCTCTTTTGGCGTAAGTTCGAAGACAAACTAGCGCAAGTCTATATCAACCAAAAAGTAAGAGGCTTTTTACATCTTTACAATGGTCAAGAGGCTGTATTGGCCGGATCCTTACACGCCATGGATCTTACCAAGGATAAAATGATCACCGCGTATAGAAACCACGTGCAGCCTATTGGCATGGGCGTTGATCCCAAACGCGTGATGGCTGAACTCTACGGCAAAGCCACCGGTACTTCTCAAGGGTTGGGGGGGTCTATGCATATCTTTTCAAAAGAGCACCGGTTTTACGGCGGCCACGGTATTGTGGGCGGACAGATCCCATTAGGGGCCGGGATCGCTTTTGCCGATAAATATTTCGAGCGTGATGCGGTAACCCTCACGTTCATGGGGGACGGCGCCACAAGACAAGGGGCTTTACATGAAACTTTCAATTTAGCCATGTTGTGGAAATTGCCGGTAGTCTTTTGTGTGGAGAACAATGGCTACGCCATGGGAACATCTGTGGCACGTACCGCAAATCACACCGATATTTGGAAATTAGGTCTCGGGTATGAAATGCCTTGCAAACCCGTAGACGGAATGAAACCCGAAGTGGTTGCCAAAGAAATGGACGAAGCGATTGAGCGGGCACGACGCGGTGACGGACCTACCTTTTTAGAAATCCGTACGTACAGATACCGTGGTCACTCCATGAGTGATGCGCAGCACTATCGCACCAAGGAAGAAGTTGCAAAAAAGCAAGAAGAAGATCCTATCTCGTATGTGTTGAACAAGATCTATGAAAAGAAATGGGCCACCGAAGCCGATATCAAAAAGATCGATAAACGCGTAAAGGATTTGGTAACCGAATGTGAAGAATTTGCCGAAAATTCACCATATCCTGAAAAGAATGTGATGTACGATACCGTATACGAACAGGAAGATTATCCATTTTTACCTCACAAATTATAAGCTATGGCCGAAGTAATTAACATGCCGCGATTAAGCGACACCATGGAAGAGGGCACCGTAGCCACATGGCTGAAAAAAGTTGGAGATACGGTTGCTGAAGGAGATATTTTAGCTGAAATTGAGACAGATAAGGCGACCATGGAATTCGAATCTTTCTACGAAGGAACATTGTTGCATATTGGGATTGCTGAAGGTGAGACCGCAAAGGTTGACAGCCTTCTTGCGATCATAGGAGATAAGGATGAGGATATTTCTAGCCTCATCGATGGTAGTAGTGCCTCGGAAGCAACAAAAGAATCTTCTAAAGCTGAAGCCGACCAAGAAGCCAAGGCTGAATCTAAAACCACTTCTGAAAAGGAGGAGGCGACTTCAGAAACCTCCGAAGATGGCTCGAAGGATTTTCCTGAAGGTGTTGAGATCATCACCATGCCGCGATTAAGTGACACGATGGAAGAAGGAACGGTGGCAAGTTGGTTGAAGAAAGAGGGCGATGCTGTAGAAGAAGGGGATATTTTGGCCGAAATTGAAACCGATAAGGCCACTATGGAATTTGAATCTTTCTATGCCGGAACCTTATTGAAGATTGGTATTGCTGAAGGAGAAACGGCAAAGGTAGATGCCTTGCTTGCTGTGATTGGGCCAAAAGGCACCGATGTTTCAGATATACTAAAGAATTATAAGACGGGATCTTCTAAGAAACCTACTTCGAAACCTTCAGAAAAAGAAGAGAAAGAGCAACCATCTACTTCCGAAGCAAAAAAGACTTCAGAAACAACCGAAAAATCCGCTTCAAAACCATCACAAACCCAAGCGGCATCCAGCCAAGACGGAGGTCGTATATTCGCTTCACCCTTGGCTAAAAAGATGGCAGAGGAAAAGGGAATTAATTTGAGTAGGGTACGAGGCAGCGGGGAAAACGGACGCATTATAAAGAGCGATATCGAGAATTATCAGCCTGCTTCCGGAGGCGTCGAAGCATACACGCCTGCAGGAGAAGAACGTTTTGAGGAGGTCAAGAATTCGCAAATGCGAAAGACCATTGCAAAACGTTTGGGGGAATCGAAATTTACAGCACCGCATTACTACTTAACTATAGAATTGGATATGGATCATGCCATTGCCGCACGTACGGCGATCAATGCCAATCCGGAGGTCAAGATATCCTTTAACGACATGGTGGTAAAGGCATGTGCTATGGCACTTCGCAAACATCCGCAAGTTAACAGTCAATGGACGGGAGATGCTACCCGAATTGCAAAGCATATTCATATTGGCGTCGCCGTTGCTGTTGACGAAGGCTTATTGGTACCCGTCTTGAAGTTCGCAGACCAGATGACCTTTTCGCAAATAGGTGCCAATGTAAAAGAATTGGCCGGTAAGGCAAGAAGTAAGAAGATCACTCCGCAGGAGATGGAAGGAAGTACTTTTACCGTATCAAATTTAGGAATGTTTGGAATTAAAGAATTTACTTCCATCATCAACGCTCCCAATTCCGCAATTTTATCGGTTGGGGCTATTGTTGAGAAACCTGTAGTGAAGAATGGAGCCATCGCAATTGGAAATACGATGACGGTCACTTTAGCCTGTGACCATCGTACGGTAGATGGTGCAACAGGTGCCCAATTCTTACAAACCTTACGACAATATATAGAGAATCCGGTAACCATGTTTGTATAAAGCTATGTTGCCATGAACGCTATCCCGCTATTTTCAGGTATCATGAAGATAGCGGGATTTGTGTATATTTAGGATATGAAGAAGAACATCATTATTACAGGAACGAGCCGAGGAATTGGTTTCGAAATGGTTCCATTGTTTGCCAAAGACGGGCATAACGTTTTGGCACTTTCCCGAAATGAATCACCGGTCTCCGGTTTAAATTTGAAATCCTGTAAAGCTATTCCATTTGATATTACAAACAGTGACGACCTTCAACAGGTCACAACCTATGTAAAAGATAACTGGGGACATGTCGATATACTCATCAATAATGCCGGATATTTGGTTACTACTCCTTTTGCCGAAATAAGCATGGCTTCGTTTCAAAGATCTTACGAAGTGAACGTTTTTGGTGTTGCTGCATTGATCCAAAACATACTTCCCTTTATGAAACATGACGGCCATGTCGTGAATATTAGCAGTATGGGTGGGGTGCAAGGGAGTGTTAAGTTCCCGGGACTTAGTGCGTATAGCAGTAGTAAAGGAGCACTTTGTACACTTACCGAAATATTAGCAGAAGAATATAAAGAGACGGGCCCTTCCTTTAATGTACTTGCCCTTGGTGCTGTAAAGACCGAAATGTTGGAAGAAGCGTTTCCCGGATACGAGCCACCGGTCTCCGCATTGGAAATGGCCCGGTATATTACAGAATTTGCAAAGAATGGTCAGAAGTTCTACAACGGCAAAATTCTTCAAGTTTCTAGTTCAACGCCCTAATGAATGACGAAAGTTCTTAGCACATACCTACCGGAAGTTGCCGTACAACCCGTATTCGAATTGATAAAAGTTAACAATGTACATCTAAAGATCGTGAACGAACGGGTCACACGACATGGGGATTATAGAAGGATGCCCAACGGTCACCATCAGATCACAGTGAACGCAAATCTCAATAGGTATCGCTTCTTGATTACACTTATCCATGAGATCGCGCATTTAGTGGCTTTTCAAAAGTATGGACGCACTATTAAGCCTCATGGGAAAGAATGGAAATTTACCTTCCAACAACTCATGTTGCCGTTTTTAAGACCCGAAATTTTCCCACCACAGTTATTGCCCTTATTAGCGCTTCATTTTAAGAATCCAAAAGCGACCAGTGATACAGATGCTACACTGGCATTGGCCTTGAAACAATACGATCCTGCCAACGATAAAAACTATATCTTTGAAATACCCCCAAACGGACTTTTTAGATTACACAATGGGAAGGTGTTTAAACGCGGTAATAAAAGAGTGAAACGATACGAATGTTTGGAAGTGGCTACGGGGCGTATATATTTGTTTAACCCCAATGCCGAAGTTGAATTTATACACTAAGAGAATGAATACAAATTATTATGCGGTGATCATGGCCGGTGGTATAGGCTCAAGGTTCTGGCCGGTGAGCACTACGGCGTTTCCAAAACAATTTCACGATATGTTAGGAACGGGTCAGAGTCTGCTGCAAAAGACCTTTTCCCGACTCAACCGCCTTATTCCGTCTCAAAATATCTACGTGCTTACAAACGAACGATACTTAGATCTCACACTAGAACAACTACCCCAGATTGATGCCACGCAGGTAGTTCTTGAGCCCGCTATGCGGAATACGGCTCCTTGTATTTTACTTTCCGCATTAAAGATCCGGAAGGAGAATCCCAATGCGCTTATGTTAGTTGCGCCCAGTGACCATCGGATCGAAGACGAAGCGGCCTTTATTGAAGATGTTCAAATGGGTTTTGATGCCTGCCAAAGGCAGGATATGCTGCTTACCTTAGGGATACAGCCTACCTTTCCCAATACCGGATACGGCTATATTGAAAGTGTTGAAAAAGGAGCAAGTCCTATTAAAGAAGTGAAGCAATTTCGTGAAAAACCAGACTACGAAACGGCGAAACAATTTATTACGGAAGGAAATTTTTTATGGAATGCCGGAATCTTCTTGTGGAGTGTTAAAAGCATTCTCAACGCTTTTGAACAGCATATGGCGAAAATGTATGCACTTTTTGCTGAAGGTGTCCCTGTGCTCAACACCGAAGCCGAGTCGGATTTTATTACAGCGCAATATGCTAAGGCCGAGAATATTTCGATCGATTACGGTATCATGGAACATGCAAATAATGTTTTTGTAAAGAAAGCTGCTTTCGACTGGAACGATCTGGGTACCTGGGGTGCCTTATACGATAAAATGACCAACGAGCCTAAGGAGAATGCCATAGTTCGCGCCATCCCACATCTTAAGGATGCGGAAGGAAATATGATCTACACTGCTTCAGAAAAATTGGTGGTTGTAGATGGTATTAGTGATTATATTATTGTGGATAAGGACGAAGTGTTGCTTATCTTTCCGAAGAAAAAGGAACAAGATATAAAAAGCTTGCTTCAAGAGGTAGGAAAAAAATTTGGTGAAAAATACACGTAGTCTATGAGTACTTCAGAAAATAAAAAGGACGTACAGGTAACGCCCAATGATGAACAGTTTGATTCTGTGAAGCTGACTACTTGGGAAGGTATCAAGAAGTTTCTACGGGAGTTACTGGACATTCGAGGAGATTCAGATCGGGATGCGACCATCGAGGCAGTAAAGAAAGATATTTCTTTTAAAGGACATACGGCCTGGATCCTTATATTCTCGATCTTCGTGGCTTCCATCGGGCTCAATGTGAGTAGCGCAGCTGTTGTGATTGGTGCCATGTTGATCTCGCCATTGATGGGTCCCATTGTGGGTGTGGGGCTTTCCGTTGCAATTAATGATGTTGAGACCTTAAAGCGTTCGCTTATCAATCTTGGCGTAATGGTGTTTCTTAGTGTTTTAACAGCCTTTCTATATTTTAAGCTGTCACCCCTCACTGAAGAAACCCCCGAATTACTGGCGCGTACCTATCCCACTATCTTAGATGTATTGGTTGCTATCTTTGGCGGTTTGGCATTAATTGTTGCGAAGACCAAAAGTGGAACTATAGCCAGTGTGATCTTTGGGGTAGCTATCGCCACAGCGCTTATGCCGCCCTTATGTACGGTGGGTTACGGGTTAGCGATTGGGAATGTACAGTATGCCGGCGGCGCTCTTTATCTTTTTTCGATCAATGCTACATTTATAGCACTCTCCACCTTTATAGTCTCGAAATTGCTGCGCTTTCCTTTGGTTCGTTATGCAAATTCGAAGCGCAGAAAGCGAATTGCACAGGTGGCCTCCCTTATTGCCTTGGTAGTGATGGTGCCTAGCATCATTTTGTTCTTGAACCTCTTAAAAGTTCAAGTGTATGAGAATCGGGCAAAGGAATTTGTAAAGGAAACGATTAGGTATGACGGAGCAGAGATCGTGAAATCCACACAAGATTACGAAACTCAATCTATCGACGTCTATCTTATTGGTCAGCCAGTACCACAAACCAAGATCAACGAGTGGAATGCCATGTTAAACGATACCGAACAATTAAGCGATGTAAATCTTCGAATCTTTCAAGGGACAGACCAAAGCGGGGCTTTTGCCGAAAAGCTTTCAGGAGAGGTGAAGGCAGGCATTCTTGAAGACCTTTACGTAAAGAACGAGCAGGTGATTCGGGATAAGGACGATCGCATTTCGTTCTTAGAGAATGAGATCGCTAATTTGAAGATTAAGAACGTGCCATTTCAAGAGTTGAGCGAAGAAGTAAAGATAAATTATCAAGATATCGAGACCTTCAGTTATTCAAATAAGATTACAACCAATTTTGAAAAGATTGACACATTACCTGTTATTAATGTTAAATGGAAGACCGGGGTATCAAGTAGATCACGGCGGGAACAAATGAAGCGCTTGGAAACATGGCTAAAATTTAAAATGAAGTTGGATACTATAAGCGTGGCAGAATATCCTTAACGAAAAAAGGCACTCGAGAGTGCCTTTTTTATATTTTAAGAGAGAGAAGTGTTTCTATCTTTTAATGAACTTGTAGCTTACCGCTTGTTTTTCAACTTCAAACTGGGCAAAATATACACCCGTTTTAAGCGCAGCGACATTAATATTGTTTCCAGTGCTAATGGTGGTTTGGTTCACCACTTTACCGTTGATATCGACAATACGTACAGGCGTATTTTCCAATCCCTTCAGGGAAAAATTAAGCACATCGCTGGTTGGATTCGGGAAAATACGTATTCCTTCGATCTCAAAATCTGTCACCGCTAACGGATTGCTTCCTTCCACAACGATCAAGGTTTCGTTGATGGCAGGATTGTCGATAGCATCTACATTTCCGGAAGGCCAATGAATTACGATCTGGTCGATGGTCGTGCTGGTTCCTATTCCGAAGTGACCCACTAAAGAGTTCATGTGACTAAACCCTTGTCCCGAACGGATCTCACGAATTTGCATACCCCAATCTCCATAGATCTCGATACGGGCACCGATTCCATTCAAGTTGCTTTCAACACCTTCCAGGCCTACTTTGATCCAGTTATTTGAATTTCCATTGTTAATCCATAGGTCACCATCATTGGCAACATCTAAGAATCCGTCGTTGTTAAAGTCACCAATGGCACCCTCATCGAATGGAAGATCTACCCCCGTAAAGGTTAAATTTCCATTATTCAAATACAGTTCTCTTGATAATTCAGAAAAAATATCAACGAATCCGTCGTTGTTAAAATCTCCCGCTTGGTTCTCCCAAGCACCTAAATCATTTGCGTTGATATTAGTTGTAGCAATAATGTCTGTAAACACTCCGGTACCATCGTTGAGCATAAAACGGTTTTGGAAGTCATGATTTACTATAAAGGCATCGAAGTCGCCATCATTGTCGAAATCCTCAAAGACCGTAGCCCAAGACTGTGCATTATCACGCATATTAATGTCTTGACCATTTTCGGTAAACGTGCCGTCACCATTGTTAGTATACATGGCGTTATCTCTATTTGGATCACCCGGTGCGGCGCCCCCACGACATTTTGTAAGATACATATCTTGATCGCCATCGTTGTCATAATCCACCCAGATAGCGGCGTAGTTTCCGGGTCGGTCCAAGGTTAGAAAAAAGTCTTGATCCAAGGTCATTGTTTGGCCTCCGTCATTTCTATAGGGATGGCTTTCGTCAATATCATGGCACACGAATGCATCGATATCTCCGTCATTATCTATATCGGCAAATGTAGAACGTTGTGAAAAAATAAATTCCGGATGAAGGTCTTCTATATACCCGGTTCCATCAGAATTCGCAAATAGAAAGGAAACTCGCTGTCCATTTCCTAAAACAAGGTCATTATAACCGTTCTTGTCGATGTCGGCTGCAGCAATACTCCAGTTTGGAACGTTGGCAATTGGCATGGTAATGAATGTAGAAATGAAACTACCATCCGGTTGTTGGTAATCAATTCCAATTCCATTATCACTAACTCGAACGTAATCATCGAGATAGTCACCATTCATATCCACTCCTACTTCAGAATAATCGGGGTACGAACCAATAGCGCTATTTTGATTGGTAAAAGAAACCTGCGCCATGAGGGACGCACTGCACAAAAGGAGTGTGCAAAAAAGTAAAGGGTTTTTCATTGTAGATTAATTTTAATGTGGCTAAAAATAAGTTAAAATATTTGATAAACATAAGGTTACAGACTAAAAATTAATTCTCTTTATTCTGAATTTCTCGTATTTTTCGGAATAAGTCTGAAGAATATACAAAATCTGTAACATCTTCATTGTCGGTTTTAAAGATATCTTCATTGGTACCCTGCCAGACCAATTGGCCGTTTTTCAGCAAGACAATGTTTTCACCAATCTCCATGACCGAATTCATATCGTGAGAGACCACCACTGTGGTTATGTTATATTCATGCGTGATTTCTTGTATCAAATTATCAATAACTGTTGCCGTTTTAGGGTCCAGACCTGAATTGGGTTCGTCACAAAAAAGGTATTTGGGTTTATTCACGATCGCCCGGGCGATCGATACCCGTTTTTGCATGCCCCCGGAGATCTCTGCAGGGTATTTGTTATTTACATTTTCGAGGTTAACACGGGCTAAGACCTCATTGACACGATGCAGCATGTCGCTCTTCTTCTGTTTGGTAAACATTCGAATCGGAAACATCACATTCTCTTCTATGGTCATCGAATCGAACAGAGCCCCGCCTTGAAAGAGCATCCCGATCTCTTCCCGGAGCGCTCGCTGCTCCTCGTCATCCATGTGTTGTATTGCCTTATCTTCATAATAAATTAAGCCTTCTTCCGGTTTAAAAAGACCCAGTAAGCACTTAAGCATAACGGTTTTACCGCTACCACTCTGACCAATAATTAGATTGGTCTTTCCCTTATGGAAGACCGTTGAAATACCCTTAAGGATTTCTTCTTCACCAAATCGCTTATGTACATTTTCAACTTTTATCATTAGCTTAGGAGTAATTGGGTCACTATATAATTTGATAGTATGATCAAGACACTGGTCCAAACAAACGAGTTGGTACTTGCTTTTCCTACCTCTAAAGCACCTCCTTTCATATAGTAACCCTGCCAGGAAGGTACTGTTGCAAGGATAAACGCAAACACAAAAGTTTTTACAAAGGCGTAAGTAAGATGAAAAGGATCGAATGAGTCCTGTAATCCGGCCACAAATTCGGGGGAAGAAGTAAATCCGCCGTATACACCCGCGACATAACCGCCCATCATGCCCAAAAACATGGCGATCGCAATGACAAACGGATACAACATGAGGGCAACGATCTTTGGAAATACCAAATAGTTTAAAGAATTGATACCCATGACCTCTAAGGCGTCGATCTGTTCGGTAACACGCATCGAGCCAATACTTGAGGTGATGAATGAGCCTACCTTACCCGCCATGATGATCGAAATAAAAGTAGGTGCAAACTCTAGAACTACCGACTGCCGTGTGGCAAACCCAATAAGCGATTTCGGGATCAAGGGATTATCCAGATTCAAAGCCGTTTGAATGGCAATGACCCCTCCTACAAAAAAGGAAATAAACGCTACTATACCCATAGAGCCTATAATCAGGTCATCTATTTCTTTAAAGATAAGTTCACGCAATACAGATCCCTTCGTAAAACTGCTAAATACCCGTTTGAGCATTAAAAAGTAGGAGCCGATGTCTTTAAGCTGTTTCATTGGCACCTTTGCTTTTGAAATGAATAATAGGTAGTATCATCAAGTGGGTCATGCACAAATGGATTGATTTTGGGAGTGTAAAATAATTAAAAGTTAGTTCTGCTAAAGTAACAAAATTAACCGACTGTTGCGTTAAATCTAAGAAGAGGAAACTACCTATTCTCCAATAAGTCCATGATCTTATGAAAAACACCTGTGTTCTCATAGATACCGCCAAAAAGGTTTGCGCCGGGTCCTTTTGCGAATATGGGTATCAAGGAGGCAGAATGACCGGTAGTTGAAAAGGACGGTTTAATCTTATTATAATCACCGGTATCTGTCGCAAGTGTAAAACCACCCGTCTCATGATCGGCAGTGACGATCAACAAGGTATCCGGGTTCTCGATCATATAAGCTAGCACGACCCCAATGGTCGTATCGAAATCCAACTGTTCGGCGATAAGGTAGTCGGCATCATTTGCATGACCGCCCCAATCGATCTGTGACCCTTCCACCATTAAAAAGAATCCGTTCGTGTTCTCAGAAAGATGGTCTAAAGCAAGTTGAGTTGCTTCGGGTAAAAAATTGCCACGGCCCTCCAGCATCGTAGGGAGTGCATCTTCGGCCAGAAGGATTGCTTGTTTTTTTTCTGAAGGTTGCTTCGGAAGGGATTGGGTACTGAGCTCAAAACCTTGTTGTTCTAATTCCGAAATAAGGTCGCGCCCGTCCGATCTTTCAGAAAAGAATTTAAGTCCGCCGCCGGCAAAAAAATCGACATCGGAGTGCGGAAGGAAGGTTGCTATTTCTTCGTAAGACCTACGGGAAGCAACATGCGCATAAAAACTCGCCGGTGTGGCATGGGTTATGCTGGAAGTTGCGATCAAACCGGTACTCATGTCGCTTTCAGAAACAAGCTCCACAATGGTTTTAACGGCCACGGTATCTTTGGTCATTCCTATGGCACCATTGTACGTTTTGATGCCGCTCGCATACGCAGTACCACTGGCGGCCGAATCGGTAATAAGGTCACTGGACGCAGAAGTCTTCAGCAGTCCGACCACCGGGAATCGTTCAAAATTTGAGGGCTGATCGCCATAGAAGAAACCGGCCGATATTTGACTCAAACCCATGCCGTCTCCAATAAGAAGAACGATATTCTTGGGTGTTGTGGTGTTAACTTCTTGAGAAGTACCCTTAACTGTCTGCGAAAAGGAGGCTATGCTTTTCAGCATTAACAAAAAAATGCAAAGTAGGGATAGAAAATGATTCATGGTATTCTTCTTGAGGACTTCAAAATTACGCAGAAAGAATTGACTGGATGTTAAGAGGATGTTAGATGTTGTTAAAAAAACTTCCTTTTTATATTCTTCCATCGAAGCATTCTTATAAAGGCACCTTCGGCTTCTGAAACTATGTACGGTATCTTTTGTTGTCTTGCTTTTCGGAAGCCTTTTATGGCATTTATATAAAAGGAGAAACGCTTTTTTTTCCAGGCAAGTTTGGCCGAAGCGATGTGAGTAAGGGCCCAACCGTAACGCATTTTGTAAAATGCAATGCCTTGCTTTGCTGCTGCGTCGACACTGTAGTTCGCTCCTGTGGGTTTTAAGTGTTTTACATGAAGGGAGGGGTCGGTTTGTACCGTCCAGCCGTGATATTTCGCCAAGAGTTCGTCTACGGTGTCCCAGCCAATAGAAGCTTTTAGACCGCCAATGGCATGAAAACAAGAGGTGCGATATAACTTAATAGGACCGCGTGTTTTCGTTCTTGAGGATATGTTCTCAAACTTCCAGCCATCATTCGTTTCAATATAGAGATTTCCAGAAGCGATCCCAATGGAACTGTCTGAAGAAAATATTCGCGTCATTTTTTCAAAGTAGTTTCGAGGCAAAACAATATCTCCATCAAATTTGCCAATGAGATCGTATTCTTCATCTAGTGTCGTTAATCCTTCATAAAAAGCCTGAACCACCTTACTTCCCGGAGAATGGTTTTCTGAAGAGGTATTGTAAACACTAGAGATAAAAGGATATAATTTCGAGAAGGTGTCTATTATTTGTTGTGTATTGTCGGTGGAATTGTCATTGACAATCACTATTTTATTTGGAATTATAGTTTGATCCACCAATGACTGAAGCGTTTGAGCAAGATGTGCTTCTTCATTATACACCGGGATGATAACACATAGCTTCATAAGTTAAAAATATGTATATTAGAGCAAAGGTCTATAATGAAACAAGTATTATTTATTGGAATTTTATTTTTATATGGATTCGTCAATTCTCAAATTCATGATGTTGCAGTTTACCATAAAATTGCGGAAGACATGGGAGGATTTAATTCATCTCTTGATCTTGAAGATTGGTTTGGTTATTCAGTCACCGCTATAGGAGATCTTAATGGTGATGGTATTGAAGACATAGCCGTGGGTGCTATAAAAGACGATGATGGCGGATTTAATCGAGGTGCAGTGTATATACTTTTTTTAGATGCACATGCTAACGTTGATAGTTTTCAAAAAATTAGTAATACTAGTGGAGGATTTGATGGTGTACTAGACGATTGGGACATTTTTGGAACCTCAATTGGCTATTTAGGAGATATGAATAATGATGGTTTTGTGGAAATTGGAGTAGGAGCGGAATATGATGGAGATGGGGGTTGGTGGCACGGAGCCGTTTGGATATTGTCATTGAATCCTGATGGGACCGTACATTCATATTCAAAAATAAGTGATCTTGAAGGAGAATTTGATGCTCCTCTGGGTGATGAAGATGTTTTTGGTACCGACATCGAGTTATTAGGAGATTTAAATGGAGACGGATTTAAAGATATTGCAGTTTCAGCAAGACGGGATCCGGATGGAGGATCTGATAGGGGAGCTGTGTATATTTTATTTTTAGATAACGATTTTAAGGTGATTGACTATCAAAAAATTAGTGATACAGAAGGAAATTTTCAAGGAGATTTACAAGGTGGAGATTATTTTGGAGGCGCTGTTGCGAATATTGGCGATCTTAATAATGACGGTATAATCGATCTTGCGGTTGGAGCTTACAGAGACGACGATGGAGGTCTTAACCGAGGAGCTGTATATATATTATTCATGAATAATGATGGCACGGTAGCGGATCATAGGAAAATAAGTGACCTTGAAGGAAGTTTCGAAGCAGAATTCAATGATGACATGTTCTTCGGAAAATCTATAACATTCACAGGAGACTTGAATGAAGATGGTCTTACTGAGATTGTGGTTGGAGCTAGGGGCTATGACAATCAAGAAGGACCTAATTTTGGTGCTTTTTATGTTTTAAACATAACCCAAGAAGGTTCTGTAGATAGTTATGTTCAATACACCGAAGGATTACATAATTTCAATGGAGATATTAATGTTGGAGATTCATTCGCTTTTAGTCTTACAAAGTTGAGAACAGCAGGTGGCAACAATGCTTTTGCGGTCGGTGCTTTCTCAGATGATGAAGGTGGGTTTGAAAAAGGAAGTGTTTGGATACTGCAATTGGGAAAAATTTTATCAATTGAAAGTATCGAAGAAAGGAATGAACTCGTTCGTATTTACCCTAATCCATCCAGAACGTCATTCAGCATTGAAGGAATTGACAACATAGTACGTGTAGAAATTTTCGATAGTTATGGTAAGAAAGTTATAGCTTTTGATCATTTTTTCAAAAATACCTATGATGTCACCTATTTATCTACGGGACAATATCTAGGAAAAATTGAAAAGGCAGACGGAAGTTCATATGCATTTAAATTAATTAAAGAATAACGTTCTTATTTTCTTTCCGCATATACCAAATAATAGCGGGGCGTAAAACGACGTAGAATTGGGCGGATCCCTATCTTCTTCACAGGATTGGTGAATTTTTCCCGTTTCTTTATGGTCCAGCCGGCTTTTTCCAATAACCAATCAAATTGCCAATCTTCAAATTCATGATAATGGCGATCCCGCTCATCGGTTTTGCTTTTATATGCCGATGCGAACCATAAGGTGAGCGGTACCGATGCAACCAATCTCTTAGCTTTTATATCACTAATAACATTAAATGGGGAAACAAGGTGTTCAAAGATCTCAAAGGCTGTAACAACATCATAATCGTCTTTCTGAACTGCTAACGTATTTGTGTCGAGATCCTCCCCTTGAGTGTTGGTCACTAGATACCCTTCTTTTTTCATAATGTTGGAAAAAGGATTTTCTACACCGAGATCCAATATCTTGGAAGAATGTGGAATTACTTCCTGTAAAAAACGCAACGTATGCTTATATCTTTTCTTAGGATATTTTCCTTCGTACATACTTAGACTCTGTAGACTATTGCATTGATGTTCATACCGGCCCCAACACTTGCGAAGATCACAATATCACCTTTTGAAACACGGTGTGTTCCCAATTCTTTTCGACGTACTAAATCATACAGCGTTGGAACGGTTGCCACACTGGAGTTACCCAGTTTATCGATGGTCATGGGCATCACATCGGCCGGGGGAGTTGCTCCATACATTTTATAGAAGCGTTTTACAATGGCGTCGTCCATCTTTTCATTCGCCTGATGAATAAAGATCTTTTTAAGTTCTTTAATATCTATTCCTGCATCGTCCAAACAGTCCTTCATCGCCGAGGGAACGTTGTTCAAGGCAAACTCATAGATCTTCCGGCCGTACATCTTAATATACCGTCGTGCGTCCGTCAATTCTTGATTGTTCGACTCCCCGAAATAAATAAAATGAGCTTCGTCATACGTAAAAGTGGCACTTTTATGAGAAAGGATACCGCTTCCTCCATCTTCATGTACAACAACGGCCGCACCGGCCCCATCACTGTAGATCATAGAATCACGATCGTGCTGGTCAACAACTCTGGATAGTGCTTCGGCTCCAATAATAAGGCATTTTTTTGCGATACCCGATTTAATGTAAGCATTGGCTTGAATCACAGACTCCACCCAACCGGGGCAACCAAAAAGCATGTCGTAGGCCACACAGGCAGAATTCTTGATCTTGAGATTGTGTTTTACCCTGCTGGCAATGCTCGGTACCGTGTCACTTTGTACAGAGTCATGTTTAACATCTCCGTAATTATGCGCCACGATAATGTAATCGAGCTCTTCTTTATCGATACCGGCGTCTTCGATCGCTTTAATTGCGGCAAAGGAAGCAATATCTGAGGTGGTCAGACTATCTTTAATGTACCGCCGTTCAGCGATACCTGTGATCGCCTTAAATTTTTCGATGATAACATGATTCTCATAATCGAAACGCGTACCGTCTTCATTAAAGAAACGATGATTCTCGAAGGCGTCATTTCTGGCGATGCCTTCGGGTATATAACTCCCAGTGCCTTTTATGATAACACCCATGTCTTATTAAATTTTGACTAAATTACTGAAAAGAACTTAGGTTCCCTTGTAAAACTTACTGAAATAAATCCTCTTTCAATGTTGAAAATGTCCATCATTAAAACTAAGACGGCTTGGAAAGGCATAGCTCAAGAATCTCAAATCAATCTATATTTTTAAGCCTCCATATACGCTTCAATGGCATCACAGGTACAAATAAGGTTGCGATCTCCGTACGCATCATCCACACGCCGTACCGTAGGCCAAAACTTATTGTCCAGTATATGATCTAACGGATACGCCGCTTCTTTTCTTGAATACGGAAAGTCCCAGCGATCGCTCGTTACCATGGTAAGGGTGTGCGGCGCATTCTTTAATATATTATTGGGTTCGTCTTTGTCCACGGCATCGATCTCTTTTCGAATGGAGATCATCGCATCACAAAAACGGTCCAGTTCTTCTTTGCTCTCACTTTCTGTGGGTTCGATCATCAAAGTCCCGGCCACAGGGAAAGATACTGTTGGCGCATGAAAACCGTAATCCATTAATCGTTTGGCAATGTCGGTCACCTCAATTCCTTTTTCTTTGAACGGACGACAATCCACGATCATCTCATGTGCCGCTCTTCCTTTTTCACCTGTATAGAGAACATCAAATTGTCCTTTAAGACGCTCTTTGATATAGTTGGCGTTAAGGATGGCGTATTGTGTCGCTTTTTTCAGACCGTTCTCGCCCAACATACAGATGTATGCATACGAGATCAAACATGCAAGTGAGCTGCCCCAGGGAGCCGCAGAGATTGCAGTGATGGCATGCGAACCTCCTGTTTTTATTATCGGGTTTGAAGGTAAAAACGGTACCAATTGTTTCGCAACACAAATAGGTCCCACACCCGGACCACCCCCTCCGTGAGGAATGGCAAAGGTCTTATGTAAGTTCAGATGGCACACATCAGCACCAATAGCCCCCGGATTGGTTAGTGCCACCTGTGCATTCATATTTGCACCGTCCATATATACTTGACCGCCATTTTCATGGATAAGACCGGTGATCTCCCGAATGGCAGATTCGTACACCCCGTGAGTTGAAGGGTACGTAACCATAAGACATGAAAGATTCTCTTTGTGTTCAATGGCTTTGGCACGCAGATCGTCCACATCAATATTCCCGTCTTCAGTGGCTTTCGTCACCACTACTTTCATGCCGGCCATAACGGCACTGGCGGGG
>NZTP01000007.1 GCA_002696485.1 Altibacter sp. | reverse complement strand
ACCGGGATAAAAATCCTTGAGGTGTACCGATCTATGTGTACCGTCACCTTCATAACTGTTCCAAGCCTCTTTTAATATCCAAGGAGCAAAAATAGAGAAGGTAGGAATATCCAATGCTTTGGCCATATTGACTGCGCCACCTTCGTTCCCTATAAGTGCATCACAATGCGCCGTAAGCGCTAAGAATTCCCGCAGATCGTTACCATACACATCTTTGTAAATATGCTGTCGGGTGGTTTTAGCACATAAGGATATGAGGTCATCGACCTTAGCTTGTTGTTTTGGAATATAATTGAAGAGTAGTTGCGCGTTGGTATCTGCGACAATAGCATCTAGAAGTGTTGCCATATAAGGCAACGGATATGTTTTTTCGGGGCCGCTACCTAAGACCCCTATCATAAATAAAGGAGACTCTCGTGGGATCTTTTTTTCTTGAAGCACCTTTTTGGCAGCATCCAATTCGGCAGTTTGCAGATAGATTTTTGGTCTTGGTATTTCCGAAACAGCACCAAGAAGAGGTTCCATCAAAAGCACCCGATTCTCAATGGCGAGCCCTTCATCTTTGTGTGAGGTGAGAGCAGGTTTAACGGTGTGTGTATACATATGCTGTGTATACCATTTAAAATAGGAGATACGCTTTTGGGCTTTCGTGGCTTTTGTCAACAAGGCACTTCTAAGTTTAGCATACACGTCGATCACGACATCGTACTTTTCTGCGACGATCTCCTTTTGAAAGGTGTTAGCCGCTTTCTTAGAGGTTTCTATTTCAGAAGTAAACAGCCATACCCTATCTATAAAAGGATGGTGCGCTACGACAGCTTGCGTGGAAGCATTAATAAGATAATCTAATTGTGCCGAAGGATATCGTTCTCGTAACAGTTCAAAAAGAAGCGATGTGGTAAGCACATCACCAATCATTTTATGTTGTATCACGAGAATTTTCATAGATTTCAGTTACACCGCCACATCGTATTCGCGCAGTGCATCATTCAATGACGTTTTTTTATTGGTACTTTCTTTTCGCTGCCCAATGATCAAAGCGCAGGAAACTTGATATTCCCCGGCCGGGAATTGTTTGGTGTAACTTCCCGGAATAACGACCGATCTCGCGGGAACAATTCCTTTCATTTCTTTAGGAGAGGAACCGGTGACATCAATGATCTTAGTAGACGCCGTAAGCACGACGTTGGCTCCCAATACGGCCTCGGTCTCTACCCGTACACCTTCCACCACAATGGATCGTGATCCAATAAACGCATTGTCCTCAATGATTACGGGGGCGGCTTGCAGGGGTTCTAGAACACCGCCTATCCCTACACCACCACTCAAATGTACATTTTTTCCAATTTGAGCACAACTCCCTACAGTGGCCCAAGTATCGACCATGGTTCCTTCATCTACATACGCACCAATGTTCACATAACTTGGCATCATGATCACACCTTTGGAGATATAGGCCCCGTGTCTTGCCACTGCATGTGGAACGACACGAATCCCTTTTTGGGCATATCCCTTCTTTAATGGGATCTTATCGTGATATTCAAAGATCCCGACCTCCATGGTTTCCATTTTCTGAATGGGGAAATAAAGGACCACCGCCTTTTTTACCCACTCATTAACTTGCCAACCTGTTTCGGTGGGTGCAGCACAGCGTAAGCTGCCCTCGTCACAAAGGCGAACGACTTCGCGAATGGCACGAATGGTATCCGGATCTTGCAGTAAGGAACGGTCGTCCCAAGCCTTTTCAATGGTATGTTGTAATGTAGTCATGTACGATTGGAATAGAGTTCTCAAGAAACCGGGATTGTTATCTGTTTTGATGCCCCGCGTTGTCCTGAAAAGTGTTCGTTAGTAGTACAAAGATACAGGTCAAAATGAAATGTATGTACTATTTAGCATACTATTATCGAAACCCTTATTTTTGCAGCATAATGGGACGCATACTCGCTATTGATTTTGGAACGAAACGCACGGGCATAGCCGTGACAGACGCATTACAACTAATTGCTTCCGGATTAACCACAGTTGCTACTGCCGAGTTGATCCCTTTTTTAGAGAAGTACATTGCTTCGGAAGGGGTTGAATTGGTGTTGGTAGGTGAACCCAAGCAGAAAGATGGGAGCCACAGCGAGGTCGAGAAAGAGATTCAAAAATTTCTGAAAGTTTTTTCAGAAACCTTTAAAACAGTACCGGTAGTAAGAGTGGATGAACGGTTTACAAGCAAAATGGCGTTCCAAACCATGATCGATAGCGGACTCAAAAAAAAACAGCGGCAAAATAAAGCTTTGATCGACGAGATTAGCGCGACCATACTTTTACAGGATTATTTGCTTACTTTGAATCGCTAATTTTTAAAAGCTCAAAAAGTACATGTCTCCATTGAATACATTAGAAACAATTTATTAAAATGATTTTACCCATAGTAGCATACGGAGATCCGGTTCTTCGAAAAAGGGGAGAGGAGATCTCCAAGGAATATCCTAAGCTTGATGCGCTTATCGAGAACATGTTCGACACCATGTACGGTGCGAGAGGCATAGGTTTAGCGGCACCTCAAATAGGTGTTCCAATTCGTTTGTTCATCGTGGACGCCACTCCTTTTGAAGACGACGAGGATCTTACTGAAGAGGAACAAAAATTTGTTTCTACCTTCAAAAAAGTATTCATCAATGCCAAGATCGTACAGGAAGAAGGAGACGAATGGGCCTTTAATGAAGGATGTTTGAGCATTCCTGATATTAACGAAGATGTGTTTCGGCAGCCTAAGATCACCTTGGAATACTTTGACGAGGATTTTAAAAAGCATACCGAGGTATATGAAGGAATTGTAGCAAGGATCATCCAACATGAGTATGACCATATTGAAGGAATTTTATTTACCGACAAACTATCCCCTCTTAAAAAACGTTTGATCAAAGGGAAATTGGCGAACATTTCCAAAGGCAAGATAGAACCCAAATACCGAATGCGTTTTCCCCTTGCTAAAAAGAAACGTTAACACTTTTGGAAATAAAAACGAAACCAAGCATATTTGCACCTTCCTTTTAAAATAACTTAAAGGACAGTTAATTATACAGGACTAATTTTATGAGTTTAGAAAAGATCTTATCTATTGCCGGAAAACCCGGTCTTTATCAATTAAAGACACAAACCCGAAATGGTTTTGTGGCCCAATCACTGCTCGATGGAAAGAAAATTCCCGTAGGTACGCGACACAATGTTAGTTTGCTCTCAGAGATCGCCATCTATACGCTTACCGAAGAGGTTCCGTTGCGAGAAGTGTTCCAAAAGATTTCAGAGAAGGAGAGCGGTGGGGCAGCACTAAGTCACAAGGCTTCTAAGGATGAATTGGAGGAATATTTCTTCGAAGTACTCCCCGATTACGACGAGGATCGCGTGTACGCAAGTGATATCAAAAAGGTAATCCAATGGTATAACTTATTGCATAAGAGCGGGATCACCGATTTTTCTGAAACTGAGACGGATGCACCACAGGAGAAGGAGGCTTCTGAAGCAACAGCTTCGAAAGAGCCAAAGAAAAAGACGGCACCCAAAGCTGCGAAGCCAAAGACAGATGCTCCAAAAGCATCTTCAGCAAAAAAGGGAGGCGCCGCAAAGAATACGTCTGCAAGGAAAAAATAAAGTTTCAATCTCTACAACAAAGGCCTGTTACTCTTCGAGCGACAGGTTTTTTTGTTAGTACTTTTTAAAAGGAACAAGTGCATGGCCAATGCATTTCTATTACATTTGTTTTTATGAACTCTAGAAAAGATCAACTGGCTGCATTGGATCGACTGCTCACGATCATGGACGAACTCAGGGAGCAATGTCCGTGGGATAAGAAACAAACCATGCTTACTTTGCGGCATCTGACTATTGAGGAAACCTACGAACTGGGCGATGCCATCCTTGAAAATGATCTTCAAGAAGTTAAAAAGGAACTGGGAGACCTGCTACTTCATATTATTTTCTATGCAAAAATTGGAAGTGAAACAAACGATTTTGACATTGCCGATGTCGCCAATGATATTTGTGAAAAACTCATCTCACGTCACCCTCATATTTATGGTGATATCACTGTAGCCGATGAGGCCGAGGTGAAAAAGAACTGGGAAAATTTAAAGTTAAAAGAAGGGAAAAGCAGTGTACTCGAAGGTGTTCCTAATTCATTACCTGCCTTGGTAAAAGCAAATCGCATTCAAGATAAGGTAGCCGGGGTGGGCTTCGATTGGGAAGAACCCAAACAGGTTTTTGAAAAACTACAAGAAGAACTGGAAGAACTACAACAGGAAGTGGCTGCCGAGAATACTGCAAAGATCGAAGCGGAATTTGGGGATGTACTATTTTCCATGATTAACTATGCTCGCTTCCTAAAGGTCGACCCCGAGAACGCATTGGAACGTACCAATAAGAAATTTATAAAACGCTTCCAGTATCTTGAAAGCAAAGCGAAATCCATTGGGAAATCAATGAAAGACATGACCTTGGCCGAAATGGATGTGTACTGGGAAGAAGCGAAGCAGTTGAAGTAGTTTGGCGTAGTTGGGTAGGCGCGTTTGTGGATTTTTTTCTAACTCCTAATTTTCATTTTGTAAAATAGCTGAGCCGTCCCTCGATCTTCAAACTCGAAAACCCCAGATGCGAACGGATCCACTGCAAATTTTCTTCAGAATAAAAGACTACATGCGTAGGATCATTCTTGTAATACCAAGTTTCGAATGATTGTTTCTTCGGAAGAAGTTCCGTCATACAAAAAAGGACTCCGCCGGGGCGTATTAGGTTATATAATACTTTAAATTCCTTTAAAGGACGGTGAAAATGTTCAATCACCTCACAGCTTACGATAAAATCGTAGGTTTCTGAAAGTACGGTCGTTTTAGGATGAAAAAAGGGGTCGTAAAGCTGCATGGAATACCCTTTTTCTGAAAGCAATTTGGAGATCACCGGTCCGGTTCCTGCACCAAAATCCAGTCCGGATGCTCCTTGACGGAACGTGTCGGTTATGCGTTTTACGATAGGGGCAACAAAATTTTGATAATTGGGATCTTCCACATCGTTCTCATGGAGTAGATACCGTCCTTTTTCGGATTCAGCATCTAAAAAAACAGAGCGGTCCTTAAAAACGGTACTACAATTGTCACATTTCCAATACGAAATGGTATCATAGGTGCCTAGAAGCTCGACCTCACTGCTATGGCACAAAAGACATGGCACCACAGGCATGATCTACTAACGTAAGGATTTTATCTTGGAAAGTTTTTCCTTCCAAACTTCCAATTGTTCTTTATGTTTTGCGATGTTCTTGCGTACTTCTTTTACTAACGGATTATCACTTTTAGCGTCTTGGAAGAAGCCCAAATTATTTTCCAATTGCCTGATCTCATCTTTCGTTTCACTTATCTTTTTGGTGATAAAGAATTGTTCGTTCTGAAGTTTTCGCTCGTCTTCCTGTGAGACCATGCTATTCAACTTATTCTCGAACTTAATGAGATCGGCTTCTTTTTTACTCAGATCGAGTTTTTTGAACAGTCCGTCCAAGGTGGTGTTGAATTTCTGATCAATATCCTTTTTGTTGTACGGTACACGCCCCACCTTTTTCCAAGCGCTAATGGCCTGTTTGATCTTCGTAAGATCTTCTTTAGGATCATCGCTAAGTTCAAATTTTGAGAGAGTATCCAGTTGTTGTTGTTTGATTTCCAGATTTTCTTTCTCTTCTTTGCTGGCTTGATTCTTTTGTGCGTGCAAGCGATCAAAATAATGGTTGCAGGCACCCTTAAATTGTTTCCAGATTTTATCGCTGTCCTTGCGCGGTACGTGACCAATCTTTTTCCAGTCACTTTGGATCTTCTTCATAAGAGGGGTCACCTCATTGAAGTCGTCACTGTCCTTATGTTCTTCTGCGATCTTTATCAATTCAAGTTTCTTCTCAAGATTCTTGTATTGTTCCTTCTTCTGATTCTTATAGAACGAATTTTTCTCATGATTGAAGGATCGTGTCGCATCCTTGAACATGCTCCAGATCTCTTTGTTGTTAGCACGAGGGACCTTTCCGAGGGCAAAATAGGCATCGCGTAACGCTTGTACTTTTTTCATGGCATTTTGCCAAGATTGATGGTTTGGTTTTGTGTTGGCTGTAATGGAAGCGATCTCTTCCACCAATTCCTTTTTCTTTTCATAATTGACCACAAATTCTTTCTCCATCTCGGCAAGCTGCTCTTGCCTCCTATCGTGAATGACCTTGGTAGCAGCACTAAATTTATCCCATACTTCCTCGCGATATTCTTTGGCGACGGGACCAATATCTTCCTTCCACATTTTATGGAGCATCTGTAACTCTCTGAAAGCTTTATTGACGTCCTTCTCCTGTGCGAGCTCGTCTGCACGTCCTATTAATTTTAACTTTTGCTCGAGATTGTGCTTAAAGTCCAGGTCTCGAAATTCACGGTTGAGATGGAGAAAATCGTAAAAATTCTCAACATGATGGTGATAGGTATTCCAAACGATATTATACTTGTCGCGAGGAATGGCACCTGCTACGTGCCAGCGATCCTGTATGTCTTTAAAGTGTTTGTAGGTAGTATTTATGTTCTCTTCGGCATTGAGCAATCCTTTAAGTTCTTCAATAAGCTCTAAACGTTTATTGAGGTTTTCCTGCAGGTCTTTCTTTAGGCTCTTGTAATAATTGTTGCGCTTTTCCTTATAGTCAAAGTAAAGTGAATTGAATTCCTTTTTTAGAGGTGTGGTATATTGAAAATCGATAATATTCCCGCCTTCTTCCAAAAAGGCTTCCTTCTTCTGTTCCAGTTCTTCATTGAACTTTGCATTGAACTCGGTCTTGATCTCTTCTGCCTGATTCTTGATCTCCTGAACGGGTTTCGACTTTAAGAGTTTTTCAAATTCTGCGACAAGTTCTTTCTTTGTAAGGGAATGGTAATCGGTCTGTGCTTCGGAATCGTCGTTCTCATCATCTTCCTCCTCGTCCGATGAGCTTATTTCTTCCTCATCTTCCTGCGCGTGGTCCTCTTCCTCACCTTCGGGTTTTTCTGAAACTTTTTCGGTAGCAGATTTCTCTTCTTTTTCTTCCGAAGGAGTTTCAGTAACCTCTTTTTCTGAAGATTGCGCAGCTTCTTCTTCTGAAGCTTTTTCCTTTTTTTGAGCCCCAGCTTCTTCTACCAAGGCCGAAGCAAGTTCTTGGCTCTCAGCCTCCTTCTTTGGTGTTTCCGGTTTCTTTTCGGCAACTTTTTCTACCTCTTCCTGCAAGGCTTCACCAATGCCATTCTCACTTTCGAGAGCTTCCTTTTTTAAGGATTCTTTCGCAGCGGCCGATTCTTTTTCTTCAGGGATATCACTTTTATTCTTGTCAGACATATCTTTCAATGTTAGGTTCGTCATTCTTGAACGTTCAAGATACTAACAACTGTGCACTTGGCAAAGAAACCCTTTGAAATTTGGGTGAATTTTGAAGAAATTTATGATTTCCAGATACTGTAGGATTTCTTGGCTTGGTATTCGAGCATTTTCATGCCGTTGCACACGCGAGCTCCTTTGGCAAAGCCTCGTTTCATAAATTCGGTTTGTGTAGGATTATAAATTAGATCGAAGAGAAGATGATCTTTTGTTAGACTTTGATAGGGAAGCGAAGGAAATGCTTCGGTGTTGGGAAATGTTCCCAGAGGCGTGCAGTTTATGATGAGAAAATACCTTGCAATCATTTCTGAGGTCACATCGGTATAACGCAACTGTGAAGGAGCGGGTGTTCTCGACACAAAACGGTATTCAAAGTTCATCTCTTTCAGAACAAAAGCAATTGCTTTGGAAGCGCCGCCGGTTCCTAAAATCAAGGCTGTCTTAGCGCGCAGTGGCAAGAGGTCTGCCAGTGCTTTAGCAAATCCGTAATGATCGGTGTTGTAACCTACCAAAGTACCATCCTTATGTATTTTGATAGTATTGACCGCCCCAATCGCTGCTGCTTCCTTGTCGACCTTATCGAGATAGGGTAAAATAGCCTCTTTGTATGGAATGGTCACATTGAGTCCGCGCAAATCGTTGTATTTTTTAAGGATCTTTGGGAAGTCCGCTACCGTTTGGATATCGAAATTTTGATAGGTATCCGGGCGTTGTTCCTTCTCAAACTTATACGTAAAGAACGTTCGAGAGAAGGAGTATTCTATGTTCTTACCTACTAAACCGTATCTAGCCATGTTGTTGGGTTCTCGCTTTTTGGTACCAGTCCAAACTCAATACTAATAATATTCCTACAATGATAAAAAAAATGGCAATACCAACTTCGAGCGAAAATTCTGAAGGCCAATACCTATCGTACCCCATAATGATCTCTCTGCCATTGGCATCGAATTGAACTTTACCACTAAGGTCGTAGGCAAAGAGCTTTTCCTTCCAAGGCCAAACCACACCCAAAGAACCGGCAATAAAGCCAATGATCACCGCATAGGTGGCTTTTTTGAAACGCTTTAATACATACGCCAAAAGGTGCGATAGAGAGACCAAACCTGCAAGTGACCCCACCGCAAAGACTACCAGAACTTTCAGCAATTCAATCCTTCCGGTATTGTCCACAAAGCTGAAATCCCATTGGAAAATATCGGCAATGGTATCGAACAACGCATTGACCGAATCGACTAGTAACAATACATAATTTCCTAAGAGGATTAGAATAAAAGATCCGGAAAGGCCCGGCAAGGTCATACCGGAAACACCTATAATTCCGCAGAAAAAAACAAAAAAGAGGTTGCTGTTCTCCCGTGCAGGCTCTAAAAAGCTAATACTCACTCCGGCTAGGATTCCACAGAGCAGATACGCTACATACTTTCTGTTCCATTCACCAAAGTCTTTAGCGATAAAATAGATGGAGCCAATGATCATTCCGAAAAAAGCACTCCAAACATACAACTCAAAATGTACAATAAGATAATCAAGCACCTTTGAAACACTAAAATAACTTATCACCATTCCCAGTATAAGCAAACCCAGAAAGCGTCCGTTAACGTACCGAAAGAAACTCTTAAACCTGCCGTTTACTAGAAGGGCAAAGGCTTTTCTGTTTATTTTCTGAAGGGAATAAATAAATTCCTCATAAAATCCTGCCACAAAAGCCACGAGTCCGCCGGAAACACCGGGAACCTTATTGGCAGCACCCATAGCCAAACCCTTTAAGACGAGCCAAACTTTATCTCCGAAGGAACGTTTTTCGTACATGGTAGCGTTTTTAAGCCGAACGTTTAAGTTTCAAACTCGGGTTTAGGTTACAGATGCAATGGTATTTTTTTACTGTTCTTCAATTTCATGATGTTTCTTTTTTCCAACAGCAATACGTTCAAGGACAAAGATGCTCAAAAAACCTAGAACAATGAAGACCAAGGCCATCAACAGTTGTGGGTCCTCAGTATATTGGGTTGGAAGGATGCTTCTTTCAATAAAAGGTACTTGAAGTCCATCGTGGCTGGTGCGATAGGAAAGCACTTCCTTCCAAGGCCAAATTTTATTGAGTGCACCTATCATAAATCCGGTTAAGACTGCCAAGATCATGTTCTTATGATGTTTGAACATCCAATTAAGAACCCGTGAGAATACTTTAATTCCAACGATAGCGCCTAATCCAAAGATACATATCTTTAAAAGGGCTTGCGAAAAGATGTCCCAGTTCGCCTTTGAGATTCCTTCGCCCAAATCGCTTAAGGTACCTATGATTGCTTGGTAAGCTCCTAGTAATAGTAAAATAAAGGCACCTGAGATTCCGGGAAGTATCATGGCTATGATCGCTATAAAACCGGCAAAGAACAAGAACCAAACACTATCCATCGATCCAAGTGGTTTTGCCAATGTTATGAGATAGGCAAAAACAGCTGCCAGAAGCAATGCAACGATCACTTTCCCGTTCCACCGAGCTATTTGCTTGCCCACAAATAAAATACTTGCGATCACCAATCCGAAAAAGAATGACCAAACAAGAATAGGATGGAACTCTAAGAGCCAAGTGATTAGTTTTGCGAAGGACAGGATGCTAATAGCCACTCCTAAGAACAAGGCCGTTAAAAAACCTAGATTGTAATGTTTCCAGGCGGCAAGAAAACCATTCTGTTTCCAAAGTTTGAAAAAACCAAGGTCGATGGCATGTATGGTAGCAATAAGTTCCTCATAGATGCCTGAAATAAATGCTATGGTTCCACCGGAAACGCCGGGAACGACGTCGGCAGCACCCATAGCCAGTCCTTTCAATGTTACAACGAGATATTGTGCGAGATTGCGAGAGGGCATACGTTTTTGGTTACCCTTCAAAAATACATAAATAAACCTGACAAGGTCTAGTGACTTTTTATAATTTCTTTCACTCGCTTATTTTGGAAGACCGTTGGGAACAATTCTTCAATTATTAAGATGTATTCAGGATCGTGAGAAAGTGCATTCTTTAAATGGAATTCGCCTTTGTTGTCTTCATTGAGATAGTAGAATAAACCCGCAAGTCGGTATTCGATTTCGGCATTTTCGGGATAGAATTCCATGGCTTGAAGGAGATTGTTCACGGCAGCTTCATATTCTCCTAATCGAATAAGGATGTCGGTTCGCGAGAGCCAGGTTTCCAATTCGTAATTGCCAAGCTCTATGGATCGTCTAAAACCATGCTCGGCCTCTTCAAATTTACTTAGCCTATTGCTAATCTTTGCATAACGTTTCCAATACAGTACATTCTCACTATCGATATTGATGGCTTTATCAATATAGTAGAATGCTTTTTGATAATTCTTACGCTTAAAGTAGAAGTCGGTAATGGCAATCCATCCTTTGTCCAAAAGAGCATCCTCCTCCACACATTTTGTGTAGAATTGTAAAGCAAGTTCGGCATCACCCAATTTCTCATAGCACTTTCCTATACGAAGTAAGGCAAATGAAGTGGGATCGTCTAGGCCCAGCGTTATGGTATAACTATCAATGGCCTCATTGAACAGTTTCAAGCGCTCCAGCACTTTGCCTTTTTCAAGATATGCACCAATAAACTTATCGTCACTTATGATGGCAAAATCGAAAGAAGCCAAGGCTTTCTTGTAGTCCTTAAGCTCCATGTACTGTTTACCAATTTGGTGCCACGCAACCTCACAATACGGGTTCTTGTTTAAGAAGTCATTGAGGTAATCAATGGCAGCTTCATGTTCTTCAAGGAAATCAAAACAGTAGATTATGTTGTAAAGCGCCGAATAATCTTGCTCATCCTCTTCCAGACACTTCATAAAATAGTGCTTTGCATTTTGAAAGTCTTCCAGAAAAAGATATTCCATACCTAGTAAGGACAGCACATCTGCTTGGTCTGCAGTGATCTCCAAGGCTTGCTCTAAAAGCTGTATCGCTTCCTTATGCTTATCGCGTCGGGAGTAAATATTTGCTTTTTGAATATAGATCTCCTCGTTAGACTGTTCCAGCACATAGAGTTCGTCCAACAATGCTTCGGCAGTGTCCAGTTGATCCTCAAAAATGTACATCTCAATCCGAAAGAGTTTGAGATTTGTAGAGGAAGGATGTTGCTCCAAACCCAGTTTGGTCGCCTTCTTGGCAAGGGCGATCTTTCCATTTTCAAGATAATAGTGAATGATCTCTTCGAATTCTTCAGAGTCGAAGAAGAGGACACTATTAGTTTTTAGCATGGATTCAAATCGGGTAAGTGAGAAGTTGTTATGCTCGTTAGGGCTCAATTGCATACGCAGCGGTTTAACTGTTTCTTCTATTTTAAAGATAATAATGTAATAAGGAATTCAATAGTTATGCCGCGATTGTTGTTAACAGGCTTATTAACAGAATTTTTAGCATTTAGTTTCTTGAGAATCAAAGGGCTGCTCGCTATATTTTTTTCTGAAGGGAATCAAGTACTTCGGTCAGAATGTCACACCCTTCGGTTATTTCGACTTCTGAAATTGTTAAAGGCGGGGTAATGCGTATCGCTCTGCCTTCAAAAAGCAACCAGAAGAGGATCAATCCTTTTTCTTGGCAGGCTAGTATTATTTCTGAAGCCATTTCCGAAGATTCCATCATCACAGCCAACATGAGACCTTTGCCGCGTACTTCCTGTATTAACGGATGCTTCAGTAATTTCCGGAATAATTTTTCCTTGCGAGACACCTGCTCCATAAGATCGGTTTGGGTAATCTCTTTTAATGTTGCCAATGCCGCTGCAGCAATTACAGGATTACCACCAAAGGTAGTAATATGACCCAATTTCGGTTGATCGCTAAGGGTAAGCATGTGTTCCCGTGAAGCGGAAAAGGCACCAATGGGAAGTCCGCCGCCCATACCTTTTCCCATGACCAAAATGTCCGGTATACAATTATAGTGTTCGAACCCGAAGAGTGTTCCTGTTCTTCCAAAACCGGGTTGTATCTCATCCAATATTAATAAAGTCCCCGTTGTATCACAGCGCTCACGCACTTTCTTTAAATAATCATTTTCGGGCACTACGAAACCTGCCCCGCCTTGAATGGTCTCTAAAATGACCGCCGCTGTTTTTGTGGTGATTCTTTCAAGGTCTTTTTCTGAATTGAACGCAATGGGGTGGCAATGCGGCAATAAAGGGCCAAAAGGGGTTTTTCGTTCTTCAAAACCCATAACACTTAGGGCACCATAGGTGTTACCGTGATAAGCGTGATGCGCATACAGAATCTCCGCGCGTCCGGTGACCCGTCGAGCCAATTTTATCGCGCCATCGATCGCTTCGGTGCCACTGTTTACCAAATATGTTGTTTCTAAAGGTTTCGGAAGGTTTTTAGCAAGCAGTTTTGCTAGGGCCACGGCAGGCGACTGAATATACTCTCCATAGACCATCACGTGCATATAGCGGTCGAGTTGTTCTTTTACAGCATTGACCACACGCGGATGACAATGTCCTAAGGAACAAGCCGAAACGCCCGCAACAAAATCCAAGTACCGTTTACCCGACCTGTCAAAAATATAACTCCCTTTGGCATGCGATACTTCCATAGCTAAAGGATGTGGAGTCGTTTGCGCCTGATATGAAATAAAATCCTCTAACATCACCTATTGTCTTTTTTTGCTGAAGGTCTTTTATTTCCTACACTGTCTTTTTTTGAAACCCCATCTTCTTCTTCCGAATCCTCTGTCAAGGGTTGAGGTGCTTCAGGATCGTTTTGTAAGTCCTTCGGTTTTAACTTAGATGCTTCGGGAATGTCAAGGTCTTCTTCCGATAGGTCATCAAAAAAGGCCCCTTCATCTTTAGGCAGAGGAATTCCTTTTATCTTGGGCAGTATGGGAGCGGGCTTGCCTTTAAAGAGATCACTCACCGAAAACAATCGCTCGTCGCCTCTCCAATTAAATCCGGGTAAAAGCCGTGCGTTCACCGGGAATTCGGAAGGCGGATAGATCTTCCCTTTTGCTTGTTTTATAAACTTTATGCCACTTATTTGCTGTGCTTCCAAATAAAGCTGAATAGCACTAGAGACCGTATTATTAATACCAATAAGTTCCTGTTTGTCATTACGCGGATAATAGATTACCTGCGCATTCTTGATGATATTCACCGTATCCAACTCGTTATTGGTAAATAAGCCTATAAGGCGCTCTCCCGACACCTGATTATATCCCGCACTGTCCTTTTGTATTAAAAAAGCATTATTGAAAACCTTGAGCGTATCAAGCTTTTCGGTTTTGGTGTTGGAAAGTATATGGATGGTATCGCCTATCATTTGATTCTCACCACTCCACAGGACAGGATTCCGAAGTAATTTGGTAATACCTTTCTGTTCATTGACATAGATGGAATCACATTTCCCGCTGGTAGGATCTTCGCCCGGCAGCCCTTTTTTAAAGAGTCTCGCCCTGTAAAACCCTTTGATGATACGTTGGTCCTGCTTTCCCGTCACTTGCAGGGTGTCCGCATGTACATAGATAGAGTCGTTGTCTCTAAGCGTAACTGCAACGGCTCGTTTTGTGATAAAAACGGAGTCTTTGTCCCGAAAAACTTCAGCGTAATGGCCTCTTATAATGCTTTTGTTGAGCGTGTCCAGAACACGAATATTATTAGTAGCCGAGGCAAAGCTCTTGTTCCTGTCGAAATAGATACTGTCACCGTACAAAATCCTGTTGTTGTAATCGACCCTAGAATTCTTCACAAAATAACCGGTGTCATTTCGAGTGTCGTAATACCCACGTTCACAGTATACCGTACTCGTCTCACTTACAATAGTGGATTCGCCATAGAGATACGCACCCCCGGTTTCGGAATAGAAATCCAGTTGCGGACTGTGAACCGTATATTTCGGATTTACGATATTAACATCCGATAAGAACTGGTATTTTTTTGTCTCAGCGAAATATCTGCCAATGCGGCTGGTGAGGGTACTCGCAGTATCGCGTACGGTTCCCCCGGTGCGATAATACGCCTGTTGTTTTATACGATCAAAATATAGCGTATCTGTACGGAGGGTAGTCTTGGGTTCAGTAAGCAAAACATCACCACTGGCAAAAGCAAATTGTGTATTACCGTTATACTCGGCATATTTGCTGTTCATGGATACAGTATCGCCTTGTGTGATGCGTACCGTTCCGTAGGCTTTTACAAAATTGTCCTTTAAATAAACAAAGGCTTGATCGCACCACATCTCAACCCCTTCGTGAATGATGTATACCTGACCGGCTTCATCCTTGGTATAAATGACAGCATCGGGAAATTCGGGTTTTTTTTCCAGATAACCCGATTGAACGGAAACCACTGTCTTTTCCTTATCGGTTTGTGCTTTCGTAACACTTCCGAAGAAAAAAAGGACAAACAGGACTATGTATCTTGATAGTTTCAAAAAGCGTGTTTTATGTGTAAACGTCAACTATCAACGAAACCGTATGTTATCTGTGGATCGTTTGAGTTCTGTCCGGACCTACCGAAACGATCTTGATAGGTACTTCCAGTTCCTTTTCCAGGAATGCTATATAGTTGTTTAAGGCTTTTGGCAGTTGAGATGCGTCGTTCATCTTGGTAAGATCCTCTTTCCAACCTTCCATTTCGGTATAGATAGGAGTTACGTTCTCAGCTTCGATATTATAGGGGAGGTGTGTTATCTTTTCTCCCTTATAATTGTAGGCAGTACAGACTTTCAGCTTATCGAAACCGCTCAATACATCCCCTTTCATCATCATGAGTTGTGTGACGCCATTCACTTGAACAGCGTACTTTAATGCGACAAGATCCAACCAGCCACAACGTCTGGGTCGGCCGGTAGTAGCACCAAATTCGTTTCCTACGCGGCCCATGGTTTCTCCATAGCTATCAAAGAGTTCGGTGGGGAACGGTCCGCTCCCAACGCGGGTGGTGTATGCTTTAAAGATCCCGAATACTTCGTTGATCGCTCCCGGAGCCACGCCCAATCCCGTGCACGCACCGGCAGCCGTTGTGTTCGATGAGGTTACAAACGGGTACGTTCCAAAATCGATATCTAGTAAAGAACCTTGGGCTCCTTCAGCAAGTATGGTTTTATTATTCTTCTGAGCTTGGTGCAGGTATTCTTCACTGTCAATAAACTGAAGTGTTTTAAGCACTTCAATGGCTTCGAAGAATTCGGCTTCCAGCTCGGCCAAGTTGTATTGAAGATCGACATTGTAAAAATCGATCATGGCTTCATGTTTATTTGCCAGATTGCGGTATTTATCTTGCCAGTTGCTCAATTCAAGGTCTCCTACACGAATTCCGTTGCGGCCTGTCTTATCCATATAGGTAGGGCCAATTCCTTTAAGCGTGGAGCCAATCTTGGCCTTTCCTTTGGAAGCTTCGGAAGCTGCGTCCAGTAGACGATGTGTGGGTAAAATAAGATGGGCTTTTCTGGAAATAAGCAGATTTTTGGTAAAGTCTCTGTTGAATTTTGCCAGATTGTCCAATTCCTTTTTAAAGATCACAGGGTCGATCACGACCCCATTCCCTACCAAATTCACGGCATTATCGTGGAAGATGCCACTGGGAATGGTGTGCAAAACATGTTTAATGCCGTCGAATTCTAAGGTGTGGCCGGCGTTGGGTCCTCCTTGAAAGCGCGCGATGATATCATAGTTTTTGGTAAGTACGTCGACGATCTTTCCTTTTCCTTCGTCTCCCCATTGTAATCCGAGTAGTAAGTCTACTGCCATAGTTATTTAAGAATTGCCCCGTGTTGCATCGGGTGTTTTTCTGTTTCCGTAGAAATACAACGAATGTTTTGTAATTTCTATATCGAAAACCTCTTCGATAGTCTTTTTTATAGTTTGAATACGTGGATCGCAGAACTCTATCACTTCTCCATTAGAAAGGATGATATGATCGTGTTGGCGATCGAAATACGATTTTTCGTAATGAGCTTGGTTTTGACCAAATTGATGTTTACGAACCAAGCCGCATTCTAACAAAAGTTCAATAGTATTGTACAAGGTAGCACGACTCACGCGATAGTTCTTATTCTTCATATTGATATACAAAGATTCAATATCGAAGTGATCATCGTGGTCGTAGATCTCTTGCAGGATGGCATAGCGTTCCGGTGTTTTACGATGGCCTTTCTCTTCTAAAAAGCCTGTAAAGACATTCTTGACGATCGCTTGATTATTTTGGTCTGTTTTCGAACTCATTGCAAAGCAGCAAAGTTACTCAATTATGAGCGTGTAACTTTATCAATTCCGTTTATTTTTTTTATGTTTTCTACAAGGTTGTCAAGAATGGATTTGTTCTTTACTATGACCACAATCTTTCCGGTAAAAACTCCGTCATTACTATCAAAATGAACACTTTTCATATTAATGTGGAGGTTGTTAGAGATCACCTTGGTCACTTCGTTCACCAAACCAATTGTATCAATTCCTGTAATAGAAAGTTCTGCTTTGAACTCACGCTGTGTAGAATCGATCCATTTTGCCGGCATGATGCGATAACTGTAATTACTTCGAAGTTGCACTGCATTGGGACAATTCTTCTTATGCACTTTAATTCCTTCGTTCACGGTTACAAAGCCAAAAACGTCGTCTCCGGGAATAGGATTGCAACAATTGGACATCTTGTAATCCAATTTTTCTTCTTCTTTGCCAAACACGAGTTGGTCAAATTTTTCGGTGATCTCGTCTTTATTTATCTCTTCAAGATTTCCGGGCTTTCGGATACGGTTCTTAAAGAAACTTACAAAGGCATTGCTTCGGGAAGCGGCAAAATCCTTTAATTTTTGATTGTCTATAATCCCTGCGCCTACGCGGTAAAACAGGTCTAAACTAGTTTTAACTTTAAAATACACCACAAGCTGATTAATAGTCTTCTCGTCGAGCGTTATTTTTAATGACTTAAGCTTGCGTGCCAATACCGCTTTGCCTTCTTCGGCAATTTGCTTTTGCTCTTCTTTTAAAGAGGATTTGATCTTGGATCTTGCGCGCCCTGTGGTGGCGTAGTCCAACCAGTTGACTGTAGGTTTGGCTTTTTCGGAAGTCATGATATCTACTTGATCACCGCTCTTCAGCTCATGGCTTAAGGGAACCAACCTACCATTGACCTTGGCACCCCGAGTATGTAGCCCTACTTCGGTATGGATGTGAAAAGCGAAATCCAAAGCCGTTGACCCTTTTGGTAATGAGTAAAGGTCTCCTTTGGGAGAAAAAACAAAGATCTCTTTTGCGTAGAGATTCAATTTAAATTCTTCCACAAAATCAACCGCATTGATCTCGGCATTTTCAAGGGTATCTTGTAACTTATTCAACCAGTCGTCAAGTCCGCCGTCCTCTTTTTCCTTGTTCTTGTACTTATAATGCGCTGCATACCCTTTTTCGGCGATTTCGTTCATACGTTCACTGCGAATCTGTACCTCTACCCATCTCCCTTTTGGACCCATTACCGTGATATGAAGGGCTTCGTAACCTGTTGATTTTGGAGAGGAAATCCAGTCGCGAAGCCTACTGGGGTTGGGTCTAAAATGGTCGGTGACTATAGAGTAAATCTTCCAAGCTAGAAATTTTTCGGCTTCTATGGTATCGCTCTTGTAGATAATTCGTACTGCAAACTTGTCGTACACTTCGTCAAAGCTCACATTTTGTGACATCATCTTTCTGCGGATGGAAAAGATGGATTTAGGGCGTCCTTTGATGGTATAGTCCAGATTTTCGGCATCCAAAGAATCTTTGAGGATCTGAGAAAAGGTGTCAATATACTCATCTTGTTTCTCCTTGCTTTCACGTATCTTACTGTGAATGTCTTCATACACCTCAGGTTCGGTATATTTTAGACCTAGATCCTCTAATTCCGTTTTAATATTGTAAAGCCCGATACGATGGGCCATAGGAGCGTAAATATAAAGCGTTTCGGAAGCGATCTTTGCCTGTTTTTCTGCAGGCATCGACTCCATGGTTTGCATGTTGTGGAGTCTGTCGGCTATTTTAATGATGATCACGCGAATATCCTCATTCAAGGTAAGCAGCATTTTTCTGAAATTCTCTGCCTGTAACGACACATCTTTGTCATACGGCATGTTCGATATCTTAGTGAGTCCGTCGACAATACGCGCTATGGTCTCTCCAAACATTTGTTCGATATCTGCCAATGAATAGGAAGTGTCCTCCACAACGTCATGAAGCAAAGCGGCCGCAATAGAGGTTGCATCCAAACCTATTTCGGAAGCTACGATCTTCGCTACAGCAATAGGATGGAAAATATAAGCTTCACCCGATTTTCGCCGTTGGTCTTTATGTGCGTCTACGGCAACATCAAAGGCAGATCGGATCAACTTCTTATCATCGCCCGAAAGCGTACGATAACTGATCTTCAATAATTGCTTATACTGTTTGGCGAGCTCTTTTTTCTCTGCTTCTAGCACCTCTTCTGTCATACCTCTAAAGTACAATTTACCAATGGAACAAACAACAAAAGTTATCCCTCAATGCTGCGCTTTCGCAAAGGATTTAAACAGCTATCTGCGTTTTAAATTCTGAAAACGTTGCAACAGCGGCGGGTGTGAGTAGTGGGCAAAAACATACGCCGGATGCGGTGTTAAGTTGCTAAGGTTATTGCGGGATAATTTTTTTAGACCCGAAATCAAGGGTTTGTACTTGTAGGTCGCTTTTGCGTAATTATCGGCTTGAAATTCAAACTTTCGGGAGATGTAATTAAGCACAAGGCCGATCACTTCAGAAATAGGGGAGTACAGAACTCCGAAAGCGATCAAGCCTATATGAAAGGACGGTGTCGCGACGCTCAATGCTTTCGAAAGTACTGCGCTGTCAACTAATAATGAAAGCAACCAGAAAGTAAATCCTGTAGTAAGAATCGAGATGACCAAGTTGATAATGATATGATTGCGCTTGTAATGTCCTACCTCGTGTGCAAGTACAGCGACAATCTCTTCCTCGTCCAAGTCCTTTAGTAACGTGTCGTATAAAGTGACTCTTTTTTCCGTCCCGAAGCCAGAGAAATAAGCGTTAGCCTTTGTACTTCGCTTGCTTCCGTCAATTATAAAAATTTTTTCTAATTGAAAACCTACCGTTTGTGCATAGGCTTCGATCTTAGTACGCAGGGCTCCGGGTTCTAAGGGTGTTTGCTTATTGAAGATAGGCACGATAAGCCTGGCGTAGAATAAGTTCATAAGAATGGTCACCACAGTTACGATCGCCCATGCATAGATCCAAAAATTAGGTCCGGTGGTTTCATAAAACCATATGATAGCAGCTAGCAGAGATCCGCCCAAGATGGCAAGCATCACCCATCCCTTCAGCTTATCAAGAAAAAACGTTGAGAGGGTTGTTTTGTTAAAGCCATATTTTTCTTCAATTACAAAGGTATTGTAATAACTAAAAGGCAGGCTAACCAGATCACTGGCAAAAAGAATGCTTCCGAAGAAAATAAGGGCGACCACAATGCTATTCTCGCTAAATGAGCGGGCCCAGCTATCTACCCAAGCAAAGCCATCGAGAAAGAAAAAAGAGAGCGTAAGCAACAGTGTGAAAGTACCGGAAAGGAGTCCAAAACGATACTTTTCGCTTTTGTATTTCTGAGATTTCCGATAAGTAGGTTCATCGTAAACGTCTTCTAATTCTTCGGGTACGGGATCGTTAAAGTGTTTGGCATTTAGGTAGTCTAGTATGGTATCTATACCAAATGTAAGGACCAATATGCCTATAATAGTGTAAAATAGAATTTCCGGCGTCATGGGTTCTAATGAAACGGGGATTAGGTTGCTGCTTACTAATTACTGGTTTTGCTTCGACATTGCTAAAATCTGAATCTGCACTAAGGGCAACGGTTCATTATTTAAAACCACGTTGCCGTTTTGCTTCAAAGATAAGAATTCCCGCCGCTACCGAAACATTCATGGAATCAATTTCTCCCTGCATGGGGATGATGATGTTTTGATCACTGTTTTCCAACCACTGTTTAGACAGGCCGTCGGCTTCAGTACCTACCACCAAAGCGAGTGCTTCCGTAAAATCACAAGTATGATAAGAAACGGAAGCTTGCAAGGCGGCACAGTAAATCGAAATGTTCTTTTCCTTCAGAAATGCGATAATCTCAGAGGTCGTGCCGGTTGCTACCTTGTTGGTAAACAAACAGCCCACGCTGCTGCGAATGATATTGGGATTATACACATCGGTCTTAGGATTGGCGATAATAACAGCATCGAGGCGGGCCGCATCGGCTGTTCGCAATAACGCGCCAATATTTCCCGGTTTCTCGGTAGCTTCGGCAACCAGTATCAAGGGTTTTTGGGATGTTAGATGGAGGCGGTCCAAGGAGAGTGATTTTGCTTCGGTTATGCCCAAAATCCCTTCCGTGGAACCCCGATACGCTAATTTTTGGTAAATTTCGATAGTGATCTCGATGAATTCCGCTTTCGTATTGGCAACCTCTTTGACCACGTAGAGGTCCTCTTCAGAAATAATATCGGAACAGAATAATACCGATCGTAAAAAATAACCTCCTTTTAAGGCTAAGAGAATCTCACGCTGTCCTTCAATTACGAACAGCCCCGATTTTTTGCGTTCGCGGGACTTTTCGGAAAGCTGAAGCACTTGCTTTACCAAGGGATTCTGAAAACTGGAGATCGTTTTTTCCATACTACAAAGATAGTAATGGAAATACTATGTATTTATTGTTATCTTTCGAAAAAAATAGTGATTATGAAATCATGGTTCCCTATCGTTCTTATCGTTTTTATTTCTAATTGTATAAATGCTCAAGTAACAGCGGGGGTACCGGACCCAATCATTTTATGTGATGTTAATAATCCGGGAGACGAAACTGAAGTATTTGACCTTACTATTCGAGAAGGACAAATTATAAACGGGCAAAGCAACGTGGTAGTGACCTATCATCCAACTTCCGGTGATGCCTTAAGTGGCACCAATCCGTATCCTAACCCTATGGCGCTTACCAATATTGCAAATCCGCAGGTGGTATTTGTACGACTCCAAAGTACGGCAGGACAGGGTTGGGATGTCACCACTTTGGACCTTATCGTTCCATTGATTCCCGTGGTAGCAGCGGTTCCTGACGATATTATTTTGAACGAGGGAGATAATGACGGTAGTGCAATTTTCGACCTAACTATGAATGAATCTCAAGCATTGGGTTCTCAAGATCCTTTTAGGTTCCAGTTTAAATATTTCCGGATTGAAGCAGATGCAATTGCAGATGAGAATCGCATTGAAGATCCTGAAAATTTTCAAAATACGGCAAACCCTCAAACGATATTTGTGCGCATGGCACCGCTGGAAGATCAATGTGATTTTGAGATATACAGTTTTACTATTGAAACCGATGGCATTTTAGGTATTTTAGACCTTGATTTGAACCATTGCAGCATTTATCCTAACCCTGCTTCAAACATGGTCACTGTGTCATTCAACGAAACGGTTTCGTCGGTTCATGTTATTCTCTATGACATGCTGGGAAAGAGAATATTTTCTGAAACTATTTCGGTAAATAACGGCCAAAGCGCAATTGATGTATCGACATTGCCTAAAAGTATGTATTATCTATCGATCACTTCCGAAGCACAAACGATCGTTAAAAAATTCATTAAAAATTAGCTTCCGCTAGGGTTACTTTTTCCGTCGGGTTTTAAAACGATCTGAGAAGATTTCCGAAGCATGGCTCCTGATTTCGCTTCCTTAACATCCAGTTCGTTTTTTTGTGAATTGAAGTCTGCTTTAAAAAATATGGGAGTACTTCCCGGTCGTTTCACTGCCTTTACCTCAAAGGCAAAAGTTTCCCCTTTTTTGGTACCGGTGCCTTCCATAATAAGGCGGCCGTTGGTATTGAGAATATGGATGCGATATCCCGAACCCGCTTCCTTGTTTGCGAGTACATGATAGCGCACGAAATGTCCGCCGGGACAATAATCATCTTCTGTAATAGCGGCCAGGATACCGTTGGTATCGAAGTTGTAAGTGTGTTCCACTAGCTGTTCATTGAAGAGCAGTGCCAGTTCTTTTCCTTGACAGATAAGCTTTTGTGCTTTTGTTGTGGCCAGAGGAACAGCGACGTGTTCCTGCTGTAAGTCATTCAGGATTTTGGTCGCTTTAACAACAGAGAGCTTCTGTTTTTCGATAGGTTCTGCTTTGATCCTGCGAAAACTTTCCATTTGTTCTGCTTCAGAAGAAGAGAGAACCACGTTATTGTCACCCAAGCGATAACTGATCATCGTTTTGGCGAATTGAGCCTTTTGCGTGATGAGTTTGTCTTGCTTAGCATCCTTAAGCAAGGCATCTATCTTCTTATAACTGCCGGCATCCCCTTTATAAGCGAGTACATGCAGGATACTTCGGGTCACCGGGCCTTCTACTTTTCCCAAGAATTTTTCAAGGACCGATACCTTTTTCAGTTGGGCTCCCAACCGCAGTACCATGGTGCTCTTTATGGGAACCGTTTCTTTTTTATCCTTCAGTACCGCTGAAAACAATTCCGAGGGATCCAGATCCTTTTTTCTGCTCAATAAATTTAACGCGTTGATACGTTTTTCGGGCGCGATCTCGCGCGAACGACTCAATTCCACTAATTTGTTCTTGGTCGTACGGCTACTTATTTTTCCAATATCGTTACTATACATGATCGTATCTTTTAATTAACAACCCGAGTTCATCAAGCAATGACTTTTCATATCATTTCCCTGTGCGTTGGTGAGATTTACGGAAGTTCTCATGTTCCCGCTGGGAACGCTTCCGCTTTGCTGCATCAAGTTGTTGTTCGTGCTGTTCTTGTGTTTCAGTTTTAAATAATGGCCTACCTCATGAGCAAAGGTTCGTGAGGCTTGTTCGGGTCCCCACAGCCCGAAAACAGAACCGTTCATCCCCTTGTCGTCCTTGTCTTCGCAAGGTCCGTTGACCGCAGATCTTCCCAAAATTACTCCTGTTCCGCTGGGAACATTCAAAATGATGGGTACAAAGGTGTCGATCCCGTCATTGTTCACCGTCCAAGTGTCTGTGATGTCTTCCATTTCGCCCTTGGTAGTGCAGTTTTCATGACCCTGTGCGTCTGCAGTATCGACAGAAAAATGAAGGATGCGACCCACACCTACGCCCCGTTGGCGGTAGATGTTCCTAATGCGGTAGATACAATAATCTATAAGGTGGAAATGATCGTTGGACGGTAAACTGGTCGCCGGATTGTTGTCCACTACAAACTGATCTGCTCCGATCTTAACGATATTCAAATTTACGAAATCATCGTCCAAGTCGTTCGCCAGTTGCAATAAAGAAACGGAAGCCGTAGCACTTCCGGTTAAACCTTCGTCTGCGGGTACCCGTGATCGTCTAAAACCGAAGAAATCTCCTAAAATCGAAAAGTTTCCTGAAGTGTCCATGCCTGCACAATTTGCTAATGCTCGTATTGATGCCATGTTGCTGTTATTGAAGGTTAACTAAAATGTCTACAAAGCCTTTTCCATGAGCCAACGGGCTCAGTGCTTTCCCTATAATAGTTCCGGGTTTGGCATTCGCCTCTGCCCGCATGGCATGTCCTTTCGTTAGAGAAGTTGTCAACATGTCGCCAATCTCAATAGGCGCGTAATCGGCATCTACTTTACAAGAAACTTTTCCCAGCATAGCTACCGGCGAACGGTTTTCCCTTTCGGGATGCCGGTCGAGGATCATTCCGGGCTGATAGTTCCCGGCCCCGGAAATCACGCCCACTACCGTTGTATCATACCCCACGGTACAAGGTTTTAGTTTTCCTTTTTTGTCAATGACCACTACCGATCCCGGATCGACTCCTGAAGCGGGCAGTACATCGAAATCCTCAGCAAAATCGGCGTTCTTTAAGATGATATCTCCGGTATCGCCGTTAAGCTCGATGGTTCGATCGCCGTTGGAGTTATTGATGAGCAGATCGCCGTCATGACCATTCGCACCTAGTTCAATATTTCCATGCTCTCCATTGAGATGAATAGTTTGCACCCCGTCTGAAGATTTCATAAAGATGTCTCCATCACGTCCATTAGCTCCAAGCGTAATATTGCCTTCTTCTCCATTGAGTTGTATCGTTTCTATATTCCCCGCATTTCTAAGGCTAATATCTCCATCGTGTCCACGGCCCCCCAGTCGTAAGTTTCCGTGGTCACCGTTTAAGTGAACGGTATTGACCCCGTCGGAGGCAAATAGTGTGAGATCTCCATCACTTCCTGCGGCACCTAAAGAAATATTCCCATGATCACCATCCAAATGTATGGTTTGTACATTATTTGAATTTTGAAGCGTGATATCGCCGTCGTGGCCTTCTCCCCCCAGTCGCATGTTACCGTGGTCACCGTTGATGTGCACCGTGTTAGTGCCGTCGGAAGCGAAAAGAGTGATATCACCATCGTGTCCTTGAGCACCCAAAGAGAGATTTCCATTGTCTCCATCCAGATGAACAGTTTGTACGTTGTTTGAATTTTTAAGGAAGATATCGCCGTCATGTCCTTGTCCACCCAATCGCATGTTCGAATGATCGCCGTTGAGGTGAACCGTATTGGTGCCGTCTGAGGCAAAAAGGGTGAGATCACCGTCGTGGCCTTCGGACCCAAGACTTATATTTCCGTTCGCTCCGTCAATAAAAACCGAGTTGACACCCTCACTATCTCTAAAGTACATACGCCCAGCAGTTCCTGTTCGTCCTACATAACAATTGGCCGAATTCCCTAGAAGTTTGATCGTATCTTCATTAGCGGCATTGATTATGTTAACAGTTCCTGCTTGATCGGGTCCACCTACGCTAAGGGTGCCGTTGGAAGATTGGATGGAGCAAATGGTATTTCCTGAAGTATCCTTGATAATAAGGCTTCCGTTTGCTCCCGTTGTCCCAATGGTCACTTCGGCGGTATTACCATCGAGCGAAATGGTGGGGACTTTGTTGGTATCGTGTATGGTTACCATACCTTCATGTTCAACAGCCATAATTTAAAAATTTAAGTTAGTAATTGTTTTTCTGAATTAGGCAAACAATGGTTGTACTCCTAATTTATTGTAAAGCTACACCAACACCTTTATTGAATATCAGGGCATTAGATCCATTTTCAATAAGGATTTTCCCTGTTTTTCTAAGGCTTTTCTGAAAAGGAAGGTTTTTAGTTAAAGGTTTCTGAAGATGAAACGACCAAGGAAGAAGAATTTTTACTTTTATACTTCAACCGAAAAACACAACTTATGAAAACTAGCTTTCTATGTATTCTCGGCCTGTTCGTCCTTACTGCTTGTAAAAACGAAAAAAAGGAAATTCCCCTTTCCGAAGCACCTATTACCGAAGCACCCGTTACCGAAGAAACACAAGATGATGCACGCTCTTATCCCATTGCCTTGTCCCATGTTTTTAAAGCGCACGGAGGTATGGATCGTTGGGAGCAAATGAACAACCTTTGTTTTGAACTGAACGGCTCCGGCGAAACCGAAGTTCACACCGTCGATTTAAATGAACGACACACCAAAATTGAGACCAAAACTTGGACTATTGGGTACGATGGTGATGCCGTATGGCTTCTTGAGAATAAAAAGGATTCATATAAGGGCAATGCTCGTTTTTACCACAATCTTATGTTCTATTTTTATGCGATGCCGTTTGTGCTTGGGGATGATGGCATTGTATATACAGAAATGGAACCTACTATTCTGGATGGTGTTAGTTACGGTACGCTCAAGATAGGGTATGAAGCAGGGGTAGGAGATTCTCCGGACGATGAATATATGCTGTATTATGATACTGATACCTACAGAATGGTCTGGTTGGGTTATACTGTTACCTATGGAGAAGGTGAAAAGAGCGATGATTGGCACTTTATAAAATACGATGACTGGCAAACCGTAAATGGGGTGGATCTGCCTAAGAAGTTAACATGGTACCATGTTGAAAACGGCACACCCACCAATGAGCGCAATGACCTTAAGTTTGAAAAGGTCACCCTTACGGAGACGAAGTTGGAAGCATCAGTATTTGATAAGCCGGAAGGAGCTGTGGTTGTAACTCAGTAATAATAAAGCCGCTTAAAAAAGCGGCTTTATTTGTTGTTACTCTGCGGTGCCTACCAATTCCAGTTCAAAAACCAGATCGGTATTGGGCGCGATTGTTGGCGGATAACCTCGTTCACCATACGCCAAATGCGAAGGGATAAAGAGCGTTATCTTGTCGCCTGTTTGCATACTCAATAATCCTTCTCTAAAACCCGGGATCAATCTGGCATCGGTACTGTACACTGTGGTGACCGGGGCATATTGTCCCGCCGCTTTTCTTCCTTCATCTACCATATTAAATCTTTCGGCCACTTCAAGTAAGTTCGAATCGAACAACCTTCCGTTCTCGAAATAACCTGCGTAGTTCATAAGCACTTCGCTACCTTCTTTTGGTTTGGGACCTTCTCCTTTTTGATTGTAGTAGATCATAATTCCGGAAGGCATTGTTTCGGCTTTTTCCTTTACGGCAGCCAATTCCTGTGCTTTCACTGTGGCGATCTTATTAAGTGCTTCTTCCTTCTCTTGTTTTTCCTTCTCTATGGCTTCCATTTGGGTCGTGAAGTTGGGAACCTTTGCCCCTTTTTTAACGATGATATTTACCTCCTGCATCACCACAGGATCTACAGGTTTGTCGCCGGGTTTGGTTGTTTCTACTTGGCCAATAGCGTCTACGATGTCCTGACCTATAACAATTTCACCAAACACCGTATGCTTATTATCCAACCATGGTGTTTCTTTCAACGTAATGAAAAACTGGCTTCCATTGGTAGCAGGACCCGAATTGGCCATGGACAGGATTCCTTTTGAATCGTGCTTTAAGCTGTCTACAAACTCGTCCGGGAATCGGTATCCAGGGTTTCCGCTTCCGTCTCCTTTTGGATCTCCTCCTTGGATCATAAAATCTTTTATCACCCGGTGAAATGAAAGTCCGTTGTAAAATTTCTTTCCTTTATATGTTGAATCTACCATGCTGTTATTTCCTTCGGCAAGTGCCACGAAATTGGAAACCGTAAGCGGAGTTGCCTCATGATATAGTTTAGCGACAAAAGTTCCCTTGTTGGTAATAAATTCAGCATATACCCCTTTGTCAAGATCGGGGTACTTATCTTCGCAGGCCGCAAAAGACAGGGTTACTAATAATAAGAGCAATGTGATTTTTTTCATAGGTTCTATTAATTTTCTTTTGGTTCTTCTATTGATTTTAAGGTAACTGTACTTTGCACGGGAATGTTGGTGCCAAGTTTATCTTCGATGCCATAATAGCCAAATGCTTTGTACGAGGGGAAAAGAAAGGTTACTTGCTCACCTTCTTTCATGAGTTTGATCCCATCGCGTATCCCTGAGATTAGTTCTTGATTACTTTGGTCTACGATATAGGTTTGCAGTCCGTTCTCATCTTCGGAAAGGATGGTAGTGCCGGCAAGGTCTTTAATGTCGAAGGTGAAGGTAACTTCATCTCCAAATTCGGGCATTTTCACACTTGTGGTGTCCTTTATATTGTAAAAATACCAAAATCCGCTTTCTGAAGCTATATAGTCCCGCTCGGGATTTGCTTTCATGAGTTTGGTAATGCGTGCTTCTTCTTTTTGGAAGATTTTTTTGTTGCGTTCGGCAGATTCCTTGATAAAACTTCCGGACTTCTGTTGCACGGGGCGTCGTGCTTCAGGCGTCTTGCATGCCGAAAGGCTTAGTGTTAAGAAAGCCAGTATAAGTAGGTTACGATACATGAGTAAGTTCGTTTTTATAGCTAGGCAAGATACTAATAAATTCAGTAATTGTGTCGGTTAATGATTTTGAACTTCTCCCTCCTGCGGCATTTATATGACCGCCACCGTCATAGTGATTGCGGGCAAAGTCGTTTACCGAGAACGACCCTTTACTTCTAAAAGACATCTTTACAATGTTTTCCTGTTTATTCTCTATAAAGATCACGGCAAAATAAATCCCTTTAATGGACAAGGCATAATTTACGAAACCTTCGGTATCGCCTTTCTTGAAGTTATGTGCATCCAATTCCTGCTGTGTCAAGGTAATATAAGCCGTATGCAAATCCGGAAGGATAGTAAGGTTGTTCAAGGCTGTTCCTAGTAACTTCATTCGTTCGGGGCTATTGGTATCGTAGACGGCCTCATGAATCTGTGCATTGGAAGCCCCGGCTTCAATAAGTTTGGCTATAACCTTATGCGTCATAGCGGTAGTCGATGGAAAACGGAACGAACCTGTGTCGGTCATAATACCGGTGTACAATTGTGTGGCAATGGTCTTGTTCACCTTATTCAATCCTTCCAGCGATTCCATAAAATGATATACCATCTGTGAGGTGGAACTCATTGTAATATCGCTGTATGTGGCTTTCGCATAATCATCAGGGGCTTGGTGGTGATCGATCATGACAAAATCTGCCTCGCTTTCTTTAAGGATTTGTTGTAGGTCGCCCGTTCGGTCCAAACTGTTAAAGTCCAGCGTGAAGATTACATCTGCTTCAGAGATCAATGCTTCACTTCGTGAAGTATCCTTTTCATGAATAACAAGTTGGTCGCAACCCGGTAACCATTTTAAAAAATCGGGAAAATCGTTGGGCATCACTACATGGGTATCGTGGCCCAATTGCTTCAGAAAATTTGCAAGGCCCAAGCAAGAGCCCACGGCATCACCGTCGGGATTCTTATGACCAATGACCACTATTCTTTTTTGTGTTGCAAGCAGTTTTTTAACTGTGGACGTTGTTTCAGCATTCATAGGCTGCGAAGATACAATTAATTCGCATTTTTGGCTTCAGCTACTTAAAAACGATTCCGAAAGGTAGTGCGTATTAAACTATTGTAAATTACTTGTTTTTGTAGCTAAATGGGTTACTTTTGCACAAAATTTAAAAAAACCATGCAAACAAATAGAACGTTTACAATGTTAAAGCCCGATAGTGTTGAAAAAGGACACGTTGGAGCTATTTTGGAAAAGATAAATGCTGCCGGTTTCAGAATCGTAGCCATGAAGTTAACACAGATGACGACTGCCGATGCGAAGGCCTTTTATGCGATCCACAAGGAGCGCCCTTTCTTTGGTGAGTTGGTAGCCTATATGACCCGCGGTCCTATTGTTGCTGCCATCCTTGAAAAAGATAATGCTGTGGAAGATTTCCGTACGCTTATTGGAGCGACCAATCCTGCCGACGCTGCCGAAGGAACCATCCGCAAATTATATGCAGCTTCTATTGGAGAGAACGCGGTGCACGGAAGTGACAGCGATGAGAATGCTGCTATTGAAGGCGCGTTCCATTTCTCAGGGAGAGAAATGTTCTAGAGTATAACTCAAAAGAAGAAGGACTGTATAATAGCCTGTTCGGGTTTTTATACAGTCTTTTTTTTACCGAAGGATCAGCTTCTTAATCAAGTCTTTCCCTAAGGATTCATTAAGCAATCTAATGATCTTTTCTTTACCGTAGCTCAATTCTTCTCGCAACACCGAAGAGCTTAAAGATACGTAAAGCGTATTGCGATCCAATTGCACCTGAAGGGTATATTTATCGATCGTTTCACCCATGACCGCATGCCACGCATCTTTCACCGAAACCTTGTCCAGTCCGGGCTGAAGACGATTCGCCTCAATAAAACTTTTGAGGACTTCTCCCAAGGTATTTTCTCCGTCGCGTTTTGCCATACTTTTTTATTCTGAAAGGTTAAACTTCCGATAGCGCCGGTAAGTATACTCCTTTTGATCTTGGTTCTTTACTTTCAACATGCTGTCCTTGACAAACACCACTGTTTCTTTCCAACTGTCGAAAGCGGTATTGTAATATATACGCAAACTATCGTCTTCTATTGCTAATTGAAATTTTTCTGAAGAATCGGTCACTGTAAAGCCACCGTCAAATTTAGGAGCGACCTTCTTTCTAATACCGCTGTCGCCCGTTACTTCTATAAAATCGATCACGGGACTCATACCAAAATCACGCTTCGTACCATCCGCCAAAGTCACCGATTCGATTTCCCAATAGCCTCCCAATCGCTCTTTTTGATCTTCAGGCGTTTGGGTGTCGCAGGAGAACAAGAGAGCTGAAAATAATAAGATGCTAGACAGAGTTAATTTCATGGTGTATCAGTTTGATCGAACTTTCCCAAGGGAAACATTTTGTAAGTTTGATGTACTTTTTTTACGACTTCTTCTGTGCGGTTCGCATGTGTATCACTTATAAAGAGCTGCCCAAAATCTTCGTTGTCTACCAAAGAGATGAGGTGCTCCACCCGCTGCTCGTCCAATTTATCAAAAATATCATCCAATAACAATATGGGTGTGACTTTGCTTTGTGATTTTATAAAATCGAACTGGGCCAATTTCAAAGCGATCAAGTACGACTTTTGTTGCCCCTGCGATCCAAATTTTTTTATGGGGTGTCCGTCGATCTCAAAAAGGAGGTCGTCCTTATGAATTCCAACGTTAGTATACTGGGTGACCTTGTCTTTAGTAAGATACTCCTGAAAAAGCGTGAGTAAAGGCTTTTCCTGTATTTGGCTGGTGTAATTGAGGGATACGGTCTCACTCCCGCTACTAATGGATGCATATCTTTTCAGAAAGATAGGCGTAAATGCTTCCAAAAATTCGGTTCGTTTCTCGAAGATAGGAGTGCCAAGGGTATGCAGTTGTTGGTTGTATACCTCTAGTGTGTCTTGGTTATAGGTATTGTTGGCAGCAAAATACTTTAAAAGGGAATTGCGCTGAAGCAACACTTTGTTATAGTTGATCAATTGCTGCAAATAGTGTGAATCTCCTTGCGATATCACGCCATCCATAAATTTTCTTCGGGTCTCGCTGCCTTCAATGATAAGGTCTCTATCTGCCGGAGAAATAATTACCAGGGGCAGGAATCCTATATGTTCACTAAATTTATCGTAGGCTTTTCCGTTGCGCTTGATAAGTTTTTTTTGTCCGCGCTTTGCACTCACGACCACCTTTTCATCGTGCTCATTCTTTTTGTAAAGTCCTTCAATAACAAAAAATTCCTCGCCATGACGAATATTTTGTGTGGTGATAGGATTGAAGTAGCTCTTTCCGTAGGAAAGATGATAGATCGCATCGAGCACATTGGTCTTTCCAATACCGTTATTTCCCACAAAACAATTGATTTTAGGATCGAAGGAAAAACTTTCCGACTCAAAATTCTTGTAGTTTACTAATGATAATGATTGTAAGTGCATGCGAATGAGACTACTATGTTTCAGGGTTCGGGTGTCAACTTTTCAGAAAAAAAACAAAAAGCAGGCTGCAAATTATCGAAAAATAAGGAATCTTTTCCCTTTTAAATTCTAATAAAAATTTTATTTTTGCGCTTCAATAAAGAAATCTATGGCAACCTACAAGAAAAGAGGTGGTAAACCGAAAACAAAAGTCGAAAAGCAATCTCAATTAGAAGAGAACAGTACAACAGCAGAGGTATTCAATACTTTAGATGAAGGGGCCTCCAGAACCGAGGCTTGGGTTGAAAAGAACCAAAAGTATATTCTCATTACAGTAGGTGCTGTGGCGTTGTGTGTCTTAGGATATTTAGGATATCAGCAATTTATCCAAGGTCCCAAAGAAAGCGAGGCTATGAATGAGATGTATCAAGCTCAGGACTATTTTGAGCAAGCTTTGACCGCAACGGCTAAGGATTCGCTTTATAACCTGTCCCTGAACGGTGGTGAAGGTCAATACGGTTTCTTGGATATTATTGATAATTATGGCGGGACTCCGGCAGGAAATCTTGCCAATTATTACGCAGGAATGGCATACATCAACACAGGTGAATATCAAAAAGCCATTGACCATTTGGACGACTTTAAAAGCGATGATGCGATGCTCGGACCCTTGGCCAAAGGCGCTATTGGCGATGCATTCGCCCAATTGGGACAGCCCGATGACGCATTAGGTTATTATGAGAAGGCGGTATCGTTAAGCGATAATGAAGTTACAGCGCCTCGTTTTCTTCTGAAAGCCGGCCTAACAGCCATGAGCCTTAACAAATTTGATGTTGCCTTGAAGCATTTTAATCGAATTAACGAAGAGTATCCAAAATCGGCTGAAGCCACAAAAGCCAACCTGTATATTGGTCAGGCCGAAGCAATGCAAGAATAGATGGCTACAAACCATAAAAATTTATCAACCTACGATAAAGACACGATCCCAAACGCGAAAGACTTTCGGTTTGGGATCGTTGTTTCTGAATGGAACCATGAGATCACCGAAGGTATGTTCCAAGGAGCTTTCGATGCGCTAAAAGACTGTGGAGCAATCAATGATAATATTGTGCGTTGGAATGTACCCGGAAGCTTCGAACTTATCTACGGCTGCAAACGCATGCAACAAAGCTACGATATGTTAGATGCCGTTATTGCCATAGGAAGCGTGATCCAAGGTGAAACCAAGCACTTCGATTACGTGTGTGAAGCCGTAGCGCAAGGAATCAAAGACCTGAATGTACAGAATAACATTCCTGTGATCTTTTGTGTACTTACCGATAATAACCGTCAGCAGGCAATGGACCGAAGTGGTGGAAAACACGGCAATAAAGGCACTGAAGCTGCGATTGCTGCGATTAAGATGGCGCAGTTGCGAAAGGATTCTAAATTTTAAAATTTCAGGACGGTTCCACATTCGGAACGATAATTGTTTACAAGAATGGACGGCAAAGTACTTCTAAAACTGCCGTAATTTAAGTACATTTGAAAACGATTAGTTATGGGAATTTTAAAATCACGCAAGAACAAAAAATTTAGTTATAATCCGCGTTACTACAAACACGAAGGCGAAGGAAACCCTTATGAGATACGTCATAAATTTGATGCGTTTAGATCGACTGTTGGGACGTCTCCCGGGTTGAAAGGGAAATTCAAAAACGCGTGGGAAGAACTCAAGGCTTCTAAGAACCGCGGTGTCAATAAACGCATTATCCTTATCACGGCTGCTCTGGTCTTGCTATTCCTGTACATTATCGATTTCGATTTGTCCATATTTTTTCAGCAATACTAATGACTGATATCATTCAGCTTTTACCGGATCATGTTGCCAATCAAATTGCAGCCGGAGAGGTCGTTCAACGTCCTGCTTCCGTGGTCAAGGAACTGCTGGAAAATGCCATAGACGCCGGCGCGACCAAAATAACCTTGCTGGTCAAGGATGCAGGAAAGACGCTTGTACAGGTCACCGATGATGGTATTGGGATGAGCGTTACAGACGCACGACTTTGTTTTGAAAGACATGCCACCTCCAAGATAAAAACGGCCGACGACCTTTTCAACTTACATACCAAGGGCTTCCGCGGTGAAGCTTTGGCTTCCATTGCTGCCATTGCGCATGTGGAATTAAAGACCCGCACCGAAACTTCCGAAGTGGGAACGAAGATCTGTATCGAAGGTAGTGAGGTTACCTCTCAGGAGGCAGCTGTAGTGCCTAGAGGCACGACCATTTCAGTAAAAAATCTTTTTTATAATATTCCGGCGCGCCGAAACTTCCTAAAAAGTAATCCGGTGGAAACACGGCATATCATTGATGAGTTCCACAGAGTTGCATTAGCGCATCCCCAAGTGGCTTTTTCAATGTTGCACAACGGGAACGATGTGTTCAATTTACCTGCGAGCAATGCGCGGCAGCGTATCGTGAATATCTTCGGAAGTAAGACAAACGAAAAATTAGTACCCGTTTCTGAAGAGACCGAGATCGTAAAAGTGGAAGGGTTTGTCATTAAACCACAGTTTGCAAAAAAAAGTAGGGGCGAACAGTTTTTTTTTGTGAACGATAGGTTCATAAAGAGTCCGTACTTACATCATGCGGTAAGTAACGCCTTCGAAGGACTGCTCAAGGACGGGGCACAACCGGGTTATTTCTTGTTCCTTTCGGTAGATCCGCACTCCATCGATATTAACATTCATCCCACGAAGACGGAGATCAAGTTTGACGATGAGCATGCCATTTATGCCATGCTTCGGGCAACGATTAAACATAGTCTGGGGCAATTCAGTATTGCTCCAGTATTGGATTTTAATAAAGATTCGGGTTTCGAGACCCCATACGAGTACAGTAAAAAACAACCTGTCGCACCAACCATAGAAGTCGATAAGAATTTTAATCCATTTCAAAAAGAAGGTGCGCAACGCAATATTTCTTTCCCATACAAACGTGAGAAAGGCGCTTCTTGGGAATCGCTGTATGTAGGATTGAAACAGGAAGAAGGGGTTGTTTCAGGCTTAGAAGACATAGAATTTGAAAGTGAGGAAGTAAGCGGTCGCCTGTTCGAAACGACCGCCGATGTTGAAGGACAGATCACCTTTCAGCTCCACAATAAATATATTATAAGCCCTATTAAAAGTGGTATGATGGTGATCCACCAGCATTTGGCGCACCAACGCATTTTGTATGAAGAATTGCTGAAGAACATAACAGTACAAGAAGCCGTAAGTCAGCAGCTATTGTTTCCGTTGACACTTCATTTTTCGACTCCCGACTTGGAAATTCTCGAAAAAGTAAAAGAACAATTGGAGCATACCGGCTTTGTCTTTTCAGAAATAGGAGAAGAGCAGCTGAGTATCAACGGTATTCCGGTGAATTTGTTAGAGAGTCAGGTAGCCGGCGTATTGGAACGTCTCATCAATGATATTAAAGAAGAAGTACCGGATGCAGGCTTCAGCCAAAACGACCTATTGGCGAAATCCATGGCAAAAAGTATGGCGGTACGAACCGGAATTGCCTTGAACCGAAGCGAACAGGAACACTTGGTGAATCAACTGTTCGCTTGCAAGGAGCCAAGTATTGCTCCCAACAACAAACCAGTGTTAGTTACGTTTGATGTAACCGACTTTGACAAAAAATTTAACTAGATGGGAAGAATCACTGAAACCGTTAAAGTATTAATTATCATCAACGCATTGTTCTTTATTGGAACTTTGATGTCTGAAGATATTTCATACCGGTTATTCTCCTTGTTCTATTTTGAGAACCCTAACTTCAAGTTTTGGCAGCCAATAACGCACATGTTCATGCACGGCGGATTCATGCACATTTTGTTCAATATGTATGCGCTTTGGGCCTTTGGTTCACCATTGGAAATGCGATGGGGACGTACGAAGTTCCTCTTTTTCTATTTCTCAGCCGGATTGGGGGCGGCATTGATACATTCACTCGTAGGGTATTTACAGTTTCACAGTGGATTTGATACGTTAAGCGCATTAGGGGCGAGTGATGCCGAGATCTGGGATATGCTTAACAAAACTTTAGAACCAGGAAGTTGGCGGGATATCTCCAATGTGAGCAGTGAAGCTATGAAGCAATTCTTTGGCGCATGGAATGTTCCTGCGGTAGGAGCTTCTGGAGCGATCTATGGGGTTTTGGTAGCCTTTGGTCTTATGTACCCCAATGTGGAGCTTATGTTGATCTTCCTTCCGGTGCCTATTAAGGCGAAATATTTTATTCCGGCTTTGATCCTATTGGATCTGTTCTCCGGAGTAACAGGCTTTTCATTATTTGGACAGAATATTGCTAATTGGGCCCATATTGGAGGCGCATTGTTTGGGTTTATTATGGCGTATTACTGGAAAAAGAATAGTTTTGATAACACACGCTGGTATTAACTATGGCGGCAAACAATCTATCATATCAATTTAAAACGGCTTCGGTAGCGATCAAATTGATCGTTATCAATCTGGCGATCTTTTTGGTGGTGAATCTGGTAGCCTTCTTATTCGATATCCCGCGAGAACAGTTGACAGCCTGGTTCGTGCTGCCGGATTCTTTCGGAGAGTTCATCCTGCAACCCTGGTCGTTTCTAACGTACAGCTTTTTACATTTTGGCTTTTGGCATTTGTTCTGGAATATGCTGTGGCTGTATTGGTTTAGCAACTTTATTCTAAACCTGTTTAGTGCAAAACGTTTTCTTGCAGTATATCTTTTGGGCGCCCTTTGCGGCGGACTCCTTTACGTGCTTTCGTACAATTTGTTTCCTGTATTTTCCAACAGCAGGGGGTATCTATTAGGAGCATCGGCGGCCGTTACGGCGATTGTAGTCTTTATTGCCACCTATACACCAAACACTCAAGTGCGAATTATCTTTTTTACCGTGAAACTGTGGCACATTGCTGCATTCTTTGTCATCAAGGATCTGGTTCAACTTCCCGGTTCGGGGAATGCCGGCGGATTGCTAGCACATTTAGGCGGAGCTTTATTGGGGTACGTGTATGCCTTGCAATTGGCGAAAGGAAACGATATTGGTAAATGGTTTGAAACGATCATGGACAAGGTGGAAGCGTGGTTCACGCCACGGACTAAAAAGCCGTTTAAAAAAGTACATCGTACAACACCGCATAAAACAGCACGTTCTAAAAAGACAGAAGACAAGACGGGCTATCAGAAAAAAGTAGATGCTATTTTAGATAAGATAGGAAAGAGCGGGTACGACAGCCTTACTAAGGCTGAAAAAGATTTTCTGTTTAAAGCAGGAAAAGAAGACTAACCAATGCGTTCAAAAAAGGGGTTATTACATTCGGTGATTTACTGGTGCAATATCATTGCCGTGATACTGCTAGTGATCTCTTTTGTGTTGCCCTATCTTAGACCATCGGACTTTCCAACACTTTCGTTACTAAGTCTGGCAGTTTCGCCTTTATTGTTGCTTAATGTGTTGTTCATGATCTACTGGATGTTTCGGGGGAAACGTACATTTCTAGTATCGATGGTGGTATTGATCATCGCATACTTTCATTTTAATCCCTTCTTTGAATTTTCTTCTGAAGGGGATGCTTCAGAATATGCACAATCCCTGTCGTTGCTAAGCTACAATGTGCGACTTTTCAATGCTTATGAGAAAGATCCTTCCGAAGGGGTTTCAGAAACCATACACAACATCATTCAAAACGATACACCGGATATTATCTGTATTCAAGAATATTACAGGGAGAGCACCTTCGACTTTTCAGAATATCCTTACCAGTTCATTCATTTTAAAGACGGGAATAACAAATTGGGCCACGCCATTTTTTCAAAATTCCCATTTGCGAAAACGGGGGCATTCGATTTTGACAATTCGCATAACAATACCCTTTTTGCCGATGTGGTAAAAGGGAAAGACACGGTTCGTATTTACAATTTGCACTTGCAATCACTGGGCATTCTTCCCAGAGTGGAATTTCTTCAGGAAGGAGATAAGGAACGGCTGCGTAAACGTATGTCACGGGCATTCGTGATGCAGGAAGGGCAGTCGGCCGCTATATTGGCGCATAAAGCGATGTCTCCGTATCCGGTGATAATATGTGGTGATTTTAACAACACACCCTTCTCGTATGTCTACAGAAAACTCCAAGAAGAAATGACCGATGCATTTGTAGAGCGAGGTAGGGGAATTGGGACCACCTTTAAATTTGACGGCTATCCTATGCGTATTGACTATATTCTCGCTTCAGATAGGTTTGATGTCCTTCAGTTTAAGACAATAAAGAAATCCTTCTCAGATCACTATCCTGTAAAGGCAACGCTAGGGTGGGGAACACAATCTTCTACCCCTTCAGATGACTAAAAATTAAGTTGTTGGGATTCCAGATAGGATAAGGAATTAGGACCTTCATTGCACAATAGATCCAAAACGGAAAGATTGGGTAAAAAATCATGGTGTGCTTCTAAAACCTGTGTATAGGTCTCCAGGTCATAATTCTTTTCCCTGCGTGCATTTACCATGTGCCGTAGATCCCGTTGTAAAGGAGATTTATAATATTCGGTTGTGGTGGAAATGGAAGTTTCTATGCCGAGCAGATCACATAAAACCAAAAAAATGCGCAGATTGTGTACTTGCAATCCGGCGACTTCTTCAGTAAAAAAAGGTGCCAGTTCATCTTCGTAGAATTCAAAAAAAGGAGAGGTTCTATAGGCCGTTTGTATCGATCTCCAATGTTGTTTCTGCCAGTTGAAATCATTCTCTACTATCACCTCTTTTGTCTTTTGACGCATTCCGTCGGATGCATGTTTAACAGGCACATTGAGCAGTAATCTTCCGTTATTATGAGCAATATAGGCGCGATTACGATAGGTCTGTTTCTGGTAGTTGTCCTCAAGTTCCAACACCACTGCATCTGCCTGTGCCACCGCTACCATCTGCGCAATGCAAGGAAAATAAGTTGGATAAATGAGAATCTCTTTCAACATGGTTGATTTGATTATTTAGCACACGTACAAAGAAAGGTTTACGAATTCACCTTTTGTTTTTTTCTTCTTTTTCTGAAGAAATCGAAAGCAAACCAAGCGATCACTGCAAGAAGGAAATACTTGAAGTAAGAGACCGGTTCGCCGGTACCTCCAACAGTAGTGAACATACGCTCCCATCTAATTTTATTGGCTATACCTTTCCCATTGCTGTTCCAGCTCATCCAAACGAATACCGGTTTTCCAACTACATGGTTAAATGGAACATATCCCCAAGTGCGTGCATCTTGAGAATTGTTACGGTTATCTCCCATCATCCAATAGTAGTCCATTTTAAAGGTATACTCGGTAAGTGCTGCGCCGTTAAGCATAATTTGAGTACCCGATTGTGTGATCTTGTTATCAATACCTAGTTCACTTCCCTCATACACTTCAATAATCCGCTTATAGAAAGGAAGACTTTCAGGTGTGATGGCAACTGTTGCTCCTGCCTTCGGAATGTAGATAGGGCCAAAGTGATCGTTGTTCCATTGATAGTTCGCATCGTACGGAAAAACAGACTTGCTCCATTGCCCTTTTGGCGCACCGGTTTTAACGATGGTATCGAGATTAGGATAATTCTTGAACTTCTCGTATTCCTCGTTAGTCATATGTGTTTGGAACACCCTATACGAAGGAGGATCGTCCAACGGGTACAGATCGGTAAGATTGTATTGTTCTGCCGCAAACTTTGGATTCAATGGTTTTGAGGTCGCAAATTGGTATCCGAATTGTAATTTGGCGCGATCGGGAAGTTGGTTCTTTTCTCCATTTATATAGACATAGCCGTCTCGCACTTCCAGGGAATCCCCTGGCAATCCCACACAGCGCTTAACGTAATTCGATTTTTTATCGATGGGTTTTTGTACACTGCCCCGCATGGTACCCGGATTGATATCGATCAAGGTATCAACCGGCCAACTAAAGACTACAATGTCGTTGCGCTCGATCTCCTGAAATCCCGGAAATCTGAAATACGGGATTTGCGGTTCCGGGAGGTAGGAGCGGGTCTTTACCACAGGGATGGTATCGTGCACCATTGGAAATGAGATAGGTGTCATAGGAGCTCTTGCACCATAATGATATTTGCTTACAAAAAGAAAATCACCAACGAGTAAAGTTTTCTCTAAGGAAGACGTAGGTATGGTAAACGGCTGCATAAAGTAGGTATGCACAATAGTGGCAGCTACCACCGCAAACAGGATGCTGCTTACCCATTCACCGGTTGAGGTTCGAGGCTTGAGACTTCGGTCCTTGATGTGGGAGATTTGCTGTGTATAGTTAACATAATAGATGTAAAGACCGAAGGTCACTAAGACCAATGCGGTGTCTGTGGCACTGTTTCGTCCGAAACTGCGCAACGTTTCCACCCAAACCACAGGAAACATGATGAGGTTCACTATAGGAACGAAAAGAAGAAGGGTCCACCACCAAGGTCTGTTAATGATCTTCATTAGGACCACCGCGTTGTAAATGGGAATAGCAGCCTCCCAAGCTTGCCTTCCGGCGATCTTATATAATTTCCAAGTCCCTAAAAAGTGAACTACTTGTACCAGTAGGATAAACAAGAACCATTCTGTCCAACTCATATATGTTTTTTTTCTGAAGGCTTTGCCTTCGGTTTACTTTGGTTATTTAATTTGAAGCACATCTTTCATACTGTAAATGCCTTTCTTTCCTTGTAACCATTCCGCAGCAAGGATGGCTCCTTTTGCGAATCCGTCTCGGGAATGTGCTTCATGTTCCAGTGATATCGAATCTATGGCAGAGTCATATCGAATGATATGCGTACCTTTAACATCTTCAATACGCTTTGCGGTGATGGTTAGGGCATCATCACTTTGCCTGTCCAGTTTCCACTCCTTTTTATCGGAATGCTCTAAAATGCCTTCTGCCAACGAAATGGCGGTGCCACGGGGGGCATCCTTCTTTTGTGTGTGATGGATCTCTTCGATCGATGCGGTATACTCTTTCCAAGGTTCAAACAACTTGGCGGCGTATGCATTGATACTAAAAAAGAGATTTACGCCAATACTGAAGTTTGACGCATAGATAAAGCTAGCGTTACGGTCTTTACCTATTTTTAATACTTCTTCATAGCGATCTAACCAACCGGTAGTGCCGGAAATCACTGGAATACCGTGCTCAAAACAGCTTGTGATGTTTTCGACGGCAGCTTCAGGAGAGGAGAATTCTATCGCGGCTTCGGCGTCCTTCAAATGCCCTTCCGAAGTACTACTGGATCGTTTATAGACGATCTCATGCCCCTGTTCTTTCGCAAGTCGTTCAATGGTCTGTCCCATTTTGCCGTATCCCAGCAGTGCTAACTTCATTTTAGTTGAAATTTTAAGGAGAGTCCGTAGTTTGGATGCGAGTCGATACGATTTAACTCAAAACTAGGCTCCAGTGACAGGTCATCACTCACATTGAATTGTTTTAAATGTGCATCCACATTGGCGTCTACAATATTGACCAGATAGAACGCCAAAGCCACGATGATACTTACATCTTTGTTCTTTTGCGCCGTGCGTTGCGCATCGATTAAACGGTCGGTCGAAATGCCTTGAAACTCGTCATCGGTAAATCCGGCTAACCTGCGCTTATAGGCATCGCGAAACCGGTCGTAATCGTTGTCGTTGTCTATGTAGAAATACACGCCTGTAGCGATGCCGGCATAGATAATAGGAATTTTCCAGTATTTTTTGTTGTAGGCTTGTCCCAGTCCCGGTAGGACGGCGGAGTAGAAGGCAGCTTTGGAGGGCGCCAACGGATTGTAGGCTTCTTTGGACGTGCCGGGATCTTCAACGATCAATACTTTTTCTTCAGTTACTGAAAGTGAATCCGTAGTTTGGGAAAACATACTTCCATAGCCTATGATGAGCAAGAAGATATGGCGTATCTTAATCTTCACGTTTAATTAGCTTGAGGATACGTTGCAGGTCTTCCTTGTTCTTAAAAGGAACGATGAGTTGGCCTTTCCCTGAATTTGACACTTTTACATCTACCTTACTGTCGAATAAAGCCGCCAGATCTTTTTTGGCTTCTTTGGCAAAGGAAGGAACAGATTTTTGTTTAGCGGTATCGGAATTGGTAGGCGATTTGTGTTTTCGAACTAAGGCTTCTGTATCGCGAACCGATAGCTGTTGTGAGAGGATCTTTTCGTAGATCTCCAATTGGTCGTTAGTGTCTTCAATGTTAATAAGCGCACGTCCGTGTCCCATGGATATAAAACCGTCCCGCATACCTGTTTGCACAATGGGATCCAATTTTAAAAGGCGCAAATAGTTTGCAATGGTAGAGCGATTCTTCCCAACGCGATCACTTAGTTCTTCTTGGGTAACCTCGATCTCTTCTATCAATCGCTGGTAGGAGAGGGCGATCTCAATTGGGTCTAGGTCCTGACGCTGGATATTTTCCACCAACGCCATTTCTAAGGACTCTTGGTCGTTCGCTATGCGGATATAAGCAGGTATGGTCTCCAGACCAATAAGTTTTGATGCACGGAATCGTCGTTCCCCGCTTACCAACTGAAATTTATTGAAGTCCATTTTTCGAACCGTAATGGGTTGAATGACGCCTAATTCCTTAATGGAAGAGGCTAATTCCCGAAGCGATTCTTCGTTAAAACTGGTTCTTGGTTGAAAAGGATTGACCTCGATGGTATCCAACTCCAATTCTACAATACTTCCTACTACTTTGTCTGCGTTCTTGTCGGTTGCAGAACGAATATCGTTAGACGGATCTTTCAGCAGGGCAGAAAGTCCGCGTCCCAAAGCTTGTTTTTTAGTTGCTTTTGCCATGAGCCCTTATTGATTTTTTTCAATTAATTCTTGTGCCAAGCTTAAGTAATTATTGGCTCCTTTACTGCCGGCATCATAACTAATAATACTCTCGCCATAACTAGGGGCTTCACTTAAACGCACGTTTCGCTGAATGATTGTTTTGAATACCATCTCATCGAAATGTTTTTTCACCTCATCGACTACCTGATTTGAAAGTCGGAGACGCGAATCGTACATAGTGAGCAACAGACCTTCAATATCCAATTGCTCGTTATGGATCTTCTGTACGCTTTTAATGGTATTAAGCAGTTTCCCTAATCCTTCCAATGCAAAATATTCGCACTGAATGGGGATGATCACACTGTCGGCCGCCGTAAGGGCATTCAATGTCAACAATCCTAGTGAGGGCGCACAATCGATCAAGATAAAATCATACTCGCTTTTAAGACCTTCAATGGCTTTTTTCAGCATCGATTCACGATTCTCCTTATCCACCAATTCAATCTCTATGGCTACAAGATCTATGTGTGAGGGAATGAGATCTAAATTGGGAGAACTGGTTTTTATAATTGCCTCTTTTGCTTTTATCGTGTGCTCGAGCAATTGGTAGGTGCCAATTTCCACGTTCTCTACATCAATGCCAAGACCCGAAGTTGCATTGGCTTGAGGATCTGCGTCTATTAGTAAAATCTTCTTTTCCAAAACGCCCAGAGAGGCGGCCAAATTAACGGATGTTGTGGTTTTTCCCACTCCTCCTTTTTGGTTTGCGATCGCAATTATTTTACCCATCAATTTCCTACAAGATTAAGGGTTAAAAATACGATTAATTATGCGGATAGAAAATGAATTTTGTTAACAGGAAGTAAACATGGAAGCGAATGGCTAAATGGCCTAGTATTTGGGAGATTCTGAAAGAAAATAACAAAAATATAGTCTCTTTTTGACTAAAAGAAATCTAAGATTCGACGCAACGACTCTCATTTCTGTATCTTTATGCCATTAAAGTTAGCACCTTGAAGAAAATACGGATAGTCTCGCTGAAAGGAATGTTGATTCTTCTTGCCACATGTGTAGTGGTAGGGATTATTGGTTATTTCTCGCTCTCTAACCGGCATCAGGCGATCGTTAAGACAACCTTGCTTCATACCTTCAGGATTATAGATCACGATTGGGAGATCCAACGCAAGGACGGCTTGGTCACCCTAGAATCGCCCGACCTGCTAGTTGATAATATCTATCAGTCCATGGATGGTCCTCAAGCAATGCTCAATTTGGATCTCAACCCCGATTCGGACAGGCTGAAATGGATCACAGGCTTCAAAGCTGAAGTATACCGAGAGGGTACAAACGTTCACAACAACGATTTTTTATGTCATACCAACATCGATTTCTTTGACCCGATCCACTATAAGAATTTGAATTTCCCACAGCGCATCAATGCGCAATATCCCCGTTTGGGTACTTTATCCAACGGGATCAACCAATTGCAATTCCCAAAAGGATTTGGATTTCCGGTGGCAGCCAACGATAAGTTCATTGTAGCGTCCAGAACACTTAATCATAACATTAAGGATGCCTTTTTTAAAGTGAAGCATCATATCTCGTTCGAGTTCGCTCCACCCCAAAGTCAATTAAAACCTTTAGTACCCAGAGCATTGGTCCTATTGCAGGACTACGATAGGGAGAACCCTTACAATCCCAATAAGAAGAAGGATCCCACCTTGTGCACGCCCATAGACCTTAAGAACCATTCCTTCTTAAATAAGGACGGCGAAAAATTATCTGCACACTGGATCTTGCCCGAAGGAAACTATCACTATGAGTTCAATGTCACGTACCAGTTGGAGTTAACGGAAGACACCACCATTCATGCTATGGCTGCCCATTTACACCCGCACGCCCAATCTTTCACACTCTATGATATTACGGCAGATACTGCCGTGTATACCTTTCAATGTGAGAACTACGACGGTAAAATAGGACTGAAGAAAGTCCCGGTCTATGCCAGTGAAGAAGGCTTGACGCTCTATGCCGATCATGATTACAAATTAATTCTTGAAACCAGCAATCCAACCGAAGGCTTCAGCGATATGATGGCCGTGCTCTTTGTGTACCTGTACGACAGAGAAATGGACGAACATTTACGATTGCAGACGTCGCTTAGTAGTGTGGTGGATTGATAGCTTGCAAACCTCGGCTATCATTGGATCGTATCATGGCAAGGTATTTTTGTAACGCCAAAAGCCTAAAAATGGTTGCGCTGCAAATTATCCATTTTT
>NZTP01000006.1 GCA_002696485.1 Altibacter sp. | reverse complement strand
CTTCATCGTCAAATCTTAAATATTACTATATACGATTTACCAATAAAAGCCCGACCTCAAAAAAATCTCAAGAGTTTTTAACTTAGTTTAGTTTCAATATAGATCACAAACGTTTCCATCTGTAATCCATACGCTGTCAATTTCAATATTCCAATGAACTTTTAATCTCTTTTCAAAACAAAACAAATCGTGTCTCTATAGTCACTCATTGTTTTAGCGGGTGCAAATATACAACCACCTTTTCCATTCTACCAAATCAAATTCACCTTTTTTTCAATCTTTTTTTTGAACGAAAAATAAGCGCTTGAATACTACCTATTTATCGCCAAAAAAAAATGTGTTAGGGATTGAAGCGACATCCTCTCCAGCGCAAAGGCGCGGGAGAGATACAGCAGAAAGCCCGCCGCAAAACTGCCCAAGGCAGGAAGCGGAACACCCAAAAAAAAGAGCGAACTGCCAAGATACATAAAACAAAGACAACTCACAAGACTGAACCTGAACTAGTTATTAACAGTGCGCTTATTCCAGTGTTGCGTGAGTTCTAAATAATCAATAGGATATGCAGGTTTTTGGCGTTCCAAAATCTCTGCTTGAAAAGAACGTTCCAAAATATCCTCTATAAGATAGTCTTCTTTGTTAGAGAACGGTTGGTATTCTTCCTTAATAGAGATATCGAACATATTGGCGGTTGTGTTATACCAAAATGCTCGCCAGCCCGTACGTAGTTCCTTTACCAGATCGAAGGCGGTTCGCCCTGTTTGCCGGTGAATTAGTTTCACCAGGATCTGTCCTTCGGTTCGGGTTAACTTTTTTAATTCTTCTGAAAATTCTTCTTCTATATATTTTTGGATACGTTTCGTATATACTTTACGATCGCGTTTTCGATCCAGGGTCTTTAGGCGTTCGGTCATGGTCGTAAGCCGTTCTGCTGCCATTTTTGCAAAGGGATATACCTTACGTGTCTTCCGCCGCAAGATGAGATAGCGTCTTCGATCTTCCTTCGAGTCGAACTCCAATTTGCGAAGCAGGATCACTTCTTCGAGATCGATGAATTCGCGAGGAATGGTATCCCCTTCAATAATATAATAAAATGTTTCACTGGTATCGTACTTCTGTTCGGCATATCGCTCTTCGGTTTGGGCATGCGACAGGGTGCCAATCAAAAAACAGATACCAAAAATATAGGGCAATAGTTTCATAAATGTCTTTAGCGTCTCTTATACTAAAATCGTTCCAAAATTAAACAAATTGCATCCCATACTTTAGTTTTAATTCTTAATTTTGAGGCTCACTTTAAATTTATTCCATGGCGAAGTCAATCTTAACAAAAAAATCGTTCACATTTTTGGAGAAATATCTTAACAATGCGTCCCCTACGGGGTATGAATGGGACGGACAAAAACTGTGGATGGATTATTTGAAGCCGTATGTGGATGAATTCATTACCGATACCTACGGAACTGCGGTGGCCGTGATCAATCCGAAGGCCACCTATAAGGTCGTGATCGAAGGGCATGCCGACGAGATCTCTTGGTATGTGAACTATATAAGTGATAACGGATTGCTATACGTAATTCGCAACGGCGGAAGCGATCATCAAATTGCTCCTTCTAAGATTGTCAATATTCACACCAAAGAGGGCATTAAGAAAGGTGTCTTTGGTTGGCCTGCTATCCATACGCGGAACAAAGCCAAAGAAGAAGCTCCGAAACCTGAGAACATATTTATTGATGTTGGTGCCAAAGATAAAGAAGAAGTGGAAAGCATGGGTATTCATGTGGGGTGCGTCATCACCTACCCCGATACCTTCCATATCCTGAACAACAACAAGTTTGTATGCCGCGCTTTGGACAACCGTATGGGAGGCTTTATGATAGCCGAAGTGGCTCGCCTTTTGCACGAAAACAAGAAAAAGTTACCTTTTGGTCTTTATATTACTAATTCAGTTCAAGAAGAAATAGGACTACGCGGTGCTCAAATGATCGCAGAACGTATTCAGCCCAATGTGGCCATTGTCACCGACGTGACACACGATACAACGACTCCCATGATCGAAAAGAAGAAGCAAGGCCATGCCGAAATTGGAGCCGGCCCTGTGATTGCCTATGCTCCTGCAGTACAGCAAAAACTGCGTGATCTTATTGTCGATACCGCCGAAAAGAAAAAGATACCCTTTCAGCGTGCAGCGTTGTCACGTGCCACAGGCACCGATACCGATGCTTTTGCATATAGCCACACCGGTGTTGCGAGTGCCTTGATATCACTACCATTGCGATATATGCACACGACCGTCGAAATGGTACATCAAGAAGATGTAGAGAATGTGATAAAACTTATATATGAATCTTTACAGCGGATTAAAAAGGACGAGACTTTTAGCTACTTCGACTAATACTTTCTGAAAGATTTGTTATTTCCTTAAGAAAATTTAGGAAGAAGGAAATGTATTTTTAGCCTATGGTCATTAAAGCACCCCAGGTTAAGAAGATTTTGAAGGATCCTAAAGAAGCAGCACAAGTTGCCAATTTGATCTATATCACCGAGAACAAACTCACCATTCAACGGCATCGTCATGGCCGGGGATTCTACTATACCTTTAAGGGTGATAAAGTATCGGACAAAAAGTCCTTGCAGCGATTTAAAGAATTGGTCATCCCTCCGGCTTGGGAGGACGTGCGCATCACGCATTTGCAAAACGGACATCTGCAAGTGGTTGGCAGAGATGAAAAGAATCGAAAGCAATATCGATACCATCCGCATTGGTCGCAGCTTCGCAACAAGACCAAATTTTTCAAGATGGCGGCCTTCGGAAACATACTACCTGCCGTTAGAGCCCAAGTAAGCCGTGACCTGAAACTTCCTAAAATGAGCAAACGTAAATGTCTTGCCTTGGTCTTGCGATTGATGGAAGAAACACACATACGCATAGGGAACGATTATTACGCCCAACGCAACAAGACGTATGGACTATCCACCCTTCGTACAAAGCACCTCAACATCGATAGAAATCAATTCAAATTCAATTTTACAGGAAAAAAAGGGAAAAAGCACTCTGTGACAGTACGAAATAAAAAACTTCGCAAACTAATCATGCAATGCCAAGATATTCCGGGTTGGGAGCTTTTTCAATACTATGACGAAGATGGCAAACACCACAGTATCGACAGCGGAATGGTAAATGATTACATTAGAGAACTGAGTGGTGATTTCTTTTCGGCGAAAGATTTTAGAACATGGTCCGCAAGTAAGATATTCTTTGAAACCTTACATAATGAGGGTCTTTCTGAAACTGCCAAAGAGCGTAAAAGTGTTATCTTGAAGGCCTACGACGCTGCTGCCGAAGGTCTAGGGAATACAAGAACCGTATGCAAGAAATATTATGTGCATCCCATGCTTCCGGAATCCTACGAATCCGGTGCTATTAAAAAGTATTTTCGTATCTTAGACGAATCCTCAAACACTGACCCACATCTTTCATTGACCGAAACTACTTTGTTACAGTTGTTTAGTGAATATAGAGTCGTTTTAGACTAACATCACCCCAATATTTAATCCTTTGGTAACCTAGAATTAAACATACAATTCAAGGACCGGCCTATTTTTGCGTCTTAAAAAAAACATAATGAGAAAATTATTACTATCCATTAGCGTCCTATCTCTCTTACTTTCCTGTGATGTAGATCCTGTAGAAGATGTGACTGCTTCAGATCTCACAACGCACATTACACAGCGCGAAATACCAACTTATAAAGGAGTCTTCACGACCATGAATTCTGAGTATAGGGCTACCGTACATATTTTATTTCCTAATGAGGACAGTTTTTCCGCCAATACAATAGCTTCAAATTATCCAAGGGCTATCTTTAAACTTCACAACGGAGAAATTTACACAGCCTATGCTTCAGAAAGGGTCGAACCCAACACAACTGTTAAAAATCTGGAGTTTAGCTCGAACGACCTTAGGTTTACGTTCTCTGTCGAAGCAGATGGCAGTGAACCTACCGTTAGCAATGTTGTTTTTAAGAATATGGAAAGTTCGGTACTTGTGGCTAAACATACCCGACAAGCTCCGGTGACACCTATAACGGGAACGTATAACTGCATCAATTGTAATGGCCACCCAAATCTTGACGCCGGCAGGGTACAAACCTTCAACATGATGTTCACCACTGCTGACGGAGAAAGTGCTGTGACCACCCAATCACTTTTGGGAACAACACAATACAATGGAATCGGGTATCAAGATAACTGTGTAGCTACAGGTAATTTTACCAATTGCGAAATTAATAGCGGGGACGGAAGCACCACAACCGTTGGCTATCTGGCCAATGGAAATCCGGTGTACTGGTCGGGCACCCATAATTTTAACAATGAAGCTCCCGGAGCCAACGATTGTTCCGGAGCATGGGGTACCTGGAGCTGGCAGTCCAACAGTTACGGCGTCCTTACGGGGCAGTTTGAAAGTGATCCGCTCGTAGACTGTTATACCGAACTCCTTTTTGAAGATTTTGAGGATGCTACCGTATTGTATACTACAAGTGTTCCGGAATTTACCGATAATGGCACCGACTATTTTATACGAACCAATGGTTCTAATATTGGTGGCAGTGTTTCATTTAGTAACATTCAAGGATCCTCCTTCTTTGCAGCCCAAGATCTGGATGGTGACGGCGCAGCACCCTTACAGTATGTTACTTTTGAAAATATTATGATTTCCGCCTATTCCTCGATTCAGGTGTCCACATACTTCGCAGAAGATGATGACGGAAGTAATGAGGACTGGGATGCCGCAAACGACTATGTAAAAATAGAATATTCGTACGATGGGACCACATGGACCCCTGTTTTCGCAATAGAGAATGACGGTACAACTTTTAATACGGCACCTCAAATTGATACCGATTTGGACGGTATTGGCGACGGTACTGAGATTACAGATACTTTTATTAAGTACAGAGCCGGTTTTATGAATAATGGTGTTACAAATCCTACCGCCTCATCTACTGTTTCGGTGCGATTCGCAATCTATCTGGATTCAGGTGATGAGGATATTGCTATCGATAACGTTTTGATTGAAGGCCAATAAGACCTCCGTAAAAAAATAGTGAAAAGGCTGCCAAACGGCAGCCTTTTTTTATCTTAGCTGTTAAACTCCCAACCCCGTGCTATTCAATTCATTTGATTTTGGATTCTTTCTGGTTATTGTTTACGCACTCTATTGGAGTATAGGAACACACCGAAGGAAAGCACAAAATACGTTACTCCTTATTGGTAGTTATGTTTTCTACGGGCTCTGGGACTGGCGGTTTCTCTTCTTATTATTAGGAAGTTCATTTATCGATTTCTTCGCAGGACAATTGCTGCAACGCAGTACGCAAGCACCATACAGAAAATTAATTTTATGGAGTAGTCTCCTTTGGAATCTGGGGGTTCTGGTTATTTTTAAATATTTCAATTTCTTTACGGAAGGGTTTACTCAACTGTTCTCCATTTCTGAAGGGAGCTACGGTTTTTGGAATGTAGTAATTCCTATCGGACTTAGTTTTTACACTTTCCAGACCATGACCTACACCATAGATGTGTACCGAAAACGAATTGCACCGACAAAAAACATACTCAATTTTCTATGTTTTGTGAGCTTCTTCCCTCAATTGGTCGCCGGTCCCATTGAACGCGCAAGTCACCTCCTCCCTCAATTTGAGAATAACCGAACCTTCGATCTTAAAGTGACCAAAGAAGGACTGCGACAAATCTTGTGGGGCTTATTTAAAAAGATCCTAGTAGCCGATAAACTGGGATTGGCTGTGACCATGGTGTTTAGTGCTCCCGATGAATATGGATGGTTCATGCTGATTTTCGCAGCCGTACTGTTCTGTTTCCAGGTCTATTGTGATTTTTCAGGATATACAGATATCGCTATTGGTACCGCAAAACTCTTCGGGTTCTCGCTTAGCAAGAACTTCAATCTGCCCTATTTGGCCAAGAGTATGACCGAGTTCTGGCAGCGCTGGCACATCACACTTACACAATGGTTTACAGACTATGTCTACCTCCCGTTTGTTCGATCGGCCAAACGTGTGACTATTTCGCTACGAACGACAGGTATGCTTCTTACCATGTTTCTAGTGGGACTTTGGCATGGTGCCAATTGGACCTTTATAGCTTTCGGAATCTTTAATGGTGTTATTTTGGCGCTGGAACGAATTCCTTTCTTTCCGAATAGGGGAACGCTTCGGAAGCGGCTACAAGCTGCTCCTTGGCTTTTTTCATTGGGATATGTGTTTGTGATGTTCACCATCTCGTCCGTTTTTTTCAGGTCGGATTCCATTTCCGAAGCATGGTTTATCCTGCAACGCATTTTTAGCTTCACTCAAGATACTCGAATTACAAGTCTTATTGGAGTTAAGTTGTTGTACTTGGTTTTTTTATTGATTGCCGAAATGCTTACCCGAACAAAGGATTTTCCTTTACAACAGTTGGAATTTAAACTGAAGAAACCACTGCGGTGGGCAATGTATTATGTGGCGATCGTTCTATTGATACGTTATGCCGAACCTAAGGAAGCCTTTATCTATTTTCAGTTTTGATGCCAAGATCGTTTGTTAAATATCTGCTCATTTTCTTTGTCCCCGTACTTATAGGGTATGCAGTCATGGAATATCTTACATTGGGATTGCCTTCAGGCTATAAAAAGAACAGTGAATTACTTCGGGAAAAAGCGTCGCAGCTGGAAGTACTTGTCTTGGGTTCCTCTCAAATGAAGGATGCCGTAAACGCCGCTCAGCTCGAACCGCTTACAATCAATCTGGCTTCGGGAGACCAACACCACAACACCGATTTAAAGATACTGAAGGCGTTGGTACCAAGACTTCCTAAACTAAAAACGGTTGTTCTGGAGGTTTCCTATAGTCATTTTGAACTGCCTCACAACAGTTCGAATTTTTGGAAAAATGCCGTGTATCTCAAGTACTATGATGTTAATTGTTTTGAACGCACCACCTACTTCAAGGACCGACTGATCTACCTCTCCTTTCCTGCCTTTTATTCTGAAAAGATTTGGGATCAGTACATAAGCAAGAACGATCCTGCCGGCTATAATTCATTTGGTTTTGATACGCTCAATTATTCAGGGGTATTCAAGAATCGGAACTATGACGAATCGAAGATCGCGCCGCTCCGTTTCAAGATCAATACCCAACCCGACCCTGCCGTCTTTAAGCATAATTCCGCCTATTTCTTTGAAATGCTCGATTATTTGAAAGAGCAGGATCTACAAGTAGTAATCTCTCATATCCCAATGTACAAGTCCTATTTGCCCAAACGTCATCCCGGGATACTTCACAGGCGAGACAGTATCATGCAGGTGGTTTTAGATCGCTATTCCAACGTGGTGCTCTTAGACAAAGAAGAAGATACGCTTCAATTCTCTGTAACCGATTATTGGAATCAAAGCCATCTGAATCCTAAGGGGGCTGCAACTTTCACCAAAATGCTTCAGCAACAGTTGAATGAATTGCGTTAAGACCTTTTCAGTTTGGCAAAGTATATTCTTGCCTCTTTCACCACTCGTGGTGCTAACAGGATCGTGGCTGTCATCGTGGGGATTGCCATAAGCGCGAAGAAGGTGTCGATCAAGTTGATCATGAGGCTTAGCGATGTGGTAGCTCCCATTAGAATACTTGCGATGTACAAATAATTGTATAAGTTCTTGTATTTCGCGCCAAATAAAAAGGACATGCATTTCGTTCCGTAGTAAGAATAAGAGAATAATGATGAAATACTAAACACGGCAATACACAAAAGAAGTGCGTATTTTCCGTATACTGGTATGGCTTCCATAAAGGCATTGGCCGTTAAACTAACACCATTCGCTTCCGTAGATTGCCACACGCCCGTCACCAAGATTGCTAATGCCGTAAGCGTACATATAATAAGGGTATCGATGGCAGGTCCCAACATGGCAACCAGCCCCTCCCGAATAGGTTCGTTGGTCTTAGCCGCACCATGAGCCATGGGTGCAGTTCCTATACCTGCTTCGTTTGAAAAAGCTCCGCGTCGAATCCCTAAAACGATGAGGGCTCCCACGATGCCTCCCAGAAAAGTATCTCCTTCATAAAACGATGCTGAAAAAGCATCGGTAAAGATTAAGGCTAAGTATTCTGGGACCACATCTATATGGACCCCCAGAATAAACAATACAAGTACAAAATAAAGTATGACCATTGCCGGAACCATGCGCGATGCTGTCTTGCTTATACGAGAAAGTCCGCCGAGGATTACAACAGCTGTCAGCATTGCCAAGACCACACCCACTAGTATATTACTGTTAAAACCAGCGTAAAGTCCTACGGGCTTTAAGAGGATATCGTTGATCGCCTGTGTAAGCTGATTGACATTAAACACGGGCAATGCACCTACAAGACCTGCAATACTGAAAAATACGGCCAACGGTTTCCATTTTTTACCTAAACCTTCCACAATAAAATACATGGGTCCTCCTTGTATTTCCCCATGGCTATCCTTACCGCGGAAAAGAACTGCCAAAGTTGCGGTAAAGAACTTTGTAGACATGCCAATCACTGCACTTACCCACATCCAGAAGACAGCTCCCGGACCTCCTATGGCGATCGCCACAGCTACACCGGCTATATTTCCCATGCCAACCGTAGCAGATAGCGCAGTAGTAAGTGCTTGGAAATGGCTTATTTCACCAGCATCACTTTCATTATCGTAACGCCCGCGTAATACGGCAATAGCATGCCCCAAATAGCGAAAAGGCAGAAAGCGAATCTTAACTATTAGATACAGTCCGCCGCCTATCAACAGAAAAAGAAGTCCCTCCCAAGCGTAGTGGGACGTAGAAGCAAAGATTTTATCTAAAAGTTCCAGTGTTCGTACGGTATTAGCAAACTAAAATAGAACTTAAATTTTTAAATTCCGCAGATATGTTTTTATTTGTATTGCCAATGAAACGACTGCTAACCACATTAACCATCCTATTCTCGGGCTTCTTGTGTGCTCAAGAAGCGACTTCTTGGAAAAAGGGCTCGGCCTTATTCATGCCGGAACTGCTATTGGGAAAGACCGCAGAATCCAATGATGGATTTCCGGAAAGAGATCTACAAAAACAAGTCATTATTAATATAGGGAGGGACCATAGTTTTAATCCGCAAGAATGGGCACAGCGACTTAAAGGCACTCGAACCGGTATTGGGTTTGGTTTTACCGATTTTGGAAATATAGACAGTTTAGGAATTGCCTTAACTGTCATTCCTTACATCGAATTTCCCGTCTTTGGCAGTAAACGCTTTACTACACTCGTTGGGATGGGCGGATCTTATTTCACTGAAAAGTATGACCCCGTCGAAAACCCAAACAACAATGCCGTGACTACCGATCTAACTTGGGCATACCGCACCTATCTCTATTACCGTTTTATATCTTCCAAGCGTGTTGACTGGCGTGTAGGACTTGGGTATTCTCATCATTCTAACGGGCATACCCGGCTGCTAAATCAAGGCTATAATTCTTTTTTGGTAAGTGTTTCGGCTGCACTCCTAAATCCGCTGCATCGTGCACCTGAACAAATTGATACCATCCCTCCCGCCTACGATCGAAGCATCCACAGCTATATCGATTTACGAACCGGCATCGGACAAAATGTATTTGCATTGGCATTTAATGATAAAAAGGAAGTCTATGCTGCCAGTGCAGAATACGGTCATGTATTCAATAATACCTTCCGGTTAGGGATTGGGGTGTACTACCGCTTCTATGAACATTATTATGACTACATCCAAGGAAATGAGTCCTTGGTTCAGGAAGGCAGAGAATTTGAATCGTACAAGGAGGCACCTGTTTGGAATTCGAGTGCTATTGGAGCGTTCGTTCATGGAGAATTCTTATTAAACCATATAGGATTGGACCTTCAATTAGGGTATAATTTCCACAAACCCGCTTATAGGATCGAATGGCGCATTAATGAAGGATGGGACAATACGCCCAGAGATATTCCCGAGTTTTGGGAGTTAGGTGAATTTGGTTCCAAGTTCAAATTAAAGCACCGTATCTCTTCCCGCTTAGGATTAAAATACTACTTTATTGGAACTTCGGAGGCCCCTAAACATAATATATATGTTGGTGCGCATATCAATTCGAATTTGGGTCAGGCAGACTATACTGAATTGGCGATTGGGTACGTGTATAGCTTCCGATTCAAGAATCGCAATTAAAAAACCCCTTCACAGGTGGAAGGGGTTTTTACTAACTAAAATGAGAACGTTTTATTTAGCTAAAATCAATCTATGGGTTGACGAAGCCTTTTCAGAAACAACGGTAATAATATATACACCATTTGCCATTCCATTAAAACTTACATCGTTTGCACCTGTTACTGAAGAGAAACGTTTTACAATTTTTCCTGAGCCAAGTTCAATAATCGTCACTTGAATCTCCGATCCAAATTGAACAGGAATTGCGATCGTTGCCGTTCCTTGTGAAGGGTTCGGATAAATGACAATGCCACTTCCACTGTCAACGATGTCGTCGATAGACAATAAGATATCCTGTGCTTCGAAAGCACCAATATCACGTCGTCCTTGAAAAACGGTCTGCCCAATTTGATCATCGAACAAATCAGCAGGGTCCCCGGCATTGTACGCCACAGAGCCAACTAAAAGCTCATGTGTTTCGGTGGTCCCACCGTTATTTTGCAGTGGTCCCAGCATAGGATCTGCGCCTTCAATATCGTTGGCTTGTTCAGGAAATGCTCCTGCGTCATCGTTCCCAATAAGATTATAATCATTCGAAACAAACGTTCCGTTTACATCTACTCCGGAAGAAGCTGTATTTGTAGCCACCAGTGTATTTTTCAGTGAAGTAGTCGTTGTACTTTCTATTCCACCACCGGTTCCGGAAGAAACATTGTTTGCTACCGTCACTGCATTTAAGTCGAAACTTGCACCATTATTTTGAATACCTGCCCCGGATACCGATGCTGTATTTCCTGAAACGGTACTTGTCATGACAGTTACTATACCGCCTCCGTTATTATAGATACCACCACCTTCGGGGGCATCATTGGTATCGATCGTTGAATCCACAATGTTCATGGTTGTTCCGTTCTGGTTCCACAATCCTCCACCTTCGTTAGCGGCAAAATTACCTGTGATGGTACTCGTAAGGATATCTATGGTGCTGCTCGTTCCAGTTACATGAAGTCCACCTCCATTACCCGGATTGGGTGTTCCCGCAGCACTATTAACATCGTTACGCGTCATTATGGATGATTCAAACGTAAGCGTTCCATCGATGATCTCAATGGCGCCACCGGCTCTGTTCGCAGCATTCGTCTCAAAATTCGAGTCGGTTACGGTAACATCCCCTGCAACGCTAAGGAGTCCTCCACCGGATCCTGACGTCCCGGAAGCTATGTTATTAATAATGGTTGTGCCATTAAGAATATCCAATGTACCTCCATTATTAAAGACACCACCACCACCGGTATCCGGATCAGCTCCTTG
>NZTP01000005.1 GCA_002696485.1 Altibacter sp. | reverse complement strand
TTATTTATAAATCCGGTATCCAGCAGGTTGGTTGCCTGCAATTGAAATTCCCAGTTGCTGTCCCCTTTTTGGTAGTAGAGATCGGCATTGATAAAGGAATAGGTGTTCTCCACTGTGTTGGTATTATTGGTGTAGTTATAATAATCCCATTCGGCACTTAGCGTAAAATCTTTCAGAAAATTGATATCTGTGTTAATATACGGTCGGTGGGTACGGAAGGTTTGTTGCAGTCCTCCGTTGTCGTAATCGTTCAAAGTAAGGCGATACCCTACTTCAAAATTGGGCCAATCCTTAAAATTTGACCGCACACTCCCCCGATAATTTTGAGTAAAGCTCTCACTTTCCCGTATTTCGTCGTTCACAAGATTGTTGGATCTGTTCAAAGAAGCATTGGCCGTAAGATTAAACTGTATCTTCTTTACGGTCTTACTGAAACGGCCTACGGCCGAAAAGGTCTCATCGGGAAAATTACTGTCGATGTTGAACGGACTGCTCACTTGGTTGATCGCTATAATCTCTGAATTGCTTTTAAAACCGTTGATGCGTCTGGAATAATTTAAAGAACCGCTAATGTTGGTATAGTTGAAGAGATTAAAACTGAAGTAGGTAAGATTGTAATTGTGTGACAGAGCATTCTCCAAGAATCGGTTCCCTCGAAACAATCGGTTGTAGTTATTAAATACAAAGGCTTGAGCGTAGTCGTTCACATCGGTATATTGCGCATTGATGCTGTAATTGAACCGCAGACTTTCACTTTTCTTAAGCTCAAGGATCACATTGACATCCGGCAGGAGCGTCCAATCATTTTGAGTGATGATAGTGCCCAGTTGTTCGTTCTTCACATTATAGTTATGAAGGGTGAGACCGGGTGTAACTATAAACTTCCCTGTTTTTACCTTGTAATGCAATCCTAAAAATGCATCGGTAAAACCAAAGGCCACATCGTTATTGAAATCGGATGCAGTAAACGGATTCACAGCACCATTATCCAAAATTTGAAAGATTCCGGAGTTGAATTTTTGATGACTCAAGGTACTTCCCAGCGTTACATTCAAATTACTGGTATTGTTTAGCACATAATAATAATCGATCTTGGCATCGAGCTTACTGGTTACTACATTTCGGGTCTGATTGATATTGTACCGATTGGCCGGCTGCAACGGATTGAAGGTCTCGTTGGTAGGGTTACTGGGATCAAACATTGTAAATATTCCCCGAAACGGAATAGAGTCCTGTACAGCTCTGTAAAATGGATCCTCGTCCTGGTAGAGATGTTGCACTTGTGCCGCAAAAATATTCTTCTCATCCAGCGTATAATAGATGTTGGCGTTTTGATTGACCGATACGGGTTTATTCTCCTTTACTTCGGAAATGTTATTCGTACGACCCATGACCGTAGAACGCGTGGTGTCGTCTTCGGTTTGTTCTGAAGTTTTCAGCAAGGCATCGTAATCCATCTGAAAGTTCACGTTGGGTTTATACACCCCGCTAAGTTTCAACATCGCTAATTTACTTTGTTGATCGCTCACTGCATTCGTATTTTCGGTAGCTCCGGATGCAATGTACTGCCGTATGGAATTGTTAACGATATTGGTACTATTGTCTGAAAGTATCGCAAATCCGCTTAGATCCAATGTCTCGGTGGCCGCCCAGCTAAAGTTTCCCGCCAAAAACTTCGTCTCGATGGCATTGGCTCTATTGTTCTGTGCTACGGCAAACCCCAAGTCACTTTCGCTGATCTCGAAATTGGTACCTCCACCGCGATTGAAGTTTCTAAATCCACCCGTAAAATTAAAGTAATCCCGAAACGTAAAAGGCACTTCGCCGATATTATTGAAGTCTGTAATAAAATTAAGACTGTATTTCGGACTGTAATAAAATAGTTTCGGATGCACTAGATATCCCGCTTCATCTTCTCCTACTGTACCGCCTCCGGCGGTCACTTCCCCGAACCAAAAGTTCTTTTTGCCTTCTTTCAGCTTGATATTGATCGCGACGTTGTCCTGATCGTTCCCTAAGCCTCGCATTTGATCTACCTCATTGTAATTGCGCAGCACTTCCACCTTGTCCACCGCATCGGCCGGGATATTTTTGGTCGCTAGTTTAGAATCACCGTCAAAGAAATCCTTTCCTTCCACCATGACCTTGGTCACAGCCTTGCCCTCCACTTCGATCTCCCCTTCGTCGTTTACTTCTACCCCCGGCAATTTCTTCATCACATCCCCCAGCTTTCGCTCTTCTCCGGTTGTGAACGAATCGGCGTTATAGACAATGGTATCGCCTTTAACGGTTACGGGCATTTCATAAACAATCTCCACACCCTCGAGTTCATCTGCTATGGAATTCAGAATAAAATCCTGTTGCACAGGTTCAGCCTCTGCTGCAATTGTAAGCTCGTATACGCTCGTCTCATAGCCCAAAAAACTGGCGCGAAGCACATAGGTATTGTTTATGGGTAATTCCAGTTGATAGCGCCCTTCGTAATTGGTAATAGCATATGCTTCTATGTCACCGGATTCTTTTACGGCAGCGATCACATTGGCAAATTCGAGGGGTTCGCCAATGCTGTCCTTGATAAACCCGCGTACCTTTACGCTTTGTGCCGAAAGCGATACGGAAAAGAGGAGCAGCACTGCCCCGAAAAGGATTCTCATAGTTGGTTGGTGTAATATTGGTTCATTAGGCTATTTGCTGAAGCATTAATTATTACCCACCAAAGCGCATCCCGCCACCGCGTCTTCCGCCGCCACGAAAATTCTCGCGCATCTCATCGGTCTTCTCTTTTACAATTTGGTTGAATTCTGCCCGTGTTACTTCCTTTCCTTTAGTAAGAGGCTCTATAACTTCGGCGGCTTTAGGGTTCATAACGATCTTTGAACACAGCAATGTGGTTCTATACACGTTCAATTCTAAGATGAGGCCCGGCAATCCTGCGTACTCTGCAGGACCATTCCCTACGGGAATTTGTGGGGTGAACCACGCCGTAATGATCACTTCTTTAGGAATCTCAACCTGCTCCCAAGGATCCTCATTTTCGGTCTTTGTAGAATCCTTCAATGCTTCTCCCTCTTTCTTTTCATTGGCCTCACGATCCCTTTTTCGAGGACGGGCCATACTAATATCGTTGGGATCGATCTTTTTAATGGCAGTCGCTTTGAATGCGATATACTGGCCTATTTGTTTTGATTCTTTTTCGACGGTCCACTCCAAAGAGGTTAGAGAATCCTTTATAAGAAATTGTTTTCCGAAGAACTCTCGCTCTTCCAACAGTAAGTTCTTCTCGATGTTCTTATACTGGGGACCTGCCGAAAAACTACTCATCATCATACCAAAACCGGCATTACCGGCGCCTGCTTCCAGTTTTTCTTCTTCTTTGTAAATAGACTCAGTATTGTTGAAGGTAAGAATATAGGTCTTTTCCAACATACTACGCATGCGCTCTGCGATCTGTTTTTTTATATCCTCACTCATTTCTCGCCCTCCAAAATTGTCCATATCTATGGTAGTTTTAGATTCGTAATAAGCCTGACCGCTAATGTTTTGAGCAAATGTGGTTATGGAACAGCAAACAAGTGCCAGAAAAATAAATACTTTCATAGTTTACATATTAGGATATACTGTTAGGTACCAAAATACACATTTTGTTACACGATCCTTCGACTATTATTTATTTATAAGGTTTAACAGCGCTCCATGGCTCTAACCACCAATGCGAATTTGAACATTATTGCCTTTCTCACGGCGCCCGCTACTTTGGAACTGCTCTAACATTTCTTTAGATTTCTTATCCCGTATTATATCATATTCTACTTGGCTTACCTCCTTACCAGCTTTTGGACGCTGGAGATCAATGCCTTTCTCCGGGTTCAGGACGATTTTTGAGCAAAGGATGGTTAGATCGCCATCATTAACTTCCAAGATCAAACCCGGAAGCCCCCAATATGTGTCGGGTCCGTGTGGTACCGGAATATCCAAGGTATACCACGCTGTTGTTATTTGATTCTTCTTAACTTCCAGCAGACTATCGGTAGCACTATCGAAAATCTGTTCGGTCACTTCACGGGTATAAGTGGCCTTAAAGCAGGTGTATTCCCCAATGTTCTTGACATCCTTTTGCAATTTCCATTTGGGTTTCTCAAGGGTGTCGCGTATTAAGAAAGGTTTGCTCATGATCTCCGTTTCATTGAGATATAGGTTCTCTGCTATATTTCGATACAATATATCCGTGGTCCCTTGCACTACAATATTGATCCCGCCGGAAGATGCTGCCTGTGGTTTCTCAAGACTTTTAATTTCTTTATAAAGTGCTTCGTTGGCTGTAAAAGTAAGTGCATACTCCTTCTGAAATTGTCTCCTCACTTGGGCTGCCAACTGTGCCTTTATTGCATCTGAGGAGTCATCGCTCAGTTTTAAATCAACTTTTCTGTCTGTCTTATATGTCGCGATCCCACTGAAATCCTGTGCGGCGAGCGTTCCCAGAGCAAAAAGGAGGCAAAATAGCGATAGTTCTAGTTTTATGAGCATAATTGTATCGTTGGTGTTGGTAAAAGGACGATCGATTTTTTTAAGCGTTACAAGTTACAAACATTCTATTATAGCCGTTCATTTTGTACCTTGTGGTCCCTATGAAACTATTCGCTTTTCTATTTTTTATCTCAGTTCCATGTCTTTTTAGCCAGGAATTGAAACCTGTGGCCACGTTACCGTTGCAAGCCGACAAATTTATTGGGTTTGACAATTACAAGCAACTCTATTTTATTAAAGACAATATTCTCCACAAGCAAGGTTCGGAAGGTGTGTATGTATACAGTGATTTCCAATTAGGAAAAATTGCTTCGGTGGATATTATCAATCCATTAAAGATTGTAATCTTTTACGAAACAGTAAATACCGTAGTCTTTGTTGACAACAGATTGAATGAGATCGAGCGGATCAACTTCAACAATCTACCTCAATTCGTAACTGTTAGTACCGCCACCAATGCCGGAAATAACCTTCTTTGGATATTTAATGTAGATACCCAACAACTCGAGTTGTTCGATTATCGCAGTAACAGGAAGACCATCGTTTCGCAACCTTTTTCGGGGAAATTGCTATCGCAGGCCAGTAATTTCAATTATTGTTTTATGTTAACCGAACGTATGTTACGCGCTTTCAACGTCTACGGAAGCTTGCTTTCGGAAATGGAAGCCATGAATTTCGAAAAGATCATTCAGCAGAACGAAAAGGTGTTGGCCCTCAAAGCGAATGCGTTGTATACGATACAGATGCTTCCGAAGGAAAATTCAGAAAAAACCATTCATCCCATAAAAATTGAACTGCCCGAAAACCCTATAAAAGACTTGCAGCTTAGTCAAGATTTACTGTATATTTATGACGGAATTAATATTCTCACTTTTTCACTAACACCACCTAAGCAGTAAGATTTATGCACGTCGCGATCGCAGGGAACATAGGCTCCGGAAAAACCACCTTAACGCGTTTACTGGCAAAACATTATAAATGGAAAGCCCATTTTGAGGATGTAGAGGATAACCCGTACCTTGACGATTTCTACAACCAAATGGAACGCTGGTCTTTTAACCTTCAGATCTATTTCTTAAACAGTAGGTTTAGACAAATCCTCGATATACGCAAGAGCGGGAAAGACATTGTACAGGATCGCACCATCTATGAAGACGCCTATATCTTTGCGCCAAATCTCCATGCCATGGGTCTTATGACCAACAGGGACTATGAAAATTACCGCTCGTTGTTCGATCTTATGGAAAGTGTTACCGAAGGTCCGGACCTGTTGATCTATCTTCGAAGTTCTATACCAAATCTGGTGAATCAGATCCACAAGCGAGGACGCGAATATGAAAATTCCATAAGCATCGACTATCTAAGCCGTTTGAACGAACGCTATGAAGCTTGGGTGCATGAATACGACAAAGGTAATTTGATCGTGCTCGATGTCGACAGTCTTGATTTTGTTGACAATCCGGAGCATCTGGGGGAAGTCATAAACAAGATCGATGCAGAGCTGCACGGTTTATTTAAAACTTAACATTTCTCTTACACTTGACTGCCTTTTTAATCGCTTACTTTGCGGTGACTTATGGCATCACTCTACAACACCAAATACTATCATCGTGACCTGTCTTGGCTGCGATTCAACCATCGGGTCCTTCAGGAAGCTGCAGACAAAAGAAATCCCCTGTTCGAACGCATCAAATTCTTAGCGATCTACTCTTCGAATCTGGACGAATTTTTCAGGGTGCGCGTTTCAGATATACGACAAATAAAAAATGTTGAAAAGCCGCTTCGGAAAAAATTGATCACCAAACCGAACAAGGTGCTTCGTGAGATCAAAAAACAAGTGGATCTGCAACAAGATGAGTTTGGCCAAATCTTTCAGAAGCAAATAATCCCTGCCTTGGAACAAGAGAATATCTTCTTGATCCATCACAAGCAGTTTACCGCAACTCAAAAGGAAATTGCTAAATCGTATTATTGTGACACGCTGAAAGATTCCCTAAACGCCAAAAAGTTCGATTTCAAACATTCAGATCCCATATTTGTAGAGAATGAAGCACTGTATCTCGCCGGTATCGTTTCAGAGACTCAATACCAGTTAGTCGAGATCCCAAAAGATGAACCGCGGTTCTTTGTTTTTCCGAAGATACAAGGAAAGTACTACATTACCTTTATCGATGATATTTTAAAGTACAACCTCAACCAGACCCCGGAAAAGGAAGAAAAAACCACCTATTATTGTATAAAGATCTCCAGAGATGCAGAATTGTACATCGAGGATGAGTTCTCAGGAAATCTAAAAGATAAGATTGAAAAATCGCTCCCAAAGCGGGCCACGGGTCAGGCCACACGAGTGCTCGTAGATAGTGCAATGCCAAAGACGTTTGTAGAAACGCTCAAGAATGCGTTGGATGCAAGTACTGCCGACATTGTTTTGGGTGGGCCTTATCATAATTTCAAGGATTTTTTCGAGTTTCCCAACCCTACCCATAAAGATCTGTCGAACACTCCTTTAGCGCCGCTCCCACATCCTGTCTTGAAAGAACCTTCAATACTGAAAGCGATCGAAAAGAAAGATCACTTATTACATTACCCGTATCAGTCTTTCGAACCTGTGATACAATTGATCGAAGAAGCGGCAGACGATCCGCATGTCACAAAAATAAAAATCACCATCTATCGCGCGGCCAGTGAATCCCGGTTGAACGATGCGATAACCAAAGCTGCCAAGAACGGAAAAAAAGTGACCGTGTTCATTGAGGTAAAAGCGCGCTTTGATGAACACAATAATTTAAAATGGGGTGCCATCTTCGAAAAGAACGGTGCCAAGGTAATCTATAGTTACCCGGACATTAAAGTACATTCTAAGATCCTGTATATTGAGCGAGACGAAGAGGAAAAACCGAAACGCTATGCCTACATAGCTACCGGAAATTTCAATGAAAAAACGGCTACCTTATACACTGACTTTGGTCTAATGACTGCTCATTCGAAGATCACGAAAGAGCTCAACAAAGTTTTTTTGGTGCTTGAACGTACTATCATTGTACCCAAAACCAAAAGATTGCTGGTTTCCCCTTTCACCTCGCGTGTAAAATTCACCGAACTGGTCAATAACGAGATCGAATTCGCCCAGGCCGGAAAAGAAAGTCATATTCTTTTGAAAATGAACAGTCTGGAAGACAAAGACATGATAAAATTGTTGTACCGCGCCAGTAATGCAGGAGTGAATGTACAATTGCTCATTCGCGGGATCTGTTCGTTGGTTCCGGGGATAAAAGGACAGAGTGAGAACATTACGGTAACCTCCATTGTCGATCGCTTTTTAGAGCATGGACGCGTATATATTTTTGGAAACAATGGGGAGGAAATCGTCTATATTGGTTCTGCCGATTGGATGACGCGTAATCTAAATCATAGGATAGAAGTGGTGACCCCAATTTACGATCAAAATCACAAGAAAACTATTAAAGACCTCCTGCAAATTCAATTAAGAGATAACGTAAAGGCCCGAATTATCGATGCCGACCAGAACAATAACTACGTTCCGCATAACAAACCTGAAGTTCAGGCGCAATTGGCGACGTACGATTATTTTCAAGAATCTATTCAATAAATCCCAGAGAGCGAGCATGCACAATGGCCTCTGCACTGTCCTCTACCAGAAGTGCCGGGGTTGTCTTATATTCTGAAAACAGGCTCTTTACCCGTAAGACCTTCTTTTTGTGTTTTACACTTCTTAAATAGATCGCTAAGATGCGATCTGGAAATTTTTCCGCTATTTCTATGTAAATATCGGCATCATGCTCTCCACTGTCTCCTACCAAAATAAATTTCATCGCAGGATACGTGGTAAGAATATCTAGAATCTCTTTTTGTTTCTGTGGTTTTTCTGAAGGATCTTTCTTTCCAAACGGTCTTGGTAAATTCCGAAGCAGGATGGGTCCCTTCGGAAAATTGTTCGTTTTCAAGAACAGTTCTAAATATCGGTAAAGATTCCAAGGACTGTGACTCGCATAGAACATGGGGTTCGCACTTGCACCATCCCTGCCGCGATGTAACAGGTGATAGAATTTTGATGCGCCTTCCAAGGGCGACCTGCTTTCCGCATTTCTAAAAAAGGTATTAAAGACCAGTTTCAACTTTAAAAATGAAGCGACACCGGTATGTATAATCGTATCGTCAATGTCACTCACCACCCCGAATCCCGGATTGCTATCCGGAATTAGGACGTCGCCGGGAAATCGATTGTTATTCTTTATGACCCAACCCGGGTGCTCATCTTCAAAGGCCAGTTCTATGTGTAACCAATGCTCTTCATTGCACAGCGGTGTTAGGCCATGGATGGTTTCTGAAAATTTAAAATAGCCTTTCGCATCGGTAGTGGTGTAAAATATCCTGTCATCGGGAAGTTTGATCCTGAGTTTTGTATGTGCTACCTCATCGGTTTCAAAACGTTTGATAGAATTTTTCAGTAGACTGAAAAAACCTTTTTTTGAAAGGTTTATATTCTCATCTTCCAATGCTCTTCCGCGTATATACAGATGGTCGTCTGTGCCATAGCTTTGGAAAACGATAATTTGAAGCGGATCTTTCTTGAACCATCCCATATTAAAAGTGCCAGGATTCCGGCCACAACCACATAATCAACAATCCGGTGACAATCGAGATCCCAAAGGAAATTGCAACCCATTTTGCCAATCGACGTGTTCCTAATACGGCTGCCATAATCCCTTTAAAAAGAAGATTGGACAAGGAGGCCAACAAAATAAGTCGCCATCCTGTGGATACCTCCAAACCGTCTCCTTTCATTAATTGTGATAACGATAGTGTGATCGCATCCACATCGGTAAGACCACTAATTATGGAGACAATATAAAGCGCATTGTTACCAAATTCTTCTTTGGTAAAAGCCACAGCCAATAGGATAAATCCGTACAGCAATCCGAAGATCAATGCACTTTTAAATTGGGCAGGATTTTTAGGTTCCGGCATTTCGTCATCTCCTCCATCCTTATTGATTATATAAAATAGTCCAATACACAAAAGAATCATGATCACAAATTCTACTAAAATGGGCAGCATGATCTGCGGTAATTTTTCAGGGATCACGATACCTACTTCCACCAAAATACGTGCTAAGGCAATAGTCGAGGCTGCCGTGATCACAAAGGCTGCGATCTTGTCAATGTCTTTGGAGTCGGCTGTTTTCCTTGCATAACTTACTGTGGTAGCGGTACTGCTAATGAGTCCTCCTAACACACCATTCGATATGATTCCAACCTTTTTTCCAACGAACTTATAAATGAAATAACCTACCACACTAATCCCAACGATCAAAGTTACCATAAACCATATGTTTCGTGGATTAAGCACATCAAGTGGTCCATAGGTTTGATTGGGAAGAATAGGTAAGATGACCAGCGAGATCCCCGCAAAGGTCATAATAGCAGCAAGGTCCTTATCTTTCAATCGATCTATAAAATTATGTAAATGCTCTTTTACATATAACAGAATTGCCAAAGTACCTCCCAATATCACCCCAATGACTTGACTTCCCATAACAAGATAGGCGCCAATGGCGAACATAAGCAAAGCTGCAACTTCGGTCGTTTGACCAATATCAATATCATTGATTTTCTTCACTTTAATCACATTGGCCATGATCAAAAGTGCCGTAATGGAGAGTCCCAAGACCGGTAAAATAAACGGATTATCAAATTCTCGGGTAAGAAATCCCGAAACAACTCCCAAGATGGAAATAAGAGTAAAGGTACGCACCCCGGCCATTTTATTGTCGGTGCGTTCTCGTTGAACACCTACCAACAATCCCAGTCCAAAAGCAATCCCTAATGTAATAAGGTCTTCGTAGTTCATCTAATACTAAGATAGTGAAATCCACAAAAAAACCCTGCGAGTGGCAGGGTTTTAAGGATAATTTAGGAATTAAACCAACTTGTAGGACTAGTTGATTCGTTTTTCCACTTTCTTAACTACATTTTTTTGAGTAGCAGTCTCTTCAGTTTCAGTGAGCGCTTTTACCTTGGCTTTTACCTCAGCTTCAGTTCCCGTAAATGTTTGCGTATCTTTTGTGGTTTCACCATCCTTAGTGATCTCTATAGTCACGTTCGCTGTTGTCACGTCTCCGTCAACCGAATATTCAACTTGTATTTCTTTAGTTACCACGGCAGCACTTCCGGCTTGCTCTGCTTCAGTATTGGTAAGAATAGTTTCATTTCCATCTTCATCAATAAAAACCATTTCTTCAGTAAGATTATCCGCAGCATCCATAGCTACAGTTCCGTGATCTCCTAAGATAGGAGCAATTACCAATCCTACCAAACATGTTAACTTGATCAAGATATTCATAGAAGGTCCGGAGGTATCTTTAAATGGATCACCAACTGTATCACCTGTAACCGCTGCTTTGTGCGCGTCACTTCCTTTGTAAGTCATTTCACCATTGATCATGACACCGGCCTCAAAGGACTTCTTAGCATTATCCCATGCACCTCCAGCATTATTCTGGAAGATCGCCCACATTACACCACTCACACATACTCCGGCCATATAGCCTCCTAAAGGCTCTGCTCCAAAGATCAATCCGATGATGATAGGTGTGATAATGGTTAAAAGACCCGGAAGCAACATTTCCTTTAGTGCCGCTTTTGTAGAAATATCAACACATTTAGCATACTCCGGCGTTCCGGTTCCTTCCATAATTCCCGGGATTTCACGAAACTGACGACGAACTTCCTGCACCATTTCCATCGCTGCTTTTCCAACCGATTTCATAGCCATGGCAGAGAAAACCACAGGAATCATTCCTCCAACAAATAACATTGCCAAAACATCGGCTCTAAAGATGTTGATCCCGTCGATACCTGTGAAGGTAACATAGGCTGCAAATAACGCCAATGCTGTTAATGCTGCCGAAGCGATCGCAAACCCTTTACCCACAGCCGCCGTAGTATTTCCTACTGAGTCTAATATGTCGGTTCGTTCACGAACGTGAGGTTCCAATTCGCTCATTTCAGCAACACCCCCTGCATTATCGGCAATAGGTCCAAAGGCGTCAATTGCCAACTGCATGGCAGTCGTCGCCATCATGGCAGAAGCTGCTAGTGCAACACCGTAAAAACCTGCCAGTTCGTAGGATCCGTAGATTGCTGCGGCAAACAACAATACCGACGCAAAGGTAGATTTCATCCCCACTGCCAATCCGGCAATGATATTGGTTGCCGCTCCGGTAGATGAGTTCTTAACGATATCCAGTACCGGCTTTTTACCAAGACTGGTGTAGTATGCCGTTACAAAGGAGATCAAAGCTCCTACGGCCAACCCGATACATGCCGAATAAAATACGTTGATCGAGGCAATTTCTTTATATCCTTCTCCAAAGAACTTCATGTTCATAGTCTCGGGAAGCATCCAATCGATCAAGAAGTAACTGGCGATCAACGTTAGAAGGATCGCAGCCCAGTTCCCCATATCTAATGCTTTTTGAACTTGTGACTCTTTTGCATCGTTGCTGCTAATTTTCACGAAAAAGGTTCCAATAATGGAAGCCAAAATCCCAACACCCGCAATCACAATAGGAAGCAAGATGGGTCCCATATTACTAAAGGCGTCAGTAAATTGACCGTTTAGGGACATATCGCGGATTACATAATTTCCAAGAACCATCGCAGCTAAAACTGTTGCTACATAGGATCCAAAAAGGTCTGCACCCATACCTGCTACATCACCCACGTTGTCACCAACGTTATCGGCGATGGTTGCCGGGTTTCTAGGATCATCCTCGGGAATACCCGCTTCTACTTTACCAACAAGATCGGCCCCCACATCGGCTGCCTTGGTATAGATCCCACCTCCAACACGTGCGAAGAGTGCGATCGATTCTGCTCCAAGGGAGAATCCTGCAAGAGCTTCCAGAACAATGGTCATCTGAGCGTAAAAATCACCCCCATCAACAATAAACTGTCCTACGAAGAACATAAAGAATAAACTAAGGCCTAATACTGCCAATCCGGCAACACCTAATCCCATGACGGTTCCTCCGCCAAATGAGACTTTCAATGCCTGAGGTAAACTAGTCTTGGCAGCTTCGGCGGTACGCGTATTTGCTTCGGTAGCGATGCGCATCCCAATGTTTCCGGCCAATGCCGAAAAGATAGCCCCGAAGATAAATGCCGGTACGATCATCCAACTGGTCGATTCTACCATCGTAGAAACAATATATAGTAATACAGCAGCGATCACAGCGAATATGACCAAAAGACGGTATTCAGCATTCAAAAATGCCAGCGCACCTTCTTTGATACTTTTGGAAATAAACTGCATGCGCTCGCTTCCTGCGGCTTGCTTTTTTACCCAGCTCATCTTAACGAGCATGAAAAGGAGTCCGAGGACCGAAAGTGCAATTGGCACATAAATAATGTTCTGTTCCATTATAGTTTAGTTAATTAGAAATCATTTCAAATTTGCGACTGCAAAAGTAGGAAATTAGGTGGAATTAAAAAATCCTTCTATGGCTTATTGACAAGGGCTTTCAATTAATTGCGAGCTGCTTATTAAATCGTGAAGTTTTTATTCCTTTTATGATCGCTCGTTTCGTAGCGATCGACACACTTGTGGAGAATATCATAGGCTTCGGAAGCATCTCCCCAGCCGCCTACATCTACCCTCTTTTTTTCCAAGTCTTTATACACTTGAAAAAAATGTTCGATCTCTTTAACGATATGCGGATTTACATCGGAAAGATCGTTCAAGCTATTCCATATAGGATCGGACACTGGAACACAAATTACTTTTTCATCGGGACCTTTCTCATCGGCCATGTGAAATACCCCAATGGGTTTTACTTCCATCACACACATTGGAAAGGTAGGTTCTCCTCCCAATACCAGCACATCCAATGGATCTCCGTCCAGCGCCAGAGTTTCGGGAATAAAACCGTAATCGGCGGGATACATCATGGAAGAGAATAACATTCGGTCGAAACGAATCTTCTTCAGTTTAAAATCGTATTCATATTTGTTGCGACTTCCTTTTGGGATTTCGATCAAAACATCGAAGGTGCGTCTCTTTTCAGTAGTCATTATGTGTATGTTAAAGGGGTACGGATTTTGGGAGTGCAAAAATACGCAAATAGAATGGTTTGAATAAAAAAAGGGCTTACAAATAATTTGCAAGCCCGCTTAAATCAATATAAACTATAAATCAAAATAGTTTCTAAGGTTTTGAACATATGTTTTCTCCTAATTCAGCATTTCTACCTAAGCATAAAAACACATGTAAGGTGAATATTATTAGGTTTCTAATTGCAGGGATGGTACTTAAATGTACAAAAAATTCTAAAATGAGAATCCAAAGATGCCCGTTATACCAAATTTTCGGGCGTCGGGGTTGTCCAAATAATTTCCTCGGAAGTTGAAATCCAGTCGGAATATCCTGAAAATATTGCCTATTCCGAAGCTATACTCGTAATAGATATCGTTGGGAGCTCTGTAAGGTATCCCTGAAGCATTGAGCGCTATATTTTTGTCGGAAATTTCTCCATACACTGCTCGGAATCCAATTACTTCTCGCAAATTCAATTTACGCAGTCCGGGTATTCTGGAAAATAAACGGCCTCCAAAATTATGTTGCAAGTGCAATGAAGAATAGGTGTCACTAACAAATTCATAAAAGTCCAATTGCGTAAAGGTGTTGTACAAACTGAAATAAGTTTGATTCCCGGGAATAGGGTTTAAAAGACTTAAAGGCACTTCTCCAAAAGTTTTTCCAACTTCCACAGTAGAATACAGTCTCCCTAAACCACCAATATTCCAAGGCTGTGTATAGAGCGCCTGTAGTTTTTGGTATTCGAAATCGCCACTAAAAACATCCTTTAGGCCATATGTATAGCCCAAATAGAAACTTGGAAAGTCACCATCGTTGATTACCGTTTGTTCTACACCATAGCCCGATGTTTTACGTCCCGGTGTAAAGTTAAATGCCAGTTCTATTTCCGGTTGTGAGATCTCGCTTCGTACCTCACCCGTGAACTCCCCGTTCTCTTTGACGAAGTAGTCGATACTAAAGGTGTCTGTCGCCGATCGTAATGTGCGGTACGATCCTGTTAAGCGAACGATAAAATTCTTGGAAGGTTCAATTGAGAATCCTGCGGTCGTGAGATTGATACGAGAGAGCCTGTCGTTCGCCCCTACCGAAATAAGGGAAGATGAAGCCAAACTGCGCCCCAACACATCATTACTGTTTGTAAGGCTCGCCCCGGTCTGCTCCACATCCTTTCGGTTTCCGGCAAATATCGTAAGTCGAGTCCTTCGATCTAACAACCATTTTGCCGAAATTCCGTATTTAAAGCGGTCGTCCTTAAATCCGTAGGCACCAAACCCTTCAATACGCCAAGGGTCATTTTGACTAAAATAGGTTCTCCCGCCGAGACGGATTCGCAGTCCTTCTGCCTCATTGAATCCGAAGACTGAGAATACGGGTCCGATATCAAAATTATTGACTTCATAATAACCCGAAGCCAATACTGCACCCAAGTTGTACAAAGTCTTAAATCTAGGCACTGTCTTTAGGGTATCCAGCATCTTATAAACGCCCTTCTCATCCTTGCTTAGTTGCTCCATTCGGTTTTGCTCCCAAAATTCATCCGGACGGTTATAGACTTCATATTGATAGGGATCAACCTGTTCACTGTAGAATTTCTTATCCTTCGGAATATCGAACACATAGTTGTCGTACAAGGTGGTCCTTTTTCCGTAGATACCACGCGCCCCTTCTTTCTTCCGAAGACTAAAATCACTCAAAAAATAATCTCTAGTTATAAGAAAAATCGAATCGTTAAGTACTTCAAATTCTTGTTCAATATACACCTCCCGTACCCAATTCAGGTTAGCACTTTTGGATGCTTGAAGATTGATCTCCTTGATCGCCCACGTGGTATCATTGACCCAAAAGTCGCCTTTAAAGGTGAGCTCATTTTTTCGCCGCGGGTAGTAGACAATGTTATAGCACCATTTATTTCCGCGATAGGCACTGTCCAGCAACACATAATTATAGACATCGATCCCGGTACGTGAGAGTGGACTGGTAAAGGCCTTGTCGAAGAACTTAAGGTAATTATCATATACATCGTACTCGCTGTACAGATCTTTAACAAAGGCAATAAGTGTTTGGTTGTTACTAAATCCTGAATTCTTATTCCCCTCCAACACCTCTTTTTCTTCGTTGAGTACATTATCTCCATACACTTTAGAAAAAGCTTCATTGATGAAGATCGGCAAGTAGGTATTTCCCGTAATATTGGAAGTATCCACTTGATCGAAAACGAATTCCATTCCGTTGAAGACCCTACTTTTTATCAATGACGAATCGATCGTATTAAGATCGAACTCCAGTTTTTCGTATTTGTTATATTGGTACTGCGCGAATTTCTTTGTCCCGTTCTCTCTCCTGTTCTCCCAAATCTTTCGAAGGATGTCGATGGCCGGATTGTTCTTTTTGGATTGATTTCCGCTTATAATGACGACCTCGTTTAGTGCTGCGGCTTCTTCGCCTAATGTTATGGTCATATTATACGTAGCACGTTGTGTCAAGGCTACTTCTTTACTTGAATAACCAATAAATGAAAAGACTACGGCAGCATAGGTTTCGTCGCTTTCTAGGTAAAATCGACCATCCTCATTTGAGATCGTACCCTCATTGGAGTCTTTAAATATAACATTGGCAAAAGGAATGGGTTCACCACCATCCCCTATGATCACACCGCTTACCTTTGTTTGAGCGACGGCTGCTGTAGACAGCAGAAAAAAAAATAGGATAACGTGGTGCTTCATAATAAGGTGCTCCTTACAAATTTGGGTAACGAATGAATTCTAATTAAAAGAAGTTCGCCGTAGCTACTTGTATAATACTTTTTTCACTGCTTTAATTACATCTTCGCTGTTGGGCAGCCATTCCTCTAAAAGAACGGGAGAGTAAGGCGCAGGCGTGTCTGCCGTGTTGATCTTTACAATAGGAGCGTCCAGATAATCGAACGCTTGGCTTTGCACCTGATAGGTGATCTCTGTGGCGACATTGCCAAAAGGCCAAGCTTCTTCCAGGATCACCAAACGATTGGTCTTTTTAACAGACTCAAGGATGGTTTTATGGTCCATAGGTCTCACGGTGCGTAGGTCAATTACTTCACACTCGATGCCTTCTTCAGACAACGCCTCTGCTGCTTTGTAAGCCTCCTTAATAATTTTCCCGAAGGAAACAATGGTGACATCGGTTCCTTTCCGCTTAATTTCTGCAACGCCTAACGGAATTAGGTATTCGCCTTCAGGCACCTCCCCTTTGTCCCCATACATCTGTTCACTTTCCATAAAGATCACCGGATCGTCATCACGAATGGCACTTTTTAATAGACCTTTCGCATCTGCCGGATTGCTGGGGACTACTACTTTTAAGCCCGGGCAATTGGCGTACCAACTCTCGAAAGCCTGCGAGTGGGTGGCTGCTAACTGACCAGCCGAAGCCGTAGGACCGCGGAAAACGATAGGAATATTAATTTGTCCGCCACTCATCTGTCGCATTTTAGCAGCATTGTTGATGATCTGATCGATACCTACCAATGAAAAATTAAAAGTCATAAATTCAATAATGGGGCGATTGCCATTCATGGCAGATCCCACGCCTATACCGGAAAACCCTAACTCACTAATAGGAGTGTCGATCACACGTTTGGCACCAAACTCGTCCAGCATCCCTTTACTGGCCTTATAAGCACCATTGTATTCGGCGACTTCTTCGCCCATTAAATAAATACTTTCATCACGGCGCATTTCTTCGCTCATGGCTTCGCAAACGGCTTCTCTGAACTGGAGTGTCTTCATACGGTATCCCGCTATAGCGGACATATTTAAAGTTGTAACAGATTCATTTTTTCTGAAATCTCAAATGCTATTGAGACAAGAAGGACAAAAATACTATTATTTAAACGTCAAGGTATAATAAATAGAAAGTTTTAACCAAATTTTATTATGCATGCACAGCAAAATTTCGAAATATATCTGTATCTTCGTACCGCAAAAATCGGAAGTATTTATTGCTTCCGAAGATGTAAAAAACTTACAAATACAAATACTGCTTATTTATGAAAATATTAGTCTGTATTAGTCACGTACCGGACACGACTTCAAAGATCAATTTTACAGAAGGTGATACCAAATTCGACACCAACGGAGTGCAGTTCGTGATCAATCCCAACGACGAATTCGGGTTGACACGCGCCATGTGGTTTAAAGAAAAACAAGGAGCAACCGTACATGTTGTGAATGTTGGCGGTCCAGAAACCGAACCTACGCTGCGCAAAGCTCTTGCCATTGGTGCCGATGAAGCCATTCGAGTGAATACCGCTGCGACAGATGGCTACTCGGTCGCAAAACAATTGGCGAATGTGGTAAAAGAAGGCAGCTACGATCTGGTAATCGCCGGAAGAGAATCCATCGATTACAACGGAGGTATGGTTCCCGGAATGCTAGCGAAACTAACAGGTGCCAATTTTGTGAATACATGTATCAATCTTGATATTAACGGCGACAAAGCCACGGCCATTCGTGAAATCGATGGTGGAAAAGAAACAGTAAGCACCTCACTCCCATTGGTGATTGGAGGCCAGAAAGGGCTGGTGGAAGAAAGCGACCTTCGTATCCCGAACATGCGAGGGATCATGCAAGCACGTTCAAAGCCTTTAAACGTGAAGGAACCTGTGGACGCTTCAGCTGAAACTCAGGTGAAAAGCTTCGAAAAGCCCGCCCCTAAAGGTGCCGTGAAACTGGTGGACAATGTAGATACATTGATCGATCTTTTACATAATGAAGCAAAAGTGATTTAATAAAAAAAAAGAATATGTCAATTTTAGTATATACCGAATCAGAAGAAGGAAACTTTAAAAAGATCGCTTTGGAAGCTGTTTCTTATGCGAAAGGTATCGCAGCGATGATGGGAACCACAGTTACAGCGGTAGCTGTTAATGGAGGAGATGCATCCCAACTAGGGGTGTACGGAGCAGATAAGGTTCTTGAGGTATCCAATGATAAATTATCGAAATTCAATGCAGAAGCCTATGCCGACGCGGTCGCTCAGGCAGCCAAAGCCGAAGGTGCAAAAGTGGTTGTTTTAACCTCTAGTGCCAATGCTAAGTTCATGGCGCCGTTGGTTGCCGTCAATTTGGAAGCAGGTTACGTACCTAATGTGACCGAACTTCCCGCAAGCACTTCGCCCTTTAACGTAAAGCACAGTGTGTTCACGAACAAAGCGTTCGCCACTACCGAGATCACCACCGATGTGAAAGTGATTGGTTTGGCCAAAAATGCCTTCGGATTAAAGGAAAAAAGTGCCGCTGCTACCACCGAAGCATTTTCGCCTCAACTGAGTGATGATGATTTTTCAGTAGAAGTTGTTTCCGTAGATAAAGCCACCGATAAGGTTACGATTGCTGATGCAGAGATTGTTGTGTCTGGGGGTCGCGGATTAAAAGGTCCGGAGAACTGGGGACTGATTGAAGAACTTGCTGAAACCCTAGGTGCGGCAACTGCTTGTTCAAAACCTGTTAGTGATATGGGTTGGCGACCTCACAGTGAACACGTGGGGCAAACCGGAAAACCCGTTGCGTCTAATCTCTATATTGCTATTGGAATTAGCGGTGCGATACAACACTTGGCGGGGATCAATTCCTCTAAAGTGAAGGTGGTGATCAATAACGATCCTGAAGCTCCGTTTTTTAAGGCAGCCGACTACGGGATCGTAGGGGACGCTTTTGAGGTGGTTCCGCAACTCACCGAAAAATTAAAAGCCTTTAAGGCACAAAACGCATAATTTTTAGTATTTTGTGCCTTGAAAAAAGGGCTGTTTAGAGAAGGAAACGTCCTTGTTTAAACAGCTTTTTTGATTCTGAAATATGAGCTTAGTTCGACTTAACATAAAAGGTATTTCTTACAGTCAAACTCAAAATGGGGCCTATGCGCTCATTTTAAGTGAGGTGGACGGGGACCGAAAATTACCCATTGTTATTGGTGCCTTTGAAGCCCAATCCATCGCGATCGCACTGGAGAAAGAGATCAAACCTCCGCGCCCGTTAACGCACGACCTTTTTAAGAATTTTTCAGATCGGTTCGATATTGTGGTCAAGCAGGTCATTATTCACAAGCTGGTAGACGGTGTTTTTTATTCAAGTATCATTTGTGAGCGAGACAAGATCGAAGAGATCATCGATGCCCGCACCAGCGATGCCATTGCATTAGCGCTTCGTTTCAACGCACCTATTTTCACATATAAGAATATTCTAGACAAGGCGGGCATTTATTTAAAGACTACTCCAAAACGGAAAAAGGACGTGAGTTCTAAATCGGAAGAAGTAGTCATCGAAGAGTTGATCATGGGAGAAGATAAGGAATCCATGAAGGTCACCGGAGAGGATTACACCTCGTTCACTTCCAAAGAATTAAATCAGATGCTGGATGAGGCGGTCGCGAACGAAGATTACGAAAAAGCGGCCCGAATTCGGGATGAAATCTCCAAAAGGCAAAAATAGCGTATGCGTACTTACATACTCCTCGCGATACTGCTCCTTCTGCAAGCAGTGAGCTTCGGACAAACCCTTGAAAAAAAATGGAAGTTTTCCGCCATCGAATCGCAAGAAGGTAAATCGCTTGTTACGATCAACGAAGCTTCAGACTTTTTTACTCTAAAGGATGGTGCGTTCGAGTACCGGTTGGAAGCGAAGGATACCCTTAAAGCATCCGGCGATTATATCTTTCAGAATAATCTATTGGTACTTTTCTACGACCAACCTAACGACACCATACGCCGCTACAGGGTATCAACCCTAACCGACTCCACGTTGGTATTTTCAGAAAATAAAACCATCTATTCCTTTACCAGCCCGACCCAAACTGAAGCTACCCAAGTGATTGCAACGACAAAGACCGATGGTAGCATCGCCCTGGATCCCAATCTGGGTGTGGGAATTAGCACAAGTAGCGTGTTACGGGGAATCCTGGGAATGGGGTTTCTATTATTGGTGTGCTTCCTGTTAAGCAGCAACCGAAAAAAGATCGATTGGAAGCTGGTGGCGACCGGCTTGGGCCTGCAAGTGGTCTTTGCGGTTTTAGTCTTAAAAGTTTCCTTTGTCGCATCCTTCTTCGATTGGATCTCGGACAAAGTAGTTACCTTCCTCAACTTTAGTGAAAAAGGAGCCGAATTCCTTTTCGGGGGCTTGGTGACAGATATGGACACCTTCGGTTACATTTTTGCATTTAAAGTATTACCCACCATTGTATTCTTTTCGGCATTTACCTCTTTACTCTATTATTTAGGTATTCTTCAAAAATTTGTAAAAGCATTTGCTTGGGTGATGAGCAAGACCATGCGACTATCTGGAGCCGAAAGTCTTGCGGCTGCTGCGAATATATTTATTGGTCAAACAGAAGCACCCTTAGTGGTAAAACCTTATCTGGACCGAATGACCAAGTCTGAAATGCTCTGCCTAATGGTGGGAGGTATGGCGACTATTGCAGGGGGCGTATTGGCAGCATTTATCGCCTTTTTGGGAGGTGACAGCGATGCTGAAAAGATCATTTTTGCAAAACATTTACTCACAGCTTCCATTATGTCGGCACCTGCTGCTATTATCATAGCAAAGATGCTTTATCCTGAAACGGAAGAAGTGGATCGCAAGTTGGATATTTCAAAAGATAAGATTGGATCCAACGTATTGGACGCCATCTCTCGCGGCACGACCGAAGGTTTAAAACTGGCGGTAAATGTAGGTGCGATGTTGCTTGTATTTACTGCGGTCATTGCGGTGTTCAATTGGATCACCGTAGATTGGATTGGCGGACCTACCGGCTTGAACGATCGAATCGCTTCCAGTACAGATGGACGATATACCGGCTTCTCCATGCAGTATATTTTAGGAAATGTATTTGCGCCCGTAGCCTGGATCATTGGAGTACCGGTCGAGGATATTCGGGTGGTAGGACAGTTGCTTGGAGAGAAGACCATCTTAAATGAATTTTTTGCGTATGCATCCTTGAGTGAGTTAAAACAAGCAGGTGCTATTGTCAATTACCGGTCTATCGTGATTGCAACGTATGCCCTGTGTGGATTTGCAAACTTTGCCTCTATCGGAATTCAGATAGGAGGCATTGGCGTCTTGGCTCCAAGTCAACGCACTACCTTGGCTCGTTTTGGGATCAAAGCACTCATTGGAGGTACGGTAGCTGCATTGTTGACTGCTACCATTGCCGGAATGTTGATAGGTTAAGAGTTCTTCACCACGGTATCTGCCCAATTTACAGCTTCATCGATGGTTTTAAAATAACTGAAGGCACCTTGGCACAAAGATTGTTCTTTGACCGCTTCTTTTCGTACCGCTTCATTTTCAGAAACAATGGCAATGGCAATAACAGATTTTGACGTTACTGCTGTATAAACTTCAGGATTGATACTTTTGGTCAATTTACGCGTTGAAATAACGACACATTTTCTTCCCTTATAATGGGTATCTATTACCTTTCCAAATTCTTTTGCCTCTTTCAGATCGTAGCGTTCGGCAGTAAAATCAAAAATGGCATAGGTGGGAAAACAGTTGAGTATACCACTGGACAGCGAATAGGTTCTTTCCATTATCTGCATAAACTAATACTCTAAGGTATAACAATTTTAACAAATTACAACAGAGGTTAATAACTTGTAATAAAAGGAGATTATTTCAGTTTAAAATCGTGCAGGTGTTTTTTACATTTAACCCATTAAAAGCAAAAAGTAAATGAAGCAATACCACGAATTATTGAAACACGTACTTGAAAATGGTAATAGCAAAGAGGATCGTACTGGAACCGGTACGAAGAGCGTGTTTGGCTACCAAATGCGTTTTGACCTCAGCGAGGGTTTTCCGATGGTGACTACCAAAAAATTGCATTTAAAATCCATTATCTATGAATTGTTGTGGTTTCTGAATGGGGATACCAATATTAAATACCTCCAAGAGAACGGTGTGCGCATATGGAACGAGTGGGCGGATGACAAGGGCGATCTGGGACCGGTCTACGGACATCAATGGAGGAATTGGAACAGTGAGGAGATCGATCAGATTTCCGAAGTGATCGAAACCTTAAAGAAAAATCCTGATAGCCGCCGCATGTTGGTTAGTGCTTGGAATCCAGGGGTATTGCCGGACACTTCCAAGCCCTTCAGCGAAAATGTGGCCAATGGAAAAGCTGCGCTTCCACCTTGTCATGCCTTCTTTCAGTTCTATGTGGCTAATGGGAAATTATCATGTCAGCTGTATCAACGCAGTGCCGACATCTTCTTAGGGGTACCCTTTAATATTGCTTCCTACGCGCTTCTCACCATGATGGTCGCTCAAGTGTGCGGCTACGAAGCGGGCGATTTTGTGCACACCTTTGGCGATGCGCATATTTATAGCAACCACATGGAACAAGTTGAGCTTCAATTATCCCGTGAACCAAGACCGCTGCCAAAAATGTTGCTTAATCCGGAAGTAAAAGATATATTTGGCTTCAAATTTGATGACTTTACATTGGTAGATTACAATCCGCACCCTCATATTAAAGGCGCGGTCGCCATTTAGTCTAAAAAACTTAAAATAAAATCCTACATGAAAAAAGTATTATTAATTCTTTGCATCGTATTTTCCACCACGCTCTTTGCCCAAGAAGAATGGGGGAACGTTCAAAATAACACCGTAACCCTAAATGAAATTCCACCGATTTGGCCCGGCTGTGAAAGCAGTAGCGCCACTTCCCGAAAGAACTGTTTTAATCAGAAACTAGCGCAGCATATTTCAAAAAATTTTAAATATCCTGCAGAAGAATACAAAAACAATGTGGAGGGCAAAGTGATTGTAGAGTTCATTGTAAATGAAAAAGGAATGGTAGAAGTTAAAAATGTAAGTGGTGGAACACCTGCCTTACAAGCGGAGGCCAAAAGAAATATTATGGCGATCCCTAAAATGGCCAAACCCGGCATGATGGGTGGCAAACCCCGGGCGATTAAATATACTGTACCTTTTACTTTCAAAACAGGTAAATAAAGATGATAAAAACTTTTCTACTAAGTGCTTTCGTGTTGGTGTCATGCCTAACGTACGGACAAGATGAAAAAAATACAACCAATGAGGATGTTGGTTTTGCGATCATAGAAAACGTTCCCGTCTATCCGGGATGTACCGGCAAGGATAACGTAGAGTTAAAAAGTTGTATGTCTGAAAAGATCACCCAACATGTGGTACAGAATTTCAACAAATCTTTGGCAGAAGCGTTAGACCTTCCGGCTGGGAAACAGCGCATATTTGTACAATTCAAAATAAACAGAGAAGGCTATGTTGTAGATGTACGTGCACGGGCACCACATCCTATTTTAGAGATGGAAGCGACCCGAGTCGTAGATCTGCTGCCACAAATGAAACCCGGAATGCAAAAAGGCGAGACCGTAGGCGTGCTTTATTCTCTCCCTATCGTTTTCGAAATAGAAGAATCGAAAAAAGAAAAAAGAGAACGCTTAAAGCGCGAACGCACTGCCAAGGGGAATTAGCTTTAACATTCTCTAAACATCTTTACATTTTAGTTTTAATATCTTTAAGGAGTGGGTAACAACCAACTCCTTTTTTTATGATTGAAACTGAAACTTTGGTTTCCCTATTTCTGGAAACCCGACACCATACCGAAGCCATCTGTAAGCCATTGGAAATAGAAGACTACGTGGTTCAACCCATTGTGGATGTGTCACCACCCAAATGGCATTTGGGCCATACTACCTGGTTCTTTGAAGAATTTATTTTGAAACCCCACAAACCCGGCTACACCTTATTCCATGACGATTTTGCATTTGTGTTCAACAGTTATTACGAGTCTGTAGGAAAACGAGTGGTGCGAAGTGATCGCGGCAACCTTTCCCGTCCCGGAGTGGCGAAGGTGTATGATTACAGACATTATGTAACCACCGAACTTGAAGCGTTTTTGAAGACTGAAGATGCTTCCGCGCTTACAGAAATGCTTCTTATTGGTATTCACCATGAAAAGCAACATCAAGAATTACTACTCACGGATATTAAGTATATTTTAGGTCACAATCCGTTGTTACCGGCCTATTCCAATTCCTTTTCAGAAAATCCTGTTCAGAAGGTGTCCGCGGCATGGATCTCCATGGAAGAAGGCATCTACGCTATTGGGCATGATGCCCCCCATGAATTTTGCTACGACAACGAGTTAAGGCCTCACAAAGTCTATTTACAACCCTATTCCATTTCCAACAAGTTGGTCACCAATGCAGCGTATATGGATTTTATTGCTTCGGAAGGATATAAAGACCCGCTATTATGGCATGCCGAAGCCTGGGATTGGCTTCAGCAAGAAAAGATCACGCAACCTATGTATTGGCATTCTATTGACGGGGAATGGTTTCAATATACACTGAAGGGTCTTCAGAAGATAGAAAACGAGGCACCAGTAACTCACATTTCCTACTTTGAAGCATTTGCTTATGCCCAATGGAAAGGATGCAGACTTCCTACCGAGTTCGAATGGGAAGCGGCGCAGCACAATTTTGACTGGGGAAGTCGTTGGGAATGGACCGAAAGCGCTTATTTGCCGTACCCCGGTTATACCAAAGCTCCGGGAGCCATTGGCGAATACAACGGGAAGTTCATGGTTAATCAAAAAGTATTGCGGGGCGGTTCCGTAGCGACTCCAATAAAGCATACCCGACCGACTTACCGTAATTTTTTTCAAACACATTTACGCTGGCAATTTACCGGAATACGGCTGGCCAAATAATCACGAGAATTGCTTTATGATACTATCCAGCGCCACCCAACTTGATACGCCTTTTAAGAAAGATGTCTTCGAAGGTCTCACTAGCGAGCCTAAGTTCTTGTATTCTAAGTATATATACGATCAGGCCGGCGATAAGCTGTTTCAAGATATTATGGCCTTGCCGGAGTACTATCTTACAAACTGTGAGATGGAGATCCTCACTTCACATACACAAGCGATTGCCGGTTTGTTTAAAAATGAAGCCACCGGTTTCGATTTAATTGAATTGGGTGCCGGGGACGGGAAGAAAACCAAAGTACTCTTGAAGCATTTAGCCGAAAACCGCTTCGATTTCACCTACAAACCCATCGATATTAGTGAGAATGCCATTACCGGACTTACGCGTACTTTGGCTGAAGAAATGCCGGAGGTAAAAGTAGACGGGGAGACCGGAGAGTATTTTGAAGTACTGGAACGATTACAACATTTTAAATCCCGTAAAAAAGTGATCATGGTACTGGGCTCCAACATTGGAAATCTATTACACCCACGAGCCATCCAATTTCTAACAAAATTAGGAGAGACCATGAACCAAGATGATATTTTATTCATGGGCTTCGATCAAAAAAAAGACCCACAAACCATCTTGGATGCGTATAACGATCCCACCGGGGTTACTGCCGCCTTTAATAAGAATCTGTTGATTCGAATCAACAGAGAATTGGAAGGAAATTTTGACGTTGCAAAATTCAAACACTGGGAAGTATATGATCCTCAAACCGGTACAGCAAAGAGCTATTTGGTTGCCACCGAAGCACAGCATGTCCGTCTGAAATCCTTAGATCTTGATATCACTTTTGATCCCTGGGAGACTATTCATACAGAAATTTCTCAAAAATATACCGATAAAATCGTAGCTTGGTTGGCGGAAGCGTCCGGACTGAGGATCGAAAACTCTTTTACGGACAGCAAAAATTATTATAAGAACTATGCCTTCACCAAAGTGAGGGAGTCTAAAGAATAATAATATGAACTATTACCTCCTCGCCTTACTGCTTTTTGCAGTCATAGCATGTGAAAGTCCGCTAAAGGAAGAAATATCCAATCCTCCCAAGAATAATTGGCATGAACGCAAGATGACTACTACCATCGCCGACAGCGTTTTGGAAAAAGGAAGTACGTATCTTCCGGTATACTCAGAGATCTACCAACGCAACGAGAATTTTACATTCGACCTTACGGCTACTGTAAGCATTCGCAATATTAGTTTAACCGATACCGTCTACCTTTATAAAGCCGATTATTTCAATACCCACGGGGAACGAATTCGCACCTATTTGGAATTTCCGGTAATTGTTAAACCCATGGAGACTATCGAGATCGTTGTGAATGAAGATGATAAGACAGGAGGCAGCGGAGCCAACTTCGTATTTGATTGGGCTGTGCGAAAACAACAACTTATACCTTTCTTTGAGGCTGTCATGATCTCCACAAGAGGACAGCAAGGGATCTCTTTCACTACACAGGGCATTCGAAAAAAATAGTTGCCAATTATGCAATTGGTAGTTTATCTAACTACGGAGAGTAATTTATCTAGGTCTGCTTCGGTGTTATAAAAATGAAAGCCCACCCGAATCCCATGACCCCGTTGTGAACAGATGATATTTTCCTCTTTTAGTTTCTGAAATAACGCCTCATCCCCTTTTATGGAAAAGATATTCGAATGCTGCTCTCGCTGCACTACCGAAGCTTCGAGCAGCCCCAACTGTACAAACTGTGTTTTAGCTTTACTTGAAAGGGTTCGCACCCTTTTTGAAACCGTTTCCATACCTATGGTTTGAAGGTGTTGTAGTGCGTGCCCCAAACTGCCGTAATTAAGTGTGTCCTGATGTCCCGGTTCAAAATGTTTCATAAAAGAGATCTCTTCCCGTTTGCTGTACATTGCTTCGGCCGAATTAAATCCAATCGTCGAAGGGAAAATTTTAGAATGCATTATATCCTTTACGATGAAGAAACCATTTCCATAGCCGGCCAGCAACCATTTGTAACAACTCGCGCCTAAAATATCGATGGGGCTTTCAGAAAAACTGAATACTTCGGTTCCTACATATTGGGTGCCGTCCGCAATGAGCAGAAGCGCCGGATGGTATGCTTTCAATTGCTTTAAGAAAGTAAGGTCGATCTTGATCCCGTTAAGATATTGTACCAAACTAAACGCGAAGATATCGGGTTGATGCTCAACTACGGCCCTTTCAATATTTTGCTCAAGGTGCTCGTCTATGGCAGCATAACACACATCGAAATCACGATGTTCGAAAGCCCAGTTTACGGAAGGATAATCCTTCTCCAATAACAGCACTTTTTGTTTTTGAGGAAGCCCTTCGAGTAAGGTATTCAATCCAAATGAGAAGTTAGGTACAAGAGCAATTTCATTATGGGAAGCATCCATAAACTGAGCAACCTCCTTTTTTACCCCCTCCAAGACCAACCTGTGTGCATCCCGAAAAACACTTGCGTCTTCCATCAACTTTTGGTCATGTTCGCGCCGCCACTGTAGCAGTGACCTTGAAATAAGCCCCGAAGAAGCGGTGTTCAAGTAAGTATATTTAGAAAGTACAGGAAACTCTTTTCTTAAATCTTCCATAAGACACAGGTCTATACAATGAAAATTAGGTAAATTTACGGTGAGCGGTGTATTGTTTAAACACGACACACGGCTATCGTATAAATGTAACCAACTATGTTTTCAAAAACCAATAAAAAAGAAAGAATTGATTCGGAACAGCGTGAGCAGTACGAGTATGCAAGAGCCCGCGTAAAACAGAAGAAGCGATTAATGCAACATTTTATCGTTTTTCTGGTTGGCTCGCTATTACTTATCATTATTAACCCTGTGTTAGGCATAGGTAACGACTTTTTCATAACCAATTGGTTTGTATGGGCGATACTCATTTGGGCATTCTTGTTCCTTATCCATGTATTCAATGTTTTCATCATGAATTCCTTTATGGGAAAGGAATGGGAAGACCGACAGCTGGAAAAATTAAAAGCAAAGCAAGCAGCGCGTATCAGTGAGCTCCAGCAGAAGGTCGATTCCGAACTACAACTGCCGGAATTAAAAAAAAACAAACCTTCGAACCCTCTTCCCCCAGACGTACAATGATCACTTTAATAGCAGCGGCCGGTGAGAACAATGAATTAGGAAAGGACAATGACTTGGTCTGGCACCTGCCTGATGATTTCAAAAGATTTAAACAACTTACTACGGGACACCACATCATTATGGGACGAAAGACGTTCGAGTCTTTCCCCAAGCCACTCCCCAACCGTACCCACGTTGTGATAACTCGCAATACGGAGTACCAAAGAGAAGGAGCCATTGTGGTCCACAGTTTGGACGAAGCCCTTTTAAAAGCGTCCGGAGATGTACAACCCTTCATTATTGGAGGGGGCGAGATCTATAAAATGAGTATGGCGGTGGCAGACAGGATCGAGCTTACACGAGTACACGGAACTTTCGATGCCGATGCTTTCTTTCCCGAAATTTCATTGAATGACTGGGAACTGATCAAAGAAATTCATCACGAAAAAGACGATCGCCATGACTATTCCTTCACTTATCAAACCTGGATGCGAAAATAGCAAGCGCAGCAGTTCGTATGCTTCATGAAGCAAGTACTGGAACATATCACTTCAAGACATTCCCTACGTATTAAAGCTGTTTTGCCGTTATCGGGTGGTGACATCAATGAGGTCTTCCGTATACAAAGTTCTGATCATGAATACGTATTAAAAATCAACCAAGCGGTACGCTATCCGGGTATGTTTGAAGCCGAAGCGAAAGGACTCGAACTGTTACGACAAAGTAACAGTTTTAAAATTCCGAAGGTGATTGGGCATGACACCGTAGCCACAAAATGCTATCTATTAATGGAATATATTCCTTCCGGCAATGCTTCAGCGAATATATGGGAAGCGTTTGCAGAAGCACTTTCTCAATTACATTCACAGACCCATCAGCATTTCGGTTTGGACCACGCTAATTACATTGGCAGGTTACCGCAAGCCAATCATTGGCAAACAACGGCAGCCGATTTTTATATCACCCAACGATTGGAACCTCAATTTAAACAGGCTTCAGAAAAAGGATATACGTTTGGAAACTTAAACGCTTTTTACAAGGTCCTTTCCGAAGAGATCCCCACCCATAGACCTTCGTTGATACATGGAGATCTTTGGAATGGGAACTACTTGATTGCAGCAGATAAAAATCCCGTCCTTATAGATCCGGCGGTGGCGTTTGGATCCCGAGAGATGGACCTTGCAATGATGCAATTATTCGGTGGTTTTCCCAAATCAGTTTTTTCGGCGTATGCAAACTGTGCTCCGCTTGAGGACGCTTGGGAATCCAGAATCCAACTTTGGCAGTTGTATTATGTTTTAGTGCATTTAAATCTCTTCGGAAGTGGTTATCTCCATCAGGTTCAGTCCATCTTGGCACGATACTCTTAACAAAACTTTCAAAATACTTTAGCACTGCTTTGGCTAGAGCCACTATAAATTACCGGTATCTTTAAAAGAAAAACTAGAACTATGAGTACAGAGAATTTATATAATGACGAAGCCAAAAAGAAATTACGCTCCATGGTAGAAGATGTTAGTATTGCAATGATGGTTACCAATTTGGGAAAGCGACCCTTGGCAGCCATCCCTATGGATACAAAAAAGGTAGATGAAGATGGGAACATTTGGTTCTTAAGCGGAATGGACAGTGACCATAATGCACATATTTTGCGTGACAGCGCTGTACAACTTTTATATAGCGGTCCCGGCGAAATGAAGTTTCTTAGTGTGTATGGCGAAGCACAAATCATTACTAATTCAGAAGCAATCGAAGACATTTACGATAGCGCCGATAATGCCTATCTTAACGGTCCGGAAGACTCGAATACCACGGCGATCAAATTCGTTCCGCAGGAAGCGGCCTATTGGGATACAGACGAGAATAAGCTGGTCGTACTTTTTAAAATGGCAAAAGCCGCACTTACCGGCGCCAATCAAGATATTGGGGTAAGTGGGAAAATGAAATTATAATACAAGCGGGGGTACTATGAATTCCTCTTTCTGAAACTTCGGAAAGGGGAATTTTTATGTTAATTTTACACTTTCGGCGTACTGAAGCGTCAACAAACCTCAAAAACCAATCAAAATGAAAAAAGCTTATATATTCCCCGGACAGGGCGCCCAGTTTACGGGCATGGGTCAAGATCTATACGAAGCTTCTGCAAAGGCAAAGGACCTTTTTAATCAAGCCAACGAGATCCTAGGATTCAATATCACCAAGGTCATGTTTGAAGGCACAGCCGATGCTTTGAAGGAGACAAAGGTGACACAACCTGCTATATTCTTACACTCCACAATTTTAGCGGAAGTGATGGGCGATGCCTTTCAACCCGATATGGTAGCCGGACATTCCTTAGGAGAGATCTCCGCCCTAGTGGCCAATAGGACCATCGCGTTTAGCGACGGATTGGAATTAGTATATAAACGTGCACTTGCGATGCAAAAGGCTTGTGAAGAAACACCGTCTACCATGGCTGCCGTTTTAGGATTGGATGATCATTTGGTGGAAGCCATTTGTGCAGACACCACAGGAATCGTGGTTGCAGCCAACTACAACTGTCCCGGTCAGCTAGTAATAAGTGGAGACATAGAAGCTGTCAACAGGGCCTGTGAAGCGCTAAAAGAAGCAGGCGCCCGTCGTGCCTTATTGTTACCGGTTGGAGGTGCATTCCACAGTCCGTTAATGGAACCCGCCCGAGAAGAATTGGCAGCTGCTATTGAAGCAACACAATTTACAGAACCGGCTTGCCCTATCTACCAGAATGTGTCTACTTTTGCAGTAACTAAACCTGAAGAGATCAAAAAGAATCTAATTTTTCAATTAACTGCACCTGTAAAATGGACGCAGAGTGTTCAAAATATGGTGAAGGACGGCGCCACACACTTCATAGAAGTAGGACCCGGAAACGTACTTCAAGGGCTTGTAAAAAAGATTAGCCCTTCTGTAGAAACTGAAAAAGCAAACTTATAAAAAAAAGCCCTCGAATGAGGGCTTTTTTAGGCGCTTAATCTGCAATCATTGCAGTCCTTTATTTCTCCGTAATATGTTTCTCGGTATTTATGGATGGTTTTGAAAGGAACACGTAAGAATGCTTTTTGAATGTATACTACCTTTGCGGTAAGCATCCCCATCTGTTCTGTAAATCTTTTTTCCTTTTTTGTTTTTCGTTTAACGGTCACTAACTTCATAATACAACGTTTCATTGGTTGCAAAGAAACAAAGGCTTTTGTGCAAACCCAAGGGCAGGGCGTTAAAGCTTCGTTAAACCGCTGTTAATTCTTGTAGACAACGCCTTCTTTCATTACAAAGACTACATTCTCCATCGTTTCGATCTTTTGAGTAGGGTCCTCATTCACCGCTACGATATCTGCAATGAATCCAGCAGCCAATTGGCCCAATTCGTTCTCCATATCAAGAATACTTGCGTTAGTAATGGTTGCAGACTGTAATGTAGCCATTGCAGGCATCCCGGCTTCTGCCATATATCTAAACTCTTTTCCGTTCTCACCATGAGGAAAGACGCCGGCATCCGTTCCGAAAGCGATCTTCACACCTTCTTTATAGGCCATTGCGTACATATTTTGGATTTTTGAACCTATCTCCAGAGCCTTGGGTACAATGATGGCCGGATAATAACCGTCAATCTTGGCTTTTTCGGCAACGTATTTTCCTGCCGAAATTGTAGGAACTAAATAGGTACCATATTGTTTCATTAAGGCGGCGGTCTCCTTATCCATAAGCGATCCGTGCTCTATGGTTGCGACACCTGCGCGAATGGCGCGTTGCATTCCTTCTATACCGTGTGCGTGCGCAGCTACTTTCATTCCATAATCCTTTGCAGCTTGAACAACCGCTGCAACTTCTTCTTCTGTGAATTGGGGATTCTGACCATTCTTCGCGACACTCAAAACGCCTCCGGTAGCAGTGATCTTGATCCAATCGGCACCATTTTTATAGCGCTGTCGTACGGCTTTATAAGCATCTGCTACGCCATTGACCACCCCTTCTTTAGGACCCGGATCGCCCATTAACTCCTTCTTTTGGCCATTGGAAGGATCTGCATGACCTCCAGTGGTTCCCAATGCTTTTTCAGCAGTAAAGATTCGAGGTCCCACAATTTTGCCTTTCGCTATGGCATTTCGTAAAGCAACGTTCACCCCGCTACCCCCAAGGTCCCGTACAGTGGTAAAACCCGCCATCAAGGTGCGCTCGGCAATTTCGGCGGCATTGAACGCAACATCGGCATCGTTAAGAGTGAATGCTTCCAGATACCGATTTGGGTTCGTCTCTCCTTCAATGTGGACATGCATATCGATCAATCCGGGCATGACTGTCTTATTTTTTAGATCAATAACCTTGTCTGCTGCTTTGGGGTTGGTAAAACCATCTTCCACACGAATAATCTTCTTTCCCGAAACAACAATTGTTTTGGAGTTGAGAACCTTTCCATTTTTTGTATCTATAATTTTTCCGCAATGGAGTAAGGTCTCTTGGGCACTGCTTCCGAAGAAACTCACCAACAGGGCAATAAGCATCAATTTTTTCATATATATCGTATTATAAATTTCTAATATGCTGTTCCCATTTCCAAGCTGAAGATAAGGCATCCTTCAAGGATCTTTCGGCTTTCCATTCTAAAATTTCATTCGCCTTTGTAGTATCTGCGTACACCGATACTACATCCCCCGGCCGTCTTTCAACGATCCTATACGGCAATTTTAATTCACTAACCGCTTCAAAGGCTTCTACAATTTCTAATACAGAGGTCCCTTTGCCGGTGCCTACATTAAAGATCTCAAAATTTGAAGCATTGGCCTTTTTAAGAAGACGTTCCAGCGCAACGACATGAGCTTTCGCCAGATCGACCACATGAATATAATCCCGAATACAGCTCCCGTCCGAAGTGTTATAATCATTTCCGAAGATAGCAAGCTCTTTACGAACCCCTGCTGCGGTTTGTGTAATAAATGGCACAAGATTTTGAGGTACGCCTACGGGAAGTTCTCCGATCATTGCAGAATCATGTGCCCCTATGGGATTAAAATAACGCAATGCAATACAACGGAATTGCGGGTGAACCGAACAGGTATCTTCAAGGATCTCTTCACTGATCTGTTTTGTATTGCCGTAAGGAGAAGTTGCCTTTTTTACAGGAGCTTCTTCGGTAATAGGTAATGAATCCGGCTCTCCGTAGACCGTACACGAGGAACTGAAAATAAAGTTATTAATACTATGGGCTTTGCATTCCTGAAGTAAATAGATAAGCGTACTTATATTATTCTCGTAATAATAGAGTGGTTGTGCTACACTTTCACCAACAGCTTTGCTTGCCGCAAAGTGAATTACGCCAGCAATATTTTCATGCCGTTGAAAAAAATCTATGACATCTGCTTTGATCCTAAGATCCAAACGTTCAAAAACAGGGGGTTTTTTTGTTATAGAAGTGATTCCTTCAAGCACGTTAAGGCTTGAATTGGAAAGATTATCTATAATAATCACCTCAAAGCCGGAATTTTGAAGTTCAACTACTGTATGCGATCCAATATACCCCAGTCCCCCGGTTACAAGTATTTTTTTCATTGTTGATCGATGAAATTTTTAACCGTGGCAGTTATAAAGTCTATTTGTTCATCGTCGAGTTCGGTATGCATCGGGAGTGAGATCACTTCCCGCACCAATTGATTTGTGACGGTAAAATCGGCTTCATTATAGCGATCATCTGCATACGCTTTTTGTAAATGCAACGGGATGGGATAATAGACTCCACATGGGATGTCATGCGCATTCAAATGTTGGACTAAGGCGTCGCGATCTGCGTCAATAATACGCAATGTGTATTGGTGAAACACATGACAGTCGCAGACCTCACAAATTGAATTACCCGCATCACAAAAACCGGTTGGGGTAATTATCTTAAGATTTCCTGCAAAGGCGTTGGTGTATTTTCGGGCTGCATTTCTTCGAGCCGCATTATAGGCATCAAGATGCGGTAACTTGGCACGAAGAATCGTTGCCTGTATGGAATCCAGACGCGAGTTGACACCCACTACGTCATGGTGATAGCGAATGTACATTCCGTGATTTACGATTCCACGTATGGTATGAGCCAGCGCGTCATCATTGGTGAAAATAGCGCCCCCATCCCCATAACATCCTAAATTCTTAGAAGGAAAGAACGAGGTGGACGCCACATGGCCGATACCACCTACTTTCTTCTTTGAGCCATCCTTACCGGTATAGGTAGCACCAATGCCTTGGGCGTTATCCTCGATGACGTATAAATCGTGTTCATTGGCGATCTCCATGATGCTGTCCATATCGGCTGCCAGCCCGAACAAATGTACAGGTACGATTGCTTTCGTTTTAGGCGTAATGGCATTGCGAATGGCTTCAACGTCTATATTGAAGGTCACAGGATCGACATCGACAAGAACCGGAGTTAATCCTAACAATGCAATCACTTCCACTGTTGCAGCAAAGGTAAAATCGGCAGTGATCACTTCATCACCCGGCTTCAATCCTAAGCCCATCATAGCGATTTGTAGGGCATCTGTTCCGTTTGCACACGGAATTACGTGTTTTACATCCAGATATTCTTCCAATTCTTTTTGAAATTGATGTACTTCGGGACCATTAATGAAGGCTGTAGACTCGATCACATCGAGTACCGAGGCATTTACCTTGTCTTTTATATGTTCATACTGACCCTTTAGGTCAACCATTTGAATTTTTTTCATGCTGTTGAAGAACTCTAGATTTCTAATCTTCCTGTAAAACTACGAAAATTGAAAACGGCAAACAATGTAATTCGTATTTTAGCATTTCAGGAATTATACATGCGCATTTTATACAGCTTCTTAACTCGAATTGCTTACGTTCATCTGTGGGTTGCACAGTATTTCAGTAAAAAAATGAAGCTCTTCGTTCAAGGTCGGGTTCACGTTTTTGACACGCTTGAAGAACATATTGGCCCAGAGGATAAAACCATTTGGTTTCATTGTGCTTCTTTAGGAGAATTTGAACAGGGAGTTCCAATTATGGAAGCCGTTAGAAAAGAATTTTCCCACTATAAGATACTCGTTTCGTTCTTTTCGCCATCGGGTTTTGAGGTCAAGAAAGACACTCCTTTGGCCGATGTGGTCGTCTACTTGCCTATGGATACGCGACAAAATGCAACGCGATTCGTCAAGGCCATCCATCCTTCGCTGGTTATTTTCGTGAAATACGAATTTTGGCCCAATTATCTTTGGACATTAAAAAAAGAGGGGATCCCTACGCTCTTGGTCTCGGGTTTGTTTCGGAAGGAGCAAATATTTTTTAAATCGTACGGAGGATTTATGCGTAACGCTTTGCGAAGCTTCGAGCATATTTTCGTGCAAGATCGAGTTTCCGAAGAATTGCTGCAAAGCCTTAACTTGAAGAATGTGACCGTAAGCGGCGACACGCGTTTCGATCGTGTATCACAGCAAATTGAGAAGGACAATACACTTGATTTCATGGAGCAATTTAAAGGAGATACTTTGTGTATAGTATGCGGAAGCACTTGGCCTGAAGATGAAGCGGTTCTGTTAACGGCGATCAATACGTCTACACCGTTTGTAAAATACGTAATAGCCCCCCATAAGATCGACATGCCGAAGATTGATGCTTTCAGAAAAAAAATAACAAAGTCCAGCGTGCTTTATTCAGAAAAGAAAGGAAAACACCTTTCAGAATACCAAGTCCTTATTGTTGATACAATTGGTATTCTTACCAAAATTTACAGCTATGGAGACATCGCTTATGTTGGCGGGGCCATGGGCGCAACCGGTTTGCACAATATTCTTGAACCGGCCACTTTCGGCATTCCTATTATTATAGGAAAAAATTATTCAAACTTTCCCGAAGCACAACGGTTAGAGCAATTGGCAGGTCTTTTTTCGGTGGACGCTCCGGAAGCGTACAAAGAGATAGAGCAAAAGCTCATTTCAGATACATCCTTCAGAGTAAAAACCGGTATGATCTGCGGCCATTTTGTACATAAAAATACGGGAGCAACAGAGAAGACGATGAACTACCTTAGACAGATAAATGTCAAGGGACAAATCAAATAACCCCTCATTTTCAGAGATTAATTCAACAACTTTGGTGAAGATGATAAGATTTCGTTTAGAAACTTTAATAAAACTTTACGAAGGACCAAATGTTAAAAAATGTAGCTTTGTTTTAGCTATTAACACAAACCTATTAGAAAATGAAAAGAATAATCTTATCAATTGCAATCGTTCTAGCGGCATTGGCCACTACATCGTGTAGAGAAACTAAAACTGAAACCAAAGAAGTGGTACGAGAGGTTGAAGTAGAAACCAATGAGGCGGTTGAAGAATCGGAAGGGATCTTGGAGCGTACCGCTAAAGAAGTGGACAAAGAGATTAATGAGGAAATCAACGAAGAGATCGACAAAATTGGAAACGACGATTAATTAAACAGATCTATATGAAAAAAGTAGCAATTATTGCAGTAACCCTATTATTCATGGGGACTTCTTTTACTTCTTGCAGAGAAACGAAAGAGGAAGAAATGACCGAAAGCGAGGCCTTGATCCAAGAAATGGAGGAAGAAGGCGCCGAGATTAAAGTGAAAGAAGATGACGGCGACACCAAGATCAAGATGGAAACCGAGGATAAATCGGTGAAGATTAAAGAAGATGACGGTGATACCAAGATTAAGGTAAAGACCGATAATGACAACTAATATAATTTGTTAGTTTATAAGAGGCGACAGAAATGTCGCCTCTTTTTATGCTTTTAAATTTGAGATTTGCCCTTTTAGTTCTTGCATGGACTGTTGCAATTGCTGCAGCAAACTACTTTCTGAAGGCTCGTCAATTCCAAATGTCAATTTACTGTTTACCAACCACAATTCCTGTATGTTCGAGATCTCTACATCAATGGGAAGATATTCGGGATTTAAGGAAAGTAATCGAACTTTTTGTGGATTATTGGGTATTTTTTGCAATTTCTTTACCAATACGGAATCCCGCAGCACCACAATATAAATCTTACTGTCGTTCGCTTCGGAAATACTGGGAACTGCTCTTCCTAAGACCCACTCGTTAGGCCGAATATTTGGCAACATACTATCCCCTTCCACCTGAAATCCTCGATACGTCGCGTTTCGGTATTGCGGTAGCGGAATTGAGAATGATGGGAGCGATTCATACCAATCCACATCCTGAATGTTATGCGGGTACCCAGCGGCTGCCTTTTGATTGACCAAAAGAATGGTGTCATTGGATTCTGTATCGAGTGTAAGCACCTTCGGACTTACGTCACCACCATTTATATTCACAAATTGCGTATAACTTTCACCAAACAACCACAACGGATTAATATTGAATTGCCGCAGGAGTTCCATCACCACCTTCCCACTAAGTTTTGTTTTACCACGCTCTATATCGGCAGTGGTAGCACCGATCTGCAGGAGGTCGGCAAAGGATTGCTGCGTGTGATTGAGTTCTTCACGCACTTTCTTGAAGCGTTTCGCTTCTATTGACAATTTTGAATCCATACCCAAAGTTACATTTATTTGGAAATTATCCAAATATTTTATGGAACTATTCCTATTTAAATGGATATATTCCATATTTTTGTAATCTTTCCAAATACATGAAATGAATTACGAACGAATCAAAGAAAAGTTGAATATCCTGGCGGACGCCGCCAAATACGACGTTTCATGTGCCTCGAGCGGCAGTAAGCGTACCAATAAAAATAAAGGATTAGGAAATAGCAGCGGCATGGGCATATGCCATAGTTATACCGAAGACGGCCGTTGTGTTTCTTTGCTAAAAATACTTCTCACAAATTATTGCATCTTCGATTGCGCCTATTGTGTCACACGCAAAAGCAATGATATACCCAGAGCAGCTTTTAAGGTGCAGGAAGTGGTGGATCTCACCATTGCTTTTTACCGAAGAAATTATATAGAAGGGCTGTTCTTAAGCAGCGGGATCTTTAAGAATGCCGACTATACCATGGAGCGCTTGATCGCTGTCGCCAAGAAACTTCGGAAGGAAGAAAATTTCAATGGATACATTCATTTAAAATCCATTCCCGGAGCCAGTGATGCTTTAATGCGTGAAGCCGGGCTCTATGCCGACAGATTAAGTGTGAACATTGAAATTCCATCGGTTGAAGGATTGAAACTTCTTGCACCCGATAAAAAAAGAAACGATTTTCTTCGGCCCATGGAGAAAGTGAAAAATGAGATCATTCAGTATCGCTCGGAGCGGAAAATTATCAAGAACACCCCGGTCTATGCGCCGGCAGGTCAAAGTACCCAAATGATCATAGGAGCTGCGGGGGAAACAGATGCGGAGATCATGTACAATTCGGCTTACTTATATAAAAAATACAATCTGAAACGTGTGTACTATTCGGGGTATATTCCCATTAGTTACGATGCGCGATTGCCATCCATTGGCACCAATGTCCCATTATTACGTGAGAACAGGCTGTATCAAACCGATTGGCTACTTCGGTTTTACGGATTCGACATTAGAGAATTATTATCTAAGGAACACCCTAATCTCGATTCGGACATCGATCCAAAATTGAGCTGGGCCTTAAGGAATCTGGCGCTCTTCCCGGTGGATATTAATAAAGCAGACCGAGGGATGATCGCCAGAGTACCCGGCATTGGACTCAAATCGGTGCATAAGATACTTCAGGCCAGACGTTTTAGACGGCTTCATTGGGATCATTTAAAAGCGTTGGGTATTGCAGCAAATCGCGCAAAATATTTTATTGTCTGTGACGCTCCTAGTTTCGAGACCAAGGACAGAACGGCGGCTCAAATTAAAGGATTGATCCTTCAGGAATCGAAGCATAAATTTCGGGGAATGCTGAATGGACAATTAAATTTGTTTGATCCAGTCACACCTATGGTTGGATGATCAAATTTCTTATATATGATGGGTCTTTTGACGGTTTTCTTTCGGTTGTATTTAAGGTGTACGACGAAAGACTTTCTAAGATTCGTATTCTTAGAGAAGCTCAGTATGATCATGCTCATACTTTATTTGACGAAAAAGAGGTTGTGCAAACCAATGTCACACACGCCAAAAGAGTTTGGAAGACTTTGAAGCAGAAATGCAGTCACCATGGGTTACGACTTATTTACAAAGCCTATCTTTCAGAAATAGCAGGGAGTGAAGAGTCCATGCTGATTTTTATTCAGAAACAACTAAAAGCCAGCAGTCCTATTTCTCAAAATTATAGCGATCCTGACATATTGCGACTATCAAAAGTTGTAAAAATGGTGGATCGGGAAAAACATCGCTTGGATGCCTTTGTGCGTTTCCGACAAACCAAAGAAGGTGTGTACTTTGCTGTTATTTCCCCGGATTTTAATGTATTACCTCTCAATATATCACATTTCAAACATCGGTATGCCGATCAAAAATGGATCATTTACGACCTGAAGCGAAAGTACGGGATCTACTACGATTTGGTACGCGTTGAAATTATTACCTTCAAATTTGATCCAGGCGCTCTTTCTCCAAATGTTGGATATGCTGAAGAAGAAATGCAGTTTGAAGCGCTTTGGAAGAACTATTTTAAAAGCACGAACATTACATCTCGAAAAAATACGAGGCTGCATCACCAACACGTACCCAAGCGGTATTGGAAATATTTGATAGAAAAGCGCCCCTAACTAAAAAATTACTTAATTTTATACGCTAATAACCTAAAAATCATATAATATGAAAAAACTAATTCTATCTGCAGCTGCACTTAGCATAGTTTTCGCCACGTATTCCTGTCGCGAAACTACGGGTGAAAAAGCCGAAGAAGCTATTGAAGCAGCAGCACAAGACACCGAAGAAAATTTAGACAAAGCCGGAGAGGCTATTGAAGAGGCTATGCAAGAAACAGGAGAAGCCATTGAAAAAGCGGGTGAAGAGATCGAAGAGGAAATTGAAGGTACAGACGATATGAACGAAAATTAAGCCTGAGAGATACAAAAATTAAAAAATATATTACATTTACTATATATTAATCACTAATCACAATAATTATGAAAAAACTTATTTTATCATTCGCTGCTTTAAGCTTAGTATTCTCTATCTACTCATGTAGAGAGACCAAGGAAGAAAAAGCAGAAGATGCCATGGAAGAGATGGTAGATGATACCGAAGATGCCATGGATGATGCCGGCGATGCTATGGAAAATGCTGCTGAAGAGACCGGCGATGCTATGGAGAACGCTGCTCAAGAAGTAGAAGATGAAGTAGAAGGCAATGATGATGCCATGTAATATGGGTAATCATTAAAACATAAAAAGCCTCGCTATGCGAGGCTTTTTATTTATCATTAGTAAGATTATTCTCCTATGAAAGATGCTTTCATGCAAATGTACCGCAAAGTACGCTTGGTTGAAAAAACCAGGGTATATATCTATATTGTAGTGTATCTCGTGTGGGGCGTATTGATGAATTATATCGGGATTCTTACGGAGATCGCCAAATTTACCCATTGGTGGCAAATCATTCCCACCTATATCTTCTATATGGTGCCGATCTCCATTGTTTTAAAGGAGTACAGTTTTTTTACACAATATGCTTACGGACTTGTAGCTATGGGAATTCTCGAGTTTGGAGGATATGCTTTTCAAACCTCGTATATCTACCCGAACAACATTCTTGATCGCACCTTTGGACCTCATGTATTTGCTTTAGGTATGGCACTCTTTTTTGCCTTATATTTTCCCTTAGGAAATACGATTGTTCATAAAATTTATAGTAGAATAATCGATAAAAAGTAAATAAAATCGATAAAAGTACTAAAAACTTAGTTTCTTTGCACTATTAGAAATTTACTAATAACTGTATATCTTCGTCAGGAATTTAACCTACAAATACAGTTATTATGAAAAAACTTATGTTTATTTTAGCGATACTTGCACTAGCGGCAAGTTGCACCCCAGAAGCATTAAGCACCGATGAGCAACAAATTGACAAAGACAAATACGAAGTTCCACCAAACGGATAGAAAGAAAAATATTATCAATGGGGTGTTGCTATCTGCTTTTTTGATAGCAACACCTTTTTTATTTTATATGTATAAGTACGCACCCGCCGAAACGAGTACTTGGGACACTCCTTTTGGAACTATAGATTCCGGCGGATTTAACAATGTGCAAGCCTATTTGCATGCACTTTTAACAAAAATAACCTTCGTCTTATTGACCGGCATCTGGTTCTTAACATCCGGAAATTGGTGGAAATACGCTATTTTAGTGCCACTCACCATGTTCCTATTTCAACTCTCGGGCGTTATCAATTATAAGATCCAGTATATTGATGAATTCGATTTTTGGTATTCCCTGCCGGCCATCTTGCCCATCCTTTTCTTCCTTATGTATATTTCGTACCGAATAAGCAAAAGAAGCATTGCATCAGACGATCTTAAAAAGGATGTGGACGAGGAGATCAAGAAGATATTAAGTGATGATCTTTAAAAAAAGCTCCCGTTTGGGAGCTTTTGTACTGAAGACGGGACTTGAACCCGTACGGACATTTCTGTCCACTGGATTTTAAGTCCAGCGTGTCTACCAATTCCACCACTTCAGCAGTAATTTTGGTATCGAGCGAAAAACGGGATTCGAACTTGCCTACCGGCAGGCAGGCCCGCGACTGTCGCGGAGTTTTCAATTTTTGCCATACTTGAAAGGTCAAAGCATGAATTCCATTTCCTCTGAGCGAAAAACGGGATTCGAACCCGCGACCTCCACCTTGGCAAGGTGGCGCTCTACCAACTGAGCTATTTTCGCGTTTTTCAAAAATACACTTCTTACAAAGTGCGCCTACCTCAGCGGCAAGCAGGTGCAAATTTAAAATATTTACTGCAAAAGCAAAGCTATTTCTTAAAAAAATTAAGACCGCACTACTCTTACTTTTTCATCTTGACCGAAGCATTTCGTTGCAACATACGTTTGATCTCATTCAACTTCATAAGGGCTTCCACAGGGGTGAGCGTATCAATATCAATATCAAGGATTTCATCGCGAATCTCTTCCAATAAGGGGTCATCCAATTTAAAAAAACTTAATTGCATTTCTTCTTTAGATAATGCTTTCATTTCTTCCGTGAGTTCTTCGGAAGAATGCGACTTCTCCAATCGTTTAAGGATCTTGTTGGCACGATGCAACACAGCAGGTGGCATTCCTGCCATTTTTGCTACATGAATCCCGAAACTGTGGTGAGAACCTCCGGGAACTAATTTCCGAAGAAATAATACCGTATCCTTCAATTCTTTTACCGAAACATTATAGTTCTTAATGCGGGCAAAAGTTTCGGTCATTTCGTTCAACTCGTGGTAATGTGTTGCAAACAAAGTCTTTGCCCTAGATGGATGTTCATGCAAATATTCGCTTATGGCCCATGCAATGGAAATACCATCGTAGGTGCTGGTCCCCCTTCCAATCTCATCCAACAGTACCAAACTGCGTTCAGAAATATTATTCAAGATACTGGCCGTTTCGTTCATCTCGACCATAAAGGTCGACTCACCCATTGATATATTGTCACTGGCCCCTACACGCGTGAAGATTTTATCGACGCAACCCATTCGTACGGCTGCTGCGGGTACGAAACTGCCCATTTGGGCAAGCAGTACAATAAGAGCAGTTTGCCGAAGTATGGCAGACTTTCCGCTCATGTTTGGACCTGTGATCATGATGATCTGTTGATTTTCCCTATCCAGAAAAACATCGTTGGCAATATAGGGGGCATCCGGCGGCAACTGCTTTTCGATCACAGGGTGACGCCCTTCTTTAATATCAAGGTCGAAAGTGTCATCCAGCAGCGGTCTGGAATAATTCGCTTGTTTCGCTTGCGTTGCGAAAGAACACAGACAATCCAGCTCGGCGATCAATACTGCATTCTGTTGGACGGCACCAATAAAAGGCAACATCCATTCCACCAGCTCATTATATAGCTGCTGTTCCAGTACCGCGATTTTCTCTTCAGCACCCAAGATCTTAGATTCATATTCCTTAAGCTCATTGGTGATATAGCGTTCTGCACTTACTAAAGTTTGTTTTCTCACCCAGTCTTCGGGCACCTTATCTTTGTGGGTGTTCCGCACTTCAATATAGTAACCAAACACGTTGTTGGAAGCAATCTTTAACGAGGTGATTCCCGTGCGCCGGGTCTCCCGTTCCAACATGTCCTCTATATATTCCTTGCCTCCCGTTGAAATAGCCCGTAAGGCATCGAGGTCTTCATGAAAACCCGAAGCTATTGCGTTTCCTTTTAAAATATGTACGGGTGCAGCATCGTTTAGGGTTTCCTTGATCTTTGCCCGCAAGGACTCACATAATTGCAATTGTTCACCAATACGCTGAACCGAGTGATTTTCAGACGCTAGGGCTTCTGCCTTTACCGGAACGATTGCTTCCAGTGAATTCTTCAAATGGATCACTTCACGTGGATTCACTTTTCCGGTGGCCACTTTTGAGACCAGTCGCTCCAGATCGCCTATGCGTTTAATATGTTGCTGAATGGTAGTGAGGGTAGGCGCATTGGCCAGCAAATAACTCACCACCTCATGCCGACGCGTAATTTTTTCTGAGTCCTTCAGCGGAAGCGCCATCCAACGTTTCAACATACGGCCTCCCATGGGTGAAATGGTCTTGTCGATAACGTCCAACAAGGTAACCGCTTGTTGATGTTGCGAATGATACAGTTCTAAATTCCGAATGGTAAATCGGTCCATCCATACATAGTCATCCTCGGCAATTCTAGAGATCTTTGTAATGTGCGACAATCTATTGTGCTGTGTTTCCCCCAAGTAGTGTAATACAGCTCCCGAAGCGATGATCCCTGCATTGAGATGATCGACCCCAAATCCTTTTAGGTTCTTTACATCAAATTGTTTGTAAAGACTCTCCAACGCATAATCGCTTTGGAAAACCCAGTCCTCAAGATGGAAGATATGGTAATTGTCTCCAAACGTTTCGGCGAATAACCGTCGCTTTTGTTTACTGAAAAGTATTTCCGAAGGGTTAAAATTCTGAAGTAATTTGTCAATATATTCTACAGATCCCTGAGCGGTCAAGAACTCGCCTGTGGAGACATCTAAAAAGGAAACGCCTACAGCATCACTTCCAAAATGAAGTGCTGCCAAAAAGTTATTGGATTTAGACTGCAGGATATCATCGTTCAAAGCTACGCCGGGTGTGGCAAGTTCGGTAACGCCTCTTTTTACAATCGTTTTGGTTTGTTTAGGATCTTCCAGTTGATCACAAATGGCTACCCTGCATCCTGCCATAACAAGTTTTGGCAAGTACGTATGCAACGAGTGAT
>NZTP01000004.1 GCA_002696485.1 Altibacter sp. | reverse complement strand
TGTTTCTCGCAGTTCGATTTCTCCTGTACTGGAATATCTCAAACTCGCGGCAACAGCACTACGCTCGTTAATCCTGTTATAGTAGGTAAGATTTCCTAAGAAGATGTCATTTACCAATTTACTTAGGTATGGGGTATACGTTACCCCTACCCCTTGCTTTGAAATTGCAAAAGCGTATTTTGCCGGGTTCCATTGTTGTGAGAATGCATCTGCTGAAGTCGTGACCCCAATATCTCCTAAACCTGCTGCGCGGGCATCGGCTGCAATTAATATAAAAGGCACCGCTGTGGTGATAACTCGTTGTTCTTCTGTGGAATTGTCTTGTGCTGAAACGTTACATACTACTAAACCAACCAATATTGGTATCAGAAATTTCTTCATGAGGTATAAATTTTGACAAATATAATTTTTAATATTTAAAGGATAACCAGTTTTTCGAATTTTTCAACCCGCTGATTGGTTAACGTAGATTTCACTGTAATCTTGTATACATACACTCCTTTTCCAATTTTATCCCCAAAATCATCCAGTCCGTTCCATACGATATCCCGTGATAAGAAGCCATCTGTGGTTACGATCTGATTTTTGGTCCAAACCACTTTTCCGGTAACTGTAAAGACCTGTACTTGCACCTCCAATGGTTCGAAAGGACGGTTGTGATTGAACCAGAATTCGGTATAATTCACAAATGGATTCGGGTAGTTGAGCACCCGAGTAATTTCCAGAGATTCATCGCCCGCTACAATAAATTGAATTTCGGCTGTCGAGGAATTGTTATAGACGTCCCAGGCTTTAAAGGTTAGGGTATGTAAGCCTTCTTCCAAGTCTCTTAACCTGTAGGTCGCTTTTCCTTTGGTAAAATCATCTACCTCGGCTTGATAGTATTCATTGACCACAAAAGGATTTGCTTCATCACCATCCAAGATAGCAATCATATCGTGTCCTATACCACTAGCCGTATTGATCCCGTTCTCGTCTTCCAATTTTGCAATCAATATGGGCGAATCGTTTGTAATCCCCCCGGAAACAAAACTCTCGTCGTTCATAAACAACCTTATGAGCGGCCCTTCGTTATCCTCGGCGGCATTTTCATTTAAGCCTCCCACTTTCAAATCTAAATTATAACCCGTTTGATCAACCAATGCGCCATTTTCTTGTGAATACAGACTAAGACGACCTGTTCCTATGGGTATTTGGGTATCCCTAGGCATTACAAATTCAAATTCGAATACACCATTGGTAGCCGTCGCCTGACCGTTAAAAAGGATCTCTCCTAGAGTAGTGAAATTCAAAATAAGCAAGGGACCATTTGGCGGATTATCACGTACGCCGTCATTCCCCAAGGTTTGACGTTGGACGTTCTTATCGAAAAGTTTTACTTCCACAATCCCGTTGTAGTTAGACAGCAAGGCGCCTGATTCATCCACAACTTCGCCTTTCATACGAACACGTCCCAATGCTTTAAGCGTATCTGTCGCTTGACCAATGGGAACTCCGTTCAACTCGGTTAAACGCACTTCGGGAGCCGGAAAGGCAAGATGCAAAGCAGGATCCCCAATGTAAAAAACCACGCGTCTAAGGTTATTTGATATGTTGTTCTTGGAACGACGTAAGGATTCTGCAGGGGTATTGTAATCGGTTGTCCCAAAGCCGAAGAGTTGAGATGCGAGTTTCTGATTGAACTCCACACCCAATGACACAAAGATGGACCTTGTGGTTGTAATAAGACTAATGGCACCTCCTTCCCGATTCCAAAATGTTAGTTCGCCGGCGGTGACACGAAAGGGATTGTCAAATTTTGTGAATTCGCAAGTCACAGTAATGATGCAAGGATACCGATCTTTATTTCGGAGTCCGGTCGCCACATCCTTCGTATAAATAAATTCCTTCGCCAAGCCATCCTCACCTCCATGTCCGAAATAGTTTACTACCAAGGCCCCCACTTCAATCGCGTTCTTGATGGCCTCCTTTACTTCAGGATAGCGATCCCCACCTGCCGAACTTTCCTGCTGATAAGCGTCACTGTGGATCTTTTTTACATTAATGAAGGGTTTCTGAGCCGAAATGGTATCACCCAATCGGTCGAGATTCACTTCTAGATCTTCATATTCATATTCCTCATCAACATCATCCGATATCAAAACGAAGTTGGTACGCCAATTCCCATAAGAACTCTTAGACAGATAATTCTCAACTTTGTCCACAAGCTGATTTGCCACGAGCACCTCGTCTGCGATCATCCTTCCAACAGCAATATCCAATTTGTCAATATCAATAAATCTATCGTTAGTGAAGGGAATGGGGACCTCCCCTCCAATGGTACCTTCGTTACTGTCTAAGTTTCCGAAGTAGTCATCACTCATAAATGAATTGGATGAACTTGTACTCAACAAGGTGTGAAATGTAGGTACTATATTGTTGTTGTTAGCAAACCTATTCTTGTAATCTACTGAAGTATCGCCTAATAAGCACAGATACTTCAAACGTTTATCGGGTGAAGATGCATTTTCATACACATATCGAACGAAATTTCGAATGGCAGCAATGTCTTGTTTTCCCGAATTGAACTCTTCATAAATGCGATCGGTTGTAACTACTTTAACGTTCAAACCATTGACAGTTTGGTGAAGATTTGCCAGACGCAGGGCAGGCTGAATTAAGAAAGGAGCCGTTACAATTAAATAATCTACGTCTTTAAAATTACCGGAACCATCTGAAAAGATCGTCCCCTTTAAATTTTGATTGGCTACACGGGTCACATTTCCTTTGCTAGGCACATAATAATCATTTGGATTGACCGCAACATATGTTCGAAGTTCTCCCATAACGGCTTTAAAGGCCATGGAAGGACTACTGCCTTCGTTCTGTTTTGCTGAAATCGCTTCAGGATACGTCACATCCCATATTTGTGAGAACTGTGAGGCATTTCCAATTTGATATTCACTAATACCGGAAAGGGTTCTTACCGAATTATTCCGAAACTGTAATTGACCATCCACACCTACCAGCTGGCGCAGTGCTTCCACGCTTATATAATCTAAGTACCCGATACTTGAAGGGTTACCCCCGTTGTTATAAGTAAGATCCACGGTAACGGTTTCTCCGGAAGCAGGAATGATTACTTGGTCAAGTTGAGTATCAAAACTTGCTGTAGATATTAATAAAGTTTGGCCGGTAGACGAGAATACAAGAGGGTTAACGCTACTTCCATTAATAGTCACTGCCATGGAGGTAGTGTTTTCCGCAGCCGCTGCTGCTTTTACCTTTATATGAAGGGGCACTCCGGAAACAATGTTCTGAAAGGAAAATTCGAAAGATTGTTCATTCTCAATATCAAAACGGTTACCAAACCAGCGTCTACCTACTTTTGAAGGACTTTCCTCGTTTTCTTCAAAAAATTTGTAGTCGTGAAATACAGTAATGGGAGGATTTGTGGCAGGTGCCGTTGGCTCTGTCATGGTTTGCACCCTTTTTCCTGGACTTCCATCAGCCGTCACATAATAATAGGATTCATCGGCATACGGATTTTCATTGGTGTCATTTTGAGCGTCATACCCTTTTATACCTATGCCGTAGAAAAGAATAAAATCGCCTGCATCGAAAGAACCGTCTTCCTCGCCTATCACCTGAATGGCGGTCTCTGGCAGATCAATGGGCTCATTGTCTGCATTTAATTGAGAAAGTGCCTTTCCTCCATGACCGTATATTTTTAAATTCTTAGGATCGATCCCGTCGGTATTCATCCCTAGATCAGACAAAAAACTTTTATCTACCCTGTAGACCCCTGTTTCTTCAATCTTGAATTTATACCAATTTCCCGTAGCCAGCACCGAGTTTGCAATAGGCATCCTATTACTAGAACGGTTCTCGCTTTTATACGTGTAAGATACCGTGAAAGAGCGAACTTTTCGCAGCCCGTTGTTGCCATTGACCACCGGAGAAATTGAAAACATGGTATAGATCATATCCCCTCCTCTGGAACTTTCAATGTTGTATATAAGGGCTTTAGGTACTTGTTTTATATCGATCATTTTTAACTCATCTGCCGAAAGTGCTTCATATTGAATACCGGAGACGGCAATAGAATTTGGATCGGCAAAACCTGTATCTCGCCACTGTTGTTCGTAGCTGAGCCTGGTTTTAGTAACGGTTAAATTTATAGAGGCAATCTGCTCCCTTACAATTACAGCGCCATTATTTCTTTTTACAGTGTTGACAGAAGCACCTTCTTTTGAAGCCTCCCAATCTATTGTGAAGTTTTTTTGCTGCGCTAGTATACTGAATGGCAGCACTATTAAAAGCAGTAAAGATAATTTTCTTTTCATCATAAGCAATAACGCTTCAAAGATACACTTAGTATTGTTTTTGTTTTAAACTTTTTTATGCTAACATTTGCATAAAATAAATATTGAAGTAGTACGTTACTATCACGGTCGCTTTTAGGCGGTCGAACCTTACAGTGCATTAATGTGTAAAATATTATTGCACTTTTATCGTTAATTGTTATATTGCGAACCCAATTTTTTCATATTTTGAAACTATGAACTTTAGAAAAAACCTAGCATTACAGCTATTTATTGCAGTAATTGCAGTATCACTTTTAGTAAGTTGCAACAAGTCTAGAGACTACAAAAACAGTTCAAGGGCTACCGGTTGGAAAATGAACGCCAAAGAAGGTGGTTTCCAGTACAACCCAAAAGCAAAGGAACAAGAAACCGGCCCCGGTTTGGTTTTTATTGAAGGTGGAACATACACTATGGGAAAAGTGCAGGATGATCCTATGCACGATTGGAACAACACCCCGACACAGCAGCACGTTCAATCTTTCTACATGGACGAGACTGAAGTGACCAATTTAATGTATTTGGAATACTTAGACTGGATCAAAGGAGTATTCCCGCCCGAAGACGAAAACTTTAGAAGAATATACGAAGGAGCACTGCCAGACACCCTTGTGTGGAGAAACCGTTTAGGTTATAATGAAGTAATGACCAATAATTACCTTCGTCATCCGGCGTACGCCGATTACCCGGTCGTGGGTGTGAGTTGGATTCAAGCTGTAGAATTCAGCAATTGGAGAACAGATCGTGTAAACGAACTTATCTTGGAAGAAGAGGGAATTACAGCTCGTAATGCCCGATATGATGTTGAGCCAGGTCAAACCTTCAACACCGACACTTATCTTAATGCCCCTACCCAAACGTACGGCGGTAGTGATTCCATAACACGTGGCGGTAAGCGTTCGGAAGCATTACTGAAAAGAAGTGAAGACAGCACTAACCTATACATTCAAAGAAAAGATGGTTTGCTTTTACCGGACTACCGACTTCCAACCGAAGCTGAGTGGGAATATGCTGCTTTAGGACTTGTTGGATTGCGCAGTTACAACGTTTACCGAGGCAGAAAAAAATATCCATGGGATGGTCAATATACGCGTTCCGGTTCTAGAAGAACACGGGGAGATCAATTGGCCAACTTCAAACAAGGCGACGGGGATTACGGAGGAATTGCAGGATGGAGTGATGATGGAGCCGATATCACCGCTGAAGTAAAATCCTATGAGCCTAATGATTATGGTCTTTATGACATGGCCGGAAACGTTGCAGAATGGGTTGCCGATGTATATCGTCCTATCGTTGATGACGAGTTTAACGATTTCAACTACTATCGTGGTAACGTTTACACCAAGAACGCCATTGATAAAGATGGAAAGGTTAAAATCATAACCGCAGATTCCATTGTGTATGATACCTTGAGTAATGGTAAAATTATTGCGAGAAATCTACCCGGAGAAATATTACAAGTTCCTGTAGATGAAACTGAGACATATTTAAGAACCAACTTCTCAGACAGCGATAACCGAGATTATCGTGATGGTGATAAACGTTCTACAAGATATTACCAGTCGTTTGCAGATGAAGGCGAAGGCGAAGGAGATGATACCAAGAGAATGTACAATTCACCAAAGCATAAGGTATATGCAGATAGTACAGGTACCTTAGAACGCAAATACGATCAATCCTCCAACAGGACCACATTAATCGACAACGAAGTTCGAGTGTATAAAGGAGGCTCGTGGAGAGATCGTGATTATTGGTTAGATCCGGCTCAACGTCGTTATTTCCCTCAGGATATGGCAACCGATTATATTGGGTTTAGATGTGCAATGTCTCGTGTGGGATCAAAATCCAAAAAAGGAAAACGTCCAAGAAATTAAACGTCATAAATTTTAAAAAGAAAGCCCTTTTAGCAAGATGCCAAAAGGGCTTTTTTAGTACTTTTAATACATGCGAATAGAAACTCTTTACCGCACTTTTTTAAAAAGTTCAGGTGTTTGCACAGATACACGTGTCATCACTAAAAATTGTTTGTTCTTTGCACTTAAGGGAGACAATTTTAACGGAAACACATTTACCCAGGAAGCATTGGACAAGGGAGCCTACAAGGTGGTAGTCGATGATATACGCTATCATAAGAACACAGGTGAGACCATTCTACATGGAGACTCGCTTTCTCTTTTACAAAAACTTGCTGCGTACCACCGAAAAAAGTTGGGACTTCCCATAATTGCGCTCACCGGAAGCAATGGCAAGACAACTACAAAAGAACTTATCAATGCCGTCCTCACTCAAAAATATAAGACCGTCGCCACCAAAGGAAATCTCAACAATCATATAGGGGTGCCCCTCACACTCCTTTCCATGGACGCATCCACCGAGATCGGCATCGTTGAGATGGGAGCTAATCACCGAAAGGAAATAGCGGCCCTCTGCGAGATTGCACAGCCCGATTACGGATATATCACAAACTTTGGAAAAGCCCATTTGGAAGGCTTTGGAGGCATCGAAGGTGTTATTAAAGGCAAGTCTGAACTCTATCAATACCTTGATACTCACAAAAAGACGGTTTTTGTGAATGCAGATGATGAAAAACAACTTGAGCTTACAAAAAAAATGCAGCGTATCACCTTTGGTGAATCCTCTCAGGACGTTATTGTTCAATTAAAGGAAGCATCCAATAAACTACTTGTAGAGTACAATAAAATGAAGCTCCAGACCAATCTTATTGGGTCTTATAATTTTCATAACATCGCTGCGGCGATAAGTATTGGAGAACACTTTGGTGTTTCATCAGAAAAAATAAAACAGGCTATAGAAGGATACATCCCCACCAATAATAGATCCCAGCTTATTGCGAAAGGAAGCAATACTATTATCATGGATGCCTATAACGCAAATCCTACCAGCATGTTGGCGGCGCTAGAAAATATGAAACAAGCGACCGGAACTAATAAAATTATGTATCTGGGTGATATGTTTGAATTAGGCGATGATGCCCCTACCGAACATCAATATATCGTTTCTTATTTGGAAGAACATGCTTTTGGTGAGGCATACCTAATAGGCAGTAATTTTGTCAAAACAAATACCAACGCATCTTTTATTCATCGTTTTGAAACGTTCGATGCCTTCAAGAAGATCTTCCCATCCATAAAACCAAAAGACAGCCTCATACTTATAAAGGCATCAAGAGGTATGGCTTTGGAACGAATACTGGAACTTTTGTAACGAAGGATTTTCCTTTTCAGACATAAAAAAATCCATCTAAAAAAGATGGATTTTTTTGTGGGCCATATTGGATTCGAACCAATGACTTCCACGTTGTCGACGTGACACTCTGAACCAACTGAGTTAATGGCCCGTTAAGGGGTTCCAAAGATATCGAAAATAAAAAATCCTCGAAACATCTTATCCTATATTTTAATTTAAAAATTGATTTGCTTAAAACAATTCTGAACCTACGACTGCAAATACAATCCCATGGGCTGCGCCCATATCGATTTTTGTTTTCTGCAACCTGTCAAGCTATTCGCTTGGGGTTTCTCTAGTATAAAAACGGATTACTGCCGTGATCCCTACTTTGAACCACGACTGCAAATACAATCCCATGGGCTGCGCCCATATCGATTTTTGTTTTCTGCAACCTACCAAGCTATTCGCTTGGGATTTCTCTAGTATAAAAACGGATTACTGGCGTGATCCCTACTTTGAACCACGACTGCAAATACAATCCCATGGGCTGCGCCCATATCGATTTTTGTTTTCTGCAACCTGTCAAGCTATTCGCTTGGGGTTCCTGAAAACAAAAATCCCGATGAGAAACTCATCGGGATTGTGCTTGATGTGGGCAATGAGGGATTCGAACCCCCGACCCCCTCGGTGTAAACGAGGTGCTCTGAACCAACTGAGCTAATTGCCCCTCTTGTTAGCGGTTGCAAATATAAGTTAGTTTTTAATTCCCGCAAATTAATAATGGGAAAAAAATAAAAATTGACATCAATTTATTTCGCTGCTTCCAACAAGTCTTATAAAGTTACGTTAAACCTCTGTGTCTCCCCTCTTCTATTGTTTTATTTTGCAGTACCCAAAGGACATACATGCAGGTCAAAAAAAAATTAAAAAAGCCACTACGCTATCTTTTATACGGGATAGGCATCATCATGCTGTTAGTGAGTCTGTTTGTAACTACCGTCTATTTTGGAGGATGGGGCCCTATTCCGTCTTCTAAGGAATTGCAAGAACTATCCCAATACAAAGCTTCTGAAGTATATGATGTCAATAATGAATTACTCGGGAAATTCTACCTCGCAGACCGCCAACCCATCACGATCGATCAAATTCCTCAACATACTATAGATGCATTAATTGCCACCGAAGATGTGCGCTATTACGAGCATTCCGGTGTGGATACGAGAAGTTTCTTGAGAGTCTTTTTCAAGACCATTCTATTGCAGGATGCCAGCAGCGGGGGCGGTAGTACCCTTACCCAACAACTTGCAAAAAATTTATTCAGTAGAAAAGACTATGGGTTTTTAACACTTCCCGTCGTAAAGACCAAAGAAATTATCATTGCCCGACGATTGGAACGGTTGTACGATAAACAAGCAATCTTAGCGCTATACTTCAATACGGTACCCTTTAGCGGAAATACCTACGGCATTGAGAGTGCGGCCTTAAAATTCTTCAACAAGCACACGAAGGATCTCACTGTTTCTGAAGCGGCCACGCTCATAGGAACCTTAAAAGCGAGTGCTACCTACGATCCGCGAAATCATCCCAAACGAAGTCTGTCCAGACGAAACACAGTGCTTTCTCAAATGAAAAAATACGATTATTTGAGCGAAGCAGCATACAAAAATGCTGTATCAGATTCCCTAAAACTCAATTATGGTACGTACGATGAGGAACGGGGTATCGCCACCTATTTCAGAGAAGAAGTACGAAACCGTTTGCTGAAATGGATCGAAGAGCAATCTACATACGGCACAAAGATCAATTTGTATACCAGCGGACTAAAAATCTACACTACACTTGATAAAACCTTGCAACTATACGCTGAAGATGCTGTCTCAACACACATGACGCAACTTCAAGATAGTTTTGAAAAGGAGTATGGTAATGCAGCTCCTTGGCTTACTAACAAAAAAATCGTTACGGATGCCATTCAAAGATCCTTTCACTACAAGCGGTTAAACCATCAAGGATATGCCCAAAACGCAATCATGGATTCCTTAAACAAACCAAGAAAAATGTGGTGGCCCGGGATCCCTAGGGATTCAACCGTTATGGCGAGCACAATAGACAGCATTCAACACAGTCTGAAATTTTTGAATACAGGAATGCTTACACTGGATCCTGTTTCAGGAGCTATTCGCACTTGGGTAGGTGGTGTCGATTTTGAAAAATATAAGTTCGATCATATTAGCAAGAGCAAACGCCAAGTTGGATCTACTTTCAAGCCTATCGTGTATGTTACAGCGCTTGAACAGGGTGTCGTTCCTTGCGATTACTTTTCGGCTCAGGAAGTGGTCTATGAAAATATGGAGGGTTGGTCTCCGTCTAATTCGGGTAATGTGGACGAAAAGTACATGAATTATAACATGACGGCTGCATTAAGTAAATCGATCAATACAGTTTCGGTTAAGATTCTAGAAAAGGCCGGTATTGAAAACACCATCAAATTAGCTTCCACCTTAGGCATCACAGCTAAGCTACCGGAGGTGCCCTCGTTAGCACTGGGTACAGCAGAAATATCCTTACTTGAAATGGCGGGTGCCTATACGGCTTTTGTCCATAAAGGCATTCCTACTCGCCCTTACTATCTTCGGAAAATAGAAGACAGCCAAGGCAAGGTCCTTGCCCAATTCGAACCGGAGGAACATGCAAAACCTGTCTTCTCAGAAACGAACCGACAGCTTATGATCTCTATGATGCAAGCTGTAGCGACTTCCGGAACAGCCCGGCGCCTAAAAAGCACCTATGGGTTACCTAATGATATTGCCGCAAAGACAGGAACAACACAATCGAACAAAGACGCATGGTTTGTAGCCCTTACACCAAATCTCGTGGCTGTTACATGGGTGGGTCACGATGATCATCGCATTGGCTTTAAGTCCACTGCTACAGGACAAGGAGCTAATGCTGCCTTACCTATCGTGGCGAAATTCTTTCAGAAGGTAAATAAAGACTCGACCTACAACGATATCTCAAGGGCACGATTCCAGGCTCCTTCACCTGTCGCACGACAATTACTAGATTGCCCACCCACTAAACGAGACGGATTCTTAAAGCGGCTGTTCACCAATCCGGATAAGAAGAAAAAGAAGCGGTTCAAGACCAAAAATTAGTTACACTACCTCGGCGACGATAAAGGTGCTTCCTCCAATAAAAATAAGATCTTCGGGTCTTGCATTGTCTAATGCTGCCTGATGGGCTTCCTTTACACTCGTATAGGCCGTTCCACGCAGTGCGAATTTTTTCGCGGCTTCTTCTAAGGTCTTTGATGGCATACCTCTGGGTACATTAGGCGTGCAAAAATAGTAAGAGGCCGTCTTGGGAAAAAGCGGAAGTATACTGTCGAGATCCTTATCGTTCACAACTCCAAACACTATATGCAGATCTTGAAACTTCTCCTTCATTAACTGCTTCATAACCAGACTAATACCGTCTTTGTTATGAGCTGTGTCACAAATGATCATTGGCCGTATCCCCAACAACTGCCATCTTCCCATTAAACCGGTATTCTTAACCACTTTACTCAGCCCTTTTGTGATGTCCTCTTCGGAAATGTTCCATCCCTGTTTTTGAAGAATCCTCAGCACAGCGTTTACCGTTTGCTTATTCTTCTGTTGATAGATCCCGGTTAGATCTGAAGCATAGTCATGATATGCGATGTCACCCGCAAAGACTATAGGGGCACCCCTCTCTTGAGCCACCTTCTGGAATACAGTTGCGGTTGCTTCGTGCCGCTCACCAATCACCACAGGTATTCCCTTTTTTATGATGCCGGCTTTCTCTTTTGCGATCTCCGGCAAGGTCGATCCTAAAAATTGCGTGTGGTCCAAGCCAATATTGGTGATTACTGCGAGTTCAGGTTGGATGATGTTGGTGCTGTCCAAACGTCCCCCCATTCCTACTTCTATTACCGCAATATCTACCTGTTCACTTCGGAAATGATCAAAGGCCAGTCCTACTGTCATTTCAAAAAAAGAAAGGCTGTGTGACTCAAAAAAAGGTTTGTGTCGCTTGACAAAGGAAACCACTTTCCGTTTCGGGATCATGGTACCGTTGATCTTGATGCGTTCGCGAAAGTCCTTGAGGTGTGGGGAGGTGTAAAGGCCTACCTTATAACCGGCTTCCTGCAAGACCGAAGCGAGCATGTGAGATGTGGAGCCTTTACCGTTGGTTCCGGCCACATGTATGCTCTTAAAGGAGTTTTCAGGGTGTTTTAAGTACTGGGCAAGTTGCAGGGTATTATCCAGATTGGCCTTATACGCCGAATGTCCCACGCGTTGGTACATGGGAAGTTGTTCGAACAACCACGCTATGGTCTTGTTATAGTTAATAGGAGCAGGGTTTTGAGCCCTAAATTTACTCAGAAAGTTTGAATCGATAGATGATCTTCCCTATCTGTTTTGCAGGCGCTTTATCGTCGGCGTTGAATTTGGTGGCAAGGGCCGCTCTCTTGGCGGGCTCAAGCAAACAGCGCGAATTATTGGTGGTACCTCTCACACCGGGTGTTGCACTAATCACTCTTCCGTTGCGATCTACTTCTATACTCACTACCACGATACCTGCTTCGTTACATTCCTGCACAAATTTTTCTTTGTTGAGCGCTTTTCGGCCACCCAAAAGGTAATTCCCGTCTCCGTCCAGCCCTTTTCCGGTGCCGTAATAACTACTTGCATTTGGGTCTCCGTTGGGGTCTCCCTTGTCTCCGGCTGTGGTGTCATTTCCTTCTCCGCCTTTTGCCGTACCCTCACTTTTGGGGCCGTTAATGAGACTGGAAAGCGCATCGCTGGTAGACTTATCGGGTTTTGGATCCGGCTTTTTGGGAGGTTCCTTTTTAGGTTCGATCTTTTTTGGGGTTTCCTTTTGCTCCTTCTTGGTTTCTTCTTTCTTGATCACGGGGGCGTCCTCGGTATCTTGAGTAACGACTTCTTCCTTGATCTCCGACTTTGGCTGAGAAACAGGTTCCGGTTCTGATTGTTTAGGCGCTGAATTGATCGCTTCGGTAGGTTGTATGTTCCCACTACCTTCATCGGTTGTACCAAAATTAACTGCAATTCCTTGTTCCAATGGAGGATCTAAGTAGGTCATCCCTACATAAAAAAGCAGTAAGAGGATGATCAGGTGAAGAACCACCGTGATCGTCATGCTCTTTCTTTTATGTTTGGTATCTAAAAGGCTCAAGATTTCAAGTTTTGATCGTTGAAGTAATTACATTTATTATGCCATTTTTCCTGCCGAGGACCGCGTTAAGGATTGAACTAGGCTACCGTGTAGCAGCGAAAGCCTGCCTTTGCCGTCAGGCAGGCCTGACCCCGTCTTCGGCGGGGTAACGCCCTAATTGGGACGAACGGCGAGCACAACCTTAAAATTATTCTTATTGGCAATATCCATAACGAAGACGGCATCTTCGATAGGTACGCCCTCTTCGGCGCGAAGAATGATAGTAGGCTCCTCCTGTCCTGCCAGTGCGTTCTTCAATTCGGTCTCGATAGTATATTCGGAAACACGTTCTTTATTAACGTAATACGCTCCGTCTTTTGTGATGCTCACAGACGCTTTTTGCACGTTGGAACTTTTCCCTTTTGCTTTAGGAAGGATAAGATCCAATGCGTCCGGAGTCACTGCCGGAGACGTGAGTAGGAAGAACACCAACAACAGGAAAACGATGTCTGTCATTGAGCTCATACTGAACTCGGCGCTTACTTTATTTCTCCCTCGTAGATTCATTAGGCAGGTTCGTTTAACAAGTCTAAGAAATCAACAGCGTTCGCTTCCATTTGGTGAACTACCTTATCGGTTCGCACAACGATATGGTTGTACCCCATATAAGCAATGATCCCTACTATAAGACCTGCCACAGTGGTGGTCATGGCCGTATAGATCCCTTCGGCGAGTGTTCCCATCTCTGCTTGTCCGCTACTGGTCGCCAATTGATGGAACGCCAGTACCATACCGATTACGGTTCCTAGGAACCCGATCATGGGTGCAGCACCGGCGATGGTCGCCAAAATACTTACATTCTTTTCAAGTTTGTAGACCTCCAGGCGTCCGGCGTTTTCAATAGCCGTATTGATATCCTCCAACGGACTTCCAATACGCGAGATCCCTTTTTCGGTAAGACGAGAAACAGGACTGTTTTGCTGTGCACAAAGCACTTTTGCCGCCTGAATATTTCCAGAAGCAACATTATCCCGTATCTGGTTCATAAAGTTACTGTCCATTTTAGAGGCCGCCTTAATGGCAAACAGCCGTTCAAAATAGATATATACTGCAACAAACAGCAGGATAAAAAGCACCCCAATAATGATCTGACCTCCCAGGCCTCCATTCATAAGGAGTTCCATGATGGATAAGGTCTTTTCGGTTACTTCAGGTTCCAATTCTTGTAATGCGGGGTCCACACCCTCCTGAATAAAGAAGTTTAGCATAGCTGGTTTTTAATTTAATTGAATAACGTGATATGATTCCAGAAATTGTTAAGCGTGGTGAAATATCACCCGCTCGAACAGCAAGAATACCCCAGCACCGGCAATAAATCCTATAAAGGCCAGCCACGCTATTTTTTTGAGATACCAGATAAAATCGATTCTTTCCATACCCATAGCGGCAACCCCTGCGGCAGAACCAATAATAAGCATACTTCCTCCGGTTCCTGCTGAGTAGGCAATAAAATGCCATAAAACCGAATCGGTTGGAGATTCATACATTCCCATAGAGGCGGCTACCAACGGTACATTGTCGATAATGGCGGATAGGATACCCAAAAGTATCACGACCACATCCTGATTGGGAATGGCTGCTTGCAACACTTCGGCTAGATAACGCAAGGTCCCTACCTCTTCACCATTCACCACGCCGTATACCAAGCTTTCCAATCCGGCTACAGCCAAAAGAATCCCCAAGAAAAACAGTATGCTCGAGATCTCGATTCGTGAAAGTGCTTTGTGTGCCGAATAGAGATGTCTGCGTTCTTTGCTGAAATCCTCTTCCGGGTGTATGTATTCTGAAACTAACCAAACAACCCCTAAGGCTAACATCATTCCTATGTAAGGCGGTAAGTGTGTAAGCGTTTTAAAGATCGGTACTGAAACAATCATTCCGAGTCCTAAGAAAAGCATTGTCCTACTGCTTAACAACTTTCCTGCTTCTTCGTCCTCCGGAGTATCGTCTACTTCAATATATCCTTTGAAGGGCTTTAAGTAGCTGGCAATCCAGAAGGGCAACACAAAACATACGATGGAAGGCAGTACAACAAACTCAATAAGTCCGGCAGCGGTTACCTTATTGGCGATCCACAACATGGTGGTAGTTACATCCCCAATAGGTGACCACGCACCTCCCGCATTCGCAGCGATCACTACCATGGCCGCGTACCAAATACGGTCTTCCTTAACGTGAATAAGTTTACGAAGCAAGGTGACCAATACGATGGTTGCGGTAAGGTTATCGATGATAGCCGATAGAATAAAAGCTAAGACCCCTATGATCCACAGGAGTTTACGTTTGCTTTTTGTTTTCACGGCAGATTTTAATACCTCAAAACCGCGGTGTAAGTCAATGATCTCGACGATGGTCATCGCACCGATCAAAAAGATAAGAATCTCTGCCGTCTTCCCCAGATGGTGGAGCAAGGTGCCGTTAAAACCTTCGGCGGCCACTTCACCGCCGCTCAAGAAATTAAAGGCTTCTTCTTCGGTGTTGATAACATCGAACCATCCACTGTGAAAGCCAATGGCGAGCACTGCCCAAATAAGGGCAGCCATAATAAGAGCCGGTACTGTTTTGTCGAGTTTTAAAGGGTGCTCCAACGTAATGGAGAGATAGCCAATGACAAAAATTAAAATGATGATTGATTCCATAGCGTGTGAGATTGTGGCGTGCCACGTTCTAAATTAGTTGATTCAAAGCAATTTCAAAAGCTGTTTTGCTGATGTTTGTTTTTGTACTGTTATTATCGAATGTATTCTGAATGGCATTTTTGATCGTCATTGAGGTATCATTAAAAATAGCCTCATCGGTCATTTGAACTTTGCGTTCCATGAAATATGCGAAGACACGTGCCATTCCGCAATTACTGATAAAATCCGGGATAAGACTTACTCGCTCATCGGTAAATTCCATAATGGGACCGAAGAAGATCTCTTTATCTGCAAAAGGCACATTTGCACCACAGCTAATAACTTCCAAACCGGATTCGATCATGGCAGCGATCTGTTCTTTGGTAATTAATCGGGAGGCAGCACACGGAGCGAATATCTCGCACTCCAGGGTCCACACTTTCTCATTGATCTCGTTGAACGGGATCATGTTGTTGGTCTTGAGCGTGTTACCGTCCTTTTGCAAGAACAATTGTTTTATCTCCTCAAAAGTAAAACCTTCCTTGTTAATAATACCCCCGGCACGGTCAATGATGCCCACCACTTTGGCACCCATTTGAGCCAAATAATAGGCTGCCGCAGCACCCACATTTCCGAAGCCTTGAACCACTGCACGTTTTCCTTCCACATTTCCTCCGTAAATATCATAATAATGGCGCACCGCTTCGGCAACACCATAGCCTGTGATCATGTCGGCAACTGTATATTTTCTTGAAATATCCGGCGAGTAATTTACGTTTTCCAACACTTTGATCACCCCTTGGCGCAATTGCCCAATTCGGTTGATCTTATCTGCTTCGGTTGGGGAAAAGTGTCCGTTGAAAACACCTTCCTGAGGATGCCAGACACCGCTGTCTTCGGTAATGGGTATCACTTCATGAATTTCATCCACATTCAAGTCTCCTCCGGTTCCGTAATAGGCTTTCAGTAAAGGAGAAACCGCTTTATACCAGCGTTCCAGAACCCCTTTCTTACGAGGGTCATGCGGATCGAAATTAATACCCGATTTTGCTCCGCCAATAGCCGGCCCGGATACCGTGAATTTCACCTCCATAGTTTTGGCGAGCGAAAGCACTTCGTTCATATCCAGTCCTTCACGCATGCGTGTTCCTCCTCCGGCAGCACCTCCGCGAAGTGAATTTATAACGGTCCAGCCTTCGGCTTCGGTTTCTGGGTCATTCCAATGAAAAACAATTTCGGGTTCCTTATTCTCGTACTTAGTAAGTAGCTCCTTCATTCAATGGGTAAGTTAAGAGGCAAATATAAAAAAATGCAATAGGCTTTGTATTATTTTTGGTTTATTTTAAACCAAGGAAGTGAATTATTTACGCGTAGCTGAATCGATACGTTCCCACAGTTTGTCGGTGGTTAATTTAAAACTGCCCAAATGTTTAAAATTACATTCGGAAGGTGCAATAATGGAGAGAAAAGGCTCTTCCCCTTTATTGGCATACAGATGGTATGGCTCTCCAACCACAGGCTCAAAACTGAATTTTGCGCGATAGATCAAATTGTTGTATTCAAACTGGTCCATCATCTCTTGATAGCTTGCTTTAATAGTCTCGAACTGTGTCTTGAAATGATGGTTCACCTTTTTCACGTTCGCGTTCTTCCAAGTGGTAACGTCTTCCATTGCTATCGCAGGAGCTCCCACATTGGTCGCATAGGGTTTGATTCTTGCCTCGTACGAATTGGTCTCCTCATTAAAGACAACCTGATCGGGTTTTTTCGATTTTTCCTTTTCCATCTTTATTTAAATATACTACCGGAAGAGTGATCCTTTGCTGCTCCCGTAACGCTGGCAAGACAATTCGCCTCATTTCTAAGCCGCAATACTCCCAAAAGTCCAAAAATAATAGCTTCTTTAAACTCAACAAGCGTATTTTCAGGAATCTTAACATTTAAAGTTACGTGCGCCATCAACCTTTCAATCAAAAATTGATTGTATGCTCCTCCTCCCGTAACAAGAACCGTACTTTTTTCTGAAAACTGAGCCGCAAGTTGCATGGCTATATGTTCGGTCATGGTTCGCAAGATGGTCCTCGAAGTTGCTCCTGAAGCTTCCAAAACAGGGAATATGTGCTGTTTTACCCATTCCAATCCTAAAGATTTTGGAGCCGATCGTTTGTAGAATTCAAGCGCATTAAGTTTCTTGAGTAGTTCAAGGTCCAATGTTCCTGAAGCAGCCAATTGACCTCCGGCATCGTACGCCTGCCCTTCCCTCTCGGCATATCGGTTAAGAACAATGTTCACGGGACAGATGTCGTAGGCAGTGCGTTCAGCCTCACGCTCACAGGAGACATTCGCAAAGCCCCCCAGGTTCAAGCAATAGTCGTAGTGAGAAAAGAGCAATCGGTCACCTACCGGAACCAACGGTGCTCCTTGTCCGCCCAAAGCAACATCTTGTACCCTGAAATCACATACAACGGTCTGCTGTAAATTTCGTGCCAATACCGGGAGATTACCAATTTGTAAGGTAAGTCCTTGTTCCGGTTGATGCAGCACAGTGTGGCCGTGACTACAAACCGCATCCAGACCTGTGAGGTCGTGCTTTTTGATAAAGTGATTTATAACTTCTGAAAGGTGCCTTGTATAGTCCTCATTCAACTGAAGCAATTGCGCTTCGGTATACCCAACAGCCTCTTGCAAGGGTTGCTTCCAAATTTCAGGATAGGGGATCGTTTCAGCAAGCCCCAAGGCGTACTGCCAACTGCCGCCTTTATTCAGAATAAAAGATACGTCCACAAGATCAATCCCATCCAATGATGTACCGCTCATGACCCCTACTACGTGATATTGCTCCTTTATCAATCCGGAAATTTTATAATCAAAAGTACCATACAAAACTGATAATTACACATCGTAGGTAATGAAAAATAGCCTCCATGGGACATTTGCCTTTAAATTGGTATTTATCATTTGAGTTTTCCTTTTTTAAAGGTATCTTTGCAGCTCTTTTTTATAAATAGATAACTCGTTTAGTACTATGGATTTCAGTCTTTCCGAAGAACATTTAATGATTCGCGACGCGGCTCGTGATTTTGCAAAAACCGAATTATTGCCCGGCGTGATCGAGCGTGATACGCATCAAAAATTTCCGCATGAACAGGTAAAGAAAATGGGGGAATTAGGATTTTTGGGAATGATGGTAGATCCAAAATACGGCGGCGGCGGTATGGATACTGTTTCCTATGTTCTTGCCATGGAAGAGTTAAGTAAGGTAGATGCTTCTGCATCGGTGATCGTTTCTGTGAACAATTCGTTGGTATGCTATGGACTACAAGCATACGGTTCGGAAGAGCAAAAACAAAAGTACCTCACCAAACTTGCAACGGGCGAATCTATTGGCGCTTTTTGTTTGAGTGAACCCGAGGCCGGCAGTGATGCTACGTCTCAAAAAACGACCGCTATTGACAAAGGTGATCACTATGTCTTGAACGGCACTAAGAACTGGATCACGAACGGCGGCACTGCAGACTACTACCTTGTGATTGCGCAAACCGATAAAGAGAAAGGACATAAAGGGATCAATGCGCTTATTGTCGAAAAGGGATGGGATGGTTTTGAGATAGGCCCAAAAGAAGACAAATTAGGAATTCGAGGAAGCGACACCCATTCGTTGATCTTCAATGACGTTAAGGTACCCAAGGAAAATAGAATAGGAGATGATGGTTTCGGCTTTAAATTTGCGATGAAGACCCTTAGTGGCGGACGTATTGGAATCGCTGCTCAAGCCTTAGGTATCGCCTCCGGCGCTTATGAACTGGCTCGCGACTATTCCAAAGTGCGTAAGGCATTTGGAACAGAGATCTGCAACCATCAGGCCATTGCGTTTAAGCTTGCCGATATGCATACATCTATTACCGCGGCTCGCCATTTAGTGATGAAAGCGGCTTGGGACAAAGACCAAGGAAACAACTACGATATGAGTGGTGCGATGGCGAAACTCTATGCTTCGCAAGTAGCGATGGATGTCACTGTTGAAGCGGTTCAGGTACATGGCGGAAACGGTTATGTAAAAGAATACCACGTAGAGCGTATGATGCGGGATGCCAAGATTACCCAGATCTACGAGGGGACGAGCGAAATTCAAAAAATTGTGATCTCCAGAGGACTTTTGAGAGATTAATCAAGACGTACTATTAGTGGACACCGCATGAAGTGCGGTGTGACAAGTCACTGTGAAGCGTAAGTAGATGACGCAATTGTAATGTACATATGGATTACAAGAAAAAGTCCCATACTAATCCGAAGCGGATTACCGGATCGCGATACGGATAGCCCGGAGCCGAAAAATATTCATTCCTGTTAGTGAACAATGCATTTACATGTTCATATTTAAAGTAGATACGTGTTTGTCGGATCTTTGCATTAAAGAAAATATCAACTAAAGGGAAACCACCTAATTCTTCATTGTTATGCACATAAAACTCAGCCAAGACAGGATCGTAGCCATTCATATTGTAAGGCGTAAAGTATTTAAAAGTAACACCCGTTTGCAGAAATAGTGCTCGTTTGAACCAATGGTCTTGGTAATACAGCGAATTCCGAGTAACGAACTGCGGAACGTTAAAAACCTCGTCTCCCCCTACTGCTTCTTGATATAATATGGTATTCATCAAAGCGAATTTCCCATACGTAAACTCTCGTTCTACCTGTACTTTTAAATAATCTACACGTTCACCATATTGTTGTGGAGTAGGTGTGGAATCGTTAGGCTCAATAGTAAAATAAGCATAGTCATCTATTCCCGTATAGCGCACTGACGCCTTAACCCATTTTTTAGATTGAAGTTCGAACTTTAACTCTTGGGTTTTCACATTCTCAAAATCGTTTTGCCAGTTGTAATTCACATAGTCACTTTGATTTAGAAGAAAATTGAAATTTGGTGCTGCGGAATGGATCGTGATGGAAGCTTCCGCTTTGGTATCGCTATCGAATGCGAACGAGGCTGCACCGTTTAGATAATTCCCGTCGAAATCTCCGGAAACATTGATCGCTCCCTTACCGTAGAGTTCAAAACCACGATATTCTTTTTTATACACGGCACCTGCCTCAACGATCGAACCTTTTAACCGATTTGTAATAATTCCATCATCTAAGATAAGCAGGGAGTTGTATCCATAGTTGTAGTCGGTAAAGCCCACAAAACCGGTTAAACTTCCCAATACAGCGTTGTCAAAACGCGTCCAGGCCTTTGCTTGAAAATCCTCCAGTTTTACTTTAGTCTTCAGATCCGTACTAGTATAGGCTTCCCCAAACCCCGAAAAAGCTGTGCCTTGCTTATATTGATAGAACTTATCCTCATACATGATACTTGCCCCTAAAGTCACTATCGAATACTCTAGGCTATCCTTCTTTGAGATAAGATCGTATTCTTGATCTCCGTAAAATCGCAGTCCTTCCAGTTTATTTTCTCCATCCTCAAAGAGCACGTCCAAACGGCCTCTATCCTCAAATTGAGGGTCGTCGTTTTGAAATAAAACAATAGAATTTGGTGTGAGCCCCCCATTCTCTTCATTTAAGATATCCTGCGCCGCTACATGTGTGCGAATACGATACCTTTTGTCTTTGGTATAATAATTCGTTGTAAACCTGAAATTACCGGTACTTGTTAATATGTTCTGGTAATTACCTAAGGAACGCACTCCCTTGTAGGCGATAGAAAAGTTAAACTGTTCGGAGGTGTTTACCGTGAAAAATGCGTCCAATTGCTGACCTTGCTCAAAGGCTGTTTTAAAGTAAAGCTCCGTTAACGGTGTAGGAACATGGTAATAAGACATATCGTCCACTTCCAAATAATTATAATGATGTGATTGGGCTGCGAATAAAGGTTTTAAATGTGTTGTATTAAAATCGTATGCCAAACGGTTATAGGTCTGACCCACATTGGAGAATGGCACTAGCTCAAAAGTATCTTCTCTTAAGTAATTGAATTTATATTCCTTCTGAATGGAAAGTGTCGTATCTACATAGGTCGTGTCACGATCGGCTGAAATGATCCTATAAAGCTCAATAGGTGGTTTTTCAACCGGATCTGAAGCCGCAGGTGTGATTTGAGAATACACTAATGCCGAAGCACCTAAAAAAAGTAATAGCAAAAGTGTTGATCTCATGTATTGTTTTCTTTCATCGCAAAGGTATATTTTTAAACGGAATTCCGTATTTTTAATTTTCCATGCTATCCTTAAAAATTCATTCACACTTATTGGAATGTGGAACCGATGAAGCCGGCCGAGGCTGTCTCGCCGGACCGGTCACTGCTGCGGCTGTTGTACTTCCTGACGATTTTAGTCATCCATTCTTGAATGACTCAAAGCAACTTTCAGAAAAAAAAAGAGATCACCTTAGAGGGATTATTGAAGCCGAAGCCCTTTCTTTTGCAGTAGCTCATGTGATGATGGAAGAGATCGATCAAATAAATATTCTTAATGCCTCCATCATGGGCATGCACAGGGCAATCGACCAATTGAACACAACCCCTCAATTTATTGCCATAGATGGTAACAGATTTAAACCGTATAATAAAGTTCCATATGAGTGTGTGGTGAAAGGGGACAGTACATATTTGCATATTGCCGCCGCGTCCATCCTCGCGAAGACCTACCGTGATGAATTCATGCAAGGGCTCCATACAGAATTTCCGGCATATAATTGGCAAAAGAACAAAGGCTATCCCACGGCCGAACATCGCGAAGCGATCAAGCGGTATGGTCCAACCCCCTACCACCGAAAAAGTTTTAGGTTACTGCCCGAACAACTGAAACTAAACTTATAGCACAGGTCATTCATATAACACTACTTTTCTTTTTTAATTGTTATATGCATGCATCTTTGTTGAAAACACGTCAATAAACTCTTTTCAATCGCACCGCAACACCTTGTATTGTTCTCTATTTTTGTGTTATGAACATAGGCAAGTACATCTTTTTTGGGTTATTGGTATTTCTTATTTGGGGTTGCGGTGATGGAGCTTCAGAAAAAAAGGAACTAATAGATTTTGTCCCGAAAGATCCGGTTGTGGTTATTACCATTGGGAATGCTTCGGCAGGGCAATCGGCATTCGAGACGTTCAAAAGGGATTTGGCCGGTAACAACTTTCTTTCAGCCTATAAGAACACACAGGCCTACCGTTTCTTTTCCGAAGAGAACACCCTACTGCATCATCTTAAGCCTAGTTCTCAAAGTGTATTTTGCATCAATACTCCTACCGACAGTACCACGGTGTTTACATTTATTACCCGTGATTCACCCCAGCTCTTTAAAACCGACTCTTTAAAGAATATAAGTGTGGAGACCCTTAGTTATAACAATCTTTCCTTGCAGCGAGTTACCCTCAACGATCAAGTAGCATTTACTGCTGTTCAAGACAGTGTCTTTATCGCTTCCTCTTCTCAGACGGTACTTCAACAGATCTTGGAAGGCGCTACCGAAAAAGACCCTACTTTCAGAAAGATCGCTACGCTCAATTCCGGCGGTGAAGTAACTACCCTGATACGAGCCGAAACAGTTGCGATTACAGATAGTACTACTGTTAATTTTGCTTCTTGGACCGCATTGGACACTCAATTCTCCACGGATGGCATTGCTGCGACCGGTGTGGCGCTTGCGCGCGATACTGTCCCTCAATTACTTTCCGTATTCAAAGGTCTTTTACCCAGGCAAAATGAGATCGCCAAGGTGATCCCGACGAATGCCTATGATGCTGTTTCTTTTACATACAATGATGCCGAACTGTTTTATAATAATTTAGGTACTTTTAGAGGGGTTACGAATACCACTGCCGTAAACCCACTGTTCGAATCGGTCAATGAGATTGGCGTGATACGGCTTGCAGATAGCAAAGCTATTGCTTTAAAAAGTATTGACCCGATGTTGACGGAAGAAAGTCTTCTGAAGTATATGTCTGAGCACAGCACTTTTCGGGAAGAGACCCTGAGTAGTTTCAGCGAGCCTTCTTTATTCACAGATGCTTTTGCTCCTTTGGTGCATACGTTGGCTCCGAAATTTGTATTTCAACTGGATCAGTTCTTTATTTTTTCTGAAACGGAAGCTGCGGCGCATGAGATCATCACGGCTTTTCACAGCAACACCGTTTTGCAAAAATCTGAATATTTTGAACGTGCCACAGCGCAGCTAAGCACCTCCTCTTCCCTTCTTATCTATAAAATGAACGGAGCGATATCCCCGGCGATCGCCTCTTTTTTCGCTTCTCCTGAGAGTGCGGAAATAGCTTCGGTAACACCTAAACAGTTTCCGTTTGCCGCTCTTCAATTTAGTTATGATCGTGACTTCGCGCATGTTACCCTCGTTTGCAAGGAACTTTCAAAAGGAATTGAAAATCCCGGCGGTATCACACAACAAGCCAGTGCTCAATTAGACCATGAATTGCTTGGTGCACCTCAATTGTTTAGCAATCACCGCACACAAGGAAACGATATTGTGGTGCAAGACATTCGAAACACGCTCTATCTTATCTCCGAAAGCGGAAAGATTCTTTGGACAAAGAGCTTGGAAGGTCCCATACTTGGCAAGGTCCATGAGGTCGACTTACTTCGAAACGGGAAAAAACAACTGGCCTTTGTTACGAAGAATACATTTCACGTCTTGGACCGGAATGGTTCTGCCGTTGCACCATTCCCATTAAAGTTCAAAGATAAGATCACACAGCCTTTGGCTGTTTTTGATTACGATAATAACCGTAAATATCGCTTTTTGGTGGTACAGGGAAAGGATGTGCTGATGTATGATTCCAACGGAAAAATTGTAAACGGATTTACATTCAAAAAAGCGAAGACAGATATTGTCCTAACACCACAACACATTCGAATGGGGAACAAGGATTATATTGTTGTAGCCGAATCCAACGGAACACTCAATATTCTAAGCAGGATCGGGAAGCCTCGCGTGACCGTTTCTAAGAAGTTCGATTTTTCCGAGATCCCCATCGCCGAAGAAGACAATGCCTTTGTGGTAATCGATAAGGGTCGATCTAAGATAAAGATCGATCAAAACGGTAACGTTGCTACGCAAAATCTGGACGTAAGCAGCAGCTATTCCTTTTTGATCGATGGAACAACCAAGGTGACCATGGACGATAATATGCTTCGTATTAACGGAAAGCTTTTAGAACTTCCTTTTGGAATTTATTCACGCCCCGAAGTATTCAATGCAAATCGAGAAACCTATGTTTCGGTTACTGAAACACAAGAGAACAAAGTGTATGTCTATACAAAGACCGGAAAACTTCTCAATGGCTTTCCGGTATTTGGTTCTTCCATTGCCCGCCTCGGGAACGCTTCAAAAAAAGGAGTCAACTGCTTGGTAGTTCAAGGCGGGCCCAAAGAAGTGGTGATCTACATGTTAAAATAGGCTGTAAACATGTAACCTGTATTGGTTACAATAGTACCAAAGCAAATGCTTTGATTTCTATATAATTGCGTATCTTTAAGTAACGTAGTTTACTTCAACAGCTATGAGAAAGAACGTTTTTATTCTTTTGTTCGCTTTATTGGCATGGTATAGTAAGGCGCAGCAAGGTATTGATCGTGGCTTGTCCCTTTTTAATACTTCGGAAACACTTGCTTCTGAAAAAAAAATCGATAGTGCTTATACCTATGCCGAAAATGCCTTGAAATTATTTCAGCAAGAAAAGAACGATTCGCTCGTTGCCGAAGCAGCCATGCGCTTAATATTGCTGCAACCCAAAACAACCCTACCCTATTCTCAGGATTATTTTGAGCTTCTCACTTCATCGGCGACCCATAAAAAAGACTGGCCGCTCTTAGTGCAATCCTATTACACAAAAGGACGTTCCCTCTATCTCGACAGGGAGTATGGAGATGCATTGCCCTACTATTTGGCATTGGATTCTATAGCAAAGCGTCATAGGGTTAAAAATGAGATCGTAGTTCGTTCGATCATAGACCGCGGTGAGATCTCCCGAATGAGCTTTACACACGAGGGGGTAAATACCGCGCATGAGATCTTTTTGGAGGCACTGGCCCTTGCCGAAGAAATCGAATCGCAGGAAGAGATACATCACAGTTATATGCGACTGGCAGACATAACCGAAATGCGCGACCTTTTTGATGAGTGTAAGCGATACACCGATTTAGCCTTTGCATATTACACCCAAGTAGATAATGTAGCCTATGTGTCGAGAATTTACAGGATCTATGCAAACTATTATTCTGCTATTGGTGAGTTAGACAATGCGGAAAAGGCAAAGATCGACGGCATTCAATATCTGCGTTCCAAGAACACTCCCGAAGAATTGGCTAGCGCCCTCATCTCATATGGCGATTTTCTACTGGTGAAACGAAAAGATCCTAAAAAAGCCATTACACAGTTTGAAGAAGCTAAAACTATCTACGATGCTATTGGTCACGCGCCGGATGACCGATACATGTTCCTTACGGAAGGCTTGGCTATTTGCTATGCCAACACTAATGATTTCGAACGATCACACGAATATTATCGTCAAACGTACGAATTGAAAAAAGAGCTTGTTAAAAAAGCCAATAATGACCTCACTCGAAGACTTGAAACGAAATACCAAACTCGGCAAAAAGAACAAGAGATCGCACTTTTAAGTTCACAACAACAACTGGCTGCTCAACAAAAAAAGAATGAACGCATCATTTTGCTTTCCGCCGTGGGTATTTCCAGCTTGGCCGGAATCTTTTTTTTCTTTCAATATAGAAACAGACAAAAGACCAACAAGAAATTAAAAGAACTCGACACAGCAAAATCCACCTTTTTTGCTAATATCTCACATGAGTTCCGAACTCCGTTAACATTAAT
>NZTP01000003.1 GCA_002696485.1 Altibacter sp. | reverse complement strand
CACGATTTAAATTCAGGTAGATTTTTAAAAATTGATACTATCACGCAGGATGATACACAAACTCCTGTCATTGTTTATGAAGAACCCGTCACAAATACGGGTTACGATATTTTGTCTGATATGTGTATATTGCCGGACGGTAGATATTTACTATGTCTGTTGTCTGGAGATGCGACCAGCGTCAATATAAAAACATTTGTCAGTGATGATGGGGCTACATGGTCCATTCGATCAAATAGAGCAATTAGAGACGAAATTTTAATAGGAACCACAACAGGAGCTGGTAACAATACACACAAACCGGTCAAATTAAGAATCGAACAATCTAATAGTGTTATTTTGCTACTGTTGGAAACACGTTGGAATAACACAAATGATACAAAAAGAAATAGAGTAATTCAATATGCGAGTACTGATTTAGGCGCGTCATTTCGATTAATCACTACAGAGACAGAAATTTCTGAACATTCTTTTCATTCGATAGATTTGTATGCAGACAAAGGACTTTTCAGATTTGCCTTTTATGGTGACAGAAGTCCGACATATATGTCTCTACCTTCTGCATTTACTTCTGTACATTCGATGCGTGCAGCAGGTGCATTTGTTTTGGTAGATGGTACGATTAGATGTAATGGAAATGATAATTTTATGACAGACGGAGAACTAACTGCATACACTGACGAGGGCGCAAGTCATCATATTATTGCTAGAGCATCAAATCTAAATGCAGCAGATTACAGAATCTATTGGAGTCAAGATGCTATATCATGGCGCAATATGGGACAAGACATAAACGGAGCAGGTCGATGTATACGGACAGGTGATGCAGATTCAAGCGTAGAAAAAATTAAAGCTGTTACTTGGACAGGGAAGACAATTTTAGTGGGTGAGGCCGATGCAACCGCAGCAAATTTTAGTTTATGTATGCTTTCTTTTGGTGGTTATTCATCTGTTACACTGCCAACAGCAACCAGAGAAAATGCAGATTTTGCAGAATGGAATAGATTATCATTTGCTTTCAATTATCCTGCTGTCGATGTTTTTTCTAATTTTACAAATGTATCAAAAACAGCAGTAGGAGGAGGCGAAGCGTTATCAACGAACGGTGTTGTAAATTCTGGTAATGAATTCTGGACTACCAACCCGTCAATTCTTGGCATGCCTACAGCAGACATAATTGATAAAGGGCTCATTGTCAGTGCTCAATTTAATAGCATGACAGGAGGTAATAACACAACAAGTAATCGGGGCATATTACTTCGCGTAGATAATGGTACAAATGATTTTGAAGTCGAAGTTAGAGTTACACAAACACAAATTGTTGTTAGAGACAATAATGCAAGTTCAAATGTCATTACAATCGGATCATTATCGTTAGACGATGTTGATATTTTGGTTGGTTTATCAAGAGAAAAAGTCACGTTGTTTTTTCGTAATAATAATCCTGTCAGCAACAAAAGAACATGGATAAACGGCGGTACATTCACAAGTCTTACTGATGGCGGTGGGTCATCTGCATCACAAAGAATCAGATGGGGTCATTTGGCTTATTCAGGAGTTGGTATTTTACGAACAACTTGGAGTAATATTTCTTTTGCTCAAGGTTTTCAAATATCTAACCAGATACATGATTTTACGAATCCAGATGATTTGATGTTTCGATCATATCCAACCTTGGATCGGTTTGCATGGGTAGCAGACAATGTACTCATATCTAGTGCAAACGGGCAGACTTTTTTAAATGATGAATATAGAATAACCCCAGATTCAAACTTTACGATAAACAATGTGTTGTATGATAATTCACCAACACCAAGAGTAATGTACAAAAGTCAAAATGTCACTTCTGGTAATGTTCCCGAGACCTTCATCGCTTTTAAATTAGATGATAATCTTAGTGTTCATATCGACGAAAACATGCCAAATGATATTTTAGGCATACATATATCGAATTACAATTTTATTCATGCAAAAATAGAATATTATAGTTCTGCTGCGTGGTCTGTGCTTGATTCTTTTGATTCAGCAATTGAGAGTAAATGTACAGCAGATGGAAGATCAATAAGAGGCCATTCTTCTGCTACAAACCAACCATATTTCAAATTTAATGAATGTGCAGGTTGGCGAGTTAAAATACAAGTAGGAGCAGACGATTTTGTATGGCGTACCGTAATCAGTAACTCAGAAGGTGTATTCGGCGGCACAGCAACAACAACTAAACAGGCGGTTCTGTTGTTAGATGCCTCAGTGACTATTTCCGCAACAAGTGGCATAATTTATTTAGTACCAAATAATATGACTCTTCTTATAAATCTAAATGGTTTAAAATTTGAAGGTTTGGCTTTGCGCATACCGTCACAAACAACGCTAGAAAATGATTTTCGTATTGGTTTGTTACATATTGGAGCAATTGTCATTCCCGGTAAACAATATCAAAGAGGAAGAACAATATCAATTTCATCTGGTACGGAAACCACAGAAACACAATCAGGCGTCATTTATGCGCGAAATTATCACCCTTCACGGCGCATATTCCGTATTGCATGGACTGAGGGTATAGATGTATCACAATTGCAATCAGATAACCCAGATCCTGATTACTGGATCGCAGACGCATTATCAGGACAACCAATTGCAATTGCAAACGATGTACCCGATCTTCTACAAGGACTTCTTGATTATCTTCAAGGCGAAAAAAAACCAATTGTATATTTGCCTTTGATTTCAAAAAGTACAAACCCGAGAGAACTACACAGAGAAAACGAACAGGCTCTTGTAATGCTTGTTGGTGAGGTCCAGACTGAAAATATATTAGGAGATGAACTTGTAAGCGACGGCGGCGAACTGATACGATGTGCAACAATCACATTGCAGGAGATTATATGAGAGTTTACCCGTCAAATGACTATCTAGGAGCTGAAATTTGTTTTCTGTTGGAAGTTGATATAAAGGGCACAATGTATAGATTTTCATCTTTTCCGATTGAAATTATGAATAACAATGATGTTGTTTTTTACAGTGGTTTATTAAGCGATCCAGAATACGCTGAACAGTTACAAGAAATTGGAAAAATAAAATTATCGACAAACTCTATATCAATGTCCTTAATTTTTCCTTTTGACGTTGCAAAAAGAGAAATAAGCGGCAAAACAATAGAGTACTCAAAAGCGGTTCTATCATACGTAACAATTGCAAAGAATCGTGTACAACAATCTTTTGACAACGTAATCAATATTTTTGCAGGAGTAATCAAAGAACCTATTTATGGTCATCCAACAAAAGAAAAAGGTTACGTGGAATTTTCTATTGAAAACGAAATATACGTTAATGATTCTAGTTTGCTGAGTCTAATAAATAATGATTTGGTAATGTTTGATACATTTGTATATTCTCCCGGTTCGTTTACCGGAGCAGGTCAAATTCTAAACATAGAACAAAATTATGCTAGTCAAGACAAGCATCACTCAGTTGGTAAAATAGTTCCTGCTATCATTGGTTCGCCGGGTATATCTTCTTCAATAAATGGAACGGTTTTTGATTATCCGGCTACACCAGCATATAGAATTGGCTCTTTTGCAGATTTAGAAAATCCAACAATATTTTTTCTTTTGGTAGCTGGTCATTATTGTCTAGGCGATACGGTCACAATTCAGGACAACCAAGGCAATAAAGTTACTAACAAGACGGTTTTTAATTCAACTTCTGCGAGTGGTCAGATGTTTGCTTATGTTGCATTTAATCAAAATGAATTAGACGCATTTGATTTTGATTTTGATGAGAAATTTGAGTACTATATACGCTGGACCAATGCTTCTGGAGCTGTGAGCCCATACACGGGAACATCAATATCCAATGCAGGAGATTTTCTTATTTTTGTATTTGAAAGTTTAAATATTGACTATGACAGAGAGGCATTTCAAAGTCTTAAAATCATTTTAAATGAGTACAAATTTTCAGGATACATCAATGATGTGTCAATCAAAGCGTATGAATTTGTACAAAAATATATAATTCCGTTTTTACCAATAACTCTTAGCACGGGAGCAAAAGGCGTTTATCCTGTGCTTGACTTTCGCATAACCGGAATGTTCGAATCACACAAAAAATCAATAACGACTAGTGCATTATTCGAACGTGTATCTGCAATTAGCCCATCACAAAAAGAGATAATTAACGAGATAACAGTGCAGTATGCTCCGGGTTTTGTCCATACAACGACATTTGACATGACCTTCGGAGGCATAGATATTAATCATCAAATTGGTGGTAACGATTACAAAGGGGTTGTGCACATTGGCTCTGAATTTTTAGAATCTATCGAAACAGAATATCAAATTGTCAGCCCATACAGCAGATTATCAAAACAAATCTACGGTACGCAGAAATCATCAATTGCATTGGAATATGTATCTGATAGAGCAACAGCAGTCAAAATTGGTCTTGATATAATACGTCGAAAATGTTTACCAGAGAAAATCTGTACATACAGAGCAGCATTTAATTTTGGTCATTTACTTGTTGGGGATGTGATTGAACTAACAGATTTAGACATAGGATTGTCACAATCAAAAGTGCAAATAATTGGTAAAACATACGAAGGCGCATCATGGTTATATGATATAATGTTTCAAGAGAATCCAATTGATAATCAAAGAGTTGTCTAATGATGTATAAAAATTGGCATGGAACAATGCCGGATATATTGCATACGGTGCAAAATCTAGGATACAAAATTTTTACAACAGAAGATTTTGATTTAAATATTGTAGGCGTTCGGAGCTCAAACAGAAGACCGGGTTTTTTTGATGATATGATTGTTGTGTGCTACAAATCAAACAGCGATTGGATAGAAGAGCGATACAAAGCGACTACAGACCCCAGCATGGAGCAGCACAGAGACCCCGACAATCCGAAAGGTGTTGCAGTGCTCAAGCCCGGACAATATAGGGGCGTATACAAAATCGATAAGCACGCCGGTAAGTACCAGGCTTTATGCCAACGTGGAGCAGAGGTCACAGTATACAGAGACAACAACAGAGACGAGCGCACAGACTATATCAACGAAGAGAGCGGTTACTTTGGAATAAATCTGCATAGAGCACATCAAACACAAATCGTTCACAGTACACAATATTTCAGTCACGGCTGCCAAGTGATACAGAACCCGGCAGACTTCGCGCGTTTGATGGGTTTAGCTTTTCTGCAAATTGGCATTGGATACGATTCTTTTACCTATACATTGATTGAATCGAAAGATATGGAGCTATGATGGATGCAACAACTTATACCGACATCTGGGTAAATTTAGCAACAAATAGCCCATTTTTGGGGTGGATGATATACACCTATCTCCAGACACAAAAAGACTTAAAACAAACGCGAGAAGACTCCAAAACCGAAATGCGCGAGATCAGAACGGAGGCAAGAGACGAAGAAGCACGAATCAGAGATAGATTTGAAGCCGTCATAAAAGATTTACATCAGGACCGAAAAATTTTGATAGATGGCTTTTCAACTCGCATTGATAGTCTTGAGCGAGGACAAAAAAAACTTTTTGCTATTCTCGAACCAATACGCGAGCAAATCCAAGAAATAAAATTAAAAGAAGAATTAAAAAAACAATTAGATGCCGAAAGAGCGTAACATATATCTCACTCGCCAAAACAAACGATGAATCATAGTTGCACGTATTAATTTATTGTACAACAAGTATGTTTGTAAAACATCAATTTGAGCCCTGTGCCCAGACGGCCAATTAAAATACTCTCGAATCGAATCCATACTAAGAGAATCCAAATTATAAAGATGTTCATGTGCCAATGTAACAGTGTCAATTAATCTACGGTCATATCGTTTCTTTATGCCAAAACGAAAGAAAGTCTCACAAATAAACTCTTCATCAAATCTCACATTGTGACCTACCAACATACAGTTTGCCAACAAATCAGAAACATCATTCATAACCATTTCTGCATCTTCTGCATCACTCCAGTCTGACTCATTGTATCCGTTAATTTGTAATGCTCTTGGATCTGCATAATTAATATGTACCGGTTTAATTTTGCGCGTATATGTTGTTTTACCGTGCAAAGGACAAACTTTAAGAATACTAATTTCAATTATTTCATGTAGTTGTGAATTCAATCCTGTTGTTTCTACATCAATAAAAGCTAACGGTTTTTTCATTATTTTTCTCATTTTGTTTGCAGCCTGAAAACATTCAGGCTATAGTTAAGTATAACATAAAAGTTATGTTTAAACAGGAGACTACAATGAAATACACAATACAACAATTTCAAGATGCTGTACTTGCTTTTGACGAGCTTGAAGACTTCCATACAGTCGGAACAGAGACAGGAGTATTTCTCGCGTATAAAGGTGAGAGATTGTCGGGAGCATACGAGAATGTTTTTAAAGCTATGAAAGACGCAATAGAGAATACAGAAGAGATTATCGAATATCACGAATCTACAAAGTGGTTTTACGAGAATCAGACAAAGCCACAACCAAAGAAGAAGAAGTCTCTTAAGTTTCCGGGTTATCTTTGTATGCAGCTCGTTGTCAAGCCCGAAAGAAAGGTAGTGCTTTCTTACTTTGGAAATAAAGTATCTTACAAAGAAGCAAAGGGAATCATTGAATTTTTATTCTCTTTGTCAGGCAGCAGATACAGAAAACCTCTTGGACATTGGTATGGAAAAGAAGATATTTATCCAAATATCAAGAAGCTGATTGCAGACGGATCTCTCACAATCGAACAAGCAAAAGAGATTTGCTTGAATCACTGTTCAGAATATGTATGGAATACAGAAATAGCATCATAGGAGACAAAGAAATGAGTAATGAAAATAGAGAAATAGTAATAGTACATTTTTGCAGTGGGCAAACATCTGCATATTACAGACATGATCCAGAACTATTATGCATCCTTATACACGAGCATGATCATATAGAAGAAATAATTACAGCAGAATTGTACAACGTAAAGGACCAAAATAATGAATCGTGATACGAAAACCTTTGCTCAGTGGTTGAATGATGTAATGCAAAAGAACAACATTAAACAAACCGACTTAGCAAAAGAACTATCGACAGAAGAACATACCGTCAATCGTAGTACGATCAATTTATGGTTATCAAACTCTCGTCTGCCAAACGACATGATGCAGGAAAGGTTAGCTAAATACTTTTCTTCTTTGGGTGTTTTTGGTTATCATCCAATGATACGAGAAATAATATACAGAGTGCATGTCACAAAAATAAATAAAAAGAAATGATAAAAATCTTCTTATGTCAAGAGTACGTATGATAGTATACATCAAACCTATAGCATGCCCCAGACCTAGAGTAGCAAGGGGCCGGACCTACTATCCAATGCAATATAAAAAATGGATAAAGGAGATGAAGACCAGATTAAAGGATCTGAGTATTCCTTCTGGTCCAATTCATGTCGAATTGGTTTTTGTTGTGCAACGACCGAAAAGAATGAAAAAAGGAAATCGCGTCATACACAGCAAACGACCAGACTTAGACAACATGATTAAAGCCGTCTTGGATGCTTTACCCATTAAAGACGATGCTGTCGTTCATTCTATTAAAGCACAAAAATTTTATGGTGCTACAGACGAAGATCCAAAAATAGAGATTATGATACGTAGTGCCGAAATAAAGAAGAGCCTCGAATAATTTAATATTCGAGGCTCATACAACACAATGCACAAAAACAGGAGATTTTATGCGCTTATACAATATAACTGCGTTCCCAAATATACGCCAACCAGACAATCAAATTAAACTTGCCTATTCTTGGCTGAATCTTTGTAGATTCTTGGGAAAACAAAGAAAACCAGTTGCAAAAATTAGACAGGGTGCATGGTCCCCAGCATCTTTCGACGGCAAACGATCAAATAAAAACGTCACTAGTCTATCATGTTTGGTACTGGATATTGATGATTCAATCACTTTTGGACAGGCAAATGTAACTTTGATGGTTACAAATGTAAGAAGTTATTTGCATACATCTGTCAGTCATGACAACAATAATGATCGTTTTCGGATAGTCATTCCAACAGCAGAAAAAATTCCGGGCGATGAATGGACATATTATTATCTTGCTCTAGAATCTTGGTTCGATGAAACGTTCGGTGCATTTGAAAACGCCACCTTTGACAGATCAGCCAAAGACGCAGCAAGAGCGTACTATGTCGGTTATCACACAATGCACTTTGCAGAAGATTTCATCGAGGGTAAAATTTTAGATTGGAAGGGCAGGGCACAAGATGCAAAAGAAAAATACATGATAGAGATGGCCAAAAGAAGAAAAGAGCAAGAAGAAAGATTAGCTTTGGCAGAAAAGAAGAAACAAAATCTTGGAAAACATATTAGTCTTAGCGATAAAAGAAAATACATGTATGAGGCTTTGAGAAACGATTCATCTGAAAGAAGAAAATTCGCTCTATGGTTAGGAGCAACCATTGTAGGCGGCGAGTCGTGTGAGCGTGCCATTTCGTGGAACTGTCCGCGATGTGGATTAGATGATTGCACATACTTCTATATTGATCCGACTAGGTCTTCCAGTGCGTACTGCAACCACAAAAAAACATGCAATTGGAGAGACTCTGTTGGATACCTAGCAGAAATCAATTGTTATTCATTATAGGAGACACAATGACTAATACCCAAAGACTACACAACAGAGACGCGCGAATTGTCGCGCTGCTAAATCTTGGCTTTGAATTACGCGTTAGGCGCACAGACTCAGGAGATAGAGTATTAGGCAGCTTGTTTAACATAACTCAAATTTTAAGACACTATCCAACATACAAAAATAGAGCTCGTTATGATGATTTTGCAAATGTTGTTTGTTGGACCAATAACAATGTTGCCGAAAGAATAAATGACTATCACATTGATTGTATTCGGCTTGATGCGGAGGATAGATGGGGCGTTTCTTTTACTTCGGATAAAGTTTGGAGTGCAGTCGAAATTGTAGCAAAAGAAAACGCATATAATCCAATCACAGATTATTTTGATTCCATCCGTGGACAATGGCAAAAGAAGAAAAAAAGAGCTCATAAATTTCTGATTGATTATTTGGGTGCACAAGACACAAAAATAAATAGAGCGTATTCTTTGCGTTTCTTGCTGTCTGTTGTTGCGCGCGCCTATGCTACCATTGATAAACCGGTGAAGGTGGATACAACGCTAGTTCTGTACGGAGGACAAGGAATCGGGAAGAGTACAGCACTTGAGACTTTGTGCTTTTCGGATGCGCTCGGCTCTGCATACTTCGGAGACTCTGAAATAAGTATGGACAGATACAAAGAAGCAGTTCAGTCTATACAAGGAAAACTAATTTATGAAATTCAAGAGCTGGCGAGACGATCAAAATCTGTCGAAGTTGAAAAGGCATTTTTGACACGAAAGATTGACGATGTGCGACTGCCATACAAACGAGCAAACGAGAAGTTCCCGAGAAGAACTGTATTTGTCGCAACCACCAACAAAAAGAATGTCTTACATGATGCGACCGGCTCCCGTCGCTTTTGGTGTGTGGACCTTGGAAAGAAGAAGATTGACATTGCAAAGCTGAAAGAGGATGTGTCTTTGATCTGGTCAGAGGTCTTGTATTACTACGATAACAAAGAGCAGCACTATTTAACAGACGAAGAGGAAAAACTTAGACAACAAAGTGCGCAAGACTTCACTGATCCGCATCCGCTAACAGATGCAGTCTTGGACATTGCAGAACGTCTGACAGCT
>NZTP01000002.1 GCA_002696485.1 Altibacter sp. | reverse complement strand
TGTCTCCACATTTCATCCGATTGATGAACGGCGCTAATTTTACCGCCAAGATCAAAATCATAATAATCAAAATGGATCGTCGCTTTCGGATCGGTCTTTTTGATTGCTTCTATTGTGTCGGTCCATATTCTTCCAGTGCCTTGGGTAGCTGGGCAATCACATTGAGCACTCACAACGATTGATTTTTCCTTCTGATCTTCTTTGCTATAATAACGAGCACTAATAACTCTCAATCCGCCGTCTTTTCCTTCTTCATCAGTTCGGCAATGCTCGCAAAAGATCCCGCGATCAACTAGGAACCATTCATCACGCGCCATCGGTTTCGATCTTATATATTCCTTGACATCGGGGAGCGTTGGGCAGAATGTAGGCATGTGATTGATTAAATAATCATCGAGCCATGTCTCCAATAATCGAGCAGGAACGCGCCCAAAAGCGGTATTGTATAAATCTTTGAAGTTGTTGATCCAGTATGCGTTTTTTCCATAATGATCGGCAATCCTCGACAGGAATGTTTTAATAATTTGTTGGTTCATTTTTTTCTCCGTTGTTTCTTTGTTGGATACATCAAACAACATGCAGAATTCACATTAAATTTTTCTGTCGCTGGAACATAGAAAAAACATAGTTTCATCAAATAGTCGAGTTGTTTGGATTTTACATGGTGATAGATAATTACCATGATGTATTTTTGTTCTTTGATGTGTATTACATCAGGCGGCGAACGGCCTATTTCATATTTATATTTCAGGAAATGAAACTTTTCATCTAGCGCACTGCAAATCAAGATCTGATCTTCTTCCAACGATTCGAAAGCTCTGATAGCTAGATCCATCTCCCATGTATACATTTTCAATTTTCCTTTCCCCATAGACGATTGAAAATCGCCTGGGCCTCTTCTGTGTATATTCCTGGATAACCTATTGTTGGTTTGACTATCCATTCTTTTATTTGCAGTAAAGCACAAATCCGAGAAACCTCAATTTGTACATTGTGATTTTTTTCTTCGTTGTTCATATTCTTCCTTGTTTAATTAATTGTTGATAGTTCTGTGCATAATATAATTCTCTTTCGGCTGGACTAAGTTTATTAAGTTCATGGTCCGTTAGTAGTTCGTTAGTAATTTCTTTTTCTTTTTCTTTTTCTTTATAAGGACCTACGATCCCCGTTTGCTGGGCTATTCGGGGTGATGTTTTTTGACTTTCTACAAAACTTTTTCCATTTTCTTCAACTTTTTTTTTCTTTTTAATTTGGGCCTCGATTTTTACGGGCTTATCGGAAGAAAGTTTTTTGAGATTTTTTTGTTTTTTTTCAGTTTTTTCAAGAGTTTTTTGAGCAAGCTTCTTCATTCGATAGGCTCGCGAATATACAAAATTATTGTTTTTACAAAATGATGATAGCGAATAATTATATCTAGTGACTTCCAGTAGATAAATCTTGCAATATAGCAGGATAAGATCTGGATCACCTTTGTTAATTAGGCTTTCAGGTATAATCACAAAATGCTCTTTTTTCCGCATGTTGGCCTCGTTGTTGTTATTATATAGTCAATAGGCATAAAATAGCCCTATGCGCATCATATATCAATAACAACGAATGGGCCAAGAGAAAAATGAAATATGTGATCATTGACACTGAAACGACAGGATTAAATCCCAAAGACGGCCACGAGATGATCGAATTTGGGGCCATCGTTTTGATTGACAAAATAATAACTGAAAAATTAGAAATCAAGGTGATCCCAAGAGACTTATCTAAGGCAAGCCAGGAGGCCATGAGGGTCAATGGTTACAGTGAATATAAATGGAGATATGCGATAAGCCAGGAAAGAGCCGCAAGGTTGATCTTGCATTTCCTTGAACGCCATAGAGATGGGATCATGGTTGGGCATAATCTTAATTTTGATAAGAAGTTCATCAAGGCATTCGGCGCCAATAATGGAATCGATCTGGATCTCACTTCTCCATATATGGACACAAGGGATCTATGTCGCGCAAATTTGGCCCCGTATGGCCTTGAAAGTATGAGCCTGGATAATGTATGTCAGTTTCTAGGATGGAGGCGGAGAAAGGCTCATACGGCCTTGAGCGATTGCGAAGACTGCGCACGGCTGATTATAAATCTTTGTCCGCCTAATTATAGTTTTATGAGTAAATTGAAGTTTAAAAAGTTTATAGACAGAATCGGTGAATGGTTATGATTGTTCGTGTAGTTAATTCGAATCCAGTGACGGGGATAACAAACAGTTTTAATGTAGAAAAAATGATACAAATGGATATGGGAATGTATCCTGAAACGGCCCCATATCGTGGTTATGTTTCGTTAATAGTCGCCCAGGTTTCCAACATTTCTGACGCTACAACTATAACGATTCGGGTATGTAGAGATCAGCTAGGCGATCAATGCATCGTAACCGATACAACAAGTTCAATCTTTACAGGATTGACAACAGCGACAAAAGGATCAGCATGTTGGGCCCTTAATGCTTTTGCGGGTGTTGAAGAGAATGATCAGTTGTTTTGTTTCATAAAATCCAATAATGGCTCTTTTGATCTGGATTATTTGGAGATAACTTGGGGAGACAATAAATAATGGCTATTTCTAAGTTTTTTAACGATCAAGGCGGAACTCTTCCAAGCTCATCAGGCACAGGCTCAGAAATAACAGAGGATCTAACTAATCAAATAAATGGGCAAAAAACATCATTTTCCTTGAGCAATAAATATGTCGCGGGCGCACTTCGTGTATATTACAATGGGCTCAGGCAAGGGATAGGCGATAGCGTGACGGAGGACACAGGAAGAATGAGTTTCACTCTTGATTTTATACCGTTGGCTGGAGACAAACTCTTTGCCGACTATGAAAAATCAACCCAATAATTATAGGAGCCCTCATGGCTGTTCAAATTCGCGGTCGCCAGGTGATGGATTCAACTATTACCGCCGCCAAACTCGTCCTTTCTGATTCTTTTAATTTTTCCTCTGGTACTGTTTCAGTTGCCACTCCAACAGCCGACGCCCATGCGGCCTCAAAAGGCTATGTCGATGGCCTTCTTCAAGGATTACACCCCAAGGAAAGCGTGCGCGTACTTGTTAAAAGTAACGTCGATATTTCTGGTCCTGGCGCTTCTATTGATGGCGTTACTATGGCAAGTAAAGATCGCGTTGCATTGACATCACAAACAACAGCATCACAAAACGGTATCTATGTTTATAACGGCGGCGATTCTGCTATGACACGCGCTGACGATGCTGACACATTCGCAAAATTAAACGGCGCGTATTTTTTTGTTCGAGAAGGTACAGCCGCCGACGAAGGATTTGTTCAGACTGCCGAACTCACAAGCTTTTCAGGCCAATCCTATGTCCAATTCTCTTCGGCCGGTAACATTACAGCCGGGGCCGGCCTCGCCAAATCAGGAAATACTCTTTCTGTTAATGTCGATGATAGCTCAATCAAAATCAATGGAGATACTCTTGAAGTTAAAGCGGGTGGCGTCACCGATGGCATGCTAGCTGGATCCATAAGCAATGGTAAGTTATCGAATAGCTCAGTAACGATCGCCGGATCTTCTGTTGCCTTGGGTGGTTCAATAACCGCCGCTACTATATTAGGAACAAGCGACACCGATTCATTGAGCGAAGGATCTAGCAATTTATATTTTTCGAACGCCAGAGCCCGCGCCGCTATCAGCGTAACAGATTCCAGTGAGATCGATCTATCTTACAATTCAGGAACTGGAGCCCTAAGCGCTGATTTGAAAAACGGATCTGTAGCAAATGCAAGATTGGCGAATAGTGCTATCACAATCGCGGGATCTTCTGTTTCTCTTGGTGGATCAATTACTGCCGATGCGATCGCTGGTGCTGTTTCTAGTGCAACAATAGAAAATGCTCAATTGAAAAATTCAACTGTTTCATTCGGTGGAATTTCTCTTGCTCTTGGTTCTTCAGATGCTACCCCAGCATTCGATTTGACAGATGCTACTAATTATCCTGCTTCAGCTCTATCAGGAACTGTTTCTAATGCTCAACTCGCTAATAGTACAATAAGCGGAAAAGCCTTAGGATCAAGTTTGGCAACATTAAACATCGACGGGAATAGCGGTCTAGCGATCTCTTCTGCCTATAATGGATCAGCCGCTGAAACTATCAAGATGGACGCTAACACACTATCATCTTTATCTGGAGACATAGATCCAGGTAATGATAAATTTATCATCATGGATGCGGACGACAGCAACAAAACAAAAAAACAAAGCATTTCTAATTTGATCAGTAAAATTGCTGGATCTGGTTTATCTGATTCCTCTGGCGTTATGTCGATTGGAGTTGACAATTCTACTATTGAAGTCAAAGCGTCTTCCAATCAACTTCGACTCAAAGACGGGGGAATTGGATTGAAGAAACTTAAATTTGTTGGACATTATGAATCTTTTACAGGAGATGGATCAACGGCTGGATTTGATTTGGCACAAGAGCTTGATCTAGATTTTAAAAAGTTTTTCACTGTCTCTGTTAATGGTTTGTTGATGGAATATGCCGACAGCCCAAGCTCGAAAGATACTTATTCAATCGATAATGATGGAGCGGAGAGCGTTGGAAAAATTACTTTTGGCGCCAATTTGGATAACGGCGACAAAGTTGTAATTCGTTATCTAGCATAATTTTTGCATAATAAATTAAAGGCCCGGTATCTCTACCGGGCCTTTTTTGTTCCCTTAACTCTAAGTTTCTCACACTAAGATAATTCCATACTATCCGATTTTTTGATTATCGAAAAGTATTTAATTTCTCTTTTATCTGATTCACTAAGAGCGATTAACTGTGCCATTGTTCCCGTCTTTGCATATCTCACACGGAAAGATCCATTTTTGAATAACATAATAATTTTAAACATATAGCACTTTCACGATATATAGAGATCCGTATAGTGCAACAGCACTGATCAAACATAAACAAACTTGTATCTTTACTTCTCTCATGCTTTCACCTGGGGTCTTCTGTCTGATAATATATCTCTGAGATCATCAATGAATTCGTTAGCCATATCATCATCAATATGACGTTTTGTTCTGAACTCCCTAAGCATTTTCACACCTTCCTCAATGCTTTGGCATTCTAATATACAATCGCGGGCCCATGTATAATGTCCGGTGTCATATTCTAAGACAGGTAATTTGCTATTTATTTCAATCGGTGATTTATCCTCTTCTTTTTTCTTGCTCTTATTGCTTTTGCTTGGTTTCTTTTCGATCTCTTTATCAGAATCAAAAGCATCGAAATCCTGATCGCCAGTCACAAGATTGAGAATCGCGCATGTGTTATACCTTTTGGTATACGTTAGCGCCTTACCCCATTCTTGTTGTACGTTCTTAGCCTCTCTCTCATAGAGTAAAGTCGATCGATTGCTAATGTGGCCCCCGTCAACATGGAAGACCGTAGTAGTTAGAATGTCATCTTCTGAAACTTGATGGACCAAAACCAAGTTGCACTTAGTTAATACTGATTTCACTACAATGTTAATATCGTCAAGATTGGCATATTCGTATTTTTGAAATGCGTTCCTATTGTTTTTTTGTATCGGTGGACATAATCCCTGAAAGCGGATCAACGATTTTATCAATTCAGGAGACAAATTATCTTTTTCATTTTCATTAGTCATTTTTATTCTCGTTATTATTTGGCTTCATTGCCTATAATAGGTATATCAAAGATATGCGCATATAGTCAAGTAAAAAAAGAAAATGAGGCCCTTTATAATAAAGAGCCCCATAACAACGAAGAATTGAGGGTGACTAATCCCCCAGAAATACTATATCACTTGTGGCCATTTGGCGCAATGTTGCCTGTGATTTGTGATCGGGCTATGTCTCGCATCTTTAGCTCAGATACAGTTTCCTGTAATAACTGTACTTTTGTTCTAACTTCATCTAATTTTCCTTCTAAGTTGTTTAATTGTAGATCAATTCCTTGGATCTCTTGGACCACCGATTCTCTCATCTTGTCTTCTTTTTCTATATATAATTGAATAACGCCGTCATAACGAGCCCTTAAGCTATCCTCTCTTTCCACGAACTTCTGATCTCGTTCATCAAGTTTCCTTTGTTGATGATAAAATTGATACAAAAGAAAGGCCGCAAAAGCAACATTGGCCCCGCCCGTCGTTAACAATTCGATTAATTGTGCCTCTGCCATTATTTCCCCAGGATTAATGTATAGGTGAATGTATCATAGCCCGTTCGGCGGATCTGAGTCTTACACAAATCAACTAACTCATCAAAATCGGCGGGCCTTTGGATCACAGTACATCCGGCGCTATATTTTCCAACTCGGCGCGCTCCTTCCGGTGAGAGGTTGGATCTATGTATATTAATTCCAAAATAGCCCACATCAGGCTCCCCCATCATATCATGAATGTGATCCTTGTTTCGATCGCGCCAAACTGCTACAGGTTTTCGTTGGCATAAAGCCTCATATTTGCCTTTATGATAATCCAGTTGATACGCCCCCCTCATTTGTTGCGGGTGGCATAAGATCGCCGTTCCTGAACTCCTAGAATAGTTTTTCAAATAGTACATGCCCGCGTCAGTAGTGCAGCGATAGGCATGCCATTGCCAAATTCCTCTTTCTAAATATAAAACGTGAATCCAATCGTCGAATTTGTCCGCTTCTCCATTTGGATTTCGTTCTCCTATTATATTGAGATCAAAATCCTCTTTGTCGAATATGACAAAGCCCAATTCAACAACACGATCCAGTATTTCCGGCCGTTCGCCGTTGACAGTAAAAACCCGCATATTATCTTATCTCAAGAATTTGTATTGGGATCGAATGGCATCCCTAATGTTAATATACATCTTGATTGATTTGGTTGCCATCGAACGCCTAAAACCATAGCGCGTTTCTGTTGATATGTTTTTCCCTCACCTTCCATAACTCCATAAAGATCGGAACTTGTTATTTCAACTATATCCCCAGCTACTAGAATAGCGTAGAACTCACGAACTGTTATCACAAGTTCTTCGTAGGTTTGTAGATCCCATATTGCCATGCGGTTTAAATCTTTTGTTGCCAAATCATCTTGGTTGGGTGTTTCCAGTTTATATATAAATCGATTATCTCTTGTTATATTTGTATCCTTGGGGAGATCTGTCACTCTACCCGATATTTTTACTCCTAAATTTTTGGATTCATTAGTTGAAACTTTATGATAAGTGACAACAGATTCCATAAAAGAAACGCTCTGACTAGGTGAAAATAAATGGTGGCTTTCAACCTGGATAATGTCTTTATCAAAGATTGAAGCTTGGATCGTACCAGTCGCGGCTTTATATGGATTTTGACAGCAACGAAATGAGAAAGCGTTTTGTCTGAAAACAGGCCACATGCCACAGTTCAAAAATTTATCTAGTAAAAATCTGAATCCTTCACTTTTTGCCTCATCAAAAGAGATAGAAAACTTGTATTCTCCACTAGATGGCTTTATAGCTGCATAAAACTCTAAATAATCCCAATATGAGTCGATTATATCCGGTGAAAATGGCAATCCTGATCCCCATTGCGCAGGAAATGTATCAAATGGGCCTTGGGTTCCTTGTCCAGTGCTCATAAATGTTTTAAAAAAGATTTGATGAGGTTTATCTTCCAAGAAAACAATGCTTTCAACTAACGAATGAACAGGTAACACATTGTTAGTCGTTGTTGATGGCCAATAACCATTATTAACAATTTGAAGATAGCCGACTGGGCTAGCCGTAACAATGGCGGCCGAATATAAATAATAAAATATATCCCCTGAAGAATTGGTAACTCTAACCATGCCAAAGCTATTTGTTCCCTTTTGAAAAACAGTAACATTATTAACATACAATTTTGTATCAATTGCAAAGTCGAAATTTGTATGAACCTTTGATTTTCGATCTTTGATGTCATTATAGTAAACATATGAATCATTCGTGTCATGAATGAAACGATTATTCATGGCACTCAGTATGTCTCCAAATTGAAAAATCCATTTCCCTCGACCGCCGCTAACGCTCCGCAATTGGCCCATGGCTACTCTTTCAGTGAATTGGCCATCTCTCAGCATGTGCAATTCAGCGATTGCGCCTCTCACAAACACACTGCCATCAATCTTTCTAAGATCCCCCAACACTTCAACAGTAAAGCCGCCAAAATTCAAAGACCATCTTGATGGAGTTACCCTCACATTTTCAATGATTACATTCGCCTCACCTAGATAAACTCTTGTTGAGGCGCTTTCTGATAAAAATTCACTATTGTTATAGATTGCATTATTCGATCCAGTCATGAACAATAGGCCATATTCTATTTTTTTTGATGGACTATTTAATGAATCAGTGAAGTTTTTTGACCAGGCCATTAGATCAATCCTAAAGCTCTAAGTTTATCTTGCATTTCTCGAAGACGTTTTCGGGCATCTTCATAACGCTCAGGTAATTTGTCGACGCCGCGCCCGCCGTCATATTGGGGAAAAATATCGGTGGTAATTTCTGGACGCGATAAATCCGGCCCGATTTCATCAATTCCCTCATATTGATTAGGATGATAGGCGAATAATGTGTCGTAATCTGGTATCAGTGTAACCGATAAACTGAATAACAATCCATTTTCATTTGTGATCATATTGCGGCCGATTTGGCTCTGAGGCCGTTTTAACACTGGCCAAAAATGTTGATAACGAGCAAAGACAGGTTGATCGTATGCAAACACAGTTCCTTTTTTTATTTTAAATTGCGACACGCTCGAATTGCTTAGGGTATGCAAATCTTTAATTTTAACTGTCTCTGTCAACATTGCCGGGGGTTGGGTTTCTAATACAATATAATCATCTACTGAAGGCAAGCATGATGACAAGCCAAGATTATTAAATGGATTCGGGCGGACAGATATAGTCGTAGAATTAGTTAATGGATTATTGTTCAATGGAGCGGCCCAACTCTTATCATCGTCGGCGGTAAAAGCCACCGAGAAGCCTCTGTCAAGATGATTTTGCATAGCTCTGAACTGGTTAGCCAATTCCTCACCAAGTTTTAATCTATCTCGTTGGATCGTTACTAATTCGCCCATTCTTCCAACGGCTCTTTTGATTGATCCGCCTTGCGTTATCCCGTCATTTGCATTTACTAGAAACTCGCTGAAAAGCTCACCAAGGCTTTCGTCTAACTTAATCGATACAACTCTTGATCCGTCGGGTTCAGGTGTATAATAAAATCTTGCATCGCCCATCATCTTCCCCCGAATAAATTACTAGAAGATAATCCATAACTGTTATTGAATCTCTCTTCTATTTTTCTAACTAATGAATCAATTGCATTTTGTTCTACAACTGCACTGTTTATTGTAATGTTGAATCCGCCATTCATCCCATTCATGGTTCTCTCTACCGATTGGGATCGTTGTCCACTAGCAGGAACAACAAATTCATTTTGATGCAGCATAGCCAGCCCGCTTCGAGAAGTGCCCGTGAAGCGCATTCCTCCGGCCGCATGTGGTATGAACGGACCACCACTAGCAAAAGATCTTATACTATCAATAACGGCCCCAAGGCCAGGTAATCGATCGCGCCGATTTTGTCTCCGGCTTTGTCGTCGGCCTTGTCTATCTTCACGAGAGAATGTAATTCCAGATCTGATTAACTCTCTTATTGTTTCGATTAATCCTCTGAATGCATCACTTAGAGCGTCAATGATTGCGGCTACTTGGAATCCAAGAAAGTTAATTAATGCTTCTGTTAAGATCCTGGGTAATTG
>NZTP01000001.1 GCA_002696485.1 Altibacter sp. | reverse complement strand
TTCCACAAGAACGGAACTATTGGCAAAATTAACACTTGCATCAAACACACCTTCTGTGTGTTTTAATACAGATTCAACACTCGCTGCACAAGAGGCACAGGTCATTCCCGTAACAGGAAATGATTCCTTTACTCCTTTTTTAGTATTCTTTTCTTTGGTTTCAAATATGTTGATTGTCTCCATAAACCCATTCTTATTTGTATGTTACAAATTTCAGGATTAAAAGACTTTAATGTGTTACGTAATATGCTGAATGATTTGTAGAATTTGCTCTTCACAAATTATTACTAACCTATTGGATAAGTCGTTTTCAATTTATCTTTTATCACCGCAATGGATACGTGTCTATCAATCTCTACTATTTGTAATCAAATACCCTTTTGATTGAATGACCTTTTTTATCTCATCGACATTCGTTTTAGTGGTATCAAATTCTATAATTGAAGTTCCTCTTTCGAAAGACGTAGTTACATTTGTAACCCCATTAATTTTGTTTACAGAATGATTGATATTTTCTTCACAACCAGAGCATACCATCCCTTCAATATTCAACTTTACAGTTTGAATATGTGTATTGTTTGTTGCAACAATTTCTTTTGTGGCCATTGGGTGAAATATTTGTGGATAATAAGAAACTAATGTCATCACAACAACAAACACAGTAACTAACCACAAATAGAATTTCGACTTAAAAAATGATGGTTTATCAGTTTCACAGTTGTCACAATCGTCCACCTTCTTTTTTTTATAAACCTGATAAAAAGCCAATCCCAATGACAAAAATGCTATGGCCAATAGATAAGGTTTCAATGCAATAAGCCAAGAAAAATAGACAGAACTCCCACTAATACCAACTACACTTGTAAGTAGCAAAGGGCCCCAGCAGCATAGTTTGAGGGAAACTGCTGAAAATACAGCAGTCCCCATAGATGCTTTTTTGTTTAATTTAGTAATTGCCATACCTAACAGCTTCCTATTCCTGCATTTACCAAATCATCTCTTGTGATTTCGATGTTTGTGCAGCAGTTCAGTAGTTTGCCGTTAACAGCAATGGAAGGAACTCTTGTAACCCCATATTCCTTCATTTTTGATACACAGATTTTACTTTCGCATTGTTCGGACAGATTATGAAGTGTGATTTCGCAGTCCTTTCCTGCTGTCTCCTTTACTAATTGCACCACAGGCTCGCATACTGGGCAACCTGCGGTAAAAATCTCGATTTGTCGTTTCATCTTATTTTAAGCTTAAATTAATAATGGAACAAAGATGAGAACGTGAGGTAGGGGGTCACCAAACTTTTTTTAGCCTTTTTTTTCGTTGTAGTCTTTTAATCTGGTTTCAATGGTTTGGATTTCTTTTAACTTGTTAGTCAAATCAGATAATTCCAAGTTCGGGAATTCACTTTTTAAATATTCAATTTTATCTTCATTGCCACAATTGCCTGGGCAAGAGTCCACAGCCTTTACAATTCCAATAGCAAGCGCTTTTCGATAGACTTCATCCAACAGTAAGTAATGTGCTTTTTGAATGCCTTTATCAATAGATTTGAACTGTATGTTTATTTGTTCAGGGTCTTTTCCCTCATCAAGCATTTTAACAATGCCGTTTATTTGACCACTCAAAGTTTTTAATCTTGTTTTTATATCCAAGATTAAATCAGTGGGTAATTTGTGCTGTTCTCCTTTCATAACTCAAACTTAATTCGCACAGCAACTTAATTTAGAAACATCTTTTCCAAACGTAATTGCTGCTAATTTGATTCCTTCCCCAAGTGTCAAGTATGGATAAAAACTTTCAGCCAAATCTTTTACTGTTATACCAAACTTTATAGCCATACTTAATTGTTGGATGAGTTCACCTCCTTCTGGTGCTATTACTCTTGCACCTATTAATTTATCCGTTTCCGTATTGCGAATTAGCTTTATAAATCCTCTGGTATCTTGAGCTGCTAAAGCTCTTGGAACGTGAATTAAATCTAATTTAGATACTTCAAAAGGGATGCCTGATTTTTCGGCTTCTACTTCGTCCATACCTGCTCCTGCAATTTGTGGATCTGTAAATACTACCCAAGGTAACGATGTATAATCCACACTATTTTTTGATAATGAAAAGGCGTTATTTACTGCTGTACTTCCTTCTTTTGCTGCTGTATAAACAAAAGGTGGTGTGTTTGTTACGTCACCTGCTGCATAAATATTGGAAATATTAGTTTCCATTTTTTCGTTAACTAAAATATGTCCTTTTTCTGTCAGGTTTAAGTCAATATTTTCAAGACTTAATTTAGATGTATTTGGTTTCGTTCCTGTAGCTACAATAATATGGCCTTCTTCAATTATTTGAGTGGTAGAGCCATCAGGACATTTGCAATGAATAATAGTGTTGTCGCCATCTTTTTCAAATTTAATGGCTCTGAAATTTGGAAGGATTTCAATCCCTTCACTTATCATTTGTGCTTCTAAAACATCTGTAATATCGTTGGTTTGACTACGTAATGGTCTATCTGTAAATTCTATGATACGAACTTTTACTCCCAAGCGGTTATATGCCATTGCAATTTCCAATCCAATATATCCAGCTCCCATTATGGTCAAGCTTTTTGGTTTTTCCTCTAAATCGAATAAAGATACATTCGTTAAGTAGCCTACTTTATTTAGTCCTTCAATGTTTGGAATGTTTGTTGTTGCTCCTGTTGCTATAATGATGTTAGTTGCGGTGTATGTGTCTTTTCCATCTACAAGAATGGTTTTATTATCTACAAATTCTGCCCAACCTTTAAGCATTGTTAAGTTTTTGAAATCACTTACCACATCTATATATTTATGTTGTTGTAATGTGGCAACTAATGCTTTCTTGTCTTTTATAATTTGAGTAAAATCAATTTCAACACCTTTTGGTTTAATTCCTTTAAAATTAGAATGTGTTGCGTGATACACTGTTTCGGCAGCTCTAATCAAATTTTTAGAAGGTACACAGCCAACATTGACACAGGTTCCTCCAAAATCTAATCCATCATTTACCATTAATGTTGTTAAGCCAATGCTTTCGGCTTTTATAGCTGCTGAAAATGCTGCTGAACCTCCACCAATAACAATTAAATCGAATTTATTCTTTTCATCATAATCTTTGGTATTTGTAACACAGCAATCTTCCTTTTTTATATCTTCAACAACTGAATAGTTACCTACATTGTTTACTGCGTAAATAACATCTTGATTGCTTATTTTATTGGTGTCATAAACAAATTTTCCTTCTCCTGTTTCGTGATTTACAGTGCTACTTATAATTCCGTCTTTAACATTTAAATCTTTTTCAATATGTGATGAACACCCAGAACAATTCATTCCGTTGATGTTTAAATTTATTATTTTATTACTCATCTTTTTCTTTATTAATTACTTTATACCCTGTTGAGTTTATTGCTTTTTCTATATCCTCTTTAGTCGTTTTTGTATTATCAAACTCCACTTCTGCGTTTGCCTTTTCATAGGAAGCCTTGATATTTACTATACCTTCTAACTCATTAACTGCGTGTTTAACGTGTTCTTCACAAGATGCACAAGTCATCCCTTTAACATCAAAATTTAATGTTTGAATATTGGATTGATTGACTATAACCACTTCTTTCTTATTATCAGGATAAAAAATATGAGCATAATAAGGAAAAGCAATTGAAACCGTTGCAAACAATGTAATACCAACTAAAAATCCTTTGGTTTGAAACCATTTTGGTTTTGCATCAACTTCACAACCACAATCATCGGCATTTTTTGGTTTTAAATAATTATACCAGGCATAGCCAATTGCGACTATGGCCAAACCAATTAAATAGGGTCTAAAAGGTTCCATCCAAGATAGCGCAGATGCACTTCCTCCAACACCAGCTATTAATGCTATAACAGGTGGTATGCAACAAGATGATGCTGCTACAGCAGCAAATAAACCTGTGTATGCTGCGTTTTTTGATGTTTTTTCTGTTTTCATTTCTTTATAAATTATGCTGTTTTTCCAATTAATTCTATAGATTTAAAAATGCTATTAAATATCTTTGTTTCATCTCTATTTAATGAATAGTAAAGCGTTTGACCATCGCGTCTTGAAGAGATAATTCCTGCATCCTTAATTTTACGAATGTGTTGTGAGATTGCAGGCACACTCATTTTTAGAATATCTGCTAAATCACAAGGGCATAGCTCATTTTCTAAATTCAATAAATAAAGAATTTTCAATCTTACATCGCTTCCGGCAATTAACAAAAGTTTTGTCATTTTTTGAAAACTTCCTTCCATTTCATCCAATGTCTCCATACAGTTTTGTAACTGCTTATGGTTGGCTTCCGCCCTTGTACAGGTTATTTCTAATTTCATATGTCTATATTATTTTTAATAAAATTATTTGCTTTGTCGCACAAACATATAACTAATTACGTATTTAAGCAAATACTTAAATACATTAACTATTAATTAACTAAAAAATAGAAAGATGATGCCTCGAAAAGTGTACTTCTAAACTATAAAAACCATAATTTATTTTTTGCGTCCTCTGGAACACCATTGTTAAAGCGTGGTACTATTTATGGCATATGCAAGCCCTTTTAACTTGAGAGCTTATTAATTTTAAGATTGCTTCGATTACCACACAATGACGTTATTTGACCAAACTGGCTTGCAGATATGTTTTATGGAACTAAATGGAACAACTGACGAACACCTTATTAACTGCTCACGGATTATACTAATAATTGCTATACTATATTTAATACACTAAATAAATGTTTAATATTTATCTGTCAATTAAACAGATATAAAGTACTTTAGGAATTGCAAGAACAGTACAAAGCAGATTAACACGATAACAACGATTGTAATACTAATCCAAATTATTTTATCTTTTTTGGTAATGTTGTTTTTTACAGATGGTACTTTATTGTTTTTTTTATTTCGTCTATCTCGTCTATTTTCTAACATAGAATATCATTTTTGCTATGAACCAACCAACCAATCACTTCCACTTTATTTGCTGTAATCCCACAAACCATTTAGAACATTATATTCTCGTAGTTAATCAATGCTTATGAATATTCCCTTTTAGCACAAAATAGTATAATAGGAATGCGGTTATTACCACAAAGATTATTGCAAGAATCCCATTGAACTTATCTTTTTTTGTGATATTGTTATTTGATAATTTACTGACCTTCTTATTTCTTTTATTTCTCTGCTTTTGATACATCGCTTTTTGATTACTTCCACGTCATCCTCTGCAACCTAACGGCATTCAATATTGCCAATAAAGCCACACCAACATCCGCAAAAACTGCTTCCCACATCGTCGCCAAACCTCCTGCGCCCAAAACCAATACAACTGCTTTTACACCAAATGCCAAACCGATATTCTGCCAGACAATTTTTCGAGTGGAACGACCTATTTTTATGGCTCTTGCGATTTTACTTGGTTGGTCAGTTTGGATGATTACATCTGCCGTTTCGATGGCCACATCGCTGCCCAAGCCACCCATTGCAATACCAACATCACTTGCCGCCAATACTGGTGCATCATTGATACCATCGCCTATAAATGCCACTTTGTTATCGGTTTCGGCCATCAGTTTTTCGACTTCGGCTAATTTATCTTCGGGCAACAATCCACCTTTTGCCCAATCAACGCCCATTTCTTTTGCCACTTGTTGGGTTATGGAATCCTTATCGCCGGAAAGCATTATGATTTTGGAAATTCCAGATTCTCTAATTTGTTTGATGGCTTCGTGGGCATCTTCTTTCAATTCGTCTGCAATGATGACATAGCCAGCAAATTTACCCTCAATGGAAACCATCACGATAGATTCTAAAATGTTGTCGGTTTCGGATGGAACTTCGATATTATTTGAAATCATCAATGCTTTATTCCCAACCAATACGGTTTTGCCGTTTACTGTTCCTTTTAAGCCTTTTCCTGCTATTTCAGTTACTTCGGAAGCTTGAAAATCTTCGCCATCGGCTTTATATTCCATAATTGCCTTGGCAATGGGATGAGTGGATTGTTCTTCCATCGCCATTAGGTATTTCATAAATTCAGGTTCTTTCCAGCCAATGGCTTTTATTTCTTTGATTTTAAAAACACCTTTGGTTACAGTTCCTGTTTTGTCCATAACAACGGTATTAACCTTTGTCATTTCATCCAAATACGATGCTCCTTTAAACAGAATGCCATTTTTTGAAGCTGCTCCCAATCCCCCGAAATAACCCAACGGAATTGAAATGACTAAAGCACACGGACAGGAAATGACCAAGAAAATCAATGCTCTGTACAACCAATCGCTAAAGACATAATAGTCCACAAAAAAGTAGGGTATAAACGTTAATCCAATCGCGAGAAAGACAACGATTGGTGTATAGATTCTTGCGAACTTTCTAATGAACAATTCGGTTTTTGATTTCCGTGCGGTGGCGTTTTGCACCATATCAAGAATTCTTGCAATGGAACTATCCTTAAATTCTTTGGTAGTTTCAATTTCAATAACGCCATCCAGATTGATGCTTCCTGCAAAAACTTTTTCGCCTTTTGCAATGGTATCGGGTTTGCTTTCGCCCGTTAATGCTGCGGTATTGAACGAGCCTTTTTCGGACAGTAAAATACCATCCAAAGGGATTTTTTCGCCCACACGTACTTGTATTTTTTCGCCAATAGCAACGGTTTCGGGATTTACAGAAACATAATTGTTGTTCCTATAGACCAAGGCTTCATTAGGTCGTACATCCAATAATGCCTTGATGCTTCCCTTGGCTTTTTTAACGGCGGCACTTTGGAACAATTCGCCTACAGCATAAAACAACATTACTGCCACACCTTCGGGATATTCGCCAATGGCGAATGCACCTATGGTTGCGATGGACATCAATAAAAACTCGGTAAAAAAATCGCCATTTTTGATGCTTTTCCAACCTTCCTTTATTACAGGAAAACCTACTGGAAGGTATGCGACTGCATACCAGACGATATGTATCCAGCCCGAAAAATAGGGGAAGGTTTCAAAATAATCAAAAGCAATTCCTGCAATCAGCATTACAAAACTGAAAATGGAAGGTAAATACGTTCTGAAATTACCGAGTTTTTCCGGATTGCTATGATTGTGGCTATCGTCGTGGCTGTGTTCTCCTATATGTTCTTTTGGGTCTAAATCCCGAAGGTTTCTTTTTTGTTTTTTCATAAGTTCAATTTATTGGCCAATCCATTTTTTTGCTTCTTCTTTTTCTTTTAAATCGAAGAATTTCACTTCCGAGCTTGTGAAGAAATCGGTGGCTTTTGCAGCCCATTCCTGCCATTTTTTTTCTCCCACAAATGCCATTCTCCCATAATCGGAAAGATGCGAGGCATCCACTTTTATATCTGCCCACAATCCTTGAAGGTCATAGCCGTGAAAGTCTTTCATTTCAAAATAGAAATCAACCTTCTGGTTGCTTTTCAGAATTTCATCAATTCGGGAATGTATCAGTTTCACATCGGTTTTAGAGATTTTGCCTTCCAAAATGGTGGCAACTAAATTGTCTTTTGTGGTATTTACTAACTGTATCATAATTTTTAAATTTTAATCAATTTAATGAAATAATTAGTGCAATGGAAGTGCATTTATTGGCCACTACATTTTTCGCATATTCCTTTAACAACGAGGTTTACATCTTCTGCCAAATATCCTTCCGGTAAATTGATATGAGGGATTTTGTGCTCCGTTAAACAAACCGTTTCGTTGCAGTTTGAGCAATGAAAATGAAGGTGCAAATCCTGTTCTATTTCGCAATTGCAACCATTTTCGCAAAGTGCATATTTTGAAATTCCCGTGCCATCATCAATTTGGTGTACAATGCCGTTTTCCTCAAAAGTTTTAAGGGTTCTGTACAAGGTAGTCCTATCTGATTTTGTGAAAGCATTTTCTATATCTGTTAGTGCAACCGCTATTTTTTTTTGTGCCATATACTTGTATATAAGTATGCGCATTGCGGTAGGACGAACTTTTTGGTCCTCTAAAAATTTTTCAACTTCATTCATTGTTATCTATTTTTAATGCTGTTGTTTTTTAAGGGAATCTCCCGTTTTTATTTGAAAGGCATTCTCAATATCCATTACATAGATGATACCATCGCCCTGTTCGTTGGTTTTACCATTGGCAATGATTAAGTCTATGGCATCTTGTGCCTCTTCGTTTTGACAGACCAATTCCAACTTAACTACAGGGCTGTCTGTCACGTGAAAATCGAGCGAAGGTTTTGCTCCTTTTGCCTTAAATGCACCAGTGCCTTCTGCCTGTGATAATGTCATACTTTGAAAGCCACTATCAGCAAGGGCTTCAATAACTTTCTGAATTCTGTTCGGCTTATCAAAAGCTTTTATCTCTTTCATCTGAATATTATTTTGTTCAACAATTACAAATTTTTTAATGGTCGTGTTCCAGTTCGCCTTTTACCATTTCAGACGATAGCGTGTATGCTCCCTTGGTAACCACTTTAATTCCTTTTGGAACATCGGCAGGCAGATTTATTTCAACAAAACCCAAATCTGTAATTCCTGTGCTTATTGGAATCATTATAAACTTCATTTTGTTCTTTTCTTTTTCGCCATCTTCATCCAAAATAAAAATAAAAGATTGTTCGCCCTCCTTGATTATGGCTTCTTCGGGTACTGCATAGACCATTTTTTCGTCCTGTGCAATCCTACCTTCCACATACATTCCGGGAAGCAGTTCTTTATCCTCATTGTGTACGTCTGCGTGGACGTGCAAAGCTTTTGGGTCTGTTTCAAAAGTTTTTCCAATGGCGTGTATTTTTGCCTTTAAAAGTTCATCTGGTTTGGATGCCACGGTAAAATATATTTCCTGTCCTTCCTTCACTTTATGAATGTCCTTTTCATAAACCTTAAAGTCGGCGTGGATTTCTGTATTGTCGCTTACCGTGAACATTTTTGTCTGTGGTGCGACATAATCGCCAAGGCTGACCATCACTTCATCTACAAAACCACTAATTGGCGACGTAATAGGTACTGCCGAATATATTTGACCTTCCAAAACCTTGCTCGTATTAATACCCAAAAGTTTCAATTTTGAACGCAATCCATTGACACTGGAAGTAGTAGAACGAAATTTGGACTGTGCCAGTTGAAATTCCTTTCCTGATGATACACCTTTCTCGTGAAGGATTTTTTTACGTTCAAAATCCTGTTCCAAAAAGACCAGTTCGTCATTCTTTTCCTGAAATTCCTGTTGCATTGTAATGATATCTGGATGCTCCAAATAAGCCAATACCTGACCTTTGTTTACTTTGTCGCCCTCAATGACATTGATGGAACGGACATTACCACCAACAAAAGGACTGATGTTCGCTCTATCCTGTGGAAACAACTCCAACTGTCCTGTAACTTTTATGGTGTTGCCCAAGTTTTTTTGTTCCAAAGGTTTCATTTCGAGACCAACCGTTTCCGCTTGTGCTTTGGTAATTTCCACTACACCGTCTTCCTCTTTGTGCCCTGTTTCTTCGCCATCGGAAAGTTCAGCGGTTTGTTCATCGCTGTGACCCGATTCGCTATCGGTTTTGTTGTTGCAGGCCATTAAAAAGAGTATGGCCATTATTGAACTGAATATTTTTATATGTTTCATAATTTGATGAATTTTTAATTATAGATTGCCCAATTGGTATTGTACCTCAATGGCCTGTTGGTTATATTGGTTGATATATTGCAAGTGATTCTGCTTTATCCTGATGGCACTGTTGAGAATAGTGATATAGTTTACATATTCTATTTCGCCTTCCTTGGATGCCAATTGCGCCGTGGCTATCTGTTCTTCTGCCAATAGCAATGCACCTTCTTCATAATATCGCAATGTCTTCTGTGTTTTTTCAAGGGATTTGAGCAGTTGCGAAACTTTGCTTTCGGTAGTTGCCTTTTGCTCCAAATATTGGCTTTCTGCTACCAGTGCATCTGCCTTGGCCGCCTTTACCCTTGCTTTCTGCGGAAAAAACCAAAGGGGAATATTGATACCTGCCTGATAGGTATTGAAACCGGAAACATCGTCCACCACCTGTCTTCCATAGGAAAAACTGAATTTAGGAAAAAACTCCGATTTCTCAACGCTTACATTAGCTTTGCTCACTTCGGCATTTTGTTGGGAATATTGTAACATTGGATTGTTCGCCACTGAAACAGAATCCAGCACCGTCATAAATTTCATAGGTTCATAGGGAACGGTTGAAGTCTCAATGGCTTTGTCCATACCCAAATATTGTTTTAGAGCCCGCTTGGCAATCTCTATATCGTCATAAGCCTGTTGTTTTAATACTTGAATCTGTTGGTATTCGGAAGATGCAGCGATAAATTCCAATTTGCCCGTTTCTCCCGTATCGTATCTCAATTGTGCGGCCGTTTTAAAATTGACGTACACACTGTCCAATTGTTCCGCAAAATGCAATTGTGCCTTGTAATAGTTTATCTGGTCATAAGCCTGCATTACATTTTTTACCAATTGCTGTTCATTTAGCACATAGAATTTTTCGCCCAGAGCAATGCGTTCTTTATAAAACTTTGATTTTGAAAAACCGGAAAGCAAATCAATATTTCCCTGCTGTACGCCGATGGTTGTTTGAATTCCCGGAAGATTATTTCCGTATTCTTCCTTTCCAGTAAAAACTTGGGTGCTGCCAAGGTCAAAACTGGTGCCTTTCATTGCCTGCTCCCGTTGTATAAAAGCTTGGCTCTCTTTAAGGGATGGGTAATTCTGTTTAGCCATTTCAATAGCATCATCCAAAGTGATGGTAACAGGGGTTTCATCTCCGATGTTTTTATCCTGTGCAAAAGCACTACCTGATGAAATTACACCGCCCAATAGTAACAATATGGTAACTACTGTTGTTGTTTTGTTGATATAGCTTACGTCCCCACCATTTTCTTTCTTTTCTTTTCGGGATTCCAGCCAATAGTATAATACTGGAATCACAACAAGGGTCAAAAAAGTTGCCGTAATCAAACCACCAATAACCACTGTTGCCAAAGGTCGTTGTACTTCTGCACCACCCGAGGTAGAAACCGCCATCGGGATAAAGCCCATAATGGCTGCGGTTGCCGTCAGCAAAATTGGACGTAAACGCTCGTGGGTAGCTTCGTAAATTCTGTCTTTTAAATTAGTCATTCCACTTTCTTTTAATTCATTAAATTTGTTTATAAGTACAAGTCCGTTTAAAACCGCAACTCCGAACAGCACAATAAAACCAACGCCTGCCGAAATACTGAATGGCATTCCCCTAATCCAAAGCGCAAATACACCACCAATAGCGGCCAAAGGCACTGCCATATAAATCATTAGTGATTGCGAAAATGAGCTCAATGCGAAGTAGAGCAATATAAAAATAAGGGCAAGTGCAATGGGAACTACAATCATTAAACGGTCAGTTGCCCTTTGTAAATTCTCAAATGAGCCGCCATAGGTTACGTAATAGCCTGCTGGCAATTCTACTTCCTTTTCAAGTTTCTGCTGAATTTCCTCGACCATAGTTTTGACATCCCGCCCACGGACATTGACGCCAACCGAAATACGACGAGACGTATTGTCCCTTGAAATTTGCATCGGACCAGATTTATAACTGATGTCAGCTACTTGGTTAAGCGGTACTTGTGCGCCACTTGGCAAATCGATGTACAGGTTTTTAAGGCTGTTAATGTCCTGTCTAAATTCTTTTGCCAACCGAATGACCACATCGAACCTTTTTTCGCCTTCAAAAATGACGCTTGCCTTTTCGCCTGCAAATGCGGTACTTACATAATCGTTCAGCTTGTCAACGGTTACACCATATTGGGCCATTTTTGCGCGATTGTATTCCACCGTCATTTGAGGTAAGCCGCTTGTTGCTTCCACATTAAGGTCAGCCGCTCCGGGAACGGTTCTAATGACCGCAGCGATTTCCTGTATTTTGTCTGCCAACATTTCCAAATCTTCTCCGTACAATTTGATTGCCACGTCCTCACGAACACCTGTAAGCAATTCATTAAAACGAAGTTCTACGGGTTGGGTAAAAACGAAATTTACACCGGGAACAACTGAAATTTTTTCCTGTATTTTTTCTATGAGTTCTTCTTTACTATCTGCGGAAGTCCATTTGCTTTTATCCTTTTCAAGTATAATGTAACTATCCGCAATGTCCATAGGCATAGGGTCTGTCGGTATTTCAGCTACACCAATCCTTGAAACTACCGTTTTTACCTCTGGAAATTCATTGATTAAATTTTGAAGTTTTTTTGAAGCTTCGATGGACTCTGTAAGACTGCTGCCGGGTTTTATCAACGCTTGAAATGCGATATCGCCTTCGTCAAATTTTGGGATAAATTCGCCACCCATATTGCTAAAAATAAATCCTGCGATTAATAGCAGGGTAACTGCGCCTATAACGACACCAGCCTTGAAGCGAAGTGCAAAATTGAGCAATGGCACATACGCTCTGTTCAAACCTGACATTATTCTATCGCTGAACCTATCAATTCTATTTTCAAATTTTGCAAACCAACTGTTTTGGTTTTTTGCAGGCTTTAGGAACATCGTCGAAATCATTGGCACATACGTAAGACAAAGGATAATCGCTCCTAAAACTGCAAAACCGAAGGTAAAAGCCATTGGACGAAACATTTTGCCTTCCACGCCAGTCAAAAAGAGAATCGGTGTAAAGACGATAAGAATAATAAGTTGTCCGAAAAATGCCGAATTCATCATCGTACTTGCCGATTCATAGGCAATTTCATCCATTTCCGCCTGACCTATGGCAGTTGTGGTTTTTTTCATCCGTTGATGGATATGGAACACCATTCCTTCAACAATGATTACCGCTCCATCCACGATAATTCCAAAGTCGATTGCACCCAAGGACATTAAATTTGCCCATACGCCAAATTGTTTCATTAAAATAAATGCGAAGAGAAGGGATAAAGGGATTACCGAAGCTGTAATTAATCCGCCACGGAAGCTTCCTAATAATAGCACCAAAACAAAAATCACAATCAGTGAACCTTCAATTAAGTTTTTCTCGACCGTGCTTGTGGTTCGGTCAATGAGGTCACTTCTGCTTAAAAATGGCTCGATATAGACACCTTCGGGCAGGGACTTTTGAATTTCTTTTATACGAATTTCAACATTTTCAACAACATTTCCGGGACTTTGTCCTTTCAGCATCAAGATTTGACCACCTACTGATTCGTGACCGTCTTGGGTAAATGCACCGTAACGTACTTGGCTTCCGTAGCCCACTTTTTCTGCAACATCTCTTACCAAAACCGGACTTCCATTTTGTGAGGTTACAACGGTATTTTCCAAGTCCTCAATACTTCGTGCCAAGCCTTCGCCACGGATAAAATTGGCTTGGTGGTTTTTTTCTATATATGCACCGCCTGTGTTGGCATTGTTCATTTTTAAAGCCTCAAAGACTTGGTTCATTGTAATACCAAAACTTTTAAGTTTATCAGGATTTAAAGCGACTTCGTACTGCTTTACAAAACCTCCAAACGCGTTGACCTCTACGACTCCAGGTACTAATGCCATCTGTCGCTTTACAATCCAATCTTGGATGGTACGAAGCTCCATTGCATCATATTTATCTTCGTACCCATCTTTTACTTTTAAGGTGTATTGAAATATTTCGCCCAGACCTGTAGTAATGGGTGCCATAAAGGGTTTTCCGAAGCCTTCGGGTATCTCCTCGTTTACCTCGGCAAGCTTTTCCTGAACTAATTGCCGTGGCAAATATGTTCCAGCTTCATCCTTAAAGACAATGGTTACCACGGAAAGACCAAAACGTGATACCGAACGCAGTTCAATGACATCTGGAAGATTGGCCATTGCCAATTCTACAGGGTAGGTAACAAACTGCTCAATATCTTCCGTTCCCAAATTGGGGGCAGTGGTAATTACTTGTACTTGGTTGTTGGTAATATCCGGTACAGAACCCAGATTTATAGTGGCCATAGACCAAATGCCTGTGCCTACAAGTGCCACAATGAATAATCCAATAATAAACTTGTTATTAATGGAAAATGAAATGATTTTGTTAATCATAGAAAAAGTTTAATGAATTATAAAAAGTATGAAGCTGACCATTATAGAAATGGGCAACACTAATTTATAAGATACCTGCCTTGGCTGGTATATTCATTAAACTCGTGGGGGTTGAAAAAGGGATTCCAGATATCTGGAATTCAATTGGAAAGTATAGTAATTAAATTGATTTTGAGCCTCATAAGAAACTTCATTGATTAACGTTGGCTGAAAAGGTGCAAAGAAGACAAAATGTTGGCAACATTGATGGCTCGTGTGCAACGGCTCGTTATCGTGGTCTGAATCCTGATGATGGTTGTCAGGTTTTCCGTCATCATTTATATAATCTTCATAAACATATTCAAAAAAAGAATATCCTTCATTTTGTTTGTGGTCTTGGTAATGAGCGATAAAATGTGATATTTCTTCAATCTGCTCACAAACTTCCATATTGGCCGCTATTCCTTGAAAAAGGAATAGGAACGACATTGATATGGAAACGAGTAATTTCATAAAGTTTGACAAATATACGAATTTGTAGATGCAATTGGTGTGCAAAGTATTAAGACGTTGTCAGCAATTGTTTTTTGAATTGAAGGACCAGAACCTGTTCTGTTGGTAAAAATAAATACAACAAGCTCCTTTGTCTGGTTTTAGAATCGTTTTACAACTATCAACTATATTCCCTTATGAATCCTCAAATCTCATCCAAGGATTTTCGGTTTTTTTCCACCGATTTCTTAAACTGTGATGGTGTCATCCCAGTAATTTTCTTGAACTGATTGCTTAAATATGCAACGCTACTATAATGTAGTTGAAAAGCTATTTCACTTAAGGTTAGTTCATCGTAAACTATGAGTTCTTTTACACGTTCAATTTTTTGGTTGATGATATATTGCTCAAACGTGATGCTTTCTACTGACGAGAATAGGGAACTTAAATATTTGTAATCCAAATTAAGTTCACCACTTATAATATCTGCCCATTTTAAATCGGTTTCG
>NZTP01000094.1 GCA_002696485.1 Altibacter sp. | reverse complement strand
GTTTAGGGTTCTATAAAACACTGTTCAGTGCGCCCGGCACGTCAACATCTTCAGAGATCCCGGAAGAAGAACAGGCCGAGATGGGTCTTACCGATGGATTGATCCGTTTTTCGATTGGTCTGGACAATGATATTGAACGCACCTATAACATGATGCGTGAATGCATGGTACAACTGGAAATACTCTAACCTAGTCAACAACGGGATAGATTCAACCGATTCCCTTTTAAGACGGTAATTTGTTATTTGCATAGCTTTCAGCAAAATCGTAACATTACATTTCATTTTAACCAGCCGTTTATGCAAAGCCAAGACATCAAGCCCCGAGAACCTCAAGACGAACCTATTGTAGAGAATAGAGAACTCAATATTTGGGAGGCCCTTATCCCTGTGTTCGCATTGGTGGTGATGCTCTTTTACAATGTATTCTTTGCCTATGGGGACGATGCGCTAAGCGGAAGTAACCAGTTCATTCTAATCATGGGTGCGGCTGTGGCCGCAGTTGTTGGGATCTACAATAAAGTGTCCTTCAATCAAATGATGGAAGAAGTAGCCGAAAACATCAAATCTACAGCCGGGGCGATCCTAATCCTTTTAATGGTAGGGGCGCTGGCCGGTACGTGGCTTGTAAGCGGTATTATTCCAACGATGATCTATTACGGCCTCCAAGTATTGAATCCTACTATATTTTTAGCTTCCTGTGTGATCATTTGTGCCATCATTTCGGTGGCAACAGGTAGCAGTTGGACCACATCAGCAACCGTTGGGATTGCACTTATTGGTATTGCCGATGCTTTGGGCATTTCTTTAGGTATGACCGCAGGTGCTGTGCTATCCGGAGCTTATTTTGGCGACAAGATCTCGCCGCTTAGCGATACAACGAATCTGGCTCCTGCCATGGCGGGTACCGACTTGTTTACGCATATACGATATATGTTATACACTACAGTACCTACCATCTCTGTCACCTTGTTGATCTTCATAATCATAGGACTCAACATCGACACCACGGGCACAGCAGACACGTCTCAAATACTTGCGGCAGTAGACAGTGCCGTAACTATTAGTCCGTGGTTGTTTGTCGTCCCGTTAGTGGTTATCGTACTTATCGTAAAAAAAACACCTCCGCTCATCGCCCTTCTTATCGGTACGCTGCTGGGAGGCATAGCAGCGCTTATCTTTCAACCTGATATTGTTGCAAATATAGGCGGAGGAACCTCCTTAGATTTTACGTCGGGCTATAAAGGGATCATGAATGCCATTACAGTTGACACCGCCATTCCTACAGACAATGCTGCGTTGAAAGATCTTTTCTCCGCAGGCGGAATGTCGGGAATGTTAGGAACGATCTGGTTGATTCTTTGCGCTATGGTCTTTGGCGGTGTCATGGATGCCATAGGGGCATTGTCGGCCATTAGTAAAGCCTTATTGAAATTGTTCCATACTACCTTCGGATTATTTGCCAGTACCGTAGCAAGTTGTTTGGCTTTAAACGTGACGGCAAGCGATCAATATTTAGCGATCGTGGTACCCGGAAAGATGTATGCGAAAGCATTCAAAGAAAAAGGGCTCGCTCCCGAAAACCTAAGTCGGACACTGGAAGACAGCGGGACGGTCACTTCGGTACTGGTACCTTGGAATACCTGTGGTGCTTATCAAAGCGGGGTCTTAGGAGTTTCAGTAGCCGATTATTTTGTGTACGCATTCTTCAACTGGATGAGTCCCTTCACCACCCTGCTCTTTGCTGCTTTCAGAATAAAGATTCGGCAATTAACAGTGCCAAATAAGGCTTAAGAAATCCTTTAGGATATTCTCAAAAATTTAAGTGAAATTCCTTTTTTTTTACTCTTTTGATTTGGTACTTTTGCAGCCTGAAAATAAGTACTAAAAATTCAAAAGAAAACTATGGCATTTGTAGGAAAAAAATTTCCAAACTTATCTGTTGACGCTATCGATAGAACGGGCGTTACCAAGAAAATTAACATCTTAGAAACCGCAAAATCGGAAGGTAAGAAGATCATCCTTTTCTGGTATCCAAAAGACTTTACTTTTGTGTGTCCTACCGAGTTGCATGCGTTTCAAGCGGCTATGGAAGCATTTGAAAAAAGAAATACAATAGTGATTGGTGCCTCTTGTGATACGCCTGAAGTACACTTTGCATGGTTGAACACACCAAAGAATCACGGTGGGATTGAAGGTGTTACCTATTCTATTTTGGCAGACACCAACAGAAACCTGTCTTCACAGCTAGGTATTTTGGATATCACCAACGAGCGTTATGACGAAGAAACCGGAAATGTATTGGTGGATGGTGACAACGTAACATATCGAGCTACGTATTTAATCGATGAAGAAGGAACAGTCTTTCATGAAAGTATCAATCACATGCCTGTGGGAAGAAATGTATCTGAGTTTCTACGATTGATCGACGCCTACACTCACGTACAAGAAAACGGTGAAGTATGTCCTGCCAACTGGCAAGAAGGAGCTTCGGCAATGCACGCAGATCGCGAAGGGGTTGCCCAATACCTGTCACAGCATTTAAATTAATTTTAGTTAAGTAGTTTAGTTTAGTAATTTAAGTTGGTTAAGCACCCTTTCTTCTGATCTTAGAAGAAAGGGTTTTTTATTTTTGATATCTTTAAGAGATTCAGGACCACAGAAATTGTATTTTTGAAGTAAAACAGAACCCATGGCTTCAATAACACTTGGCGGGCAATCTGCCGAAACTTCCGGATCACTTCCCAATACTGGTAGCACAGCTCCCGATTTCTCACTAGTGGCAACCGATCTTTCCACTAAGTCCTTATCACACTACAATGGCTCGCGAAAAATCCTCAACATATTTCCCAGTGTGGACACAGGTATTTGTGCGGCTTCCGCACGGAAGTTCAACGAAGAAGCTTCCAAGCTGGACAATACAAAGATCTTGTGTATTTCTCGAGATCTCCCTTTTGCGCAAAAGCGTTTTTGTGCTGCGGAAGGACTGGATAACGTAGAAATGCTTTCAGATTTTAAGGAAGGTCGCTTCGGAAAGGAATACGGACTCACCATAACTAATGGTGCTTTCGAAGGACTGCATTCCCGGGTGGTGTTAGTGCTGGACACTAATGATATGGTGATCTATTCAGAACAAGTTCCTGAAATTGGTCAGGAACCCGATTACCAATCGGCTTTAAACGCGCTGCGCTAATGTGGAATTCGTATTTGGGAAAGCGGCTGAAGGGTTTTGGTTATGCCATCAAAGGCGCCTGGATGCTTCTTAAAAATGAGCCTAGCATACAGGTGCAGTCGGTGATAGCGGTTTTAGTCACGATCGCCGGATTCTATTTTGAGATCTCTGCGGTGGAATGGATGCTGCAAATTATGGCCATAGGATTGGTAATGAGCATCGAAGGACTCAACACCGCCGCCGAAGAGATGGCAGATTTCGTCCATCCCGATTTTCATAACAAGATAGGTTATATAAAAGACGTCGCTGCCGGGGCTGTCTTTTTTGCAGCCATTGCAGCTGTTGTGATTGCCTGTATTATTTATCTTCCGAAGCTATAACAAGGCTTACTGTATTTTTTCCTAAATACTACCCAACAAGGTGATTGACAGGCAGTTATTTGGTTTGTAAGTTTATTCCCAAAAAAAGGTTTTCCGTATCTTTAAGAAGGATTAACACCAAAAAGGAAGGATTATGAAACGAATAACCACCCTGTTTTGCATGTGCTTTTTTGTTCTATTCGGTCATGCGCAACAACAAGAAACCCCCTCCCCCATTATCTTTATCTACGACGCCAGCGGCTCCATGTGGGGCCAAATGCAAGGTAAGACTAAAATGGAAATTGCCGCTACGGTGCTTTCAACTACGATCAATGACCTGCCGGGAGATCAAAACATTGGACTCGTAGCCTACGGACACCGTAAAAAAGGCGATTGTCAAGACGTAGAGACACTGCTATCAATGGAGAATCGCTCGAAATCAGAAGTAGCTGCTGCGGTAACAGCGATCAAACCTTTGGGCATGACACCGCTGGCCCATTCTGCCAGTGTGGTCATTGAACAACTTCGGAAGGCCGAGAAGAAAGCCACTATTATCTTGGTAACCGATGGTATTGAATCTTGTGAAGGCAATATTTGTGAGGTCGTCAAAGCCGCCAAGAAAGACGGGATCGATTTTCGATTGCATATTATAGGTTTCGGTTTAAAAGCCGGGGAAACCCAACAGTTAGAATGTGCTGCTCAGGCAGGTGATGGCCGCTATTACGATGCCGATGATGCCAGTGGATTAAGCGAAGTTCTAAAAGAGGCAACTTCACAAACCATCGATACACCCAAAGGCAATGTTTCGGTGTATGCGGTGAAGAACGGCGAACCTATCGATGCTTGGGTGAAAGCGTACGATGTGCTAGGCAAACGCGATCCCATAAGCGTGCGTACCTATCGGGATACCGCCTATGTTTATCTGCCACCGGGTAAGTATAATTTCGAGGTCGCTCCTTTGGAAGGTAGTGATGTTAAAAAGATGACCGTTACCAACATTCAAAGCTTCGAGGACAAGTTGATACACCAAGATATAAGCTTTGATGGTGGTAAAATTGGTATCACGACCACGGCCAATGGGGAACCTTGGGATTGCATGGTAAAAGTGCTGGACGAGAACGGTAAAGTAGCGGCCACAGCTAGAACCTATAACACATCTAAAGAAATTGAAGTAAATCCGGGGACATACAAACTTACCATACAAGCACTCGGCGAAATGAAAGGTTTGGAAACCTATACTGAAAAAGAGAATGTGCGTGTCGTCGCCGGCAGTACCACATCCATTTCTCATGATTTTGAAATCGGCACTGCATTTATCGATGCCAGAGCCGAGGGTAACTCTATTGACAGTGTCGTAACCATAGATGAGATAACCACAGGAAAAAATGTTGCCGGGGGTCGTACCTACAGTCGCGGCAAATCCTTTTTGCTGAATCCCGGAAAATATTCCGTCAAGATCGCACCACTGGGAGATTATAAGGATCGAAAGGCGCAAACCGTAAACATCGAAGTGAAACAAGGCGAGAGCCTTACCAAGACAGTAAATTTTTAAGGATGAAAAAACTATTAAAACCCGCTTATATTGGATTTTACCTGTTGACGTTAATCACCTTTTTTGTGGTGGGCTTATATTATGCCGAATTTATCGAAGCAGGAAAAAATCAGGGTCTTGCCGGAGGCGCCATCGTTCTCGGATGGGGCGTCTTGTTTGGAGGGATCGCTTTTATCGCCTCTTTTTTTATCGCTTACAAACTGGCTGTGCGTACACTTATAAGGATTAACTGGATACTGCTGTTGCTTCTGGCAATACTTTGGGCGGTGAAATTTTACGAGTTTCGGCAACGGGATTCGCTACAAGAGGAAAGCGAGCAACAATTTGATCCTGCACCAACACAAACCACAAAGCCTACATCGATGTTGCGTGTGCGAAGCCGAAGGCACCTTGACCGCAATTCAAAAGCGTACCAGAATGAAGAAACTTTGGGGATGGGATATTTTTCTCCCAATTATTACGAAAATCCCACCCTGTATTTTTACGGAGATCCCAATCTGGAAAAATCATTGATGGAGCATATACCCTACGACAGTATCACTTTTACACGGAACAAGTACAATAACTTTGAGATCGCTACGGCACCTCCATGGTTGGTACCGGAAATGCTAAAATTAGATTACGATATGCTGTATTTCAAAATTGAAAGTATTACCGAAGAATTTATAGAGGTCGTTGTCAATGCGCAAAACAGCCAAACATCCTATGTAAGCAGGCGGTCGGGCAGGATGAAGCTTTGGCCCGAATTCTTACTTGGGGTAAATTCGGTTGAATTTTTACCCAATTCAAACGAAAAGGTGCGAGCACGCCATTTTGAAGCCTCAGGAGTTATTCAAACATCTTATGCGTTCATGCGACCTATTCGTGTAAAGAACGATTGGATGGAAGTAGTGTTGCTCGATGATGGCTTTCAAACGGTGGGTAAAGGCTGGATACAATGGAAAAGGGACGGAAAACTGCTTATTAACTTCAACCTTTTAAGCTAAAACGCTTCAAGAAGTTTTAGAAAATTTTATGTAGATTGGGACGTTTGATATTTGTATTTTTGCGCTAAGACAACCCAACCTTACATGGCGAAGAAAAAAACCGCTACATCCAACAAAACCAAAACCCCACGTAAAAAAATATCTTTTTCGTTGTCAAAACAACAAAAGATCATTTTGGGAAGTTTCCTTTTTCTATTGGGTATTGCACTGCTTTTCTCATTCGCTTCCTATTTCTTTACTTGGCAAACCGACCAAAGTGACCTTGGACTCCTTGCCGAAAGGGACATGGAATCAAAGAACTGGCTTAACAAGTTTGGCGCGAATGTGGGACACTTCTTTATTTATGACGGTTTCGGGATTTCGGCTTTTATTTTGGCATTTCTGATCACATTGACAGGGATTTATTTTTTCTTCGACTACGCCAAAAAACAATTAAAACGGTTTTGGTTCTGGGGGGTATTGCTTACCATTTGGATCGCTGTTTTCTTTGGATTCTTTGCCTCTAAAAGCACGTTGTTGAGCGGTACCATAGGGTATGAATTGAACGATCTGCTTCAGGATTATTTAGGGCTCATCGGGGCCATACTCGTCATGACCTTCCTGGCTATTGTCTATTTGGTGGTTCGGTTAAAAATAACCCCCGATCGCGTTGCAACCGCATTAAAAAGTACCAAAAAAGAAATTACCAAGGATTTTACTTCGGAAACTGCTTCGGAAGAAACCATTTCTCAAACAGACTATGAAAAGGAAGTGGTAGAAGCGGTTGTTGGCCCTGAACATACCACAGTGCCTATGGATATTTCCGAAGAGACCGAAGAAGAACTTGAAGAACCCACGCTTAAAACTACACAACACAGTCCTCTTTCAGAAGAAAACGATGTAGCCATGGAGATCGAGCAAGCTCCGGAAGAAGAAACCGTTGAAGGAGATCTAAGCAAAAAATTGGTGGCCGATTTTGGAGAATTCGATCCTACCCTCGAGCTTAGCAACTTTAAATTTCCTTCTTTAGACCTGTTAAAAGATTATACCGGAGGGAAAGGTATTACCATCGACCAAGAAGAGCTGGAAGAGAATAAGAACCGAATTGTCAATACCCTCAATAACTACAAGATAGGTATCGCGAATATTAAAGCAACCGTGGGGCCTACAGTTACCTTATACGAGATCGTACCCGAAGCAGGGATTCGCATCTCCAAGATCAAGAATTTAGAAGATGATATTGCCTTATCGCTTTCGGCGTTAGGGATACGAATCATCGCGCCCATTCCGGGAAGAGGAACCATTGGTATCGAGGTGCCCAACAAGAATGCCAAGATCGTTTCCATGCGCTCGGTGATCGCTTCTCCAAAGTTTCAAAATGCAGAAATGGAACTTCCCATGGCATTAGGTAAGACCATCTCCAACGAAACCTTTGTCGTAGATCTGGCAAAAATGCCACACTTGCTTATGGCGGGTGCGACCGGTCAAGGTAAGTCGGTGGGGCTTAACGCCATCCTTACCTCCCTGCTCTATAAAAAACACCCCGCAGAAGTAAAGTTTGTATTGGTCGATCCAAAAAAAGTAGAACTCACCCTGTTCAATAAGATCGAACGGCATTATCTGGCAAAGTTACCGGACACCGAGGAAGCTATTATCACCGATACCAACAAAGTGGTTTATACCTTAAACTCTTTGTGCCTTGAGATGGACGCGCGCTACGATCTTCTGAAGGATGCCATGGTTCGAAATATCAAAGAATACAATGTAAAGTTCAAGGCCCGTAAGTTGAATCCTAACGAAGGACACCGTTTCTTGCCGTATATAGTGCTGGTGATCGACGAATTCGCCGATCTTATCATGACTGCCGGAAAAGAGGTAGAGACACCTATAGCGCGTCTTGCTCAGTTGGCTCGTGCGATAGGAATTCATTTGATCATTGCAACGCAACGACCTTCGGTAAATGTGATCACGGGGATCATAAAAGCAAACTTCCCTGCGCGTATCGCATTTCGGGTGACAAGCAAGATCGATTCCAGAACGATCTTAGACAGTTCCGGAGCCGATCAACTTATTGGTCGCGGCGACATGCTTTTCACACAAGGCAATGATCTTACGCGTCTTCAATGTGCTTTTGTAGACACTCCGGAAGTAGCAGACATTACAGATTACATCGGCTCCCAAAAAGCCTATCCCGATGCCCACCTGCTCCCTGAATACGAAGGTGAAGAAGGTGGCACAAATCTTGATATTAGTATCGAAGAACGGGATAAGATGTTTCGTGAAGCCGCAGAAGTACTGGTGATTGCTCAGCAAGGGTCTGCTTCGCTCCTGCAACGTAAGCTTAAGTTAGGATATAATCGTGCCGGACGGATCATTGATCAACTTGAAGCTGCGGGTATTGTAGGTCCTTTTGAAGGAAGCAAAGCACGACAGGTCCTCGTTCCAACAATAGAAGCATTGAACCAACTATTAGATAATGAAAGTAACAATTAACAACATGAAAAAATTAGCCTTTTTAGTATGTACCCTTTGTATGGTATCGATTGCGGGAGCACAAGATGCAAAATCATTGCTCAATGAAGTGTCTGCCAAAGCAAAAAGCTACGACAATATTCTCATTGACTTTAAGTACAACCTCAACAATGCCAAGGAAAATGTCAACCAAGACACAAGAGGAGACGTGACACTTTCGGGGAATAAATATGTCTTGAACATGATGGGGACGACCCGTATGTTCGACGGTAAAAAGATATATACCATCGTTCCCGAAGATGAGGAAGTGACGATCTCTAATTACAATGCACAGGACGATAAAGAGGTAACACCTTCTAAGTTGCTCACCTTTTACGAAAAAGGATATACCTATAAGATGGACATTGTACAGAACATAAAGGGACGTAAGATACAGTACGTGAAATTGATCCCGATAGATTCAAAAGCTGAAATGAAGGATGTTCTCTTAGGGATCGACGTCCAGACCAAACACATCTATAAGCTCATTCAAACGGATGCCAAAGGAACCAAATATACTCTTACGGTAAATTCTTTTAAAACCAATCAGCCGTTATCCAAGACATTATTTACTTTTGATGAAGCCAAATATAAACAAGATGGCTATTACATCAACAAGCTGAATTAACTGTCGCAGTGAAAATACTGGATCGATACATATTGGTGACCTTTTTGAAGACGTTTTTTAGCGTCTTCATTATTTTAATGTTCATTTTCGTTTTACAGACCATTTGGCTGTACATAAGCGAATTAGCAGGAAAGGACCTTGATGTATGGGTGGTCTTAAAATTCCTATGGTATGTATCTCCCCGACTAATCCCACTGGTATTACCGCTTACAGTATTGGTAACCTCCTTAATGGTCTTTGGGAACTTTGCTGAAAAATATGAGTTTGCGGCCATGAAGTCTACGGGTATTTCCTTGCAACGGGCCATGCGAAGTCTTACGTTTTTCATACTCGCTCTTGCCGGAATCGCCTTTCTATTTGCCAACAATGTCATCCCCTATTCGGAATATAAATGGCAGAACTTGCGCCGAAACATCGCCCAGGTAAGTCCTTCTATGGTTATTGCCGAAGGTCAGTTTAGCCAGGTGGGAGACGATTTCAATATCAAGGTAGAAAAGAAGAGCGGAGACCGTGATCAATTCCTGGAGAATGTAGTGATCCATAAAAAGAACCCGCAACGACCCAATGGAAATCATACCGTGATTATTGCCGACAACGGTGAACTGGTAAGTTCTGAAGGAAGCAATACCTTGTCACTAATTCTCAACGATGGTCATTATTACGACGAGATACAAGTAAGGAACCCTCTAAAGCAAAAAGCACAGCCTTTTGCAAAGAGTTATTTTGAAAGTTATACGATCAATATCGATCTTACCGCGTTCAACAGTACCGATATTGAGAAGGAGAACGAATTGAATAACCACAATATGTACAAGATCAACGAATTGTTCGTTGAGATCGATTCGCTCTCGAACAGCTATAGCAAAGATATTGAAGCTTTTTCAGACAATATGTATTTCCGCAGCGGACTCTCTAAGTTAAAGGATACAAGACCTAAGAAAAAGGATTCGGTAGTAGCTATCAATTCTATCCTAGACATCTACAACCCGGATCTCCAACTATCTGTAGCCACTACGGCATTAAACAATGTGCGGGGAACTTTGCAGGCCGTAAAAGCAAAAAAAACCGAATTTCTTCTTAAGACAAAGCGGCTCAACAAACATGAGATCGCCCTGCACGAAAAGTACGTGCTTGCTATTGCTTGTATTATATTATTCTTTGTGGGAGCGCCCTTAGGTGCGATCATTCGCAAAGGGGGTATGGGACTTCCTATGGTGGTTGCCGTACTATTATTTCTTACCTATCACTTTATTGGGATCTTTGCAAAGAACAGTGCGGAAGACGGCAGTATGCATCCGTTCATCGCCAGTTGGTTAAGTACGGCCATTATGCTTCCGCTTAGTATATGGCTAACCTATCGTGCCACCACCGATCAAGGAATCTTTGATATCGATTCCTTCTTGCAACGCTTCGGCAGGCTCTTCAGAAAGAAAGAAGCTGCTTCAGAATAGCGAGAATTATGAGTGAAAATAGAATCGTCTCATCTGGGTATCAATTTGCTGTTTTAAGCTGTAATAGGGTCGATGCATTCTTCAGCATTCCCAATTCCCTTTACACCCATCCCATCGCAACATAAACTATTTACGTATCTTTGCACTTTCAAATTAGGCTATGATTACGACAGAAAAAAATAGGATGATCCAACTCAATACCATTTCCGAAGCAATAGAAGATATAAAAAAAGGAAAAGTGATTATTGTCGTCGATGACGAGAATCGGGAGAACGAAGGCGATTTTATTGCCGCAGCAGAAATGGTGACGCCGGAGATGATCAATTTTATGGCCACTCATGGACGCGGATTGATATGTGCGCCCCTTACTGAAGAACGCTGTAAGTATTTAGACCTGAATATGATGGTGGAGAACAACACTGTATTACACCACACACAGTTCACGGTCTCAGTAGATCTTATAGGTCATGGTTGTACCACCGGGATCTCAGTGCACGACCGGGCAAAGACCATTCAGGCATTGGTAGATGAACATACCAAGCCCGAGGATTTGGGGCGTCCCGGACATATCTTTCCTTTGCGAGCCAAAGAAGGGGGCGTATTGCGCAGAACAGGTCATACCGAAGCAGCGATCGATCTGGCACGACTCGCCGGACTCCAACCCGCAGGTATCCTTGTTGAGATCCTCAACGAAGATGGTACAATGGCACGATTGCCGCAACTCATGGATGTCGCAAAGAAGTTCGATCTTAAACTCATCTCCATCGAAGACCTTGTTGCCTACCGCATGGAGCACGATTCTTTGATTCGAAAGGAAGAGGATTTCAATATCAATACAAAATTTGGCAGTTTCAGGTTACGAGCCTATAAACAAACCACGAACGATCAGGTACACATTGCCCTAACCAAAGGGGAGTGGAAGAAAGAAGAACCCGTTCCTGTGCGTGTGAATGCCACCTTGGTCAACGGCGATATTTTGGGAACCCTAACCAACAATGCCGAACAAAAACTGGACGATATGTTCAACGTGATCAACTCAAAAGGAAAAGGGGCCATTGTATTTATCAATCAGCAGAGCCAATCCCTGAATCTCTTACAGCGTCTAAAGGAATTACGTGCGGCCCAACGTGAGAATGAGATCGCCAAAGCCCCCAGAATTGCAATGGACAGCAAGGATTTTGGGATCGGCGCTCAAATATTGCACGATCTTGGGATCCATAAGATACAGTTGCTTTCCAACAGCGAGCAAACCAAGCGCGTGGGAATGATAGGCTACGGCTTGGAGATCACGGAGTATGTGAACTACTAAAGGACATCGGTAATCACTCGTCGCATAGTAGCGGCTCGCTCCTTTACCTGCGCCTCAGGCCATCCTATCTTTACCAAACAAGAAATGGTGCGACCCATCCAGGCATCGCTTTTAGAGAAATCGGTGCTGTTAAGATCCTGCATTTGTTCGCGGATCTCCTGTGGCAATCTTCCTAATGAATTTAGCTCCCTTAAATGTTCCCAGCCGTTTATGTAATGCCAATTGTTGGTATACCAATAGAAACAGGCATCAATCCCTGCTTCCAAAAGTGCTTTATGAGCCTTTTGAGCCAAGGCTGCATCCGGCAGAAAGAAATTTAAGAACGAATAGTTCTCTTCTCCGCCTTCCGGAACACGTCTAAACGTAACCCCGTTAACGTTCTCCAAGGCCTCCCGTAAAATGGTATAATGATGTTTCTGACATTTCAAGATTCCGTCCAGTTTGTCCAGTTGTGCTAACCCCACGGCGGCATTTAATTCCGAAATACGAAAATTATACCCCAGCGTGGGATGGGTCTCCGCACCACGGTCATTCCCTATATGGTCATGCCCATGATCCTGAAACTGATCGGCGTTGATCTTATACGCTTCGTTATTGGTGATCACCGCCCCGCCCTCACCGCAGGTAATGGTCTTTACATAATCGAAGGAAAAACATCCCAGATCCCCATAGCTTCCCAGCGGTTTACCTTCATAGGTTCCACCTATCGCTTGGCAGGCGTCTTCCAAGAGTATGAGATTGTGTCTTGCGCAAATGTCCTTCAGCTTACGTAAATCGGCCATAGACCCGCACATGTGAACGGGCATCACACAACGTGTTTTTGATGTGATAGCGGTTTCTACTGCGTTTGGGTCTAACGTAAGGGTATTGTCAATATCGACCAGAACCGGAACGGCTCCCAGCATCATAATGGACTCGAAACTGGCGACAAACGTAAAAGTAGGCATAATCACCTCATCCCCTGCGCCTACTCCGGCAGCAGCCAGAGCAACTGTTAATGCAGCGGTTCCGCTGGAAACCAACTGACAATGCTGAGCTTGCATGCGTTCTGCAAAGGCGGTTTCAAATTCTTTCGCTTTCCAATGGCCGTTGCGCATACCGTCAAAACCATAGCGCATGAGTACACCACTTTCCAAAACATCACTTACTTGTTTTCGCTCTTCGGCGCCAAATACTTCAAATCCGGGCATAATTATGTATGTTAAATATCACGTTGTTGATTAGATGTCACACAAAGGTACGGGTTGCGTTTGCGATATGCAATGGAAATATATGGCTTGCCATGGATAAAAAAAAAGAGCGGGACGTCCCGCTCTGTAATTATTTGATTGCTATTTTCTTCGGTGGTTTTGGCTTTGCCTCTTCCTTTTTTGGAATGGTGATATGTAACACACCATCGGTATACGAAGCGGCGATCTTTTCACCGTCCACAGATTCCGGAAGGGTAAACGAGCGCTTGAATGCACTGTAATTAAACTCTCGACGCGTGTAGTTTCCGTCTTTGTCTTTTGTTTCGTTCTCCGATTTTTCTTCGGCTGAAATTGTCAATAGATTGTTATCCAAATCTACATTGAAATCCTCTTTCTTCATGCCCGGTACGGCCATTTCGACTTTGAAATCGTCTTCATTCTCCAAAATGTTTACCGCAGGAGCACTGGTTCCCGACTTAAAGGTATCCGGTAATCGAAACCAATCGTCGTCGTTAAAAGGACTCCACATGTTAGGAAACAAGCTTTCATTTCGTTTCATCAGTTTCATAGGATTATAATTTTAAGGTTTATACTTCAGTGTTTACAACTATGACTATCATAGCGTGTCTAGTAGGGAACAAAATAAATACCAAAACTGTGGACATGCTTATTTCTGAAATTTTTTCAGTAGAAAATGACAGTATTTCACTTATGCTAAGGGATTTAGTGACAATTTTTCAGTTTATTATCTTCGGAAATACATGGTATGAACTTTTCTAATCCTATGTCCGAAGCAAAGAAATTAGTAACTTTAAGTACGTATTTACATCATAAGAAATGACATACATAGATTATTATAAAAGCCTGGGGCTGGATAAGAGTGCTTCCGCAAGTGACATTAAAAAAGCCTATCGAAAACTGGCCCGAAAATACCATCCCGATGTCAACCCCAACGACGCAGAGGCCGAACGGAAATTCAAAGAGATCAATGAAGCACACGAAGTGTTGAGCAATCCCGAACACCGAAAGAAATACGATGCCTACGGGAAGGATTGGAAGCATGCCGACGATATAGAACGTGCCAAGGCGCAACAACGGCAGCAGCAGCAATACCAAAGTGCCTACGGTGGCCAAAATGTGTATGATGATTTTGAGAGCGAAGGGTTCTCAGATTTCTTTGAGTCTATGTTTGGCGGTGGCCGCGCTGCTTCGGGTGGTGGGTTTGGTGGCAATGTACGGTTTAAGGGGCAAGATTATAATGCACAACTGCAATTGAACCTTAAGGATGTGTACCAGACCCATAAGCGCACCCTAACGGTAAATGGGAAGAACATTCGATTGACCATCCCTGCGGGTGTGGAAGACGGACAAGTAATTAAGATCAAGGGGCATGGTGGAGAAGGTCGCAACGGTGGTCCTAAGGGCGATCTCTATATACAATTTCAGATCACTAACACAACCGCTTTCAGCAGAGATAAGGGCGATCTTTATAAGACCGAAGCCATAGATCTCTATACAGCCGTATTAGGCGGTGAGATCCGTGTTGATACTTTTGACGGGACCGTAAAACTTTCGGTAAAACCCGGCACGCAGAACGGTACCAAAGTAAAGCTGAAAGGAAAAGGATTCCCACTGTATAAGAAAGAAGGCAGTTTCGGCGACTTGTATATCACCTATACGGTAGACATTCCTACAACACTTTCAGCAAAAGAAAAAGAATTATTTCAACAACTAGCAAAATTAAAATAAGATGAAAATCACCGATTATATTACGGTCACCCAATTGTGTACAAGTCATGAGATAGACACCTCCTTTGTTTCTAGTTTACACGACATGGGTTTGATACAACTGGCTCGAATTGAAGATCACCAATGCATTCACAAGGAGGCTGTTCACGAAGTAGAGCGAATGATACGGTTGCATCGTGATCTCGATGTCAACCCCGAAGGGATCGACGTGATCTTTAATCTGTTGGAAAAGGTAGAAACACTGCACGAAGAACTTAACAGCCTGCGCAACCGCTTAAAACTGTATGAGTCGTAACTTCTTCTTATTTTATCTCGATCACCACCTCATCCACGCCGCGGCGTACTTTCTTAAGATCGGCGAAAAAGTCGTCTTCTGCACGATATCCTACCGGCATTACCAACACCGACTGCAAACCGTGCGACTTTAATTGTAGTAATTCGTCGTAGGCTTCAGGTAGAAAACCTTCTATGGGGCAGGCATCGATTCCTTCCAGCGCGCAAACCGTAAGCAGGTTGCCCATCGCGATATACGCTTGCTTTTGCATCCAGGTTTCCACTGCTACCTCAGGCTTTTCAGCAAACTCATCAATAAGGAACTTCTCAAAAGGCTTTAGGATGGCTCTGGGTGTATTTCGGGTATGCTCCACCCTGTCGAAATAGTCGGTGATATAATTCTTGGAGATAGCCGTTTCGATACAAAAAACCAAAACATGGGAGGCATCACGCACCTGCACCTGCTCCATGGTCAAAGGCACCAATTGCGCTTGCAGGGCTTCATTGTTAACAATGACCAATTTGAGCGGTTGCAATCCGTAGGAAGTTGCCGTAAGGTTGAACGATTCTTTGAGTACGTTCAGTTTTTCTTCGGAAAGCTTTTTGGAAGGATCGAATTTTTTAGTAGCGTAGCGCCATTGTAGGGATTGAAGAATGGATCTGTTCATTTTCTGCACGTTTACAATACAAAGGTACTTGGTTTTCAGTTTAAAAAAAGAGAATTATCATAGACCCTGACAGAAGCGCGATAGACGGCACTTATGGTGTGCTTAAAATATTGTATTTTCGCCATCATCCACTAATAACTAAAACCTAACCCCTAACTTCAAACTCCCACTCCAATGTCCATCATCGAAACCTTAAAAGACCGCAGTGAGACCAGAATCTTCAAAGCAGTCTTTCCAAATACGACAAATCATTACGACACCCTTTTTGGAGGGGCCACGCTTCATTTAATGGACGAAGCCTCATTTATATGTGCCACGCGCTTCAGCAGAAAAAAGGTAGTCACCGTTTCAACCGATAAGATCGATTTCACCACGCCTATCCCCCAAGGGACGATTATTGAGTTGATCGCGCGGGTCGATAAGGTGGGAAGAACCAGCTGTGTGGTAAAGACAGAGGTTTTTATGGAAGACATGTACAGCGATTCCAGAGAAAAAGTTGTCACCGGTTATTTCACGTTCGTGGCTGTTGGCGACGATAAAAAACCCATCCCCATTATTGACTGATAAAAACAGAAAAAAGGTTTAGGAAATAAAAAAAGCTTACTATATTTGCAACCGCTAAAGGAGAAATGGCAGAGTGGTCGAATGCGGCAGTCTTGAAAACTGTTGAGGGTCACACCTCCGGGGGTTCGAATCCCTCTTTCTCCGCTGGGAATTTACCAAATTCCACCAAAAGCCGATAAACACTATGTTTGTCGGCTTTTTTCATTTTCTTCAATATCAAACAAAATCATCTAATATCAAATAAAAAGTGCGGTATTCGGTGCGGGTTTTTTTAATTCAATTTACGCACCGAATTATGTGTTAAATGTTGCTATATAGGCTTTTATATGGTTTTTGAATCAATATTTTTTGTATCTTTAAGGATAACAAAAAGTACGTACCGATGCAAACTACATTTTCCATATTATTTTATCCACGAGGAAACGACATCGATAAAAACGGCAATGCCCCTATTTATGCACGAATCACTGTAAATGGAAAAAGAAGTGAGTTTAGTATAAAACGTAAAGTTTTATTAACTAAATGGAATTCTGAAGCTGGCAAGATGAGAGGAACAACCTCTGATGTTCGTGAATTGAACAAGTATATGACCTCAATACGAACCAAACTCAATAAGATTCAAGAACAACTTTCCGAAAAAAATGCTTCAGTAACGGCACAAAAAATCAAAAATATATATCTGGGAAAAGATATTAAGCACAAAATGCTATTGGAAATTTTTCAAGAACATAATGATAAGGTGGACAAGTTAATAGGTAAAGATTTTGCTGCGGGTACAGCTGAACGTTATAAAACTGCCAGAAAACACGTTAAAGATTATATCTCAAAAGAATACAATGTAAAAGACATTCCGGTTAAGGATGTTGACCATACATTTATTACTGGTTTTGAATATTACCTCAAAACCACAAGAAATTGTGCCCACAATACAGCTATAAAGTACATTACAAATTTTAAGAAAATCATTCGAATCGCTTATGCGAACGATTGGATAAATAAAGACCCTTTCATACATTGGAAAGCTAAACTCAAAATTGTTGACAGAGAATTTTTGACTGAAAAAGAACTTCAAAAGCTTGTGGAAAAAGAATTTGGAATCCATCGTTTAAACCAAGTCAAGGATATCTTTGTATTCTGTTGCTTTACCGGATTAGCATATGCCGATGTAAAAAAACTTTCCCAAAACGATATTGTACTTGGCATTACGGGTGAACGTTGGATAAAAACCAAAAGAAGCAAAACGGATACCCGAAGCAATATTCCTATTTTATCAATTCCAGAAGCTTTACTTGAAAAATATGCTGAAAGCTCTGATTTTTCAGATAGCGAACTCTTGCTTCCAGTTTTGAGCAATCAAAAAATGAATGCCTATTTAAAAGAGATTGCTGACCTTTGTGGAATAAATAAAAACCTCACATTCCATCTTGCACGTCACACATTCGCCACGACAGTTACGTTAACAAATGGTGTGCCCATCGAATCTGTGAGCAAAATGCTCGGTCATAAATCTCTTAAAACTACGCAACACTACGCCAAGATAATTGACAAGAAAGTAAGCGATGATATGAAGGCGCTTAAAGATAAATTGACCAATTATTCCCAAACTACGAAAACTTCTGTCAGTAGTTCATAGATTTTCTGCTTTAAGTTTCATTCAACCAACAATAAATTACCCAACTGTCAAAAAGTTATGGTAACTTTATATATCTGGTCATTTCTAAATCACACTTATGATTAAGATTTTTACAACTGGCGGTACCATTGGTGGTCTGGAATATGAAAATGCTGAAGATAAAGCTGGACAGCGCGCAATTGATATTTCCAATTTTTTGGAAACTGCGAACATTTCTTTCGAATATAAGATAGAAACCCTTTTTGATAAAGACAGTAGGCATATCACTGGTGCGGATAGAGAACTTTTAGTCGATAATATCATTCAATCAAAAGAAAATAAAATTCTGATTACCCACGGAACTTACACAATGGCCGAAACTGCAAGGTTTTTGGGCAAACTAAATCTTAAAAAAACCATTGTACTGGTTGGTTCTTTTATTTTGGGTACAGTAAATTATACAGATGCACCTTTTAATCTTGGATATGCCCTTGCATCACTGCAACAATTAGATGAAGGTGTTTATATAGCAATGAACGGGAAAGTCTTTAATTGGGACAATGTGATTAAAAATATTGATAACAATAGATTTGAGCGAGAAAATGATTAAAAACAATGTTCAATACATCAATACACTGGACAACATTCTTTTATCTGTTGATAGATACGGTCATTGTATTGATTACACTTTACCAAGCACTCAATTCAAATCGTAATCTCAATCGATTTCTTTATTTAGGTTTACTTTTTGTCGCTTATAATCTTTCCGGCGGTTTTCTTCCAATCGACAATTTTCCTGGACCAATTTTGATTCAATATATCATTACATACGGTATAGCAATTACGTTGTGCGTTTACATTGTGTATTATCTTTATAAAGAATATGATATCGAAGTCCTAAAATTTCATTCATCCATTCGGAATCTTTCCTTTGTTGCTGGTGGAAGTTTTGTTCTACTCTTTGTAATACCGTATTATTTCACAAACTCAATCGATTCTTCAAGGATGTTGTTTACCATCCCTATATCAATTATTGCATTTTTCTTTTTGATGCTCTTCTACCGAAGAATTTCAAATCCCGTAAATCCGAATAAATTTATATTACGACGTAACAAATTATCGATTATAAGTGTGAGTGCGGTTGCGTTGTTACCTATTTGCACGGTTATTGGCGATTATCAATGGATAACATTCACAGTAATGAATTCTGCATTTTATGCCATTACTATCATTGAAACTGATAGATATTTATTCTTTCTCGAAAACAAAAATAAACTGTATGAAGTGTTTTTGTTCAATAAAGAACACGTAGAGAAAGTGAATGAATCAAAATTCGTTTATGGAAATCTTACTCGAAGGGAAATAGAAATTGCAATGTCCATTTTAAGTAATTTGAGCTATCAGAAAATTGCCAATGATTTATTCATTGCCAAAAGCACTGTGTCAAAACACGCATCCAATATCTTCAAAAAAACGAACGTAAGAAATAGAACCGAGTTTACAAAAAGGTTCAGTAGTAAGAAAAAATAGTTCTCTAAACCCTTATAAATGTGGTGAGCGTATTAATATACATTGATTCCGTACATAAATACGCACAAATTTAACGTAGCGTTTCACTTCAAAACCTTAAATTTATAAGAAAAGCTCTGGAAAGATTAATTCCCAAATATACTGTTGGACAAACCTTCTTACGCCATTTTTAGTGATTTCTGAATTGATTTCCGAGACAGTCAAAAAAACTGATTCATAGGATGATTTTGGAATTCGACGACATATCAAGCGTATTTTTATCTGAATTGGAAAAGCTTCGGGTAAAACATATTGACGTTATTGAATTATCTGAAAATTGCATCAAATTATGCAGAAATGTTCTAAACCGTTTCCGAAAAAAAATCATAGACTACGACTTCGAGTCTTTGAAAGAAGAAATTGATTTTTTTAAATATACAAAGCAAATCCCATTAGTTCCATTAATTTATTATTCAGAAGTGCGCTCGTTTGAGATTCAGTTCCCAAAAGCAAACTTGGACAGTCAGAAAAAATACACCAAGCGGAAAATCAATAAAATCAATCGGTTTTTTCTTTACAATATGGACTTCATCCGTTACGTGGAATCTAATTCCACTCATTTCGACCAACAGTATTTTACCCGTGACTATTTAGACACATATATTATTACCTACTCTAAATTTTACTTTCAAGACCCTGAATTTAGCACTGCAAGGGATATGCTTTTGGGAAAGGTCAAAGCTTACCAAATGTTTATAGATTATCTACAAAAACGTCTATTGAAAAATGGTAAAGTAACAAAGGATAGAATTAATGGCTCTGCCCAGATTCCATCTCTAAAATGGACTGCTTCAAAGACAGCCCTTACCGAATTGGTGTATGCTCTACACTCAAATCGCGCCATCAATAATGGCAATGTCGATATTAAAGAAATTGCGACGACCTTACAGCACATCTTTCATTACGATTTGGGTGATTTCTACAAAACATATTCAGAAATTAAATCCCGCAAAGTTAGCCGCACAAAATTTTTAGATGAGCTTTCTTCTGCCCTATTATCACAGATGGATAAAGCTGAAGAATAACTTATTCATTTGCTGATGAAAAAACACCGTACTACGGTTGACCTACGGTCTTTTGTTTTTCGACGCTTTCTTCATTTTATTTGGTATGATTTCACACACTATTTTCAATTTTCAACTGTCAAAACACTACAAAATCTATCAAATTTCAAGATGTTAAAATTTGACCGTAGTACGGTTGTACTGGGGATTAAAACCCATTAATACTTATCAAATTTGTAGAACGAAAGTCAAATCAGGTCAGGGACTATCATTCTGATTCAAAGAAAGAAGTTAGTCCCTTTCTACAAAAAAGTTCTACTATGCCCACAAGCATTATTACCACCGACGACCTTCGGGAATTCAAACTGGAATTGCTCGATGATATCAAAAAGCTATTGTCCAAACAAGCTCAAGGGAAACTAAAGAAATATCTCAAGTCTTCCGAGGTTATGGACTTGCTTCAAATAAGCCCAGGCACATTACAAAACCTTCGTGTCAATGGCACACTGCCGTACACAAAGGTTGGTGGTATCATCTTTTATGATGCCGAAGAAATTCAAAAAGTAATGACCGATAACAGGGTGCAACATAATTTCGATTAACGATGTATGAACTATATAAAACATCTCAACGCCGTGTTTCAGCAATTTGCAAAAGATTCACGCTTGAATCCAACGCACATCAGCTTGTATATCGCATTATTCCAATTTTGGAACATCAACCGATTTCCAGAAACATTTTATATAAACCGTGAAGAAGTGATGAAAATGGCAAAAATAGGGTCGAAAGCAACGTATCATCGTTGTCTTAAAAATTTGAGTGACTGGTCATACATTTTCTATATGCCATCGCACAACCCGTACAAAGGTAGCCAAATCAAGATGCTCAAATTCGGTACAAGCAGTGAGACAAGTATCGATACAACTTATGGTACAAGCAGTGAACAAGTACTGGGACAAGCATTAGTACCTAATATAAACAGTAATAAACAAATAGAAAACAATAATAAACGTAAGCTACCAAAAAACGAAAATGAGGTTTTGGATTTTTTCAAAAAAAGAAAGTGGCCATCTATTGAGGGCAAGAAATTCTTTAACCACTACACCTCAATTGGATGGAAATTGGGCGGTAAAATTAAAATCTTCGATTGGCAGGCTTCGGCTGAAAATTGGATTTTAAAAGCTGCTGAAATAAAAAAAGAACAAACGGTCAAAGAAGTGTTTCAAAATCGGGACAACCTAAAAACCAATAAAAACAAGGATTATGGACAACCCCTCTAAAATCATCGAAGGCGGTGTAGAATTTTCTTTGGGAAAATTCGATGGCAAAAGTGTGCTCTACGATTTTGACAAAATCCTAATTTACCTAAATGCCAAAGGAAAGCTTCTGTTTGGGAAGCACTTCAAAATTTATGATGAGGACACGGAAATCATACGGCAATTGTGCTACTATTTCATTAAGGATAAAACTAATTGTGAACAAGCAGGTATTGACCCTGAAAAAGGTGTTTTACTTTCTGGACCTGTTGGCTGCGGCAAAACAAGTTTGATGAAGTTGTTGAAATATTTAGTTCCTCTGCAACGTCCCTATATGCTTGCTCCGTGTCGAAACATTGTATTTGGGTTCAATCATTTAGGTTATAAAATAATCGAAGATTATGGCGATAGCAGCCCTATCTGCTTTGATGACCTTGGCGTTGAGCCAATGGGTCGCCATTATGGTAAAGACTGTAATGTGATGGGCGAGGTATTGCTCTCACGCTATGAACTGTATCTACAAACCAAGTCAAAAATAAAGACCCACGCAACTACCAATCTAAATGCAGAAGAACTTGAAGAACGCTATGGAAATCGAGTAAGAAGCCGAATGCGAGAACTTTTCAACCTGATAGCTTTTGATAAAAATACTAACGATAAACGTAAATAATTATGAAGATAGCAACTTATAATATTCAGAATCTGTTCCATCGAGACAGAAGCCTTTCAGATAAATCCTACGGAAAATGTGTAGCAGATTGGATAAAAGAACTTGACGACCTGATGTGTGGAAGCAACCGTGCAACGAGCAATGCAGAACGTATTCAAGAACTTGTTTTTCTATTAGGTTTTGACAAGTCCTTTGATGTTCCCTACGCCGTAATGCGCAAACGAGCGGGATTTCTGTTCCTCAAAGGAATGGATTATTCAAATGAACTCAAATCTGGGGAACTTACGGATTGGAACGGTTGGATAGCGCTTCAAACTATTCCCATAGATTCAACAGCCATAAAAAACAAGGCACAGGTAATTGCCGATGTAAATCCTGATATTCTGCTATTGCAGGAAATTGAGGACAGGGCTTCATTGGAAGAATTCAATGCCCAACTATTGCCTGAATGTAATACCAAATCCTTTCAAGAAATAGCTGTCGTTCAAGGTAGCGACAAACGTGGTCAAGAAATGGCAATGCTGCTAAAAGAAGGCTACTTCATTAAATCCGTCAGAACGCATTATTTTGAAATTGATAATAGTTTTAATCCCAAAAAGGAATTTTTCCAGTACGAAATTGATACGCCATCTCATCGTACCATTTGGCTATTGGCCGTTCAATTGCAAGAAGACACCTCCGAAATAGAGATGACTGACGCTTATCGTAAAATTCAATCTCAACAAATTGCGAGTATATATCGTCAACTCTTGAATGATGGACACAAAGATATCATAGTTGCAGGCACATTAAATGCAGCTTCCTATTCTGATTCCCTTACGCCTTTGTTACGTGATACAGATTTAAAGGATGTAACAAAACACCCATCCTTCAATGTAGATTATGATAAAGGAAGCGATGCAGACTATTTTAGATTGGGTGCCTATCGGCTTGGGGTTAATATCAAACAAAAAGACTATTTATTACTTTCGCCCAATTTATTTGCCAATGTAAAAGATAGCGGTCTTAACCGGAAAGGGGTTCTTCCCAAACAGCGACCTATCTGGTCAGTCTATCCCAGTATTCATTCTAAAAAAGAGGCAGCGAGTGAGCATCCTGCTGTTTGGGTTGAGCTATAAACTAGTGCTGTTATGAGTCATTATTTTGGTAAATAAACAATGGAAATTTTATTTACTTTTTTAAAAAGATTCGATTACTTGGAAAATTTCTTATATTGGTTTTCCGGTATTCATTGTAATCCTTTATTACATATTGGTTAAAGTACCAGCCCCTTTTAAAGGGGTAAATTTTTATGATATATGAGCAAACGTTATACTAAAGGTTCAGAATGGCGAATATGGGATTTGCACGTTCATACACCAGAATCAGCACTAAACAATGGTTTTGGTGCTGACTGGGACGAATATGTGAAACAATTATTTTCAAAAGCACTTGCACACAATATCGCTTCTATAGGCATAACTGATTATTTTTCCATAGAGGGATATAAAAAGCTGAAAACGCAATACCTTAATAATAATGCGAAACTCAAAGAATTAGAATTTAGCGATGAGGAAATTGAAAAAATCCATAAGATTCTCATTTTGCCTAACATCGAGTTTAGACTGGATAAGTTGGTACAGGATAATAGGGTAAATTTTCACGTCTTATTTTCTGACGAAGTAGCCATTAAGGATATAGAAGAAAACTTTCTTCATCAGTTAAAGATTATAGTTGAAGGAAATCCTCAAGAGGCAGGCGAAAGAAGAGCTCTAACAATAAATAATCTTATTGCTCTTGGTACAAGGTTACAAAATGAACACGCACAATTTAGACAACACCCAAGCCAACTCTATACTGGAATGATGAATGCAGTAGTTTCTGATGATAAAATTTCAGAAATTTTAACCGACCAACCCTCACTCTTTAAAGGAAAATATCTTATTGCCACACCATCGGATGAAGATTTAAGTGATGTAGATTGGAACAATCAAGGGCATTTAACGCGTAAAATTCTGATTCAAAAGTCAGATTGTCTATTTGCATCTAATCCGAACACAAGAAAATGGGCATTGGGTAATTTTGGCGCAAGTCCACAAGAATACATCAATGAGTTTAAATCTTTAAAACCTTGTATATGGGGTAGTGACGCGCATACTTTTGATGAACTTTATACTAAAAATGCTTCAAGACTTTGTTGGATTAAAGCTGACCCAACATTTGAAGGGCTTAAGCAAATTATTTACGAACCAGATGAGCGTGTCAGTATTACTGACCGCAAGCCAGATGAGAAAAAGGTTTATGAAGTTATAGATAAGTTACGTTTTATAGACCCTGTATTTACCACCGACCCAATACCTTGTAATCAAAATTTGACAGCTATTATTGGCGGAAAATCCACAGGAAAATCCATCTTATTGAAAAGTACCGCTAAAACCGCTGACATCACGGAATACTCAAAACGAAATGCTTCTGCAAAAATTGAAGACAAAAGACCTGTAAAAGGTTTTGAAGTCATTTGGAAAGATGGTCAAATTTCCAGCCTGGGCGCTACCAATAATCCGGATAAGAAGATTATTTATATACCGCAGTCTTACTTAAACAGAGTAGTTGATGACGGTGAAGACACAGGCGATATTGATGAAATAATCCAGGATGTACTTTTGCAGAAGAAAGAATTTAAAAAATGGTATGATTCGCTGAACGACAGAAAAAGAGAAACCGCAGATAAAATAGAAACAGCTATAAAGAATCTTTTTGCCAACATCGATATAAATATTGAAAAAAATCGATTAAAAAAGGAACTGGGTGATGAAAGCGGCATAAAAAAGCAAATTGAAAAGCTCAACGGTGAAATTAAAGGTCTTCAAGAAAAATCTCAAGTAAGTAAGGAAGATTTAGATAGGTACAATCAGACCAACACTCAAATAAAAGAAAAAAATGCAGCAATAGAAACCTTCAACAAAGACATATCTAAATTAAAGTCACTCAAAAATATAAGTGTTGAAATCGACGAAACATTAGTTGAAAATATAATTGGTACTACGCTTAAGACAGAAATCCAAGGTCTGATAACATCTAAAACCAAGTTTTATAAGGACGATTGGTCTTCTGAAATAGACAAGAGGATTGTGACGCAGGAAGCACAAATTCAGACTACAACAAAAGAAATCCAAGCCCTTGAAGTATCAATAAGCGACCTTAAGGAGGCCTTAAAAGACCAAAGCGCACTTAATGAGTTAATAAAGGAATTGGGGAAAGAAGAAAAAATACTTCTCCAGATAGCAGAATACCAGAAAGAGATTAATAACTCTTATAAGCTTGTTGAAAAGAACATTCAACTACTATCAGATTATAATGCAGAATTTTACTCACTTTATTTAGAAGCAAAAGATAGTGTGGATTTATCTGATTTTGATGATGAGCTCTCTTTTAATATTGTAACCAAGTTCAAGAAGGAACACTTTCAAGAATCATTCGTGCAAAAGAGTTTTGATGGACGTGCTACAGCGAGCAAGGAATATGATTATCTGACGGAATATGATTTTGAAGGAGTGGAAGAACACAAAACTTTTTTAAAAGCTGAAGCTTGGAAAATTATAAATAGTAAAATTCCGAAACGCAAGGGCGTGACCAACAAAGAGGCTATTACATCACTTTTTAAAAATTGGTTTATGCACGACTATAAGGTTACATTTCAGGATGATGATATTTCAGATATGTCGCCCGGAAAAAAATCATTTGTATTACTGCGTTTACTCATAGATTTGGATGATAGCCAATGTCCCATTCTCATAGACCAACCTGAAGATGACCTTGACAATCGTTCTATCTATAATCAGGTCGTAAAGTTTCTTCGAAAACGAAAGAAAACAAGACAAATTATTATTGTTACCCATAATCCAAATTTGGTCTTGGGTGCGGATGCAGAACTTATTATTGTTGCAAATCAAAATGGTGAAGACACCAAGAATAAAACCCACGATTTTGAGTATATTTCTGGTTCTATCGAATACACTAAAGCCGAAGATGATAGTATTCTTGAAGTCTTATACAGAAGAGGTGTTCAAGAACATATTTGCGATGTGCTTGAAGGCGGCCCTGAAGCTTTTGATAAACGTAAAAAGAAATATAACTTTTAAAACATACAAATGATATATTGAGCAAGGAAAAAGAAAGCATATTTAACTTTGAAGATGAGGCATCAAAATCTGAAACCTACCGAGCACTGTTTCCAGAAAAGCGCGAAGGCATAGTTGTTATACATCTTTATGAAGGAATTATTAATGGGCGTTACGAAAACAATAGTTTTTCAGGCGACGATATTCATAGGCTGTTTGAAGCTACTATGACAGCCAACGAGAAAGAAAACCTTTACGTAAAATCATATAACAAGAAAAGGATTTTACGGCTGCAAAAATTTTTTTTTAGCTACGACGAAGAGACCAGAACCTATTCTTTTCAGGAATATGGACTTAACTTTTGTAAAATTGCGAAGGAAACACTGGAAGGCAGTTTTAAACCTACAAAAATCAAAAAAATTTGCGTAGAGCTTAAGTCGCAACTGGAAGCTTCATTAGGTTCGGAAAAAGCTCTGATAGATTGGTTTGAAATCCATTTTGAACATTATCATCCCACACTTAAAAAACATATCGACTTTTTAGACCGCCAAATAGACGAATCTGTAATCAAATTAAGAAAAGACACATTGGCTCAACATCTCAAGCCTCTCAAGCTACTACGAAATGTCAGTGAAGATTTAACTGAAGTTCATAGAAAAAATGAAGAGTTGAGAATCGCATTTACCGAAACCAATTCCATAAGCTTGTTATTGACTGGAATCGACTCAAACGACAGAAAAATACTTGACCTTATACAGTCTAAAGTCGATTTTTTTGATAGCATTCAAAGTAGATTGCGTGGTACCGATAGAAGGCTCAACAGAATTCAGCCGAAAATAAAACAGTTGTTTGCAGCCTTTCGAAACCCTGAATATAGTGCTCAAACAGACAGATTCATTCGATTTTTATTGAAATATTCCACGCTTGAACGAATTAAGTATGATAAAGAAATAATCTTTCCTAAAGAAGTGCCATCCTTTGAGGTGAAATTTAAACGACCAAAGTACATTCTATTTGATAGGGATAAGGAACTATTCCCTACAAAATCAAAGACCAGAAAAAAATATGAGCCCGATTTAATTGCCGAAAATGAGAACCAAGCAATTTTAGAAAAAGCTTTTGATGATTATGATACCATAGATAATTGGGTTAACCTAATATTTGCGGAATTGAGGAAAAATAAAGAAATGAACCTATCTGATATTTATTTTAGGATATTACGAGAATCATCTGATTTTGCCATTGCCACCAAAGCTTTTTTTAAAGTATTGGACCTTTGCTATGCAAAAGATGAATATGATGTCAAAATTGATAAAACCAAACCTGTTAAGAACGAAGGATTAATATTATGGAACACAATAGTAACGGAACATTAGAGTTTTTAAAATTTTATGAAGACCCAGATGCACCAACTTATTTTGGTGAGTTGGACTATTATCTCAAAGATGGCATTCACATACAAGAATATGGTGACCAAATAAACTACTACAAATTTTTAAAAAAGCACAAGGAAGACCTTAACAAATATTATCAACATTTCTACGGTATTCATCTTATGGAAGAGAACCTTCAGTCCGATTCTTACTTCTTCTTGAATTTCAACACTTCCAATCGTGGTAAAATACCATCTTCACATAGAGACGTTCTAAAGAATAAATACATCATCGTCGGTATAATTATGTATAAAATCATTTTCTATGAAGGTAATGTAGAACTGAATAGTTTAGCTGCCCTTCAAGAGATGATTAGAAATGATTATGAAGAATATAAAGAAGGGCTCATTCGCCTATTTGCACAATCCAGTGGTGACGTGAAAATAGATGACGATGATAAAATGATTGATAACGTGGTGCTTGCTGCCCTGCAAAACTTTAAACGCTTGGGTTGGATAGACCTAGACCAGGACTATTTTGAAACCCGACCTTCTTTTCAACGCATCAATACGATTTATGAGGACATTATTCCTAAAATCGACGACATAATTGCAAGCTATCAATGAAAGATTTTCCAAGAATACACAGTATCGGAACGATTAATATAATTCATCATCAAAACTTTGATTATGAACTTCATCCATTTAGAACGGATTTTACTGGCGATAGCGGTGTGGGCAAAAGTATTCTTACAGACCTTTTACAGCTAATCATTATTGGTTCTACAGAGTATGAATCTTCAACAAATAGCAAAGATGATAGACCTTTCAATACCTTGGTAATAGAGACAAGTGAAAAAGGCGATTATGGGTACGCCTATATCAATGTGGAAGTTCAAAAAGAAGAATACTTGCTTATTGGTTGTTATATCGAAAGAAAGTCAACGCAAAGTCAGGCCTTTATAGTCCAAGGTGGATTAGATTTTGAGCAGAAAGTTTTCGAACCTTTCCAAAAACCCTTTACTGTTGAGGATTTTGTTCAAGACGAAACACTTTTGACATTAGTTGATTTTGATGCAAAAATGAATAATTCAGACCATTTCGGGTGTAAAGTTTATCCATTTTTTAAAGACTATCACGAAGCACTATTACATAACAATCTTCTTCCTCTTGATATTGCCAGCAGTAAAAGCGATTTAAGTGATTACGCCAAAATTTTGCAAGCCTTTTCAAGAAAGGGAATATCGGTAAAAAATGATGTACAGCTGCAAGAGTTCTTATTCGGAAAGGAAAAAAATCAGCTATACTATAATAAATACCTAGAAACCGTAAAAAAATATGAAGATTCGGTGGCAATGCACCGGACAAATAAAAGGGAAATAGAAACTCTTACCGATAAAAGCAATAATATAGAACGGCTTTACAAGCTGAAAAAACTAAAAGATTCGTCATTAAGAGATTTTGTAGAGATAGATTGGAACTATAAGAAAACAGTTCTCAAATTAAGCACAAAAACTCTAAAAAAATTAGTGTGCGAAATTCTTGACGCTAGAATCGCAATCGAAGAGCTAATTATATTAAAGGCTAGCAAACTTCGTGATACACAACATAAAATCAATTTACTTCTGCCAGAACTAGATGAATCAAATTTAGAGTTTACTAAACTGAACAAGCGTGTAGAGCTTATCAATTATTGTAATACAATAAAAACGGAATTACGCATTGAAAACAATGTGCAACTGAAAAAAGTGGTTCAAGATTATATTGAAAAACAAAAACTTAAAATAGCACTCGACAAATTGAATACAGCTCTTAAAGCGAAAGGGTTAGAAACTGATTTTGATGCATTAAACTTTGAAAATGGTCTTGAACCAATAATTGTTGAACAAAATCAAACTCTAGAAACACTTAAAAAAAGGTTGTCATTAGCGGATGAGTTGGTAAAATTCAATGATTTCAACAATCCAGATACACTCTCTCATTGGATACTTAAACAAAACAAAGCTTGCTCTCCTGAAGAAGAAAGTGTACTACGGCATTTTCACGACTTAAAGACCGTAATTCCAGAATTTCCCGAGAAAGGAAGTAAATATATACCAAACCCTAAACTACTCATCTCGGCACTAAAAGACCACTTACATTCAAAAGAGAATAATGGGTTTTGGCTTGAACTTGCCGGTCTGAATATTTATATCACTTATGTAGATGAACAAATATTCAATACGAATGACCATTCTAAAATTGAAGTATTGCTTTCAAAATCTAACAGAGAGATTAAATCTCAAATTGAACAGATTACTAATGACATTTCCCAACTCAAAAAACTTCAAACCTTCCTTCTTAATGACATAACTGAAATTCCTGATGCCCTTACTGCTTGGGTGTCAAGAAAAGATGGTGCGTTATCAGAACAAGTAAAAGAAGCTGTTTCTGAAATAGCGAGGGAAAACCTTGAACAAATATTTAAAGATTTAAAGAACGAGCAAGAATTATTAGAGTCACATTCTACGTCTAAAGAGAAAAACAACAATTTAAACACTACGTTTCGCGAATTAAAAACTATAGAAGACCAACTGCCAAAAATAAACATCGAAGAAATAAAACCATTAGATGACACCGTTGAAGAATTGTTGAAAGATTTAAATATTTCAAAAGAACGACAGAAATCTAAATTTTCATTTGCCGAAAGCCTGTTTGCCGTAGAATTTCATAAGGAATATTTACAACAGCTAAATATTCTGAATAATAGGGATAAGTTAGATACACTTATAGATGATAAAGAAGACGCTGAAAATCGCATCCTTAAAATCGAGACATTATATCCAGAATGGCTAGCTGAATTTTCAAAAATAAAAGTTGAAAAAATTGATTACGAAAATGCAAGTGGCCAATACCAGAAAAGATTGGAAGATTATTCAAAGCAATTTGAAGCAATGCTAATTGCGTATCAACTCACAGATAAATCAGAACAGTTTAAGGACGATAAGAACTTTATGGACTTGGTTCGTTTGCTTTTACCACAGCAATTGTTCAAGGACATCTCATTTGATGAAGCCGCTGTAATACCGAAAATCATTGAATATCTTGACCAAATCAATGATGCCAATGCTAGGCTAAACCAAAATAAACTGATAAGTATAAGGGACCTCTTACAAGATTTACAGTCCGCTATAAACAAACAGGTGTCACATAGTAAAAAAATGAATAGCTTTTTTCAGAAAGATTATATGATAATTACTGGTGACAACACAGCATCCCTAAAACCAGATTTAAGAAAGGATATTTCATTGCAGTGGATAAGTGCTTTCTTGGGTAATCTTGGCAATTTTGATTTTGGTTTATTTGATAAGGAAAATAGCCTTACATCAAAATTAAAGGATGCGCCAACACTAGAAGAAAAAATTCTTTTAGCATACAAAGAGCATAGCATTTCGCCTTTACCAAATGTTTCCATTAGGCAGCTGCTCAACCCCTTCTCTTATTATACTCTTAATTATGAACTCATAACCAAAGGCGGTAAAAAAAATTCGGGTAGTACTGGACAGACCTATTCATCCATAGCACTTTTATGTATCGCAAAGCTTTCCTTAATTAAGGACGGAAAGGTCAATAAAAATGCAGGCCTGCGTTTTTTGAGTATTGATGAAGCAGAAGGTATCGGGTCTAATTTTGATATGCTTAAAGAGTTGGCAGAAAAATTTGATTATCAAGTTATCTCACTTGGTATCAATCCAAATAAACTGTCAAGAAAAAATCAATATATCTACAGGCTTTCAAAAAGAAAAGACCAAGATAGGATTAACCATCATCCATCGGTCATATTTTGTGAACTTTAGCTTATGAGAAAGGAAATAACTTGGCGGCAATTAAAAGGACTGCACCAACTTTATGAAGGGAAAAGCACTCGTGTAAAGCTTATGAGCAACGTGTTCGTAAAAAATGTGCTTTATAAACAGCGTCATCTTCTCAAATACAAAGATGGCAATATAGATATCATCGTTAAGAATACTGGATTTAATGCTTACTTCGAAGAACATTTACTGGACCAATTTGAATACTATGCTGAATTTTTTCAAAATGCAGGTATTGAAATTTCCGCAAGAAGAACTTATTCGCAAGAAATTCTAGAAACTCTCATTCTTATTCATAAAAACAGGGAAACTCTTCGACAAAAACTATCCACACCGAGAATATTTTCGAGCATCTTTTTTGAAAATAAAGATTCCAAGTTCCTCGATGGCAAACCTCAATTAAAAAAAGATATCCTAACGATTTTGGGTGTAACAAAGTTTCCCAGAGAATCGGCAAAAGACCAACAATATCGTTTGGTTGTTGATTGTTTAGACCCAAAATATATTTTATTATGTGAAAATATTGACTTTTTAAAAGACCCCTTTGAATTTAGAAAAAACCATATAGAACTATGGTATTTAGGCGGAAATAACACCAAAAAGCTATACGAAGTACCCATTGATAAAATCAAATTTCCAATCTATTATGTCTGTGATTGGGATTTTCACGGTTTGGAAATTTACACTCGTATAAAGGAAATATTGGGAAATAAAGGAAAGGCTATAACACTTATAGTACCAACAAATCCATTATTAAAACCAATAAAGTCGGGAAAACATTTTAGTGAATGGAAAGTTGAATCCTTATCGGGATTAGAACGGAACGCTTTTCTACCAGGTGAAATACAATTAATCGAAACGTTGATTAATAGTAACAAATGGGTAGAAGAACAAACAATTGACCCAATATCTATAATTTGTGAAAAAAAAGTGTAGTATTTTAAAAATGCGATGCTGTCATTTCAACGTAACCTTAATCTTCTAAATGACAAAAATGAAGTCAAATTATAAATTTTAAAGCACAAAAAAAGAATTCCTACATTTGATGAATGACTAAAACAAATTATTATTATGTTGATGAAACTGGACACATAAATAACGATTCCACATTATTTGTTTATGGTTGTATAAAATCAGACACCCCTAATTTGCTGGAAGAAGCGCTTGAAAAATTAAAAGATACACTTGCAGATGACGTTTTATTATCAGAATACGGTGAACGTGTTAAGAAAAACAACTTTCACGCTACAGCAGACCATATTAGTGTAATGACCGAAATGTTTCGACTGCTTCCTCACTTGAACTTTAGGGCTTATTTCACTGTTCTTTTGAAGGAAGGAACATATTATGAAAATTTAAAGGCAACAAAAGAAGATAATGAAATAATTGAATTGATGTTGCACAAAAGTGTAATACCAAGAATCAAAAAGAACAAAAAAGAATATTATAAATTCTTTTTTGAAGAATTGGAAGTGGAAAAACGCTCACTTGATAAAATTCTCAATTCAGTATTTTCAAGCCAAAAAAAATTAAATTTTATTAATTACGAAATTGTAAGTAAAGAAAATCCAAATATGCCTATTACAGATTATGTAAGTTTCATATTGAACAAAATTTTATCATCTGAAGGAAATATTGAGAATTGGGCCAAAAGTGCCTTTGATGTAATTAAAGACAAAATAGCCCTAATTCATTTTCAGAATGATGATTCATTTTTGAGTAGATTTGCTAATGAGGAAAACACGATAAACTTTAAGAATTTAAGAAAAAAACTTGCGGTGGTAAAGGGATAAATTTACGGATATGAGTTCGTATTCGGTATTAGAATAACAGTTAGTTCTTACCCTTGCCGCCGCTTTTATTATATGAAACCTACAGAAATTAATACAACTAAACGACTTGTAAATTACCTTAAGCTCGATGAGATGTCCTTTAAGTTAATGACAAATAATGATTATGTAGTTATTAATGATGTAGAAAATGAAATTGAAATACCAGATGCATTAAAAATTAGAAAGCTAAACATTTCTAAAAAAAATGGTGGAAAAAGAGTTGTATATTCCTGCCAGTCAGACGTTCTATCAAATACACTCAAAATCTTAAACTCAAATTTGAATTCACTTTACAAGCCTCCTACTTCAGTTCACGGTTATGTTAAAGGCAGAAATATTAAGACTAATGCCACAAAGCATTTGACTAAAAAATATGTTCTTGTTTTAGATATTGAAAATTATTTTGATACCGTAAAAAGTAGTCTTGTTGAGCAATCATTTAAAGATTTAGGTTTTACCACAGATACCGCTGCCTATTTGACTAAATTAGTCACATTTCAATCAGCATTGGTCCAAGGCTTCAATACCAGTCCAACAATAGCAAATATTGTGTTCTACCCTTTGGATAAAAAGATGGAAAAACTGGATAAAAATATAACTTATTCAAGATATGCGGATGACCTATATTTCTCATCTGATAAGGAATTTAATATAGAAGCTAAAGTCCAAGAGATAATTTCAGAATTCGGATTTAGAATAAATAAGCCTAAAAGTAAATTAATGAAACGTGGTTGGCATCAGTATGTTACTGGTTTAACTGTATTTGATAAAGAATCGCCAAGAATTTCAAAGAAAACTAAAAGAAAATTAAGGCAACAAATCTACTATATCAATAAGTTTGGATATAGAAGCTATGTACTTTACGACCTTGAAAAGACCCCACAAGATTATTTCAGCAGCTCTTCCCTTCGAGACGAAGTTGATTCTAAAATAGAATATTTACAAAGAAAACTTAATGGTTGGCTGTTGTTTATAAATTCTATAGAACCTCGTTTTGCCAAAAAATACTCTGATTTACTGACCCATAGAAAAATCGAGCCTTAATTTCTGTTTTGATATGAAATATTGATGCGCCAATAATTATATCTTAAAAAACAATTAGTTCATTGAATTTCTGGATTTAGGGTAAAATAAATCATTTCTTTCTTTTTAGGTTTCTGACAAATTCCATAAAGCTAACTTTTAAAAGGTTCACTATGCTTTTTACTACTTCATAAAATAACTCTTTCATAACCTTACTTTTTAATCTTTAAACCACTTAAAATAGACAGCGCAATAGCAATAATATTTTCTTCTTCGGTGAGATGCTGCGCTTCATCAATATTTGAGAGGAAACCCAATTCTATAAGAACTGTGGGACAATAATCTACCGTTTCCCGAAGGACTTGAAAGTTATTGAACTTCACACCTCTACTCTTATAACCTATATTCCTTCTTAATCCTTTTAGAACTTGAAAAGCCATTTGAATGGATTCTCGAATATAATTTCCTTTTTTCGGTACGTAGATTTCTACACCTTCAGCAGTTGAATTACCTGAATGATTGCAATGCAAGGAAACAAACAAATCGGCATTTAGCTTTCTTGGTAATGTTGCCCTATCCTTTAAGGAAATTAAACTATCGTGGTATCTGGTTAAGTAGATTTCGTAAGTATTCGCAAATAGATTTTTATTCAGGTTTACAATTTGATGGGCTACTTGGAGTACCATATCCTTTTCTTGAATTCCGTTGATGCCAATTGCACCAGGGTCAGTACCACCGTGGCCAGCATCGATTACGATGATGGTTTTTCGGGTTTCTATGGATTGACCAAAATCGTTCAATGGTAGAAGCCAAATAACAAGAAGTAATAAGTTGAGTAAATGAGTCATACTATTCATTTGAATGCACAATTTTCAAAGAATTCATCCAATCCATAAGAATATTCCAAAGTTTAACAGGAATTGGCGTTAAAGTTTGGGGATTTTTATTCTATAGCATCTTTTCATAATAGATTTCGCAAAAGTTCAACCATAAACAGCCTTCAATCAGGCATAAAAACGAACAGTTATGAAAAAATCAATATTTCTATTGATGGTACTGTCCTTAATTTCAGTACCCACTTTTGCACAAATCGGTGGTATCGAAGATTCGGTCAATGACGTTTCCGATACCATCAGAACCATCTTTCCAATAATTCTCGGTGTCATCTTCCTCATTGGCTTTCTGTTCAATGCAGGGCATTTCTTTGGCGAAAACGCAGACCTGAAAAAAGGAATTACCCGTGTATTGGTCTTTGTCCTAATCGCAGGCGCAGTCGTAGGCATCTTTACTTACCTAATCTCAATCGTGGTATAATGAAGCGGTTCGAGGTCTATAAAAACATCAGGAAAAGGGCGGTCATTTTTGGGCTGCCTATTTCGCTGTTCGCATTAATGATGATTTCCATAGTGGCTTCGCTCTTGGTCATCATATTTTCGTTCAGCTTTGGAATCATTATCGGCGTGCTGATAGTCAATTCAATGCTTTTTATCGCCTTGACCCGAATTGCCAATAATCCGCAGCTGTTCCAAATGGCAAAAGCCTTCCCAAAAATCATTAGTAACAAAAGAAATTCCGGCTTTGACTATGAAGAAGATTAACCTATCGGCATATCGCCCAATTACAGATATTCAGGACAATATCATTTTTGCCAACAATGGAAATCTGATACTTTGTTATGAAGGGATATTGCCTGAAATCTACTCACTTTCCGAGAAGGATTTTGAGGATATACACGGGGCGTGGTTTCAAGCGTTGAAGTCCTTGCCTGTTGGCACTGTCGTACATAAACAGGATGTCTATATAAAGAAATCCTATGCTTCAAACCAACTGCCGAATTCTACCTTTTTGGAAAAAGCCACTCACGACCATTTTAAAGGTCGCGAGTATATGGAACATAAATGTTTTCTATTCTTCATACTGACGAAAAACAAGGCATTGAACAATCCTAAATATGTGAATCCTTTTCGAAAAATTTCAAAGGATATTATTCAAAAGCTGGATGATAACTTGAGCAGCTTTATTAACTCGGTCAGCGATTCTGTTTCCTTTATCAATAATAGCAGAAAGATGGAATTTATTCCGCTTGAAGCAAAGGAAATCCACAGTCTGACCAATGGTTATTTCAATGGTTTCAACGAAGATTTTGATACTGATATCCTTTTAGAGAAATTGAATGTCAACATCGGCGAAAATTACTTTGATGCTCTTGCCATCAATAGTGAACTATGCTTTGGCGAAAGTGTACAAAGCAGTAAAACCAACGAACGGTTTACTTCAGATGACTTTGTTTTCCACCAAGGATTTATTGATGGTCTGGGTCTGACCTTGAACGAAAATCATATTGTCAATCAAATTCTTTATCTCGATGATAAACAGAAGTGGCGCAAACTACTCGATAAGAAAATAGAGGAACTCAAAAAAAGTTCCAATTTTGGTTCACAGAATAAGGTAGTTCTTGGCAAAATCCAGCACATTCTTGACCAAATCAATGCTGACGACAATGCACGGATTATCCGTGGTCATTTGAATATCATTTTTTGGGATAAGAATCCAGAGAATTTGAGCCGTATCGGTTCAAAAATTAAGACCGAATTCAAAGAACTGGATATTGTTCCCTATTACCCAAGAGGCGAAGAACGCAAAAATTATATACTGAACAGCTACTGCTGCTATTCTTCCAACTTTTCAAATCAGGATTTATATGTTACCGATTTAAAACACGCTTTGTGCCTGTTCATTAACAACACCAACTACAAGTCCGATGCCACTGGAATCATCTTTAATGACCGTGAGCATAACATTCCCGTTTTAAAGGATGTTTGGGACGAACGCAAGAAACGCATCAAGGCACGCAACTTTGCCATTTTTGCCCCAACAGGCGAAGGCAAATCCTTTTTGGCCAATAATATCCTGCGTCAATATTTCGAGAGTGGGGTTCGCTTGGTCATTATTGACCTCGGTGGCTCATACACCAAATTTGCCAAACTTTATCCTGAAAAATATACGGTGCTTCGTTATGAAAGCGGAAAGAATTTGGGTATCAATCCTTTTTACATCAGCAACCAAAATGACCTGACACCGGAACGTTTGGAAGATTTGTCCGTGTTCCTTTTTGAACTTTTTGCTTCTGATTTGAAAGTAACAAAGGCACAATCTGTTTCGGTTAAAAAGATTTTGCGCCATTATTACGATAGCACACCCGAAAACCATTCTTTGGATGGGTTTTACCATTTTATAGAAGGGAATCAGAAAGACCTTTTGAGCACCCTTAAAATCCATCCCGACTACTTCAATATTACGAGTTTTTTGCACGTGATGTCAGAGTATGTCGGCGATGGTCTATATAGTTTTCTATTTGAAGTCAGTGAAGACCAGACCTATAAAATTGAGGATAAACGTCTTATTGTTTTTGAATTGGACGAAGTAAAGGACAATAAGGAAATCCTTTCCGTAATGTTGAAGCTGATAAAATCTGCGATTCAGCGTACTATTTGGAAAAACCGTGCCGAAAAAGGTATCATACTTTTCGACGAGTTTGCCAAACAACTGAAATTTGAAAATGTATTGGAAAGTGTGGAATTCTATTATCAAGCTATTCGTAAACAAAATGGCGCCATTGGCATCATCCTTCAATCCATCAATCAACTTCCAAACAATTCAACATCGGCAAGTATTCTTGAAAATACGCAGGTTATTTACAGCCTTCATAATGAGAAAGGGTATGTTGAACTACAAAAACGATTGAATCTATCCAGTCACGATTTAAACCAATTGAAATCGATTAAAAATAATTTGACCGGACCCCGCAAATACACCGAAATGTTCATCAAAATCGGAAAGGAAAGCAACATTTTCCGATTGGAAGTACCGAAGGAAGTTTACGCAGCATACTTAACAGATGGTACTGAAAATGAAGAAATAATGAAGCTTTACGAAAAGCATCAAAATATGGAAAAAGCAATCACAGAATATTCATCTTAAAATCAAAGAAATTATGAAATCAAGAATTTTATTACTCGCAATGGCGCTCTTGTTCAGCTTAAACATAAAAGCCCAAGGGATGCCCGTTTATGACAACACCAACTTTATCAGCTTGGTAAAATCTCTGGTGGAATCCGCAAAACAAACAAGCCAACTCATTAAATCTGTAAAATTCTTGAAGGATGCAAAGGAAAGCATTGAGAAGGTTTCAGATGTAGTTAGACAACTTAAAGCTGTTGAAGAAATAGGAAGTAACAACCAAAGGCTTATTGAAGTTATGCAAAATGATTTACAGGACATATTAAACTCGCCCTACATTAAACCAGAGGAAGTATCGCGCATTGCAGAATCGTTTGATGCCATCGTACAAAACTCTTTGGACACGGTGGATTTTATTGATGAAATCCTATCAAGCGACTATTTAAAAATGAGCGATGCAGAACGTGCTGAAGTTTTGAAAAAGAAGGAAGAGGAATCCAAGGAAATGGTCTCGAACATTACCATTAGAACCAAGCGATATAGAGATATTATATCTTTTAGAAAAATGCAGGACAAGGTCAATAACCGAGAAACAAGTTATTAAATATGACGGCTTCCATCATTTTAGGAATCGGGTTGGAATATATAGACACGGTATTTCAGACCATACAAGCAAGCGAATTTTCGCAGTACACTATCGCGGGAATGAAAACACTTGCTGTGCTGTTCTTTTTGGTCAATATCCTCAAAAAATATAATGAAGGAATTGCCGATAAGGATGGTTATTCTTGGGGGTTGAGTCCTGGGGAACTGGCGAAGAATTTTGCTGTCGTCCTTTTAGTGATTTTTTCTACCCAAATACTCGGTTTTTTTGATGGCATTCTCGTGGCTATTGAGGGTCAATACCGTGGAACGGCACCTGCGCTTTTACCATTACAGATGCAAGACCTACCTCTTGAAGAAGAAGTAAGTCTATTGGATGCGGCAAGTATGGCAATGACATTGCTCTACGAAGCTTTGGTCACACCGTTATATGGTTTCAAGATTTTCGCTTTTATCATCAGCGTATTCCTTTGGATTCTCGACCTGTTTATTTATCCACTCTTTTTAGCTGAACGGTTTTTCCTATTGGGAATAATGAAAGCATTTTTTCCATTGGTCATCAGCTTGGCGGTTTTTGAAAAGTTTCGTTCGCTGGCGTACAATTTCTTCAAATTGTACGCCGCAGTATATATGCTCGTTCCTGCATTTTTTTTGGTCAATGTTTTTATCAACGCCATTTATACAGAAATCAATACAAACTTTTGGACAAACCTATTTGGTACTGAATTTGGCCAGGGCTTTTTTGCACCAGTTGTACAGCTCGGTTCAGTTGGATTTATCGTTTTTCTAAAATTCAAACTATATAGACGCGCTACGTCTTTTACCTTAAGACTATTCAGCAATTAAATCCCATATAATGAAAACACCATACAAGAACATATATGCCGTACTGAAAATGAATCGTTTTATTGTACTCGCAGTAATTATCTGCGCTACGTTATCCAGTTTCTTTTCGGTTTGGATGGCGTATAACATTAACAAAAAAGCGTTGAATAGTGCATTTGCAATTAACACAGATGGCTCTATAATTCCACTAAAATTGATTGCCCAAAAAGAAAACTTCAAAGTCGAAGCCTTGGCACATCTTGAACTTTTCCACACTTACTTCTATAATATCGATGCCAGCAATTATGAGCGGAATTTAGAAAAAGCACTATGGCTTGGCAATAGTTCCGTTGACAACCTTTATCGTCAGAAAAAAGCCGATGGTGTTTACAACCGATTGTTGCAATATTCTTTAGTACAGAAAGTGTTGAGCATCGATTCGCAAATCGAGGAACAAAATGGAAAGTATGCCTTTAGAGCTGTAACGGTATTTGAAATCAATCGAGGTTCTATCGTTGATACCTATGAGCTGGTTTCTACTGGAAATCTTATTACCGTAGATAGAAATTTCCCCAACAATCCTCACGGGCTTTTGATAACAAATTATTTTGAAAATACTTTAAAAAAATTGAACGATGAAAGTTGAGTCAATCATCGGCAATGATAAAATCCAAACTTATGAAAATAGAAAAAAATAAAATAGTATTTGCGGTGGTAATTGCCACTGTACTCATATTCTTGATTGCCTATTCCGTGATGATAATGGGCGATGATGACAGTGAAAATCAGAACCTCGAACAGACTTTAATTCCCGAACTGGATGAAGAACAGAAAGAATACGATTCCAAACTGGATGCCATAAATGATTTAAAGGAAGTAAGGGAAACCAATGCCCCAAGTATTTACGATGAAAAACTGATTGATTCTTTGGGTTTCTATGATGAGGACTTGCCCGAAAAGGAAAAAGAACGAATCGTGGATAGTATCTATGAATCCGGAAGAATAAAATATTCGGATAGGACCTACCAAAATATAGGGGTAAAAAGAATGACCAACACAGTTGTCGAAAAAATCGATTCAGTAGAAGTCAGAGCCGAGCAAAAAATAAAAGCTAAAGAAATAGGTTTGGAACATCAACTGTTTTTTGCTTCTGCACCTCTTAAAACAGATGCTTCAATTGCCGGAATTACCGATGCCGTTATTTATGTGGTTGTCGATGGCGACCAAGTTGTAAAGGTTAATTCTCGGTTACGAATGCGATTGACAAAAACTGCGACGATTAACGGCAAGCTGATTCCCAAAAACACCAATGTGTTCGGTTTTATCAGTTTTCAGCCAAATCGTGCACTTATAGAAATTGAAAACATCGAGCATCATCCCACAAGTTTAAAAGCATTCGACCTTCAGGACGGAAGCGAGGGTATCTATGTCCAAAATAGTTTTCGAGCCGAAGCAACAAGCGAGGTCTTGGATGATATCATACAAGATGTCAATATTCCAAGTGTTCCACAGGTTGGTGGGATTAGCAAAGTGCTTCGGCGCAATAACCGTAATGTAAAAGTTACTGTACTCAACAATTACAAACTCATTTTAAAACCCAAGTTATAAGCCAATAATCCCAAAATTAAATTCACTCTTATGAAAAATCATATCTTCATTTCAACCCTTGTACTACTTTCCTTTTTTACGAAAGGGTATTCACAATCCGTACACCTACTCGATACCATTTATGCCAATGACCAAAAGAATGTTGCTCTATTCTTCCCAGAGCCTATTCGGCAAGGTATAACAGGGTCCGAAAACTTTATTTTCACCTACAATCGTGAAAAAGAGCAATATTTTGGACTGTTACAGGCGAAGCCCGGAAAGGAAAGTAATCTGCTTATAATTAACCGAAATGGTTCAATTTTTTCGTATATTGTAAGGTATAAAAAGCATCTTGAAAAGCTGAACTATTTTATTCCTAAATCAAGTAGTATAGGCAATGAAAAGCCTATCGTTATTGATTCTACAGGAATTGTTGCCCCAAAAGAGCAAATAGAGAATAGCATCTATTATTATCAAAAGTTCTGTTCCTACCTGCTTGACCGAAAACAAAGAATAGGTTGGATAAAAGAACGTGATGAAAACATTGTTCTAAAGATTGAAAATATTGTTTTTGACAAAGAAGAACTTTACTTTGTTATCCAAATTGAGAATAAATCTACATTGGATTATGATTTGAATTTTCTTGATTTTTCAGTTCAGACCAGACAAAAAGGAAAAAAGAAATCACTTCAAAGTCTTTATCAAAAACCTCTGTTTACTTACAACCAACCAACTAAAATAGCAGAAAACGAAACCGCAAGGTTGGTTTACGTGATGCCCAAATTCTCTTTGAGCGACGACCGAAGGGTCATTTTAGAACTTAACGAGAAAAATGGCGAACGAAACCTAAAATTGAAGGTATCACATAAATATATCAATAACCCAAATTAGAAGTGTTATGAAAAATATGGTCATTTACTCACTCATATTGCTGTTTTTTGCCTGTGCTGGTAATGAAAGTACAACACCCGCCAAAACTGCTCAAATTGTTGCCGAAAGCTTCTATCAAGGCAATGAAGCAGCTCTTAAGGAACATACAACGCCCGAAGGCTATGCCAATTTTAAAAACCTAATGGCAATGTTCGTTAAAAGCGACACTAAAGATTCCAATTTTAAAGTCATTGAAGAAACTATTGATGGCGATGTTGCCTGGGTCAAATATTCCACTTCTTATGACAAGACACCTGGCATTTTTAAATTAGTAAAGCAGGATGGCGAATGGAAGGTTACGGCGAGACGGCCTAAAGAGGAAGTCCCTTTTTGATTTGTAGTATTTAAAAAAAATTACTTTTACTTTGCAGATATTTTAAAAAATATCTGCTTTTTTATGACCTCTTCTGAACAATATGTAGCACATCTTTGCCAAAAATCATTTCTTCCGTTCTGGAATTTCCCTAATCCCATAGGTAAAAAAAATAAGGAACTTTGTGATGTTTTGGTCGTCTGTGGTAATTATATATTGATAATATCGGTAAAAGATATTCAGGTTTCCAATCATACCGATGAAAATATTCAATACGAGCGTTGGGTCAAAAAAGCGGTTGAAGATTCAGCAAAGCAGATTTATGGTGCAGAACGCTTCCTTGAAAATGTTGACGAAGTATTCGCCAAGAATAGAACGAATAAAATTTCGTTGCCGTCAAAAGAAGAAAGAATAATACTGCGGATTGCTATTGCTTTCGGAAGCAAAAATACTTTTCCATTGCCCTATGGCGATTTTGGTCAAGGCTATATTCATACTTTTGATGAAGAAACTACCTCAATTCTGTTGAACGAATTGGACACCATATCCGATTTCACAAAATATCTTATTGATAAAGAACAATTTTTGAAAGGGGAATATTTTTCAATGCCCAAAGAATCTGATTTTCTTGCCTTTTATATCCAAACCGGACTTGATATTGATGAAAAAGTCGATTCTTTGGTTTCAGACGGTGGTTTATGGGATTCTTATATAGAATCTGAAGAATACACAGAATGGCAAAAGCTTCTACCACAAAGCTATATATGGGATTATATGATTACGCAGTTGCACGATTATCATATTTCCAACGAAACTTCTGATGAACGAAGAAATGAATTGGAAGAAGCCGTGAGAGTTATAAATCAAGAGTCTCGTATCAATCGTATAGAATTAGGCGGAATTTTAGATATTGCTATTCAAACAAAACCTAATGCCAGAATGCTAAAACCGATTAACGATGCAAAACATTGTTATGTCTTGATGCCCTTGACATCTAAAAATTGGGAAGGCAAAGAAGCAGAATTAGAACTGCGATGTGTGGTAGCGAGAATGGAAAATCCGACAGTTGAACGAGTTATTGGTATTGGTTTCGGAAATAATGGAAATGGTCAAGACCACTATGATATTTGCTCAATCTATATTCCAGAAATGAGCGAAGAATTTATTGCTCACGCAAAGGAAATTAAAGAAGAATTGAGATACTTTAGAAATCCCAAAATATCTCACAGCAAGGCTTACAGAAAAGACGAATTTAAAGGGTTTGGGCTTTGGTAGCCTTGTGATTTTAAATGCAGAAAATCTTTGTTAAATTTATAGGCTAAAATAAACATTAGCCTATATGTATCTATCCAACCTTTTTATTCAAAATTTTAGAGGAATCAAAGAAATGGAACTCAATTTTAATCGAAGTATTAATATACTAATCGGTGAAAACGGAAGTAACAAATCAGCAGTAATTGATGCTATAAGATTACTTTATAATATGGGCGAACCTATCCGAGATATTTCTGTCGGATTCCCTGATTTTCACGAAAGTATAGAGAAAGATGCTGAAGGTAACATTACCATAACAAAGGAAGAAAAGATTACTATCGTCTTTTGTTTTAGAGGCTTGTCCGCTTCTCAAAAAGGTGCATTGTATGAGTATATGGTTATTGACCCAGAGGACGATACGAATGAATATGCAAAGGTTACCTTAACTTATGAGGACAAAGGTGGCAAATATCCCATTTCGTCTTTTTTTACTGGTAATGTGGAAGGTCAAAAAGCAGACTTTAACACATTTTCGGTTTTTCAACATTATTATTTAAGTGGTTTGCGTGATAGCACGCGCGATTTATTGACAAGTCGCGGTAATGTTTTAGGTCGTGTTATAAAAAGAAGAGTCGAGAAAAATGAATCCGAAGAAGTTATCGAAGGCATTATGAGAAAAGCTAACGATGAGCTTTTGGCACAATCTGAAGTTTCCGAAACTCGTGATGGTGTAAATGATAATCTTTCTGGAATCTATCAGCGATTTAAAGATAATCAGATAGGGCTTCAAATTGAGCAATCCAAAACCGAATATATCGTAAACGCCATTAAACCTTTTTTACCGCATAATCGGGACAGTTTAGCAGGGGATGGATTTTCACTTTGGCAAAATAGTTTAGGACAAAATAACCTTATCTATATTGCTACTGTGCTTGGGGACATAAAGGACCAAATTGAAGAAACAAAAATTCCTCATTTTGCTTTGCTCATTGAAGAACCAGAAGCGCATCTTCATCCACAGCTTCAATTAAGTTTGTATAGTTTTTTACGAGATTCCAGTACTTCTAAAAATAGCCAATTATTTATAACTACCCATTCGCCCACACTAACATCCAAAGTGCCTTTAAAAAACTTAATCTTATTGGATGGCAAGGCATTTCGATTAAACAAGCAATTTCAAGATAGAGTTGTAGAAGAAATTATTGAAGATACTGTCAAAGCTAAAAAATTGACGGTTGGAAATTTTAAATTTAGAAAAAATCAGTTGGAAAGGTATATCGATGTGACCAAATCCCAATTGCTATTTGCCAAATCTGTTCTTTTTGTAGAGGGCATTTCAGAAGAACTTTTAATTTCAGCTTTTACAGCAGTTAAAGAATACAGGTTAGAAGATTACAGAATTGAACTTGTCAATGTTGGTGGCACAAGTTTTTATCCGTTTGTCCACTTATTTAATTCAAATCAACCTGAAAAATCAATTAATAAGCCTGTTTCAATCTTAACGGACAACGATAAGTTTCCCGCCTCAAAGAGAAAAGAATATTTATTTGATAACCTTCTTGTTGAGGATTACAAAAAACTTGATGAACTAGATGCTGCTATTCAAGGTGCAGAAGTTTCGTCCAGAATTCCAAACATCACTTCAGTCATCAATGAAAAAGAAACTATCAAAATCTTCTTTGCCGAAAAGACACTCGAATATGAATTAGCACTTGCTAATATTCCCAAAACAAAAGAAGGTGTTGAAAATAATTTCCTCTTTAAATACATTAAAAATAAAAGACCTGAAAAAGCGGAAGCAATTTTAAATTATATTGATGCTGTGATTACTGAAGAACTCACTGATGACCAACAAAGAAAAGCAGCAATTCTACTTTGGAAATCATTCCCCCCAAAAGGGGCTTTTTCCCAAAACTTTTCCTTCTACATTCTTAAAAATTTAAAACGGGCACGAAAGGAATTTATAATCCCAAAATATATCCTTAAAAGTCTAAAGCATTTGAAGGGAACGGAATGAAATTAGATATTACAGAAGAATTACAAAATTATTTAGATGCAAAAGGCAGAGTCGTCTTAAATGCCTGTCCTGGTGGCGGAAAGACAACTGCTATTGCACAAAAGATAATCAACCTTGAAAAAGAATATAAAAGTACGTATGGCAATCATTCCGGAATTGCTTGTCTTTCGTTTACTAATGCTGCCAAGGATGAAATAAATCTAACATACAATGAACTTAACGGTCAATCCTTGCATTACCCACATCAGGTAAGTACCATTGATAGTTTTATCAACACTTACATTACATTACCCTTTTACTATCTCTTGGAAAGAAATTTTGCAAGACCACAAATACTGGAAAACAACAAACGTTTGGATTCATTTTGGAAAACCAAATACAAAAACAACAAAGGTCAGTTGGTCGATGGACTTAAGAATCCTATGAACTCTTTTAAGGCAAAAACCAACAGAAGTATGTATTATCAATACTTACCATCAGAAATAAGATTAGAACCGGATGGAAGTTATTCCGTAAACGGCAATGCTCCTTCAGCTGACAAAGTTGATATGGCCGTTTTTAAAAAGTATTGCGAATATATCAAGAAATGGCAATTCGAAAAAGGTCTTATAACTACTAATGATTCTGCCTATATTGCTTTAAGACTTCTCAAAAAAAATCCAAGAATCAGTAAATGGTTGGTCAAAAGATTTCCTCACATTATTGTTGATGAAGCACAGGATAATTCGCTTATGCAACATCAAATTTTCGAAGAATTGAATAAACAGGGTTTAAAAAATATTGAATTCATTGGTGACCCCTATCAAAGCTTATATGAATTCAGGGATGCCAACCCTCAATTATTTCTGGAAAAGTATAACCACGAAGACTATCAAGGTCTGGATTTATCTTACAATAGAAGGTCGCCACAGCGAATTATAGATTGCTTTTCATTATTAAGACCTGTTGCTGAACGTACTATTAAAAGTGCCTGTAAAACAGACCTAAACGAGTCTCTGATGATTTATCGTTATAAAACAAATGATAGAGGGGAAATAATAAACAATTTTGAGTTGTACTGTAATGGTAAAGGCTACCAGAAATTGAAGGTCGTTGTAAGGGGAAATAGCGTAAGAAACAAAATGCTTGGTAGGGATGCACAACAAAAACCTTGGCACAATCAACTGGCTTACGACCTTATTACGGCAAAAATAGAATATGATGACAACAATTTGAAAGATGCCATAAACATTGCAAGAAATATTATAATAACTTTAGAAAATCAAGGTCTTGATTTTTCCGAGTTCGGTCATTTAAGAGCTAAACTAAAAACTGATTTTTTGTTTAATGCACATATTATAAAATTTGTAGAAGGACTGCCAGAGCTGTCACATACTGTAGAGCAATGGTCAGATTTGTGTCCTGCGTATGTAAAGAAGGCATTAAATCTCGATTTTGATATAAACTTTGGATTGAAAAAAACATCAAAATTCTTTTTAAAATCCACACGTACCGAACCAGTTTCGCACCATTTTAATCGGGTGGATATAGAAAAGACCAGCTCCCTTACCACAGTTCATCAAGTAAAGGGAAAAACTTTGGATGCTATTCTCATATTTTTTGACGAAAGAAATCACGCAAGTAATATTAATTTCAGAGATTTAGAGCCAGATAATGAGCATTTTATTAAGGAAAAGAAACGTATAATCTACGTGGCTATGTCGAGACCTAAACACTTATTGGCTATGGCATTCCCAGAAAAAATAACCGAAGCTCAATTGAAAGAAAAATTTGGTAAGGATATTTCAATCATAAATATTGAATAAAATTTTCATCGCACTTCAATTAAATATAGACCGCGCCTCATCATAAATCCGCTCAAAGTTAGCTTCCAAATCTGCATTGGAATATTCCTTTATTTCCTGCGGTAACTGTCTTTTGATTTTAGATAACCTGAACTGAACTTTTTTGTCTGTTCCATCAGCATAAGTAATAAATTCTCCTTGTTTTAAGCGAAAGAATACATCTGCTCTTATCTTGGGAATTTCGCGCTCTCCAGTTGTGATACGTGTATCAAAATTCAAATTATAGCCACGATTAACACTTGTGGTTTCTTTTTTTACGATTTCAAAAAAACGCTCATAATATTTGGCGGTATCTGGGTCATTGACCTTGCCGAAAAATTGATAGGAAAGATTGCTCAATATCGCTTTGCTCGCTTTGTCGCCATACATCATATCGTTCTGGATTTTATCCTGCATTACGTAAATAGTAACTATATCATAACTACGAAGTGTTGCCGGAATACGGTGCATATTCAATAAGCGAATGGTTGGTGCTTCTTCCATCAGAAGAAAGGAAGGAATTGAATTGCGGACACTCATTTGCTTCGTAATTGTGTGTATGATAGTAGCTATTACAGGCGAATACGAAGTCTCAAATTTGGGATTGTTCACTACTGAAATGACCGCTGGATTCTCTTTATGATTGATATTTAAGGGTACTTCGTCTGCCGATAATGCCATAAATATTCGTTGCGTACTGATACGTTTGAGTGCATTAGCCAATGTGCTTTTTACTCCTGCGGTTTGTCGCTCTGAATCCTTTCCACTTATAAAGGCATCTGCCATCGCTCTCGACGTGGTATTGGTTTCCAAAAATGAAACAAGGCTATCTGTGTCCAAATATTGATAAACGGCGATTAGATGGGGCAATGTACAAAAGTGGGGGTATGATGTTTTCAATTTCCAAATCAAACCACCTATCAAACCTTCAGCTGCATCATTGAAAAATTTGGTCGTTCCAGTTGTGCCTGCTTCTCTCTGTTCTAAAAGGTTTTCAATCAATACCCTTGATACCTCGTTTACACTTTCCTCATTTTCAAGATATTTTGGTGCTATGGGATTGACCCGATGGATAATTCTGTCAAATGAAATTACTTTGAAAGGGATGTCGGAATCCCTGAAAAGCGGGTATGCCATTTCGGTAATTTCAAAATCCTTATAGTCGTGGATGACACCACAAAAAGAATGTTTCTGAAAGTGTTTTAGAAAACCATACACCACACTTTCGGTTTTTCCGCTTCCGGCAGAACCAATGACCGATGCCCCTCTTTTTATATTCTCAATCTTGAAAATGCCCTTGTTCGATTTAAAGCTGACTTGATAGATGTTATTGATGTTTACTGTTTTGTCTGATTTATGAAGAAAAACGTAAAGCACAGTATTGATTAGAAGTAAGGGGCAAATCAAGTAAAGTGAACCTTGAACTAATTGCGCTGAATCGTAAATCCAAGTTGATAGCGCAATAATGGACAGAAAATTTAAAGCAAAGGCGTATTTTGTGATTCTATACAGTAAGTAAAATACAGAACTGACCAGTACAATAAAGATTAAAATGTGATATAAATTGTCGATTTCCATTACCTAAATTAAATACCTATGGAACTTGATTTGATGGCCACATCGACCCCTTGCCGTAATCTTTTGAAAATCCGCAATGCCATTTGTGCCTGATTTGTAGGGATATTTGGAATTACTGGTAATCCGGTTTTGTGCATTAGCTTAAAAGCCATCGCTTTTTCATTTGCTGGCAACTTCATCAATGCGGCAAAGTATAGGTTGGGATTCTTTACGAAATCCTTTCGGGCTTTATAGGTCTCTGCAAAATTGCGTTGGTAGCCAAAAGTCTTGTCAAAGGTCTTTTCTGCCTTCTCAAAAAACATATCCCTGTCAAAGCCCCTTCCCACTTTTTTACCGTGCATTTCAACTTCAGAAGATTTGTATTTGCTTCCTGGGGAAAGACTGACCGAATTGGTCGCATCTTTCCTACTTACAATAATATGGATGTGGCTTTGGTTGCCTGCTTTCTGCATTCCCTGTACAATCCGAATTCCATTTTGTTGGTGCGGTGCATCTCGTTCCAATTTGCCGATTTTTAATTTCAGTTTATCTATATTCCCTATTCTTTCGCCATTTTCTATCTTTCTGATGTGGTTTTTTAGTTGAAGAATTTTTGTGGCGTAAGGTTGATTTTCTCGAATCTGCCTATCTGTTCCCTTAAATGTTCGTTGGTGTTCGATTTTAGCATAATACTTTATGTCATCCACAGTAATTGCCCTTCCATTTATTTCGCGATTAAAACATTTCACATAGTCTTTCATCAACTCTCGGGTGTACCTTTTTAAATCGGCGCTACTGTTTTCCAATCGAGTCAATTCATATTTAGAAGGGCTGACCGTAATGGAATAAAATTTAGGTTCTTTGTTTTTGAGTTTGGCAGTATTCCCGTCAATTTCATTAACAACTTCCTTGGCTGAAATTTCATCGCCATACTGGTTAAAAAAGTGTTCCATTTCTTCTTGTTCCAAACCTTGATTTTCCTTTTCCAAATAGGCTACAAAACCTGCTGAACTTTGACCGTAAGTTTTGCCCAACTTTTGTGCTGTGATTGTGATATACATAACTACTATTTTATAATTCGTTGCTTGGATTCTGCTTTTCCCTAAAGCGTACTTCCGTCATTTTCTCAACATTTTTCTTCTCCAAAATCAATGGTTTTTTCTTCGGTTCTGCCTCTTTAAATAAGGTTTCCATCATCGCCACGGTAGGTTTCGTTTGGCTCTTTTCGATGTCCTTCAGAATGGCAATTACGCCATTGATTCGTTTCTTTATCAAGTTTTCCAAAGTCTGCATTTTAGGTCCCATCGATTCCGTAGGCGAAATGCCATTGTCCTCAAAAAATTCTATCATTAACAGCAACGCCATCGACTGTGATTTTGAAATATTCCGGCAATACCTTCTAAACTTTCTTACCACCGAACTTTTGATGCTTACGCTCTCGAACCTCTCTTTTTCATATCCTTTATCCATTTTTCCGTGAAAAATTTACTTGTTTTACTGGGCTGACACGGTTTTTCCGTGAAAAATGATGCCGATTTAGGGAATTAAAAAATCGCTAAACCCCCAAATACCTAATTTTCAATGGTTTGAAATCGAAAAGGAATGCTCAACATCGCGCAGCGTGTTGCCCTCTTGCTATTCCTTTTCGTCCCGCTCGCGGGACAAAAATCCATACCATTACAAAAGGTAATGGCGTTTTACTGGCAGAAAAAACGAACTGGATTTTTTAAGAAATAGAAAATTGAAAAACAGATTTATCCTCACTAAAAAATTAAAATCTTTGCGGATAATTCATTTGAATTGCGGATTAGAAAAAAAAAGACCTTCGAAAATTCAAAGGTCTTGAAGGTCATATTTGGCTTTGTTTAGATATTGAAAACATAAGTATAGGTATAAAGGTTTTTCAATGCTTCTTCTTCAATCATCGTTTCAAAGTTGGTGCAATGTTCCTTTGCATACTTTCGGATGGCATCGCCAAATTTATGTTCTACATCTTCTTTGGAACTTTCCAAAAGACGTTCTTGGGCTTCCTCGCTTAAATCTGTAAAATTGAGATAAATCATAGCTTTTCGTTTTACAAAATTCCGTTATCGGAAAAACTATAATAATCCCCATCGGGCGCAAGTATCAAATGGTCAAGAAGTTTAATATCAAATATTCCAGACGCATTTTTAATTTTGGTTGTAAGCCTTTTATCGTTTTCGCTCGGTTGTAATTTACCGCTTGGGTGGTTATGTGTNAGGATTATCCCNACCGACAAGGATTTTAGAATGACTGCAAATAAAATCCTTACATCAACTAAAGTTCCCGTAATTCCACCTTGTGAAATTTGATAGATTCCTTTTACCTTATTGCTGTTGTTCAACAATACCACTTTGAAAGATTCTTGCAGGGCAATTGTGTCTTTGTCCCAATCTTCAAAAAGTAATTCAGCCGCATCTTGTGAATTACTTATTTTCTGCCACATAGAAGATTTCAAACCCCCCTTTGTAGCTAATTTTTATTTCATTAACTTTACTGCTCATTATTTCTATNTTTTAGTAGTGAATGATGAAAAAGAGGGCGCGTCTTTCCACAGGAACGCCCTCTTTATATTTAATATTCGCTTGGTAGCATTAGCGTNTNATTNACAAANNANAANCGCANTTCATCNAGCGGAAAATCNGTTGCACGATAGCCGTGTTTTTCTAAAATATTATCGTTNCCATCGGTATANATAATTTCTGCTTCGTAGCCTGTAAAATCTTGCTTTTCCTCGGACANTCTTTTNAANTCTATGGTAATAAACTCACTTCGGTTCATAAGACTTTTTGCTATTACGGAAGTGTCCGTAATAAGCCAAAAACAGTCCGCTACANTTGCAAGNTATTTTAGACCATCCGTAAAACGGGTTCGTAATAATGGGATTTGATAGAACATTTCNGTACCGTGAAAATGTTGNAATCCTTCTTTNATTTCGTTAACTTGTGNTTTCATTNTNNTNTGATTTNAAAAGTTNATAATGAAAAAAGAGGGCNCAAACTAATTNNANACTGGTNTTCGTGCCCTCTTAAATTTNAAATCCTACTTATCGTTTTTACTTCCAAGTAATAGGATTTCGTTTGCTTCGATTTCGGTTACGTAACGTTTTACGCCGTCCTTATCCTCATAGCTTCGNGATTTCANTTTTCCNCTCACGCCAACCTCTTTGCCTTTNACGACATAGTTTTCAACGATTTCGGCAGTTTTTCCCCAAGCTACAACGGTATGCCATTCGGTATTTTGTTCTTTTTCGCCATTTTTGTTTTTATAAAATTCATTGGTGGCGATTGAAAAACGGGCTACTTTTTTACCGTTTTCAAGGTTCGTAATGGTTGGTTCTTGNCCAACGTTTCCGATTAACTGTACGTGATTTTTTAAAGTACTCATAATAAAAGATTTAAATATTGATTAAAATGCTATCTGAACCCTTCAGACAGTTTGCGTTTGTATTTTTTTTAAGTGATTTACTTATTATATCCAGAGCGTTTTCCTTTTTTTGTTTTTTTAACTTTTGTNTCCGCTTCNNNTTTNTNGATTTCGTAAGATTNCATAANNTNCGTTTTTAGATTTACTTCCCATAGAGCCGTCGCTGTTACCTTTTTTTGTTGCTGNTTGGTTTACAATATTCAGGTTTGGTAAGGCGTATAAAAAGCNCAGCGGCTTTATGCCGCCGTCCAAAAATGAATGTTGTTGTTTTGCTGTCAAAAAAAGGTAAGGTCAGTGGCNGTTCGGGAAGTTGTCTAAATGGCTCTGTGAAGTACGCAATCCGCAGAAGCGATACAAATTGCAAAAATGATGTTCCTATGAAGCGGACTTAATTNACGATTTTGGCTCGGTAATGAAGTGTTCCTTCCCAGCATAGCGGGAAGGGTTAACGGAATGGANAGCTGAAATTGGGGATTGTGTCCAAGATTTTTGTANGNAAGCTCTTTCCCCGAAATGGAATGAAGTGGGAATGTGCTTAACGTATTTTAAATGAATTTCTTTGTAGGGAATCTTTTCCAGAATGGACTTATTTTCTGGTGTTTGCGCAAAGGCAAAAAGTACTGGGTGTAATTACATTAACCAAAATCTATTTGTCACTATTGTTTTATATGTAATTACAGCCTGTACTGCGCGGAAGTGAAGGCTCTTGGGAATGAATGAGTGTAGGCACGGAACGAGTGAATGAGTAAGTGCCGAAGGTGGGGCATAATAACTTTAATCTTTTTATCCAAAAATCTTTTTTGATTTTCTGATATGGATTTGGTTCATTACATCGATTCCTATTAATGGGTGTCAAAACGATTGTAATAATGTAGTCCTAATTCAATTGCAGCATAACACTCAAATAAATATAATTCTATTGAGCCACTTATTGGTAAAATGGCTATCTCGCATTCTTCCCTCATAATTTTCTTAAAAGGCTCTGAAAATTTCTTAAAGTCAAGTTCTTTGCGGGTTCCCTTATGCAATTGTTGTAGTGTTTCAAAATGATGCTGTTTACCCATTTGGTAGGACAGGGAAGAAGAAAAATGGTTAGCACCCTTAATATGTTGATGGATACGTTTTATGACACCTTTAGATATGCCTGTATAAAATGGTTCGTTATTATGATAAAATAAATAGATTCCTTTAAAATCGGTATTGTCAATCAAAATAGGAAATCTTGATTCCAATAGGTTTTTAGTTGTAGCTTTTCCTACTCCTTCCTTTCCGAAATATTCATAGACGCTAATTTTATTAGATTTACTCGTTAGATTTTTCAACAATGTGGGAAAACCTTTTATTATTTCGTTGAAATTTCTTGAATCATCCTGTTCAAAATCTTCTGGCCAAGATTTTTTCAGTTTGATTGTTGCTTCTAATGTTTTCATTTCTAACTTCTAATTTAACAATAGGTTTTCCACCCACCTTTTCTACCCACTTATGGAAGTATGTAATTAATTTTCCAATGGCCACCTTTTGCTCCGCCCATTCTTTCAATAAGACCAATATCTTTTAGAGCATCAATATTATTATCAATGGCAGTAGGACTTAAGCCTATTATATCTTCAAGTTCTCTTTTAGAAACTTTATTATCTTTATGAATAGCTCTAATAATTCCAACTCTATTGTCAGTAAGATTATCTACCCACTTATCTACCCACTTATCAAAATCAAAAGGTCTTCTGAATGTAACAGTAAATATACCTTCAGTATTAAATTCAGGTGGCGTTAAATCTTCTTCTACCATTAAATCCCTCATTCTGCTGATACCAGAACCTACTTGTTCTACCATTCTAATTCTTTCAAATAGACCAAAAATCAAAGGATTTCTACTTAAACTTCTTTTTCCAAATTCATTTTTAGGAATGCCACTAACAAGTCCGCCAGGATTTGAAACTTCAACCCTATCAGTAAAAACTTCAATGGAAATACGCGCACCTTTATCGTAATAATCTCTATGTGCCAGCGCATTGATGATTGCTTCCTTAAACACTGTTTCGGGAATTTCCCAGAGTTCCTTACGTGGCTGTGAACCTACACCCTCAATATCATATCGAACATTAAGCTTTGTTTTAAGCCAAGCCATCGCTTGAAGGAATTGTTGATATAGCGTTCCTGCCATTGTCTTATCGTCAACAATGTATCTTTTATCAATACCATCAAAAGCAATACAACGAATTACTGCTTTTTCAAAAAACGTTTCGGGGTTTTTTGCGAAAAACAAAGTGGCACCATTTTTAAGATAACCTTCTTTTGTAATCAGTTTAAGATTTTGAAAAACCTGCTCATTGGAAATCGTGGAATTTAAACCTGCCAAATCCCTAAACTGAATAATATTGGCATCAGGAATATCTTGTACTATATCAATGGTTTTGCAAGGTGCTTCATCGAAATATATTCTATCGGCCTGTTGAAAAAAATCCCTCATTTCCTCAACCGTTGTTAGTTTTTGGGAATTAGGGCCTTGGCGTACATAAATAGCACCCGAAAGTACATAAGGTTTGCTTTCGCCCGAAGGCACTTCAATTAGCACCAACTCTTTACCATCAACCTCTAACGGATAGATTTCACAATGTAATGCAGGTGTTATTTCGTTTATTGAATTTTGAAGTGCAGAATGCTTTGCATTATTGAAAGTAATTCCTTGAATAACATTATTGTCATCCACACCTAATAAAATAGTGCCTCCTGCTGCATTGGCAAAGGCACAGATTTCTTCTGTGACCTCTTTGACCTTGTTTGGAATATTTCTCTTGAATTCCACATTATAGCCCTCTCCAGATGCAATCAAGGATTTTATTTCAGCGGTGCTTAACATAACTATTGTGATAACTATGGATGAATCACAAAGCTATTGAAATTGTTTTGGTTATTTATTTTTAATTTTCTTTAGTACAGTATTTCAAGGTTAATTTAAATTACCAGATACTCTAATTAAAATTCAATAGTGTGGCAGCTCGCCGTTATCTTTTATATTAGTAACGTAATTAAATAGGTTTAAATCGATGGTAATCCAATACTCTTTTTCAGCTTCAACTTTTTGTTTAAGACCCTTGATTATTTTTAAGGATAAATTTCTAAAATCTTCTACTACTTGAGCTAAATCGTGTTCATAGAGCTCGTAATAGTCATCTTTGAAAACCTGTTTGCTTTTTAATTTTAACTCTCTTAAAGACAGAATTGGATGCTCAATTAATAAATAATCAGCAATAAAAAAGTAATTTCGATGCATCTCTTCAAAAAAGATTAAGTCCACAGATTCTATGGGCAAATGATAATCTCTGTAACTATGTTCATCTTGGAAATTGTGATAATGTTCCAAGGTTGATAAGAATGTTTTCATTTCATTTTCAAAGAGATTTCTTGAATCTTGAAAAGCATATTTCAATCTAAAAAGTGATGGTCCCGATTTTTTGTCGAAAAAGTCCATATCTTTTGATATGGAATAATTGAAGGTTTTTTGCTTTGCAAAAGTTAAAAAATTCTTCTTTATGAAATTTTTGACTGAAATAAAATACATTTCCTTTTTTTGGTTGTCAGTCACACATAGAAATACTGGTACTGGAAAGCGATACCAATAATTACTTGTTGATATTTTTATATTTGATATGGTTAGTGTATTATCTAAATTCCAATCAATAGTATCTTTGGATTTGAGCTGTATGGATGCTAAATCTCCCGTCAGCTGATTTTTTTCATTTACCAATTCCACATAGCAATCAATCCCATAATCTCTTTCTGTGACGTCTCTGACAATCCAATTATCTGGAATGTGGTTTGCAAATATTTTAAATGATGCAGATTCAGAAATGTGCTGCGGTACTCGTTGTGGCAGTTGCATATTTTCCTATTTATTCTTTTTCTTAATCCGTGAAAACTTCTGTTTCCATATTAAAGTGCAAAATCGTGATTATTTTGGAAGCAGTGTCCAAAATTAAACCTGAAACTTTATTTATTTAAAATAAGCATATGCCAAAAGAGCCAATCCAACCCACGTAAAGGCATCGCCCAACAAACTTATGGTCTGTGCCACATAAAGTTTAGCGAATAAGCCGTTCCGTAATGCTTGGAACGGCTCTAATAGTTTTGACAATTTCATTTATTCTGTTAAATCATTTTCATTCGAATATCTTTTGTTATTGACCACTAACTGATACACACAAGGAATTACCACCAAATTCAGTATCGTAGCAGATAACAAACCACCTAAAATAACTACTGCCATCGGGCTTTGTATTTCACTACCAGGTTCGCCACCTTTTAAGGCTAATGGTATCAATGCCAGACCTGTGGTAAAGGCAGTCATTAAAATGGGATTCAACCTATCCAATGCACCTTTCTTTATTAATTGAAAGCCTTGCATTCCTTCCTTTCTCAAATCTTCATAACGGGAAACCAATAAAATTCCATTACGGGTTGCTATTCCGAAGAGACTGATGAATCCTATTGTTGCTGCAATGCTGATGATACCCGAAGTGAAGTACACAATCAAAATTCCACCAATTAAGGCCAAAGGCAGATTAATTAATACAACAAATGCCAATTTTACATCCTTAAATTCATAATACAACAACAGGAAAATAATTGCTATTGCAAGAATTGCTGTAATCATCAGTAATTGTGACGCTTTTGATTCACTTTCAAACTGTCCACCATATTGTACACGATAGCCTTCCGGCATATTTACATTATTGCCCACAACTTCCTTTATTTCGTTAACAGCACCACGTAAATCCCTACCTTGAACATTGGCTGCTACCACAATTTTTCGTTGTACATCTTCACGATTGATAGTGTTTGGACTACTTACCGATTGAACGGTTGCCAACTCGCCCAATGTAGTTTGGCCGCCATTCGGTAAACTAATCAATGTTTTATTGATGTTCTCAATATTGTCCCGAAACGGTTTTTCATAGCGCACTACCAAATCAAAGTATTGCTGTCCTTCGTAAATTTCGCCAGCTTCTTCGCCTGCAAAAGCGATATCTACTTGTTCCATTAAATTACCAACCGTCATTCCATAAGCCGATAAAATCTGGCGTTTGGGTTTGATGCGTATTTGTGGTACTTCAATTTGCTGGTCAACCGCAACATCTGCCAGTCCATCAATATCCTTGATGTTCTGTTCTACGCTTTTACCAACTTCAAACAAACGTTGTAAATCTGAACCAAATATCTTAATGGCAATATTGGCACGTGTTCCAGAAAGCATATGGTCTATACGGTGGGCGATAGGTTGCCCCAAGGTAATATTAACGCCTGGTGCAATGCTCAATTTATTGCGGACTTCTTCAAAGAATTCTTCTTTGGTTTTGTCTCCAAGGACAAAAGGCACATCAATTTCGGAAGCATTCACACCTTGTGCGTGTTCGTCCAATTCGGCACGTCCTTGTCTTCGGGTAACGACCTCTACTTCGGGCATATCCAATAAAATAGTCTCGATTAATTTTCCTGTCTTATTGCTTTCTTCCAGAGACATTCCGGGTGGACCAACTACACTTATTACCAAAGAGCCTTCGTTGAATTCAGGAAGAAAACTCCTTCCCAATTGTGTGACCACTAAAAGACTTAACAGAAAGGCAATCACAGTTACGCCAATAATGGTTTTGGGTATTTGTGTTGCCCGTTCCAAAAGGTTGCCATAATGTTTCTGCAACCAACGCTCTACTTTTGTACCATCAGCTTGTTTGTTTAGAAGCTTCTCATTGTCCAATAAATAAGAACATAAAATTGGGGTTACTGTTACGGCAACAATCAATGAGGTCAATACAGATGTTACAAAGGCTATTCCCAGCGGTTGCAATAATCGACCTTCCATTCCGCTTAAGAAGAACAATGGAACAAATGAGACAATAATAATTAACGTTGCGATTATTATAGAACTTCGTATTTCTATAGATGCATCACGCACTACTTTTATTGTCGATTCCCGTTCCGCTTTTGGTTTTCTGATATTTTCACGCAAACGTTTATACACATTTTCTACATCAATAATTGCATCGTCCACCAATGCACCAATGGCAATGGCCATACCACCTAAACTCATTGTATTTATAGTGTAGCCCAACCATTTTAGAATAATGATAGACACCAATAATGAAATAGGGATTGCCAACAAGGAAATGAGCGTCGTTCTCCAGTTCATTAAAAAGATGAAGAGGATAATCATTACAAAAAATGCACCTTCCAATAAGGTCTGATTCAAATTACTAATGGAAGCATCGATAAAATCAGACTGTCTAAAGATTTGGCTTTTGATGTTGACACCTTTTGGCAAGGTAGTTTCCAAGTCTGCAATGGCTTCGTCCAAACGTTCTGTCAACTCCAAGGTATTCACATCGGGTTGTTTTGAAATGGTCAGAATCACAGAGGGTTTTGCATTTAATGAACCATCGCCAATTTTATCGGCAGCTCCTATTTGAACTGTTGCCACATCTTTTATTTTGATGGTCTGACCGTTTACTTCCTTTAAAACTGCTTCCTGCAAATCTTCAAGCGCATAGGCTCTACCGCTTCCTTTAATGATATACTGATTGCCATATTGGTTTATAATACCACCGGGCGCATTTTGGTTTGCTTCCTTGACGTGTTCTACCAATTCTGATAGGCTCACATCGTAATACTTCATCTTTTCAGGATTGGCAAATACTTGGTATTGCTTATAATCGCCACCAATGACCACCACATTTGCAATACCACCAATGGCTTTTATGCGTGGTCTGATTGTCCAATCTGATAAGGTTCGCAGTTCCATCGGCGAAAGACTGTCTGACGTCACTCCCAAAAGCATTATTTCGCCCATAATGGATGAAATGGGTGCCATTGTTGGTGCTCCAATTCCTTCGGGTAGATTTTCCCGTACCATTGGAATACGTTCACTTACAATTTGTCGTGCTCGATAAATATCGGTTCCCCACTCAAATTCTATCCAAACAATGGAAACTCCCGCTGCCGATGATGAACGGATGCGTCTCACATTGGGCGAACCGTTCATTGCAGTTTCCAGTTGATAGGTCACTAATTTTTCTACTTCTTCAGATTCCATTCCGTGGGCTTCGGTAAGTATGGTTACAGTAGGTGCTGTTAGGTCTGGAAATACATCCACGTTCATAGTACGTGCATAATACACGCCCAACACACTCAATGCAACCGCTCCCAATAGTATGAGCAATCTGTTTTGAAGTGAAATTGATAATATTTTGTTTAACATTTCTCCTCGATTTTAATGTTCGTGACCGTGTGCAGGTGTAGAACCGGACATTGAAGCCATTTTAACTTGATACGCTCCGTTCGTTACGACCACTTCGCCAACTTGCAGACCTTCCAGTATCTCTACATTTTCGCCATTGCGCTTTCCAATCTTAACAGGTCGTCTTTCAAAACTTTCGCCTGATAGTTGAACGATAACTGAATAGCTTCCATAGTCTTCCAATAATGCATTAACAGGAATCATTGTATTTTGGGTAGCACTTCCCATTGCAATTTGTACTTGCGTCAAGCTACCTTCGGGCATATCGACATCTTCATTAACCTTTGCAAATACTGAAATAAGTGGCCTGTTGTTATCTACATCTTTAGCAATAGAAAGAATTGAACCTCCAGAAGCTGCAATATTGCGCCATTGGCCATCTTTGGTTTGATACCAAATGTCCTGTGCATTTTCCATTGTTAGCCCATAAGAAGGGGCTATTTGGGTTTTTAGTACTCTCGATTGTTGTGTTCCAACAGTTACAAGAGCCGCACCTTGGTCAACATAATCGCCATTGACTGCATTAATTGAAGTTATATAACCATCAAAAGGTGCACGGATTTCCTTTGCGCCTCCAGATACGCCTGATGTAAGGCTTTGATAATTGGATTTTGCAATGTTGTAATTGCTTTCTACTTTTTCGAATTCAGATTTAGGAACAATCTTCGATTCGTATAATTGCTTTTTTCGTTCGTATTCTGCTTTAGACTGTTCAAAGTTGGAACGTGCATTGGCAATTTCGGTACTCAAATTATTAGAAGCCAAACCCTGACTACTTACATTGATTAATAACTGACCTTGTTTTACTTGTGTGCCTTCTGTTAGATTATTTACTGCAAAATCCACTACGCCATTGGATTTCGCCACCAATGTTTTTACAGAACCTGATGCAGGTGTCCATATACCCGAAGTGTTTATGACATCGTAAATTTTGCCGTTGACAACGGGTGCAGTCTGAAAATCGATTTTCCAAGCCTGCTCTTTTAAGAACGAGATACTTCCATCATCTTCTGTTGAACCCAAGTCTTTGAAGGCTTCGTCTGCATTCGCATATACCGTAACATCATCAATTGTGATTTTATCTAAATAATCGGGTGTTTTCAATTCAAAAACCAATTGATAGTTTCCTGCTTCTTTAGGCTGAATGGCAGGCGAAAAAATACCTGCTGATGAAGGTGCATCAACCGTATTTCTAATGCCTTGACCATCTTTTATCAAACTTACCATTACAGAGCCTTCCCGAACTGGTTGGTGTTTATCCAAAACTGTAAAGTGGGCTGCAAACTTGCTTGGATTTCCAACTATCAAAGCAGGAAACTCAACAAACAGTTCTGTTTTATCCGTCCAGATAGTATGGCTCAATCGTGGAATTTCATCGCCCACGTGACTTCCATCCTCATTATGAGCGTGTGCATCTTCTGCCTTGTTATTACAGGACATTGCCAAAAAGGCAAGCACTATTATTATATATTTCATCTTTTATATTTATTAGATTTTAATGGTCGTGGTGTTCAGAACCATCATCGTGTTTGTGAGTTTCATTTTTCATCTCCATAGAATCTTTTTCCACCTGAAATTCTTCTTGCTCTATGGCTTCATCCTCCATATGACTGCCATCGGCATTGTGTTCGTGGCCGTGGTCATCTGTGTTTTCGGTTTTTGTATCCCTGCAAGAGGTTACGGTAATCATTGAGCCTATGGCTATTGCGAATATTATTTTTGAAAATTTACTCATTGCTAAATATTTGTTTTGGTATTCGTGAATCTTCGATTTCATAGTTGTATGTTTTAAAATTTATAGTTGATGTTTTAAGAGTTGTGCCTGAAGCATTTGGATTTCTTTTTCCATCTGCAACATTCTGTCTAATGCATTTCGGTAAAATTGAAGCTCGACATAGTAATCCATATATGAATATTCGCCCAACATATAAGCCTTAAAGAGTAGTTGTTCGCTATTTAAGTTGCCCATCGTAGTTAGATACTCACTGTATTTTTTGCGCATCAATTCATATCGATTGTATAGTTCCTGAAATTGTGCATAGAGCGAAGCAGTAATAACTTGAGTGTTCGATTGCTGATATTCATAATCGGCTTCTGCCGCTTTTACCTTGTTCTTGCTGTTCCACAACGGAATGGAAAGACCACCGTAAAATCCTGAATAATTGCTGCCGCTAACACCCTGATAATTGTAACCAAGTGCCACATTTGGTAGCACCTTGTTTTTTTCCAGTTTAACTTTTTGAAGCGAAGCCGTTTCAGCAGCATTTAAACCTTGTAAAGAAGGGTCGTTTGACAATTTTTCTTGCCAAAGCGTTTCTACGGCAGCAACCTCGGTAGATAAATCAATACCTAACGTAAAACCATCAATGGCTTTCCCGCCATTTAAGGTTTTGAGTTTGGACAATACAATTTGGATTTCGCTTTCTATTTGTTCAACTCCAAATTGCTCTTGAATCCAAGCGATTTTCGCCTTGTTCAAATCCAAAATACCGACTTGCTCCTTGTCATAAAGCTCTTGAATCTGGTCGAAAACTTGTTTGCTCTGGGTTCTTCTTTCGGTTTCAATGGCTTTCTTCTTTTGAAGGAAAGCGAGTTCAATCAATACCGTTTTTGCTTCCAACAAGACTTCCTGCCTTTTTTTAGCATAGGACGTTTGCAGTTGTATCGACTTTAAGTCGTTCCATTTATTGCGCGAACCATATACCGTCGGAAATTCGAAGGATTGCGATATTTCATATTCGGTATAATTTCCCGTCGCATTATCGCCAAAGGGCAAATAATACCCTGAAAGCTGTGGGTCGGGTAAATTATTGGTGCTCTTGTTTTCGAGTTGTTGGCTTTCAATGAATGATTGATAGCCTTTTAACTCTGTGTTGTTCTGTTCAATTTCATTAAGCAGTTCCTCTACATTTTTAGTTTGAGAGAAACCATTAACAAAGAACAGGCATCCGCAAATTGCGGACACGATGTATTTATTCATTGTTTGAAATTTTAGGTTTAATCTTAAAGTATAAAAGGATACCTGCCGTAGCGGTAGGTATTCCTAAACGATTAACCTAAAGATGGTGGACCCCGTAAATCGAGGGATGAGAGGTAAGAATTAAAGTAGTTATTGGGTGGATGATAAAGTGGCGGTTTATTGTTTTGCCTACTATCAATGACAGAAAACCATTGAAAATTAGAAGTAGCTTTTACAACATTATCATCCAGGATAGTCTGCTGCTCAATGGTATGTCTCTTAAGCACGACAATATCGCTGGACACCGTGGAATGAATGTGTGTATCCATAAAGAAATCGAAGAAACCGTAAGTGGAATCTTCTTTTTCTTGGGAACTATCATCGTGATGATGGTGGTGCTCCCCAGAATGCGCCATATCTGAATGGGAATGCGCCTTCTCGTGCTGATGATGCAAATGTGGAAAAACCTGATGCAGTAACATTAGGCTAAATAAGCCTAAAAAGAAAAATGCCGCTATTTTTTTCGGTTTTTGCATCAAATACAAATATATAAAATTTTAAAACTTGTAACTATGTTTTTTAACACGACATATAACTTTCGTTGAAAGACCTATATGTTTAAACTGATTGACTTTTGATTAAAACATTTAACCAACATCTTATATAATTCGGGATGTTTCTTTTTAAGCAAATCCGGACGTTCAAAAAAGTATTCCGAAGCAACGGCAAAGAATTCAGCTTGATTTGTTCCACCATATTTCCGGATATCAGAATGATTATCATTTATCGCTTCCATCTCTTTATGGATTAAATTCAACCAAGGTATCGCATATTGATGTTCTAATAACCGTTCTGGCACACCGTCTGTCTGGTCATCTATTTTATCAATAAGATGAACAAATTCGTGTATGCCAGTATTACCTTTATCGGTTGTGTTTTGAAAACCGTGGTACAATGCTTTTTTAGATAAAATCATTTGCTTCTCAAAACGTCCATTCCCAACTATTCCACCAATATTTCTTGAGTTATCCTTACTACTAAAT
>NZTP01000093.1 GCA_002696485.1 Altibacter sp. | reverse complement strand
AAGATCGGAGCTACGAGTTCGCAATTGGATGTTTCGGGACTTGCTACAGGAACCTATATCCTGAAAGCAACCGTAAACGGACAAATTGGAACGTACCAGATTATTAAAGAGTAGTCTTTTTAGACTAGATTAGTTAATACCGGAAAAGCAGGTAAAATTAAATTTTTACCTGCTTTTCTATTTTAAATTCTGAAGAATAAACTCGATGGTTTGGTTGGAATTTGTATTGGCGTTGAAGGCCTCATTCTTATAGGTAATTTTTTGTGAGAGACCTTCTTTTTGCCATTTCTGTATGGTCTGCTCGTGCTTTAATGACACTTTTCCTGTTAACAGGAGCGAAAGATCACCTCCCGCGTTGTAGTGGTCGTATATTTTTTTAAGTCCGGTAAGATATTTATAATCCTTTGTAAAACCACCCCCTCGGTGGGCCCGCAAGGAAATATTATACGCCTCTTCTCTATTCAACTTATATTGATTGTGCAAAAGATCGAAGGTGTCGCAAAAACTAAAACCCTTGTGCAGACTGTCAGCAGCCAGAACACGATACGAAAGTTCCTTTAAACGATAAAGCGTGAGGCAATCGCTCATATATTCACTAAAAACCGCTAATCCTTCCTGCGTTTCTACATTGTTAGGAAATCCGTTATGAAATATCCTTAAAGATTGTTTCATCCCGTTGAAGGTAGTGACCAAATGCACGCCTATTTCATGATTGGCGAGCACTTTTAATTGATTTGCACTAAACCGGTGATTTTTCTTTAACAACATGCGTTGGGTATTGTTCTGTACCATCGCTGCCGCCGTAATTTTTGTTGAATGCTTTATCGAAACCTCAAAATCGTATTTTTTTGAGAATTCCATAAAATACTCCGTGGCTTCATCGGCACTAAAGACAGGAAACATCTCTTGGTTGTATTCCTCGTCCTGAAAATGTAAAATAAATTGCGCGTTCTCAACATCCTTTTGGGTGGGTGTACCAAAGGATTTAAGAGCGTTGTAATAGAATTTTCTGCCTTTTCCAATAGTTTCGATGCATTGCACCAAACCGGAATAATCGTAAATCACATCCCGGTAAAATTTTTGAGTCTCCGGATCCCGAATACTGTCTATGTCTTGTGAAAAGAGTGCCTGTTGCAACTTATGGGCATCAAAATCGATCTTTCGGTATTTAAAATTCGGATTGATGTTGTACTTGGAAGCAAAAAAATTTCGCTTTTCCTGTTCAATATTGATCGGGTTGATATAATTAAGCAATTCGATCTTTTGAACTAATTTATTTAAAGTTTGATCGATCTTAAATAGATTGGGATGTGCTTCGGTTAGTACGCGGAGATAGGTCATGCCTCAGGTTTATGCATACTGTAGAATTGATCGGCGTGTTCTTTTATCTTTTGCTGAAGTTGTTTTTCGATGGCTGAAACCATTTCAGGATAGATAACCTGCCGCCGTTCATCACAGTATATCTTTTTGAATTCTGTCGCCAAAACTAAGGTATTTTTGAAGTTCTGGGTAATGAATTTAAGAAAATATCCATTTCCGAAGAAGGTATCGTTAATCTTAGAAGTAGCTTCCAACCCATTGGGAAATACCAACTCCGAAAGGCTATGCCGCCAACGTTCTATAATTTTTCCAAACCGTTCATTATCCACATTTGTAGTCCCTAAATTAATAACGGGAACTTCACGATCCCATCGTCGCCAGTTATACGAATGCATGTCATATACGACTACTGCTCCAAATTTTTCTTCCATTTTGCACATCAATGCTTCCACTACACTGTAGAAGGCACTGTGTTTCTCCAGACTTACACGTCGTTCATCTTCGGAAAGCGGTTCTTTCCAGAGTTCTTTTCCCCACGCGGTTTCAAAGATAGCATTTTCAGGATCACGGTTAAGATCGTATTCGAACCGGCTATCTCTACCGGCGATCACGATAGGATGCGAGGCTATGAAATCTTTCGTGCAGGGATCTTCTTCAAACCACCTATCGTACCCTGTATGAAGGCATTTATCCCACAGTTCCTTCCTAAATTGGTGTCCGTCATGCACCGCACCACACACATAGGGCACGTAACGGTCGATCTTTAACGTAAAGGAATTGTCTTCTGAAACAGCTTCAAAACAGTCTTCACGTTGTATCCTTTTAATGATTTCTGAAACGATCAACCTTTCCATTACGCTTCATCTACATGTTTACGAAGTTTGTGGCGACGCTCGAAAGCAGATACACGCTCGAGCACCTTATCTTCCACAAAATCAATAATCTTTTCTTGAACTCTTGTTTTATAGACACGATTCATATACGTAATACCCCCCGGAGACATGACGTTCACTTCTACCAGCATTCCATTGATGACATCGATTCCCACAAAATAAAGCCCGTCTGATACCAGCTTCGGACCAATTCTTCGGCAGAGTTCCTTTTCTTTTTTGGATAAGGTGTGTTTTTGTACCGAACCACCCGCACTTACATTCGAGCGATGATCCTCATCGCCCGGCACACGCTTCATCGCACCAATAGGTTTACCATTCAGCAATAAGATACGTACATCCCCTTGATCTGCACCTTCAATATATTCCTGCAGAATCACATAATTGGTGGTACCATCGCGGTTGTCAATATAAAAATCGAGGAGCGAATTGATGCTTAGCATGGCGCTTTTCTCGATTAAGATGACTCCCGAACCTCCAAAGCCGTTGAGTGGCTTCAATATCATTTTGTCCGGGCCTTCTTTAATAGTCTTTTTTAAGTATTCTTTGTTCTTTGTTACATGCGTACGTGGGATCATCTCGTTGCTGTCATCTTCAAAAACAGCCGTGTAAAGTTTGTTATTGGCACGCCGAATCCCATCCAAATCGTTCATGATGAATACATCGTCTTTGACAGAATCCAGAAAATTAAGCATGATCATGTCCAGGGGCGGATTGCTTCGTAGGATAATGACATCAAAACCCGCCAAGGGAAGCATTTCATCATAGAATTCGGCATGTGTATGAAAAGATTTTAAACTGGAAGATATTTTTTCTTTTCTCTTGTAACATTTGGAAAAGGCAAAAGCAACGCTGTCACGTATCGTTAAATTGGCCGGTGTTGTGATTGCCAAGCCGTGACCGCGCTTTACAAACTCATGGATCATGGCAAGTGTTGAGTCGTCCTCGGGTTTGATCTCTTCCCAAGGGTACATAATGAAGCAAACGTTCATAAAGGCTGGTTTTGATTATAAACTAAAGATAGCAATTATCGAATAATCTGAAAACCTTTCCCGTGCTTATTGGCCATACACTCTAAAATTATCGAAACCGGCAAAATCATCATTGCCGTTTTGTTCGATACGTAGCGAAATACGCACGTTCGTGACAGAATTTGGTACATTGATCACTTCCGTTCCTTCCACGGTAAGGTTGCCCGCCCCGTTGACCATCGTAATCACCCCTTGACTTACATCGTCGTGATAGACCTCATACTGAATATCGTCACCGGCATCGTATTGATACACATCGTAGTCAAAAGAAATTCGAGCATTGTTTAGCGAAGAGACATTCACATTGACAAAAGCAATTTCATGGAAGAAATTTCCCCCACCATTCGGGTTATCAAGATCACGACAGCCCAAGAAATTTCCAGAGACAAGGTCGATCGCTCCGGTTCCGCCTCCCAAAGTGGTAACAATATCCCAAACATCATCGTTTATGTTGTACGTAGCAGGAGTTAATGTATAGTTCCAGCTAATATTGGTGTCAAAATCTTGAATTGCAGCTGTTGTAGCTTGTGTACTAAGAGTATAGATGACCTCCCAGTTGATTCCGTTCCAAATCTCCAAGGTGCCGGTGCTCTCAACAAAGACCAATAAACCTGTATCGCTGGACGTGGTAGGAATGGCATCACGTTCTGCCTGACCGGGAACCCTAGGCGGCATGAGACCACCGTAGTTCACGTTGTTTGTTGTGCTGTGTATGTCTAACATAGCAGCATCGCTGGGATTAACTGTTCCAATTCCAACTTGAGAAAGACCGAGGTAGCAAGTACTGCATATTAATAGGAAAACAAATTTTTTCATGCCATGATCATTTAAATCATAAGCAGATCAAAATTCTAGCGATTGAGGGCTTACTGTTTCCATAAATAAGCAACACACACTTTATTTAAAGACGCTTATACTATTTAATGGACGGTAAAAATACTCGGGAAGTTGGACTTCTAAGTTATGAAATTATGATGAAATTTAAAACATTTTTAAAATATTACGAGTCAAGGTCAAATGTTTCTGTAGGATTCTCCTGAGGTTCGTACTGTAGCATCCCCTCCCCGTTTGCGATAATCGTTGACACTGTAGCGTCTCCGGTCACGTTCACAACGGTGCGGAACATGTCCAAGATACGGTCAACAGGAAAGATGATCGCGATCCAAGCCGGATTTAACCCTACCGAGTCCAAAACAATGATCAACATCACCAATCCGGCACTGGGCACAGCAGCAGAGCCAATAGACGCAAGGGTTGCAGTAAGTACGATGGTCAACTGCTGACCCAAAGTGAGATCGATCATGTGAAGTTGAGCCAAGAAAACAACAGCTACGGCTTGATACAAACAAGTTCCGTCCATGTTCACGGTAGCACCAATTGGCAACACAAAACTGGTTATCTTTTTATCCACCCCCAGATTCTCTTCCACACATTCCATGGTCACCGGTAAGGTAGCGGCACTACTCGAGGTGGAAAATGCTAGCGTTTGTGCAGGGCTCATCGCCTTAAAAAAGCCGGTATAAGGAATCTTCTTAACAAACAGCTTTAATATAGTTGGATACACCACGAATATCATAAGCATAAGGCCTAAAAAGACCGTTAATGAGTACCAGCTTAATCCTTTAAATATTTCATATACTTTGCTAATATCATCTCCGGCCATTTTACTCACTACGCCTGCCAATAGCGCAAAAACAAAGAAGGGCGCAGCCTGCATTGTAAGATCCACCATTTTAAGAAAGACCTCCATGGCACTATCCATAAAACTGGTAACGGCCTGAGACTTTTCATTAGGGATCAATAATAAACACACGCCAAAGAACAAGCCGAAGAAAATGATCTGTAACATCAACCCGTTATCTGTTAAGGATAAGAAAAAATTCTGTGGCACGAGGTCTACCAGAGGTTGCAACGGAGTAGCGTCTTTCGTCTCATCGGCAGTTTTCATTTTTTCGGTAACCGCAGCATCCTGCAATTCACTTTTGGATAGCTCTGTGATACGTTGCGCACGTTCAAAAAATTCGGGTTCTTGCAGATAATTGATACCGTCCTTAATTTGATACCCTTGCGAACTCGCCCAAAGCTCGTAGCTAATTCTATTGTCGATACGACTTTGTTCATCTACTAATTTTCCGGGCTTGATCACATTTACAAGTGCCAATCCCAAACTTACCGCTAAAACAGTAGTGACCAAATAGGCAAGTAATGTTTTTCCACCCATGCGGCCCAGACTTCCGGCATCACCAATATTCGCTACACCACTAATAATAGAAACCAATACCAAAGGAACCGCGATCAATTTCAGTAAATTGATAAAAATAGTACCAAAGGGTGCGATCCAATTGATCGTAAAGGCGCTCCATCCCAACTGACTGGACAGCAAGGCCCAAATAATACCCAATACCAATCCGATAATGATCTTCCAGTGCAGTGCTAATTTTTTCATAGGTGTTGTTTATTTTTCGATGTTGAAAGGCGTTAAATTACGTATTAATATTTACATTTTAGAAACCCGGTTTAATAACCAAAAATCTGCTAAGACAAGGGCCGCCATTGCTTCCACTATAGGCACGGCGCGGGGCACGACACAGGGGTCGTGTCTGCCCTTCCCCTGCATTTCGACGGCTTCGCCCTTTTTGTTGATGGTCGCTTGCTTTTGCATGAGTGTAGCCACAGGTTTGAAAGCAACCGAGAAGTAGATATCTTCCCCATTACTAATCCCACCCTGTATGCCCCCACTGTAATTGGTTTTGGTAGTTCCATCCGCATTGAATGCATCGTTATGTACACTTCCTTGAAGACGTGTTCCCTCGAAACCACTTCCGTACTCAAAACCTTTTACGGCGTTGATGGATAACATGGCTTTCCCTAGTTGTGCATGTAACTTGTCGAACACAGGTTCTCCCAGACCAACCGGAACATTTTGGATTACGCATGTGATCACACCACCTACGGTATCCCCTTGTTTGCGTACCTGTTTGATATAAGATTCCATAGCAGTAGCCATGACAGGATCGGCACAGCGGACCGGATTTTTTTCTATTTCTGAAAAATCCAATTCTTGATAAGGCGTTGAAAGTTGTAATTCTCCCACGCCCGAAACATAGGCGGTAATCGAAATATCTTTTAAGAGTTGTTTTGCAATGGCACCGGCAACGACCCTACAAGCGGTCTCCCGCGCCGAAGAACGGCCCCCTCCACGATAATCGCGAGTACCGTATTTCTTATCGTACGTGAAATCGGCGTGAGACGGTCTGTACGTATCTTTAATGTGGGAGTAATCCTTCGATTTCTGATTGGTATTCTTTATGAGGAATCCAATGGGGGTGCCTGTCGTGATGCCTTCAAAAATACCGGAAAGAAATTCTACTTCATCTTCTTCCTTTCGCTGGGTTACTATGGCCGACTGTCCCGGTTTTCTTCGTTGCATTTCTAAGGCAATTGCTTCTAGATCGATCTTAATTCCCGCCGGACATCCCTCTATGATACCACCTATGGCGGCGCCATGCGATTCGCCAAAGCTCGTAAGTTTAAAAACCGTTCCGAAGGAATTTCCTGCCATTATCGCATTTTGAACAAATGTAAATGTTCTATTTGAATCCTAAAAATAAACTCTTTGCTTAATGTTTCAGAAACATTGCAAACTCAAACATAACTTTCAGTATAAGGAATGATAACACTGCTGTAAAATCAATTTGATGCTGTTTAAATTCCTTTGTATTAAACTATTGCTCTTGAAACGAAAAGTTGAAGTTGTGGTCTTGTCAGACCTCCATTTAGGAACCTACGGATGTCATGCGAAAGAGGTGTTGCATTATTTGAATACGGTAAAGCCTAAGAAATTGATCCTCAATGGGGACATTGTGGATATTTGGCAGTTTAGAAAACGGTACTTTCCAAAAGCACACTTGTTAGTCATCAAGAAAATCTTTGCCTTAGCGGCCAAAGGGACCCAGGTCTATTACCTTACCGGTAATCACGATGAGAAGATGCGACGCTTTACAGGAACCAAGATGGGTAATATTCGGGTACTGGATAAGTTGGTGCTTAGCCTGGATGGTAAAAGAGCTTGGTTCTTTCACGGCGATGTCTTCGATGTCTCAATACAACACGCCAAATGGCTTGCCAAATTAGGAGGTTGGGGATACGACCTGCTAATTCTTTTAAACAGAATGACCAATACCCTGCTGGAACGTATGGGCAGAGAGAAATATTCGCTCTCCAAAAAAATAAAGGACAATGTAAAAGGCGCTGTAAAATTTATATCGAATTTTGAAGCAACAGCATCTGAGCTCGCGATTGAAAATGGATATGATTTTGTGATCTGCGGGCATATACATCAACCCGCCATTAAAAAGGTGGTGACGGAAAATGGCAATTGTATTTACATGAACAGTGGCGACTGGGTTGAGAACCTAACAGCACTGGAATATAACAATGAGCGTTGGCATTTGTTTCATTTTAACACCAAAAAGCGCATTCCCAATCCCGATGAATGGCAAGCTACAGAAGAGGTTGATATTTCCACTCTTATTTCTGCTTTTTCTGCTTATAGTGCGTTCCCAATTTAATTCCCGGGTAAAAGCGCATGTCGCAAAATAGTTACAGGATGAAGTGCTTTTTTCGTGGTGCCATCTAGTATTTGATGTCTGCAACTGGTGCCATTCGCAGCAATAATAGTATCCTGTGAAGCTTTGCGAATTGCCGGAAACAGTATACGTTCCCCTATGTTCATACTGAGATTATAATGTTCCTTTTCATAGCCAAAACTGCCTGCCATACCGCAACATCCGGATGGAATAATGGTAGGAGTATAATTTTCGGGAAGGTTTAGTAGGTCGAATGTGACCTTTTGATTGCTAAGTGCTTTTTGATGACAATGCACGTGGATCTTTATTTCTTTTGCTTCGGAAGTAAATTGTTTAGCGGTAATATTTCCTTTTGTTATCTCTGAAGCGAGGAATTCTTCGATCAAGAAGGCGTGATTGGCTATTTTTTCAGCCGAAGACCGATCGCTCGCTAAACGAAGATATTCGTCCCGAAGCCCCAAAATTGCGGAAGGTTCAATACCAAGTAAGGGCGTACTTTCAGAAACCAAGCTCTTCAAAGATGCGATATTCTTATCCACTTCGGTTTTTGCTTCATCCAGCATCCCTTTGGAAAGAAGCGCACGGGCGCTGTCCAACGTATCTACAACTGTGACGGTGTATCCCAATCCGGTAAGCAATTCATAGGCGTCCAGCGCAATTTGTGCCTCCAAATAGTTGCTGAACTCATCCACAAAAAGCAATACTTTATTTTCCGTAAGTAATTGATTGTAATGCTTTTTGTAAATCTTACTGAAACTTTTACTTGATACTTTAGGCAGATCCCGCTGTGGTGCAATACCGCTCCACTGCTTGATCTGTTTAGCGATCCAAGGATGCCCTACTATCCAATTCGAAATTACCGGAATACGTGCCGCCTGTTTGTTGTAAAATGAACTTCTTCCGAAGCGCTTGTTAGATGAGGCTATGCCGTGAATTTTCTGGTATTGATACAAGAACTCTATCTTAGCAGTGGCCATATCCACATTGCTGGGACATTCGCTCGCACATGCTTTGCAACCTATACAAAGATCGAATACTTCCATAAGCACTTCCGAATCAAAAGCATTTGCGCTTTCGGGATGCGTGAGCATCTCTCGTAAAGCGTTGGCTCTGGCCCGAGTGGTGTCCTTTTCATTTAAAGTAGCATGATAGCTGGGACACATCGTACCTCCGGCCGACGCAGGTTTGCGGCAGTCCCCGCTACCGTTACATTTTTCGGCCATGCGCAGTAGCCCGCCCGAATCCTCAAAATCGAAGTACGTGCTTACTTTTGGTTCTTTCCGGTTCACTTCATAGCGCAAGGATTCGTCCATTTTATAGGCATCTACAATCTTTCCTGGATTGAATAGGGTGTTAGGATCGAACGCTTGTTTAATGCGTTGCAATAAGCGGTAGTTTTCTTGTCCAATGAGCATGGGCAGAAATTCGGCTCGTACGATACCATCTCCATGTTCTCCCGAAAACGAGCCTTTGTACTTTTTTGTCAGCATGGCAACGTCGGTAGTAATCTTTCTGAAGAAGGACACATCTTCCGCTTTTTTAAGGTTTAAAATAGGCCTTAAATGCAATTCACCTGCGCCTGCGTGAGCATAATATACGGCACGCTGGCCATAGCGTTCCATAAGGTCGGAAAATGCTCCAATAAAGGAAGGCAAATCTGATAAAGCCACAGCAGTATCTTCGATGCAGGCAACCGCCTTGGCATCTCCCACCATGTTTCCTAACAAACCGAGACCCGCTTTTCGCAACTCCATAGCCATATCGATAGCGTCTCCTGTCAATACCGGGGCACTGTAACTTTGGGCCGAAGCTTGCAGCGATTGTAACAATGCGTTTGTTTGGAAGGTAAGATCGGCAGGATCATTGGACCTTAATTCCAGCATCAATAAGGTCTTTGGAGCTCCTTCCACAAAGAAGCGATAGGACTCATACTTCTTATTCTTTTTCGTACAATTTAGAATCACATCGTCCATCATTTCGCAACTGTAGAGGTTGTGTTCCATGACCACATTTACATCATTCAAGCAGTTGCGAAGGGTTTCATAGTGCGCAACTACCATAGCCGAATGCCGGGGTGGAAGTTCATCCAGTTGAAGCACGATCTCTGTAGTAATGGCAAGGGTGCCTTCACTTCCGCAAAGAAGTGTACAAAGATTGAGAGCAGCTTCAGAGTTTGAGAATACTTCCGAATCGAGCAACGAATCAACAGCATAGCCGGTATTTCTTCGGTGGATTTCGGGTTTCGGAAATTCTTTTCTGATCTCTTGTTGCACTTTTTCCGAAGACAATTCCGAAAAGAGCATCCTATAAAGGGATCCTTCAAAAGAATCGGTTTGTGCTTTCTTGTGAAATTCAGTCTTAGAGAGAGGTCCGAATTCTGCCAGATCGCCATTGGAAAGAACTACTGAGAGCCTGCGAACCTTATCACGGGTAACGCCGTATTGAATGGAGGTAGTACCACTGGAATTATTGCCTACCATCCCTCCTATCATACAACGGTTGGAGGTGGATGTATTGGGCCCAAAAAAAAGTCCGTAGGGTTCAAGAACCCTGTTTAAATCGTCACGAATCACACCCGGTTGTACGGTCACCGTCTTAGCATGTGTATCCACAGCTATGATCTTTGTGAAATATTTGGATACATCTAACACAATACCTTCCCCTACGCATTGACCGGCCAAGGAAGTTCCTGCGGTTCTGGGAATGAGTGAGGTCTTATTTTCTGAAGCGAATCGTACAAGACATTGAATATCTTCTACGCTACGCGGAAAAGCCACAGCTAAGGGAGTTTTTCGATATACTGAAGCATCGGTAGCATAGATCGATCTATGCAGTTTGTCCCAAAAGAGATCGCCATCCAATCGTACAGCCAAATGATGTAGGAGCTTTTCCCATTCCATGACCGTAAATGTAACAAACATGGGGCATTTCTTTAACAAAACTTTCTATAATACAAATTAATTTTTCGGAGAGTCTTAACATGTTACCATCTATAATAGGCCTACTTTTATTCAATTAACAACCCTAAACAAATGTTTATGAAAAAAGTACTTTTAGTAATGATTACAATAGTTGCCTTCTCTATGCAGGCTGAAGCTCAAACTGTAGCTAAGAATGCCTTGGGTCTTCGCCTTGGTGACAGTGATGGTTTCGGGACCGAGATCAGTTATCAACGGGGACTAGGTGACAATAACCGACTTGAATTGGATCTGGGATGGCGCAGCAGTAAAAATTTTGATGCTTACCGCCTCACCGGACTGTACCAATGGGTTTGGAATCTCGACGGAGGCTTTAACTGGTATGTTGGTGTTGGTGGTGGTGTCGCACAGGTAGACTTTGATGATGATTTTCCGGGATTTAATGACGACACAGAAACGTATCTCTACGCTGCCGGGGATATCGGGATCGAATACGATTTTGATATTCCGTTATTGTTGTCACTGGACTTTAGACCTGAAATTGGTTTTGGAGATTTCAATGATGATGTCGATTTCGACATTGCTTTAGGAATTCGCTATCAATTTTGAGGATAGTGCAACATAGATAATAAAAACCCGCAAGTTGCGGGTTTTTTTATTGGGTTTGAGTGAACGCCGTATTATTTATGCAAGGAATATCTAAAGACCACCGGCACAGATTGCTTTTCGAACTTTACAAGAATGAATGGAGCTGTGATCACCGTGGTAACGTAGTCACCGGGCTTGGGAGATTCACCACCAATATATAGAATGGTTTGTTCTTCTTCCCTCACAATAGTATCAATGGCGATTGAATATCCTCCGGTAGAACGTTCCCCGGATGTGATAAATGCGACTTGGTATTTCGAGAAGTCCACTTCGGGCACAGGAAGGCCGGGTTTTCGTGTACCGTTAATAGTATTATATATGTCTTGCAGTGTTATTTGATCAGATATAATACGTTCTTGTTTATTAGTAAAGTTACCGTGGCTGCCTTTTTCTAAAACAGTAAAATCTATGGAAGCTGTTATTGACGGTTTCGAATTATTCGTACTGCTTTTACAGCTCCACAAGAAACTTAATAGCACCGCACAAAGTATAATGAGTACTTTACTATATTTTCTGAAAGGCTTTGTCATAAACAGTTTCATATAAGGGTACTACATTTTTTGTGTCGAATTTTCGTGAAGCTTCTTTAGCTTGCTTCTTGAATTGCGATAAGGTTTTTTCATCTTTTAAAATCTGTAAAGCATTTGCAGCCATCTCATCTACATTACCTACATCGCTTAAATACCCGCTTACCCCCTGTACATTCACTTCAGCCAATCCGCCGGTATTACTGGAGATCACAGGAACACCGCAGGCCATTGCTTCTAAGGCTGCAAGACCGAAACTCTCTTTTTCTGAAGGCAACAAAAAGAGGTCTGTAAAACACAGAATCTTATTGATCTCGCTGCTGTTCCCTAAAAATAATACTTTTTCCTGAATCCCCTTCTTAACACACAACGCCTCACACGCTTCTTTTTCGGGACCTTCTCCTACCATGATAAGCTTGGCCGGTATTTTTTTCTGAATACGGTCAAAGATCTCAATGACATCCATGACACGTTTTACGGGGCGTAGGTTACTTATGTGTGTAATGATTCTTTCATTCTTATCTGCCATTAGATCCCTTTGACAGTCGGTATAAGGGTTGTCGTGCTTCGCAACATCAATAAAGTTTGGGACCACGTCTATTTCATTGGTGATATCGAACAATCGAAGTGTATCTTCTTTAAGACTTTCAGAAACTGACGTTACCACTTCGCTTTTATTAATACTGAAGGTTACGGCCGGCTTGTAGAATGGGTGATTTCCTACCAGTGTTATATCAGTTCCGTGAAGAGTGGTTACTATGGGGATATAGATGTTTTCTTCTTCGAGCATTTTCTTGGCCATATATCCTGCGTACGCATGCGGTATGGCATAGTGAACATGAAGCAGTTCGATTCCATATAGTTTCACCATGTTCACCAATTTGCTTGACAAGGCCAATTCATACGGTTGATAATGGAACAATGGATAGTCCGGGACGGTTACTTCATGATAATGGATGTTATGCGAAACCAGTTCCAACCTTACCGGTTGATTGTAAGTAATAAAATGAATCTCATGACCTCGCTCTGCCAAGGCAATACCCAATTCGGTTGCTACAACGCCACTTCCTCCAAAGGTTGGATAACAAACTATCGCAATTTTCATAGGTCGGTGTTTTTAAAATCGATAGCATCGTATATAACGGATTGAATATTACTTCTCAAATTACTTCCAATTAGTTTGCGGTTGTCGGCACTGGGATAGGTTCTGTTCGATAAAAATACATAAACAATCTCTTCTTCAGGGTCTGCCCAAGTTAATGTTCCCGTAAACCCGCTATGCCCAAAACTGGTCATGGAGACACAGCCGCAGGTTGGGCCAACATCACCCAATTGCGGTTTGTCGAACCCGACACCGCGCCGTACATCGCTTTCACAGTAATAGCATGTATTGAAGGCGTCCAAGGTTTGTGGTTTAAAGAATCGCTTTCCGCCATAAAACCCTTTCCAAAGATACATCTGCATAATCTTCGCGATGTCGTTGGCATTACTGAAAAGTCCTGCATGACCCCCTACTCCTCCTAACATGGCTGCCCCTTGGTCATGCACATAACCGTGAACTTTCTGCATACGAAAGCTGTAATCGTCTTCTGTTGGAACGATATCGATCTTTGAGAATTTTTGAAGCGGATTGTACGTGGTATAATTGGCACCAAGATGCTCATATAAATTTCGCTGTACCAGCTTGTCCAAAGGCGTTCCGTAGAATTCTTCCAGGTATTTTTTCAGGATATAGTACGGCAGGTCGCTGTATTTATATCCCGGCCGGTCCCTCAATTCACTCGTTCGGATGATATTGTATATGGAATCCTGATAATCGGTACGCATATTCAAGTCTTCCGCCACTGGCAAACCAAATGTTTCAGAAGGTGATTTGGAATAGTATTTTGCTGCGGGTTGTTTGGTTAATGTGTCCAAGGTTCCAATGTAAAATGGTATCCACGCCTGTAGTCTGCCCGTGTGCGTAAGGATCTCTTTAAGGGTGATATCTTTTTTATTTGAATTCTTGTATTCCGGGAGCATTTCAGAAAGCTTGGTATCCATAGAAAGAACATCCCGATCTACAAGTTCCATCACCAACGGTAATGTTGCGAGTATTTTGGTAAGTGATGCCACATCATACACATCATCGTTCTTTACGGCATTCTTGTTTTCCTGAGTGTGGTACCCAAAATTCTTTTGATAAACTACTTTCCCCTTACGGGCTACCAATATTTGCATTCCCGGGGTCATACCGCCATAGATCCCCGTGCGAGCAAGCGAATCTATTTTATGCAGGGTAAAGCTGTTCATACCTACACTTTCTGGAGTACCGTACTGTAAACGATTCATACTATTCGTTTCAATAGAAGTATGCAGCGGAAAATCGGGTCCCAATGAAACCGGCAACTGACCGTTCGCTTTTCTCGCTCCAAAAATTAATTGAGCCGACAGTTGCTGACTCACTTCGCTGTTTTGATACGAGAGCACAATCCCTTCAAAATTGGCACGGCTTCTCAGGTTTAAAAGAGCGTATGGACGGGCAAATACATCCAAAATAACCTTGTTGGTACGTGCGATCTCATAGATCCAGACCAATTCATTTTCAGTAAACTCGTAGTCTTTCCATGGTGATGCATTCGACTTATGAAAACCAATAATCACGTGGGTATAGGTTGCTAATTTCTTTATGTAACTGTCCAAGTCATCTGCCTTGACCCAATCCACTTGTGCGTATTGTTGCAATTGGTCCAAAAACGCACTGCCGTCGTCATCACCAAAATTGACGTAGGCAATGGAACTTTTTTGAAGGTCTTTGATGGGTAGAATATCTTGTTCATTCTTTAAAACAGTAAGTGCTTTCTCCATGGATTCCTCATACAGAACAGCGTCCTGTACTGTATTGAGTTCTTCGATTAAATAATTAGTATCTACTGGAGCATAATCGTGGAGCCCCACCTTATATTTCGCGTACAGAATTTTTTTTACGGAATGCTCCAGGCGTTCTTCAGTGATCACTTTTTCGCGATAGGCATTCACTAAGAGTTGGTGCGCTTTTGGGATGTCTTCAGAAATCAATAGAACGTCATTCCCGGCTAGAAATGCAGCCAGATCAATCTCCCCGGGTGATGAAAAGTTGGAAGCTCCCTTCATATTAAGGGCATCGGTAAAAATAAGTCCGTTAAAACCCAATTGACCTTTAAGAATTCCTGAAACAATTGTTCTGGAAATGGAAGATGGATAATCGCTACGTTCTTCCAGCGATGGAACGTTTAAATGCGCAACCATCACACTGCTCAGTCCGTTGTTGATAAGACGCTTATAAGGGTAAAGTTCTATACTGTCAATTCGCTCTTTGCTAAAGTTGATCGTGGGCAGCGTCTTGTGGGAGTCGGTATCGGTATCCCCATGACCGGGAAAATGTTTTGCATTTGCCAAAATCCCGGCACGCTGCATTCCCTTCATAAATGCCAGAGCCTTTTCGGTAACATTGTCTTTGTCTTCGCCAAACGAACGGTTCCCGATAATGGGATTCTTCGGATTCGTGTTAATGTCGGTCACGGGAGCGAAATTGATGTGCACTCCCAAACGTTTGCAATGCTCCCCAATACGTTCTCCTATTTTTTCAACAATACGGTTATCTTTAATGGCTCCCAGGGTCATATTCCAAGGATATGCAAAGGTAGAATCCAAACGCATGGCGAGTCCCCATTCGGCATCCATGGCAACCATAAGTGGTATTTTTGAAGCGGCTTGAAACTCGTTATTTAGTTTGGCTTGCCGCATAGGGCCTCCTTTCGAAAAGATAACACCGCCAATGTATTGATTGGCAATTAGGTCTTTCACTTTATCGGTTTTAGAGGTAGGATCACTGGAAAACACATCGACCATAAACAATTGTCCGATCTTTTCCTGAAGGGACATGTTACCATAGATACTATCGACCCATTTTTGCTGATTCGGGAAGTCCTCCTTAACGATTAATGGATTAATTTGCTGTGAAAATACAGGGAATAGAACGAGTGCAAGAAGTGAGGTTGCAAGCAATTTTTTCATATACTGAAAGGTACAAAAACTATGCTAAAAATCGATTGTGCCAGCTTTCTTTTGCAGGAACTTCCCAGTTTTCCAAGTATTCGGCTTTTGTATTCACCAGGTTGTTGAATACCACGGTATTGGGAGAGACAGAACGTGCTTTTGCCATTTTTCTGAAATCGGTCAAAGGCTTATACGCTATGAAATCTCCGGAATAGAATGTGACATTCATCTTGTCAAGCAGGTCTACTTCAAATTCTTTCTCTAACGACTGAATGAATCGTACTGAAGCATCGATGCTACATCCTGAAGCTGAAGCATTCTCTTGGTTAAGGCCAATCACAATAAACCGATTGTATTTTAGCTCGAAACCGGCTTCCAGATCGGTTCCATGTGCCGTCCACGCCTCCAAGAACTTTGCTGTTTTATCATGGATGATAGCTAATTCGTCATCGGTTAGTTTTCTATTCGCTTGGTAGATCCACACACGTGAATCGTCGGGTAAGTTGTTAAAATCGGTCAACATGATTATAAGTCTTCAGCATTGGCAATCATCTCTGCGACATCCATTACTTGTATATCGCCTTCTTTTTCTTTTCCTTTTACGCCATCGGTTAGCATGGTATTACAGAAGGGACAACCGGCTGCAATAATGTCGGGCTGTGTTTCCATGGCTTCTTCGGTACGCTCTATATTCACTTCTTTATCGCCCGGTTCTGCTTCTTTGAACATTTGTGCTCCCCCGGCCCCACAACAGAGTCCGCGGGACTTACAACGCCGCATTTCTACAAGCTCTACCTCCAGTTTTTCCAGAAGCTCCCGAGGTGCTTCATATTCACCATTGGCACGCCCCAAATAACAAGGGTCGTGGAATGTAATTCGTTTCCCTTTGAATTTTCCACCCTCCACTCGCAGTCGGCCTTCAGCTAAAAGATCTTTCAGGAATTGTGTGTGGTGCACCACCTCGTACGAACCGCCCAATTCCGGATATTCGTTCTTAATGGTGTTAAAGCAATGCGGACAAGCAGTTACGATCTTTTGTACTTCGTAAGCATTTAACACCTCTATATTGCCCATAGCCTGCATTTGGAACAAAAACTCGTTCCCCGCGCGTTTTGCCGGATCTCCTGTACAACTTTCTTCGGTTCCCAAGACAGCAAACTCCACGTTGGCATTATGCAATAATTTTACAAACGCCTTGGTAATCTTCTTGGCACGATCATCAAAACTTCCGGCACAGCCCACCCAAAACAACACTTCGGGTTGTTTTCCTTGCGCCATATATTCGGCCATCGTTGGTATTTTTATTGGTTCACTCATGTGTGTACTCTTTATTCTTTAAAAACCTGAATGGTCACTTCTTTTTCAACTAAATCTGTGAATTTGCCCTTATAGCGGGTAGCTTTCACCAAATGATTGTCCACCCAATGGTAATTTCCTCCACGGGGTTTTCCCATTAGCAGGCTGTGGTATTTGAAACCGTGTTGGTTCAACCACGTTTCTGTTACTTCGCGGTGCTCTTCGGTTCGGGAAGTGAAAAAACAAATAATATGACCTTGATCGTACCATTTATTCAACGTTCGTAAGGCATCGGGAAAAGGCTCACAGGTGGCCATTCGCTCAGGTTCCTCATTGGGAATGTCGTCGGTAATGGTCCCATCGATATCGATCAAATAGTTCTTGACATCTTTAGGCAGTACAGGACTAACGTGTTCACCATTTATATGCGTATCTCGTAATAATTTATTTACTTTCTCCGATTTCATTTATTCGTTCTTCCAATTAAGTCGATCCATTTGATTGTAGGGCCATGGGGCCCCGTTATTCTCTATGTTGGTCATAGCAACGTTTAGCTCATTGGGAGCAGCCGATTGTTCCATGACCAAATATTGACGCATGTCCATAATTATAGACAACGGGTCGATACTTACCGGACAGGCTTCCACACAGGCGTTACAGGTAGTGCACGCCCATAATTCTTCCCTAAGGATATAATCATCCAACAGTTGTTTGCCGTCGGGTTTGAATTCGCCATTCGCATTAATATTCTTACCTACTTCCTCCAAACGATCACGCGTATCCATCATGATCTTACGGGGCGACAATTTTTTTCCGGTTAGATTGGCCGGACACTCGCTGGTACAGCGTCCGCACTCGGTGCAGGTGTAGGCATTGAGCAATTGGATCCTGTTTAGGTCCATGACATCGCTTGCTCCAAACTTCGCAGGTGCTTCAGTACCTTCAGCCGGAGCCGCGAACGGATCGGCATTTGGGTCCATCATGAGTTTTACTTCATTGGTTACCGATTCTAAATTCTTAAATTTTCCTTTCGGCACCACTTTTCCGAAGTAGACATTCGGAAATGCCAAAATAATGTGCAAATGCTTGGAGAAATAGAGATAGTTCAAGAAAACTAAGATCCCCAAAATATGTAGCCACCACGCTGTGCGTTCGATAAGGATGAGCGTACTTTCAGAAAATCCTTCCAGCAACGGTACGATATATTGGCTCACAGGAAACATGCCTGCTTGAGTGTAGTGTGCTGCTCCAATACGCTGTAGTTGGAGGTCTGCGGCGTTCATGGTGAGAAAAAGCACCATCAAAACCATTTCGAAATAAAGTATATAGTTTGCGTCATTCTTGGGCCACTCTGTCATTTCACGAGCCCAGAAGCGTCTAATCTTTTGAATATTACGTCGTGTCCAAAAGAGTATGACACCCACCAACACTAAAAGAGCCAGGATCTCGAAAGTGGCTATCAAATAATCGTAGACGACACCCATTCCCGATAAAACACGATGTGTCCCGAAGAGCCCATCGATAATTATTTCCAGCACCTCTATATTGATAACAATAAAGCCTACATAGACTATAATGTGTAAAAGTCCCGATACAGGGCGTACGACCATTTTAGATTGCCCTAGGGCGATACGCACTACATTTCCCCAACGTTCTGCCTTTTGATTGGAAGCATCTACCTCCTGTCCCAATTTTATATTGCGAATGATCTTTCGGATATTCTTTGTGAAATAACCAATACCCGCTATTAGGGCGATAAGGAATACTATATTAGGAATGTACTGCATGTTCTATTGGTTGGGATCTTCCGGCGGACTATATTCTTTGGGTCGTTTACCGAAAAGTGAAAAATGAACGTATCGTTTTGGATTAAGTTTCAAGTCTTGCATTAGTTGCTCCAATTGTTTGGACGCACCTTCAAGGTTCTCGTATAATTTGTCATCCTTCAGTAATTTACCAACACTCCCTTCTCCACTGTTGATACGCGTAACGATATCATTTAGCTGTTCGGTTACGGCTTGCATATCGGCTACCATCTTTCCGGTTTCTATCTGTGCAAGTGAATCGGATAATTTTGCAAAATTCTCGGCGGTGGTATCAAGGTTGGTAAAGGTTCGGCTTAATTTATCGCTGTTCTCTGCCAGCAATCCGTCCATACGTTGGGTGACACTGTTAAATGAAGCGAGGGTGCGATTTAGACCTTGAATGGCTTCACGTAGATTATTTCTGGTTGGCTCATCAACAATATCGGTAAAAGCTAATAAGAGCGTATCTACTGTAGCCAGCGTATTGTTCACCTTATTTTCCAATGGACCCAATCGCTCTGTCACGGCATCCAACATACCTTTTTCTATCTCGCCTTTAAGGGTATCTCCGGACTGAGCGATGGTATTTACATCGTAGGTAGGAAAGATACCTAGTGACTTCCCCCCAATCAAACCACTACTGTAAATACGAACCAGGCTGTTCCGGGAGAAATCGAAGTCCTTTTCTACCGTAAATTCCACGATAAGACCACCTGCCTGATTTGCAAAGTCGATGTTTTGAACTTTTCCAACTTTCAATCCGTTGATTGTCACCGGAGCCGACTTAGCCAAGCCTTCGACATTTTGGTATTTCACGTAAAAAGTACGGTGCTTCTCAAGCAAATTCGTGCCTTTCAGAAAGCTGTACCCAAAGATAAACAGCAAGATGGCGCCAATAGCAAGAATTCCGGTTTTAACTTCTCTAGATAGTCTCAAGGGGTATTGTTTTCGTTGAAAACAAATTTAGAAATAAATATAGAAAAAGCCCTTTATTTATCTTCGGAATTTAAGACATCCGAAAGTTTAACTTTTTTACCGTTTTTGAAGGCAACGACATAACAGGAGGAATATCCTTTTTCGCGTGCAAAGGCTTTCATAAGCTCGATCTTGTGATAGTCTGACGTTTCTCCGTAGTAATATTTAAAAAGACCGTCTTCTTTCTCTCTGCTTATCTCCTTCAAGCCTTTAAAATTTGAAGGTTTGGTATCAATCTTTTTACTGCTGGCTGCAAGTTGAACTTTAAATGTCACGTCTTTATAGATCTTTTCTTCAGTGGTTTCTATGGCCTTGTCGATCTCGTCTTCTTCAATAACCGGATTTTGAGATTTAGTAGTTGCAATCGCCAAGCTATTTTGATAGGATAGGATCGCCTTGGCAATTTGATCGGCCATTTCCTGTTGCCCTTTCTTTGAATTAAGGTAGGCTCCTTCGTCGTTATTGCTAAGAAAACCTGTTTCTATAAGTACACTGGGCATGTAGGTGTTGTGAAGCACCCAAAAACCTGCCTGTTTCACACTACGGTCTTTACGTTTCAAGGTGTTGGTAAAGTTATTCTGTATCAAACTCGCCAGCAGGATGCTCTGGTCCAGATACTCCTCTTGCATCAATGTAAGGCCAATAAGCGATTCGGGCGCACTTGGATCGAAGCCCGCATACGTCTCTTTGTAATTTTCCTCCAGAAATATTACTTCATTTTCTTTTTTTGCGATCTCGAAATTTGCCTGACTCTTGTGCAAGCCCAGCACAAAGGTTTCTGTGCCGTAGGCTTGCGAATGATGAGCGTTGCAATGTACAGAAACAAACAAATCGGCATCTGCTTTATTGGCTATGGCAGCACGTTCGCTCAACTCAAGGAAGACATCTGTTTTACGTGTATAGATTACTTTTATGTTTGGATTCTTTTCAAGGATCTCCCCAATTTTTAAAACAATGCTTAACGCGATCTCCGCTTCCTTATAGCCATTCTTTGTATTACCGGTATCCTTACCTCCGTGTCCTGCATCCAACACCACAACAAAGGGTTTTGTTGGAGCGTTATTGGAATTAGTAAAGGAAGCACATAGCAAGAGGCCGACAGCAAGTACGAAAAAAGACAAAAGTTTCGTTTTCATAGAGGTATAACGACAGTTAGAAATTGATATTTTAAAAAAGTGTATTTAAAAAACACAGCCCAAAAAATATGCTTAATTTTGAAGTTTCAAAAACTAAGCCAAATAAGTTTCGGGTTTTTCAGTTGTACTGTTTGGCAAAATTGAAGAAACTTAATGAAAGTTCCTCGGTCTAATTTGTATAATTCTACAATACACGGCAAAATTATATTTTTTAAACCGAAAATTACAAAATAACAGCATCGTAGCATTGCAAACTAAACGGCAATTTTTTCCGATTTTTCTCACACTTCTGCTTTCCTGCAGTGCTGCATTATATTCACAGGACATTCCCTCGAAAAACGAAGTAAACCTTCCTTCCGAAGAAAAAGAAGATTCTATTACCGTTCCCGTAAGAGACTTACTTCCTGAAACCACTGAAGTAGTCGCAGATACCGTCCGCACCGATACGATAGTGCCGCAGAAGGAATTTCTTGATGACGTGGTAGATTATTACGGAGAAGACTATGTGTACCTGGACCGTAAGAGCAACAAGGTCTATATGTATAATAAAGCCTATATTGTGTATGGCGATATGCGAATTGATGCCGGCTTGATCATTTTAGATTACAACAAGAATGAAGTTACCGCCAAAGGTATTGACAGCGCAGGTGTATATTCCCAACGTCCAATTTTCGTGCAAGGTGGTAACAGAGCCGAACCCGATTCATTGCGGTTCAATACGAAGACAAAAAAAGCGATCGTCTACAATACCCGAACCGAACAGAATGGTTTTAATGTGATCGCGGAAGCTACAAAGAAAGAAAATGATTCAGTTTATTTTCTTCGGAATGTGAAGTTCACTACTTCCAAGAACATCGAAGATCCCGAATATTATTTTTACACCCGCAGAGCGAAATTTGTTCCTAAGAAGAAGATCGTTACCGGTTTGACCAATATGTATATAGCCGATGTACCTACGCCCGTAGGCTTACCATTTGCGTATTTTCCACTTACGGAAGATCGTGCATCGGGTTTTATCATTCCAACCATTGGCGAGAACAGTAATCGCGGTTTCTTTTTCCAGAACGGGGGGTACTATTTTGCCATCAATGATTATTTAGACCTCACAGTTTTAGGAGATTATTATACCAATGGTAGCTACGGACTGCGAGGGGAATCGGCCTATCTGGTACGGTATAAGTTTCGAGGGAATGTAAGTGTACGATACGAAAACCTTATTAATAGTGAACGCGGTTTTCCGGATTTTAGTCAGAGTTCGGTATACAACATTCGTTGGAGCCACACACAGGACCAAAAAGCGAGTCCGTCGTCCACCTTCTCGGCTTCGGTCAACTTAGGGAGTAGCCGCTATTTCCAGCAGTCGATCAATCAAACCAACAACGCCAGCGCCTTGGTGAATACCTTGAACTCTTCTGTTTCGTATTCAAAAACCTTTGAAGGAGAACCTCAGGTTAATTTTACAATTGCGGGTACGCACAGTCAGAACACCAATACCCAAGAGATCACGATGTCGTTACCCAATATTGATGCAAATGTTTCCAGGATCTTTCCCTTTGCTCCAAGTTCGGGTGTAAAGCGTGGGGCGTTTCAAAACATCAATTTTCAATACAATGTTGCTGCTGAAAATAGGTTCAGTACGGTCGATTCTTTGTTCTTCAAGCCCGAAATGTTCGAGACAGCACAAGTGGGTGCGCGACATAACATTCCTGTGTCTACCAATTTTAAGATCCTTAATTATATAAGTGCGTCTGCCGGAACGAATCTTCAAGAAGTATGGGTGTTAAAAACTATCGAACGACGGTATGATGCAACACTCAATGATGGTGTAGGCGGTGTCGTGGAAGACACTATTCCCGGATTTGACAGATATCTTACCTATAACTTTTCAACAAGTTTAGGGACTACCGTATATGGTTTATTCAACTTCGGAACAGATAAAAGAATACAGGCGCTTCGGCACGTCATGCGACCTTCGGTAAGCTACAACATTAATCCCGGCTTCGATCAATACTACGACGAATATACGATCCCGGCTACGGCAGATCCTGATGTGAATGATGAGATCGTTTCGTATTCACGATTTCAGAACTCGATCTACGGTGCCCCCGGACAAAACTACTCTAGTAGTATAGGATTATCTTTAAGCAATACTTTTGAGGCCAAGATACGGGACAGGGACACTACAGCCACCGAACCCAAGAAGGTGATCCTGCTCAATAATTTCAATTTTAGTACAGCGTATAACCTAGTATCCGATTCGCTTAATTGGCAACCTTTACGCGTCACCGGAAGTATTCCTATCGTGGACCGGTTGGACTTTAACTTTAGCGGTACATTGAATCCGTATGCCTTGAACAGTAATAACCGTGAGATTGATGTATGGAATATAAATAACGGCGGGAGTTTGTTTCGTTTGACAAATGCGAATGTCAGTATCAATTATTCGTTCTCGAGTACAGATTTTGAAGGAAAAAAGGATGATGATCCTAAGGTATTCGAAGATGAAACGTTTAGAAACGGCGGGCGACCCGACGATCTCTTTGGAGAAACAACCGATATTTATGACGGGAATATTTATAAGGAGGATGATGAAGACGAAGACAAGACCGATATTGGCTGGTACAATTATAAGATCCCATGGGATTTTAGATTGGCGTACACCATGACCTATTCCAATAACCAACGACAGAATGAGATCTCATCACAATCGCTTATGGTAAGTACCAATTTGGAACTTTCTCCACGGTGGCGGGTGGGAGTTTCTTCAGGGTACGATTTTAAGAACAAAGGCGTAACACTTACACAGTTCCGGTTTCAGCGAGATCTTGAGAGCTGGCAAATGAGCTTTAACTGGACACCTATTGGGAGCATAAACACTTCTTGGTATTTTTATATAGGAATAAAATCTTCGGTGTTAAGTGATATTAAATACGACAAACGAAGAGAATCCGATCGACAGTTATAACAGTATTAATTTAATTCCACTATGAAAAAGATCATTCAAACCAACAATGCGCCTTCTCCCATTGGGCCGTATAGTCAGGCTGTATTAAAAGGTAATTTATTGTTCACTTCCGGACAAATCGCTTTGGATCCAAAGACCGGCGCCTTGAGAACAGACGACATCACCGCTGAAACCAAACTAGTGATGGAAAATCTGAAGGCCGTTCTCGCAGAAGCAGGAATGACCTTTGAGCATGTGCTCAAAACATCCATTTTTATAAGCGACATGAAGAATTTTGGCGCCATCAATGAAGTATATGCCCAATATTTTGACGAAGCAACGGCACCGGCTCGTGAAACAGTAGAAGTAGCCAATTTGCCTAAATATGTGAATGTCGAGATCTCAATGATAGCTTCCCTGTGATCTAATTTTCTTCATTCTCACGCGTGCCTTGTGTATTAAAATCTGCAGGCATCGTATCATCATCCGGAGTTACGGGAAGAATTTCATCAGATTCTTTAGTAAGTTTTCTGTTGAAGAGTTTGTTGACCAACTCTGCAAAGGTGTCAAAGTCTACTGTATACGAAACTCCCGCACCTTGTTCGAAGATCTGATCTTCTCCAATGAATTGAATGTCGGCTTGCCTGTTGAAAAAATTAATACGAAGGCTTCCATCTTCATTCACCAACCATTGTACTTCAATATCCCCTGCTACGGCAGTTTCGTTCACACCTCCTACCGGTACTCCCACTTTTCCATTGATAAGAATACGCTCGTTGATTTGTGTAGATAGCGTAATTCCGAAGCGATCTGCAGTTTCCTGATTGGGTAATCGGGACCCCTGCGAATAATCCAGCCCCACACGGAACTTGCTATCCTGATCGGCAAAGATCTCATTCACGAGTCCGGAGACGCGCTCTACCAGGGTGCCGGTAAAGGCATTCGAGCCTTCATAATTATCATTCACAAAAGAGCCAGATGCCAATAGGAAGAGCGCTTGCCTCTCACGTTGTTCGGCATTTTGTAGTTTGTATTCAAGCTCACTCTTTACAATAGAACTCACTCTGGGGAAATCAATGCGGAAGTTGATATCGGGTTGAATGAGCTCACCGGTAAGATCAATAAACACTTCAACGGGAATCTTTCTGTTCACTGCCGGGTTGTCCAACAGTATGGAAGGATTGGCCTGTGTTAAATACATGGCACTTAGATCCAAATTGGCCCGCTCCGGGCTTCCGTCCCATGTAATACTTCCGCCGGGAACTACTTGTATGGTCTTTTGGATGATCCCTCCGTATCTAAAATCGTATTCACCGCTTATCACCAGGAAATCTCCCCACATTCTAAACTTTCCGAGGGTATTGATCTCAATGAGTAAGATCCCGGCACCCCTCCCCTTCAGTGTAGAATTGTTAACTTGGTCCACGACCACTTCAACTTCAGCTTTGTCATTAATATCCAATTCAAAATTCAAGGACAATCCTTTAACCTCTTCAGAAACGATGGTCTCACCGCTAATACGTGCTTGTTTTTCTTTGGGAGATAAGAACTTTATAAATGAATCATCACCAATAGATTCTGTATCGCTGAGAGGAATTTTGAAAGTAGTACCCTCTTCGGTAGTGGCAACAACATCTATCACTAACTCTTCAACGGGCCCCCGAATGGCTGCGGTTCCGCTTATAAAAGCAGTTCCGTAGTACAGTGCATCCTCTTGGGGTTTGGTGTCCAAGACAAGTAGGCGATCCGGAGCATCGATGTTCAGGTCCAGCTCCCAGTTTCCGAAGTTGGTATGCGTCGCATTTCCTGAAAGTGTACCGGTGGTTCCGTATTTAGTGTCGGTTATTTCAGTACGGCCCAGATCAAATTTGTTCTTCGTTAAAATAATCTGAGTGGAATTATCCAAATTGAAGTCGGTATTCAAGTATGGGATCCTCAAACCTGCATCCTCCAAGGCAACGCGTCCAAAGATATCGGGAGATTTGTAATTGCCGGATACGCGAATGTTCCCGGAAGCCAGCCCCCGAATGTTTGAAATCACATCGGCCCCAAACGGACTGAATGCGTGCATGTTGAAATCGTTCAGGTCGACATCGAGCCGAATTTGAGGATTTTGCGGGGAGACATCGATAGTACCTACGGCATTGATCGATTTCACATTGTTGTTTGTGAGGGATGTATTGATACTGTAGTTGGTTAGATCCTCATTCCCTCGTACTGTTAAGTCCAGATCTCCAAAGGACACATCGTTTATGATCACGTTGTCAATGGTTACCTGACTGTTTGGATAGTAGGCGCCGTTCTTCTGAAGGAAATCCAATTTGCCATTTATATTCCCCTGAAGCTGCAGACTGTCGATATCCGGGGTAAGATTTCCAATATTCACATTATTGAACTGAAGCTTTACATTCTTATAGGTAGAATCCCGAAGCGTTCCCGCTAATTGAATGATCTCGTTGTTATGACTAAAAACAAGTGAGTCAATACGCACATCCTTAAAGTTATCATCAAATACAACCTTATTCAAATCATTGTTCTTCTCGTTGATATACCACACATTGTCCTTGTAGGTAATATCGGAACGTTTTACGCCCACGACCGATTTCCCTTGTTCGTTGATGGTGTGAAACAAGGCAAGGTTAAAGAGATCTTCTTTTTTCTTACCTCCTTTAAATTCTGAACGAATGTACAAGGTGTCATTGATGGTCTTGTTAATAACATTGACATCCGTAAGATTATAAAATCCCGTGTATACCGAATCCACTGAAATATATGCATTGTAAATAGGGTTGTCATTGTCTACTTGAATGTTGACCCGCGACAGATAATTATCTAGCACGATGATCTCCGGGGAGCGAAAATCGAGTTGAAATTTGGATTCATCGGAAGAGACCGAACCTTTTATCCTTGTATTCTCACCCAACTGAAGTTGTGGTACAAAGACTTCTACGATCTTATTGAATACCTTGAACTCGTAGTCGATGTATTGGTCTGTGGTAACTTCCTGCGGAATGTAATTGGTGTAGATACTGCCAATTCCATTGACAAAAAGGTTGGGTATGTCTTCGAGTAGGAACTCACCGGTGATCTTTCCGTTAATAATATCAGGCGAATTGATCTCAATGGTTCGAATCGGCCCTTCAAAAGAAGAAATAATATTGAAGTCATCGAAGAAGAAATCGTCATCTTCATTTTGATAGAACGTTTGGTTGAAGGTAATGGTTCCGCGTGCATCATCTACGGTAGTTCCCTCCATATCCATGATGATCTTCCCAGCGAAAACTGAAATACTATCCCTTGTAAATAAATTCAATTGATTCAGTTCGGCGAATTCCACATCGGCCTCAAAGTCGTACTGATTGGCATCCTTCGAAACATCTACAAGCCCTTTGAACTCCATTTTCAAATTAGGATCGTTTATGGTAAGCTCACCATCAAACAACGGATTTCTTAAATTCCCGGAGATATTGATTTTTTGATAATTATATCCTTCAAATGTAAGTGAGGATATTGTTCCTGTAATCCCGGTGTTGACAGATTCCTGAGTAAATCCTCGACCGTCCACACTAAGATCTGCGGTCACTTTTCCTAACGAGCTGGTTCCTGCTATTTTCCCTAATGAGAAGTTATTAAGCACGATATTCCCTTTGTAATAGGCATAATCGAAATTGTTGAGGTTTCCAACACTTAGATCGACCTTTGCGCCGCCAATACCCGAGGAAATAGTACTCTTGGTTACCAAATCGGTTGTTGTGATGGTGGTATTGCCCGAAAAGGTGAACGTACCTAGATCCTTTAGTTCCTTCGGAATGACATCTCCTAAAATTCGCGGCATAAACCGACGCAGATCGTAGTAATTAGTAGTTATGGAATGCCCTTCAGCGTTAATAGAATACTCGGTGTCGGCAGCTAAAATGTCTTTTACTGAAAAATCACCTGAGATGCGCGTGTCACCCGTCGCCAGCTGTGCATTGGTAAATTCAAAATCGTTCAATGTTCCTTTGAATTCTCCGTCGATATTGATAACTTGATCTGGACCAAATTCATTGTAAAAACTGTTTAGATCGTTGGTCGACAGTTTGGAATCATTGAAATTAGCTGAAATAATCACCCCTTTTTCGAAATCAGATAAATTTCCGTCGGGGTAGCTTAGCAAAATATTACCCGTGATTGTAGATGCTTCGGTGATAAGGGTAAGATCTTCGAAGCGCATTTCAGTAAGTGTATACGAGAAATCTCCTTGCAGATCTTTGATCACAAAACCGCGTTCGGCATCCAAGGACAATGATTGGATGGAAGCTTCAATTTCGGGTCCTGTGATCTTGAAGTCTGTGGCCATTAAATTTACATCCTTCAGAAGAAAAACCTCCGGATTATCAAGATTGTGATTGGTAATCTTTACAACACTTTCGGTAAGACTTACATCATTGCTAAAGAGCGAGAAAGGGCTTTCACTTTTTTGTCCGGTATCGAACTTTTCGGCAAAAATTGTAAGATTGTCTGTTTCTTCGCCTTGGTACGTGGTCACATAGAGTTTGGCTCTTTCAAGGTCGATATTACCAAAACCCAGATCTCCTTGTATTAAATTTTGAAAGTTTACAATGTTGGTTTCCAGCCTGTCTGCGTAGATGAGTGTATCTTCATGATGATCGGCGATGTACACCTCGCGAATATCGACCTCACCTTTCCAGTTAAGGCCCAAGCGTTTTATTTCAATGCGCGTTCCGTAGGTTTCATTGAGATTGTCCGTTACTTTTTTGGCAACATAGGTTTGGACGGAAGGAATTGAAAGAATAATGACTAAAAGCACGAGCAGCAATACAATTATTGCGAAAGTGCGAAGTATTATTTTCCTAAGTTTTTTGATACGCTTTTAAAGTTTTAATTTTGACTCCAATAAATATGCCTTTTTTATTTTGAGCGACCAAAATTGTTACATACTCGGTATTGAATCCTCTTGTGACGACACAGCCGCCGCTGTGATCAACAACGGTGTTATTTTGTCTAATGTTGTTGCCACACAAACAATTCATAAAGAATATGGTGGTGTGGTTCCGGAGTTGGCATCACGTGCGCATCAACAGAACATCGTCCCGGTGGTTCACCAAGCTTTGCGCAAAGCAAATATCGACAAAAAAGACTTAAGTGCCATAGCTTTTACAAGTGGTCCGGGATTGATGGGTTCCCTGTTGGTAGGCACCTCATTTTCAAAGTCTTTTGCCTTTGGATTGGGTATTCCTTTGATCGATGTCAATCACATGCAAGCGCATATCTTGGCGCATTTCATCAAGGCGGAAGGACAAACGGCTCCTTCCTTTCCCTTTTTGGCACTTACCATTAGCGGGGGTCATACCCAGATTGTTAAAGTGACCGACTATTTTGACATGGAAATCCTTGGAGAAACTATAGATGATGCGGTTGGCGAAGCTTTCGACAAGTCCGGTAAGATCTTGGGGCTCCCCTATCCTGCGGGTCCGCATATCGATAAACGGGCACAATTAGGCAATCCCCATCGTTTTCCCTTTACAAAACCTAAAGTAGGACCGCTGGAATTTAGTTTTAGTGGTCTCAAGACAGCCGTACTTTATTTTATTGAACGCGAAGTTGCTGCCAACCCTCAGTTTATTTCAGAAAATATCAATGATATTTGTGCAAGTCTGCAATACACCATAGTCGATTATCTTATGGATAAGATCAAGAATGCCGTAAAAAAGACAGGAATTAAAACGGTTGCGATAGGTGGTGGAGTTTCAGCCAACAGCGAAATTAGGAAGGCGCTAAAAGATGCTGAAACGACCCACGGTTGGACCACGCACATTCCTCGTTTTGAATATTGTACCGATAACGCAGCCATGATTGCGATCGTAGGGGAATTGAAGTTTAAACAAAATCAATTTGCAAAGAATACGGTGGTTGCAAAAGCACGAATGAAACTGTAATACTGTAATGGATACACATACTGAAGCATTGGTACGACGAATTCGGGTGGCAGTACTGCCTTGGAATCCGCACATCACCGAAAAGAAGATGTTTGGGGGGTACTGTTTTATGTATAAAGGGAAAATGTGTGTAGGTGAGACCAAAGGAAGACTTATGGTACGTGTGGTGCACGATAAGATGGAACTAGCCTTGAACGATCCGGATGTCACCCCAATGGACTTCACGGGCAAACCCATGAAGGAATTTATTTTTGTTTCTGAAAAGGGATACGATTCAGAAGAGAAATTGCAGCATTGGATAGAACTGGGTATTGAACATGCCCAAAGTAAACAAACACACTGATGCAGCTCTTCTATAATCCTCATATTTCTGAAGCTTCCAAAGTGGTTGTCTTCGACAAAGAAGAGAGTCGTCATATTTTTAAAGTACTTCGAAAGCAGCCGGGAGACCGGTTGCTCGTTACAAATGGTACCGGAACATTCTTCGAAACGGTGCTGGAAGAGTCCCAGCCAAAAAAATGCACTGCAAAGATCGTATCATTACAGCAACAAGCACCCCTTCCCTATAGGCTGCATATGGCGGTAGCACCTACCAAGTTGAACGATCGCTACGAATGGTTCTTGGAGAAGGCTACAGAAATTGGTGTTACGGAAATAACCCCTATTATCTGTGATCATAGCGAACGCAAACAGATAAAGCCGGAACGTTACGAAAAGATCCTTCAAAGTGCGATGAAGCAATCGTTAAAATCATATCTTCCTATCTTACATCCGGCTGTTTCATTTAAAGAATTTATTGCGTCAAACGTCGGTTTAGAGGCGCTATGTTGTATTGCGCATTGTGAAGAAGGCTCCAAAGCTACGTTTAAGTCGGTATTGAAACCACACATTCCTGTTTTATTGCTCATTGGCCCTGAAGGAGACTTCTCGACTGCTGAGATTACCTTGGCGAAAGACAGCGGATTCATACCGGTAAGCCTAGGAGATTCCCGCTTGCGTACTGAAACCGCCGCCATTGTAGGGTGCCACAGTGTCGCTTTTGTCAATGAAGTAGAACCTTAATAACTCATTGCAATACAGTGAATTGAGGAATTTTCATACAATTATGATTGATTAGTGAGTTGTAAATTGAGAAATTGCTTGAAGACGTTGTACTTTTGCCGATGAAAACTCTCCGACTGTAAAAAAGCTTGTGAACTACTGTTAACACTCAAATCTTTGGCTCGTATACCTAGATTTAACTAGCTGAAACAGTGCATTTAAACGATAATAATTGCATTTAATCGTAAAAAAAGTAAAATATTTATTCGATTTTTATAAAATATTACTTAGTTTGGCTGCTTTAAAATAAGAATGTTCATATGTCCCCAGCAGCCCGAAAATTTGAACACTCCATGAACTTGCCTACTATTGCTTCCGGTATACTTACCGGTACCAATGCGTTCATTGAGGATTCCAAGTCCCTAGACCAAACCTTAGCGATCTCCCATCATGGTATGGCTCCGCAACGATTGGTACAGGACTGGATGAAATTTACAGATCTCCTTGGAAGCGGAATTCTATCCAAAATTTCGTAACTGTATCTATCGCACCAAACCGCTACTTTTCGTATTTTTGAACACGATGCGAATACTTTGTTTATTTTTTATAGCCACCCTTGCCCCTCTTTTTGTTAATGCACAGGAAATTGCCGTACTAGAATACGGTGGCGGTGGTGATTGGTACAGCAATCCTACAGCACTTCCTAATCTTATTCAATTCTGTAATCAGCAAATAAATACCACCATGGAACGTAAGCCACAAACCGTTGCCCCGGGCAGTGTGGATATCTACGATTACCCATTTGTGCACATGACCGGACATGGAAATGTTTTCTTCAGTTCGGAAGAAGCCGAGAACCTTCGAAACTATCTGCTAAGCGGCGGATTTCTTCATATAGACGATAATTACGGAATGGACCAATACCTTCGGAAGGAGTTGGTCAAGGTATTTCCCGATAAGGAGTTGAAGGAACTACCGGGAAATCATCCGCTCTTTTCTATAGCGTTCCCATTTCCGAAGGGATTGCCTAAAATTCATGAACACGATCGGGGTCGACCTCAAGCATTCGGAATCGAGCACGAGGGTCGCTTACTATTACTCTATACCTTTGAAAGTGACTTGGGCGATGGTTGGGAAAATCCTGAGATTCACAACGATCCCGCCGATGTACGTCAAAAAGCACTGCAAATGGGAGCCAACATTATCAAGTATGCCTTCGAGAATTAATGGCTTCTCAACTTTCGCATAACGCTACGCCCTTCGCTCCTAAGAAATTTCCCATAATCGTGTTGTGTGATTCGCTCCATAGTCCGGCAAACATTGGTGCACTATTCCGAATCTGTGAAGCCTTTGGCGTGGAAGAAATACTTTTCTATAATTGTATACTTAATATACAGTCCAACAGATTGCTTCGAACTTCCCGGAATACACATCAACGCGTGGCGTATCGTGAGGTGACCGATCTTGCTTCGGAAGTTGCCCGATTGAAGAATCTTTCGTATACCTTTATTGGCTTAGAAATAACCGAAAACAGTGTTCCTTTGCAAACACTTTCCCTTCCGAAGTCATCTAAAACTGTCCTGTGTATTGGCGGAGAACGTCATGGAATATCCGAAACATTATTAGAACATACAACTGTCAACACTCACATCACCATGTACGGCGAAAACAGCAGTATGAATGTCATCCAAGCGACTGCTATCGCTCTATTCTCCTTAACAAAACTTTGATACTTTCGTAGCGGGATTCTGCTATCTTTACGTTGTGAAAGCAAAAGCAAGAAGCATTGCGCTGGGCATCTTAAAAGCCTTGGCGGTTATAACGGGAATCTTTATTTTATTTTGGTTCGTCTTTAAGATACAGGCGCTCCTGCTTTATATTGGTATCGCGCTGGTAGTATCCCTTATCTTTAGACCGGTTGTCCTGTTTTTAACCAGACGTCTGCGTTTTGGTAATACATTGGCAGCATTCTTTACACTTCTTTTGGTGATTGGATCGGTAGCTCTAATGTTACGGATCTTTGTTCCAATTATTATAGAGCAAAGCAAGAATATCGCCGAGATCGATTTTGAATTGGTAAAATCAGATTTAAACGAACTTAACATTCAGGCGAGTGATTATCTGGGTGTTGAAAAGATCAAGATCGTGGAAGCGATTAAGCGTACCGAATATGTACGCAATTTTAATTTAGAGATCATCCCCAGTTTCATTGATATTTTCTTTAGCAATATTGGAGGATTTGTAGTAGGTCTTTTTTCAGTACTGTTCATTTCGTTCTTTTTGCTTAAGGACGAAAAACTTATCGCCCGGGCGGTGCTGGTTTTCGCACACCCCAGCAGAGAACAGCGTTTTATAAATGTACTTACCAAGGTTAAGGAGCTATTATCACGGTACTTTCTTGGGTTACTACTCCAGATCATGATACTCACTCTATTCTACTCCGTTTTATTACTTTATCTGGATATTCACAACGCCATTGCCATAGCGCTCATTTGCGCTTTCTTGAATATCGTTCCCTATCTAGGACCCCTTATTGGAAGCGTGGTCATGATGCTGGTTGTGGTTTCTAACAATCTGGGTGCCGATTTTTCTTCGGAATTATTACCCTTGTTGTTGATCGTACTTATTGGGTATTCCATCGCCCAATTGTTTGATAATTTGATTACCCAACCTGTAATCTTCGGAAAAAGCGTGCGATCGCACCCTTTGGAAATATTCATAGTCATCTTGATCGGGGGTTATCTGGTAGGGATCGCCGGAATGATCCTTGCAGTGCCGGTATATACTACGTTGAAGGTCATCGCGAAGGAATTCCTTTCAGAATATAAGATCGTTAAACGCCTTACAAAAAACCTTTAATTTATATTGAACAACAATCTCCTGCATACCAAAGTCCAAGCGTTCATTCGTTCGTATGAGGGACCGTTGGAGCAACTTGCCTTTTCGGGTAGTCCTTTTAACAATGTCACGACTCAGGAATTACTTCAGCAGATCGAAAGCAGGAGAAAGACCGAATTGAAATTGCCTACTTGGTTTGCTTCGGAAGGAATCTATTATCCGCCTAAGCTGAACATTGAGCAAACTTCTTCTGAAGCAACCGCGGCGTACAAAGCATCGCTGGTAAGCGGAACTTCGTTGGCAGATATGACCGGAGGTTTGGGAGTGGACTGTTATTATTTTTCGAAACGCTTTGAAACCGTAGACCATTTTGAGATCGATGCAACGCTTTCAGAGATCGCTGCACATAATTTTAGAGTATTGAATTCCCCGGGTATTCGTTGTTTTTCACAAAACGGAACGGAAGCCGTACAAAACGGAACTTACGATGTTATTTACGCCGATCCGTCACGGCGTCACGATGTAAAAGGAAAGGTCTTCTTTCTATCCGATTGTGAGCCAAACATCCCGGAACACTTAGAATCTATTATGGATGTATGTAACACCTTCGTTATAAAGACATCGCCTATGCTCGATCTTTCAGTAGGTCTGGAAGAATTAAAGTATGTTTCAGAAATACATATTGTCGCAGTGAACAATGATGTGAAAGAGCTCGTATGGATGCTTCGGAAGGAGTTTACAGCGGCATCGCCAAGAATACACACCGTCAATATAACTAAAGAAACACCACAACAATTCGATTTTTCTTGGGGGACTGAAGCTTCGGAAGTATATGGTCTGCCACAGCGTTTTTTATATGAACCCAATGCTGCACTCATGAAAAGTGGTGCCTTCGGGTTGCTTTCAGAAGCCTTCCGCGTTAAGAAATTACATTCCAACAGCCATTTGTATACAAGTGAATCCTTGCGTGAATTTCCCGGACGCCGTTTTACAATCGACACTTGTATCCCCTACTCCAAAGGAGCCATGAAGGAATTACTCACGTTTACAAAAGCGAATGTTGCCACTCGTAATTTCCCCGAATCGGTTGCTGTGATACGTAAAAAGTGGAAGCTTAAGGATGGTGGGGACCGCTATCTTTTCTTTACCACCACATTGGAGGATAAAAAAGTGGTGTTGATTTGCAGTAAAATATAAAAAGCTTGAGCAAACCGACTAACTCTTTTGAAATAAGCCGAATAAATTAGGGTAAAAAAGCGAGTATTTTTTTGCGTTATACCAATTGAAAAGTTACATTTGCATCCGCATTTTACGATGACGTTCATTATTTATTGGAGAGGTGCCAGAGTGGTAATGGAGCAGATTGCTAATCTGTCAACGGGCAACCGTTGCCGGGGTTCGAATCCCCGTCTCTCCGCAAGTTGTATTCAAGTGCAATTAGCACTATATTACAAATTGCATACGGTTTGTATGCACACGATTCTCTAAATGCTTTAAGAACAAGTGGGCAGATCGCTTACAGCGTATCTATCAAAGTACGAGTATTATGAGAATAATGTATTGATAACCCATTCGGGGTGTAGCGTAGCCCGGTTATCGCGCCTGCTTTGGGAGCAGGAGGTCGCAGGTTCGAATCCTGCCACCCCGACAAATCAAAAGGGAGTTTCCGTAGGAAATTTGTTTTCTTAAGGAAACGTAGGCATTGATTTGTAATCCTTTAAAGAGGATCATTGTTTTATAATCCTGCCACCCCGACAAGAATATAAAGCTTGGCTTTATTACCTAGTATACCAAAAAGGGTCGCATAGCTCAGCTGGATAGAGCACCTGCCTTCTAAGCAGGCGGTCCCAGGTTCGAATCCTGGTGCGATCACGAATAAATAAAAAATTCCCGTGTAAAATCAAACTTGTTTGAATTTTTAAGCGGGGATTTTTTATTTTCAACGCGGAGCGTTGTCAGGATCACCGACTGTAAGGGAGGTAATCCTAGATATCAACGCAGAGCGTTGTCAGGAACACCGACTGTAAGGGAGGTACTCCTAGATATCAACGCNGAGCGTTGTCAGGANCACCGACTGTANGGGAGGTACTCCTAGATATCAACGCNGAGCGTTGTCAGGATCACCGACTGTAAGGGAGGTACTCCTAGATATCAACGCGGAGCGTTGTCAGGATCACCGACTGCAAGGGAGGTATTCTTGATTTCAAAGTATAGTATTTATCATACTTTCAGCAATAGAAATTTTCGAAGCCATTAGGCTCCTCTGGGGATCTGCCACCCCGATGAATATCTTGAAGAATACCAATTTAATCGTTCACTATGAACGCGTGAATCACTCCCGGGAGCCAACCAATTAGCGTTAAAATGATGCTAATTAAAAAAGTTGTGCCTACCCCATGTTTCAAAAAAACGGCTAGTGGTGGCAACAAGATGTTTAAAATAATAGTAAGTAATGACATAATCTGTTTATTTAAGTTAATTCTATTTTTAAGTACGCGGCACGAGAGGCGAAAACGTCGGGTTTAAGTCTCGGCTTATAAATCTTACCGTTTCACGTCTTTCAATAACCAATCCTGCACGCTCTTATCACTATTAGCGGTATGTAATACAACGATATCACCGGTTGTTTCAAAGACCACTGCACGCACCTCGCTAAGATCCAGAACATTTGCTTCCCGTAGTTTCGATCGAAGGTCTCCTTCTGTCACCCGGGCTTTTTTGAGATTCGATTCAAGAATATTTTCATAATCCATGAGTAGTAGCGGTGTGTTGTCAATAGCTTTCTGAAAAAACTTCCATCGCCTACAATACGCAGCTGTCAACTGAACCAAATAGACCATTAATAACCCCAGCATGCCTTCCAGTAAGGAAATTGATTTGGAGAGGATGGTCGTGGCGATGATCGAACCCACGGCTACTGTCATCGCAAAATCAAAACTGGACATCTTTGAAAAACTTCGTTTTCCAAAGATCCTTGTTAATAAGATGACCGTGATAAAAATACTTATCGTGCTTAGGGTAATTGCCGCTACAGCACTAAGAGATGTTTCAAACCATGTTTCCATAAGATCTATATATTAAAAAACCCGTTAAAAACGGGTTCTGTGATAGTATTGCTTAGGCTAAAGCTTTCTTGTTAAGACGACCTTCCGCTAATTTATCCAGTTTATTATCGGCGTCATATTCTTCATCCAATGTGGTTTGCAACTTCTTCGCCACATCCTTATGACCTAATTCCTTTGCAAAACGAACTGCCGTACCGTAACCGGAAATTTCGTAATGTTCTACTCTTTGTGCGCAAGCAATAAGTCCGGCATCCTTTACATCGCCCGGTGCGTCTTCTTTTATCATGTCATCACACTCTTCTATAAGCCCCTCCATGGCATCGCATTTGGTATTACCCGGATTTATTCCCAGCGAATCACAAATTTCTTTAATACGTTCAAATTGCGTTTTAGTCTCTTTTAAATGATGCGAAAAGGCTTCTTGCAGCTTTTTGTCTGAAGCCGCTTTCACCATGTTAGGTAATGCATCTAGGAGTTGTTTTTCTGCGGAATAAAGATCCTTAATTTCATGTTCGAATAATTCAGATAGATTTTTCATAGTCGTTTGTTTTAATGATTAAGTATTACCTAAAGGTACTTTTGTTCTTAATTTTCTAAAAGAACTTTATGACACCTTAACAACAAATGTTAATGCCGTACTAAGAGCAATTAGCTCGCGTATAGTGTATGGAGTAAGGCACTAACTGTGAAAAACCGTTAGTCGTTTTTGCAGTTAAAACAAGCTAAGAGATTGGGAGGTAGCACAAGATCTTGAGATCCGTTAAGTGGTGCTGTGAGGACGCCTTTGCTTTCAATGCTTTTTCTAAATTCTAAAGCATACTCTTTAAGATCATCGCGTCTTCTTTTGATCTTGGAAATGATGGTATCTCCATTTAATTTTTGCAAAGGCTCAGGCCATTTTGAAACTGCCGTCTCAATGACCGAATCTGTAAGGTGCTTTTGGATGTACTGTGCTTCCTCTAAGTAAATAGATTCGGGAGTCGAAAGTAAAAAATAACGGTCAAAGGGGTATACAAGACCCGGTATATAATCAATTGTTGGTTTAAAGGGCCTTACATGTGGCTCAACGTTTTTACTTGAAACGATTTGAGGAACAATTCCATCGATATCAAAGAAGGCATTATCCCTATCACCGGGAATGGGTATCCCAATAAATTCATTGTTATTCTTGACAACGGCCCACCCCCACTGCTTCACATGACGATCCCAATCCCCTATCACCAAATCAAACAAACGGTTCCTTACTAACTGTGACACATCAATTTTTACGTGCTGTCCATGTTTCGTTTTTAACTGCTGCAAATCCTCAGTGTCCATTAATTCAACAACATCCTTATAGATCGTCCAGTTTTTTTTTCCTTCCGTTTCATATTCTAGCCAATAAAGTTTATTGCCATAGGCATCGTTGAAATCTTCTAAGGATTCTTGTTTGGGCACAAATACAGCTTTGGGGTGTGTGTGGAGTATGTTCAAAGCGTTAGCCATTTCAGCAGCGATCCAAGCACCGTAGGGATGTTGTGCAGACACGCCATCGATAACAATATTCTCTAACCCCAGAAAACGAACATATTCAGGGACAAGTGCTTCAGGATCTTTAGCAATACTGCGCAAGGTATAGACAATCCCGTTTGCACCTTGTAGCTTTAATGAGTTTGTTTGCTTTCCACCTCCTTCTTCTATCACCTTCATACCTCCATAAAGTGTATCTAAGAATACAATAGGGACCTTTATAGGTGTTGACCAAGCTTCTCGATAATGATCGCCTTGAACAAATCGTTTGAGATCGTTTGCTGTATATTGAGAGCTGGCAGCAACGAGCACTGAGTCCATAGATTTGAAGTCTGTTTCCTCAATATTCTGAAGATCGACGATAATATCAGTAGCCGCCGTATCGTCTGAGCTGAGTACGGAAGAATAAAGAAGAATTAAAAGCAAAACAATTAGTATTGCTAGTATGATTCCAATTTTTTTCATTCTGAAAGTTTTATCCTCAAAGTTACCTGTCAAATTTATAATATTCTAAGAAAGGATGTGGCCTTCCTTCTATGGATGGGATGATGACATCTCTGCCCATTACACTGAAAGTAATACCGTTTCCGCCGAAGCCTAAAATATAATGTTCATTTCTATTTGGGTCCGGTTTGCCCATATAAGGAAGTCCGTCTTTTGTTTCGCCAAATGTTCCGGCCCAACTGTAATCTTTTATAAACGGAATGGCCGGAAAGGTCTTCTGAAAGGTTTTTACCAATTGTTTTTCTTTCTTAGCTAATAAGCTATCCCTTGCTTTTGCGTTCTTGAAAGGAGTATCACCGCCACCCATAATAATTCTACCGTCTTCAGTCCCTCTGTAATAATGATACGGGTCTGCTGTATCCCATAGGATCATATTTTTAAAGGGAGATGGTAGGTCAGCAAATACTTCCGAAGCAATTGCATACGTGCTAATAAGGGTTACGGTATCTTTTGGTAAGGTTTCAACACTTTCATATCCTGTACAATGGATCACATGCGAAGTTTTAATAACATTTCCGGTTCGTGTTGTTAGAACCATATTGTCTCCTTTTTGATTACGGTCTTTGATCTCGGTTTTGTCAAAAACCTTCAAGCCTTTTTTTACGGCATATAATAGTAAATCTTGAGCAAAAATATACGGATTTATAACCGCGCCTGCAGTAGATTTTATGCCAGCTTGCCCATTGTGAACACCTAGTCCTTGTATGGCATTTTTATCCAGCCACGATACTTCAAATCCATGATTGCACCGTGCCTCATACTCCTTCCTCAAAGAGGGTACTTCTTTTTTTTCGGTAGTAAACAGGACACTTTCTTTTTTTCTGAAATCGCAGTTACTGTTTATTTCGGAAACAATGGCTTCTAGGGTATCAATGGCTACATCACATTGTTTGTAGCTTGTAACCGCGTTCGTAATACCTACTTTGTCAATTAATGTATACAAAGGGACATCAACTTCATATTGAAGCATGGCGGTGCTGGCTGCGGTGCTTCCGTGACAAACATCTCGTTTATCGACTAGGGTTACGTCATATCCGGCTTCAATTAATGTATGTGCTATGAGAGCGCCTGTGATACCTGCACCAATAATCACCACCGAAGTTGTGATATCCTCTGTAAGTGACGGATACGATGTTATAAATGAATTTTGAAGTACCCAAAACGGCTCTAGAGATCGTATATCCATACCTGAAATTTATCTAAAGTTACCGTGTAAAAAATTACCCTTGATGTATCTTAGCTTAATTTTAACGCTCACCATATTAAGAAAAGAATGGTATGTCGCAATTGAGGTTACATGACTCCTATCTTTTGTTACAATATTCCCAACCTCCTTTTGTACTTAATGTTACTTTTACATAGGTGAAGCAAGCTGGGGTTATCACTAATATTAGTTTTTTTATAGCTTCTGCTGTTAGAACATCTATACCTAAATCTTAATTACATCAGATTACTTTTGTAATTTTCTTAGCCTACAAAATTGAGGAGTAAAGCACCGACTTTGGGGAGTCGGTGCTTTTTATTCCGGATATTCTACTCGCAGGTGGTAGATATTGTTGAGTTTCTTCTTAAGTACCTTTTTAATGCTCTGAATTTCTTTAAACGTGACATTTGCATTCAAGAACTGACCTTGTTCCATTTGCACATCGATGATCTTCTCTACAAAAGCATCGATCTTCGTGGAAGTAGGATCCTTTAAACTTTTGCTGGCCGCTTCCACACTATCTGCCATCATTAGAATGGCGGTCTCTTTGCTAAATGGGATAGGACCGGGATAGCGAAAATCTTCAGGGTCGGCAGCACCGCTTATTTCTTTTTCTTTTTTGTAGAAGTAATAGACCAAACTGGTTCCATGGTGTGTCCGAATAAAATCGATCACACGGTCCGGCAGATTATTTTTGCGTGCGATCTCTATCCCGTTGATCACATGGGCAATAATGATCTTGGCACTTTCCTTGGGCGCGAGCTCGGTATGGGTATTGAAAGAATTCACCTGATTTTCGGTGAAATTGGTGGGATTGATCATTTTCCCTATATCGTGGTACAACGCTCCTACACGCACCAGCATAGCATTCGCACCCACTTCATTGGCAGCTGCTTCAGCTAAGTTAGCTACATTCAGTGAATGGTGGAAAGTTCCCGGGGCCTTATTGGACAGCTCTTTTAATAGTTTAGAATTTGTATCGCTCAATTCCAGCAGGGAAACATCAGAAACCAATCCAAAAACCTTTTCATATAAATAGATCAAGGGGTGGGCAAACAAGGTCGCAAGTCCACAAAGAACAAAGTAGCCAAATGTTTCCCAGTTGATAAGCTGAACGTTCCCCTCTTGTATTAAGAAGAACGCAAAGTAACCCACAATATAAATAAAGGTGATCTGCCCTACGGAAATGAACAGATTGGCACGTTTGTATAATTCAGAAACCGTGAGAATGGTTACAATACCGGCAATAATTTGAAGGAACATGTATTCAAAACTGTTGGGTACCACAAAACCAAGCAATAGAATGGTCAGTACATGTACAAACAACCCCAGACGCGGATCGAAAAAAGCTTTAATGACAAGCGGTAAAATACAAAGAGGCACCACATATACATAGGCGGCATCGATCTTCACAACAATAGTCGTTAAAAAGACCATAAGCACCACATTAAAGAAAATGAATGTGACTTTGGTATTGTTGTGAAAAATAGCAGGGCGATATTTGTTAAGGAATAAATACAGCATCAGAAATACTAACGATACCAACAACGAGTACCCTACAAGAAGCCAAACATAATTAGATTTGCTCCACACTTGCGATTGGTATTCGAGCTTCAAACTGTTGAGTATTTGATACTTATCACCCTCCACTACTTCACCTTTCGCTATGATCCTCCCCCCCTTCTCAATGATGCCACGATTGGGATTGATCGCTTTGATGTCTGATTCAATGGCCGCTTCGGTGAGCTTCGTATTAAAACTAACATTGGGCGCCACTGCTCTTGCCAATAGCTTTTGAAGTAGTTCTTCGGTATCTTGAGCCTTGGCGTCGATTACCGAAGTACGAACAATCTTATCGAGGTCGTCTAACTTGTATACTTGCGCGTAGGTGATCTCTTCTACTTCACTTCCTTTTGTTAAATAAATTAATTTTTCTTCGGAATAGGGATGAATCTCGTTGGTGATCCCTTTTTCGTAAAGTTCTGAAATAATATTTCTTCCCAGTCGAAGCGTCCTACTTTTGGAGGTTGTGTAAACACTGTCTACAAAGGTCTGTTCAAAAAGATCATTAAACCGAAGCATCGCCTCATTAGCTGCATCGGGATCGTATTCAAAATAGGGTGTTGCATTTACCCGAATATCCTCTTTTTCCTTTTCCAGCGTAGTCACATCCTTCTTAATGGTAAAACTGAAAGGCGCATACAAGTTCTCATATTGCCAAGGTTTTCCTTTTTGAAAATTATATTTGAACTGTCCACCCTTTGGAAGTAAATAGATAACAAGGATCGTTGCGATAATAAACAAGAATCCTTTGTAGATATAGGACTGATTTTTTGTAAGGAAAGAAAACAGCTTGTTCATAGAAGTCGATCTAGGAGTAAAGGTATAAATATAGAGTGATTAATCCCATACCTGCCCTTGGGAAAGATTGATAAATTAGTTTTAAATATGTAAATTTGCACTTCCTCTTCTGAAGGTATAAACACTTCAGAAAATTCAATGTTAAATAAAAAAAGATCCAATGAGTAAAGAAGTTGTAATTGTTGCTGCGGCACGAACCCCAATAGGAAGTTTTATGGGAAGTCTATCATCATTAACGGCTACCCAATTGGGTGCTGCAGCTATTAAAGGTGCACTGCACAAGATACAGTTAGATCCCTCATTGGTTCAGGAAGTATATATGGGTAATGTGGTACAGGCAGGTGTGGGTCAGGCTCCTGCCAGACAAGCAGCTTTAGGAGCGGGTATCCCCGATACCGTGCCCTGTACTACTGTAAATAAGGTATGTGCTTCGGGCATGAAAGCAGTGATGAACGCAGCACAGGCTATCGCTTTGGGCGATGCCGATATCATTGTTGCCGGGGGCATGGAGAGCATGAGCAATATTCCGCACTACGTGCACATGCGTAATGGAGTGAAGTTTGGACCGGCCTCTCTTGTCGATGGCATGCAAAAAGACGGTCTGGTGGATGCCTACGATCAAAACGCTATGGGTGTATGTGCCGATCTGTGTGCAATTGAACACAATTTTTCCAGAGAAGACCAAGATGCTTTTGCTATTGAATCCTATAACCGATCTGCTAAGGCATGGAAAGAAGGGAAGTTCAAGGAAGAGGTCGTCCCTGTGGAAGTGCCACAACGCAGAGGTGAGCCGGTAATTGTTTCGGAAGATGAAGAGTACAAAAATGTACACATGGACAAGATCCCCACCCTACGGCCTGCGTTCTCAAAAGATGGTACAGTAACGGCTGCTAATGCTTCCACAATAAACGATGGTGCAGGTGCCATGATCCTTATGAGTGCCGAAAAGGCTAAGGAGTTAGGACTTACTGCCTTAGCTACAATTAAGAGTTATGCCGATGCCGCTCAAGAACCAAAATGGTTTACTACGGCACCTTCTAAAGCTTTGCCTAAGGCACTTGCTAAAGCAGGAATTACTAAAGATGATGTCGATTTTTTCGAATTTAATGAAGCGTTTGCCGTTGTGGGGTTGGCGAATATGAAACTCTTAGGACTTAACGATGGTAATGTCAATGTAAACGGCGGCGCAGTGTCTTTAGGACATCCGCTAGGTTGCAGCGGGGTTCGAATCCTTATCACTTTGCTAAACGTCTTGATCCAAAACAATGGGAAAATTGGCGCGGCTGCGATCTGTAATGGAGGTGGTGGCGCATCGGCGATGGTGATTGAAAGAAACTAAGCTGTTCGTTGGGTAACCAGACACGATGAAATACGGCATTTGTAATTTAAGTATTGTTCCGCTACGGTTAGAACCCTCAGACCGAAGTGAGATGGTGAGCCAAGTATTGTATGGTGAATCGTTCAAAATTCTGGAACAACGAAAAAAATGGAGTAGAATTCGCCTTGATTTTGATCGCTACGAAGGTTGGATCGACAATAAGCAATTCATCGAAATTACCGAGGAAGCCGGTAAAAAGCTAAACGAAGAACCGGCTTTATATTCTTCCGATCTTGTGGATTTTATCATTGCTTCGGAAGGGCAACTTCTTTCTATTTGTATGGGGAGTACGATAAGTGCTGCGCCAATTCTTAAACATGCGTTTGAGGGCAAAACCATTTCAGAAAAACTTCCTAAAGAACATCTGCTTGATACCGCACTTCTCTATGTAAATGCACCGTATCTGTGGGGAGGCAAAACTCCGTTTGGAATTGATTGCAGCGGATTTACCCAAATGGTGTACAAAATAAATGGTTATCGAATTTTAAGGGATGCGAGTCAACAGGCGACCCAAGGAGAAGCGCTTAGCTTCATCGAGGAAAGTGAACCCGGGGATCTTGCATTTTTTGATAATGCCGAAGGTGTTATCACGCATGTAGGTATTATTATGAAGGATAATCATATTATCCATGCGCATGGTAAGGTACGTATAGATAGGCTGGATCACACCGGTATCTTTAACTACGAGCGACGGTGTCACACGCATAAATTACGTGTTATCAAACGTATTATATAAAAAAGCCTCCACTTAGGAGGCTTCTTTGATTTATTATGTTTGAATGAGTCTACTGCCCTTCCAATTCCTGAACTTTAGCTTTCATAGCACTTGCTTTGGCTTCCTGCCCCAGCTGACTGTAAATGTTCATAAGTGTTCTTGCGTATTCAACATTATCCGGGCGCGCTTGGAAGGCAGCCTCCAAATAAGGAACAGAACTTTCCTGAATCTTTGTCAACTCTATCTTTAATGCGTCATATTTCTTAAAATCTTCGCGTGATGTACCCAAGGCGTTCATTTCTTCTACAATAGGTGTTTGCTTATCCAAAATAAGAGAAGCCATGTTGATGTTTGCAGAGGCATATCCGGGGTCTCTTTTTAATGCTTCCCTGTAATATTCCATTGCTTTTTCAACATTTCCATTCTCGGCACTCGCCACGCCTAAATTAAAATAGAGTTCAGGATTCTCGGGATCTTTAGCGATCAATTCACTAATCAACTTATTGTAGGTTTCCTTATCGCCCATTTCATAATAAAGATCTGCTTCCGTTCGAAGCAATATCATATCGTCTGGGTTTTTAGCACGAAGTCCTTTCAAGAGGTCTAACGCCTTTTCAGTTTTACCTTGTTGAATGTAAATCTGTGTCAAGTTGCGTACAATGTCCTCTTGCTGGTTTTCACTTACCTTGGTTCGCGGGTTGGTATGAGTGCCAGCCTTTAACATCAAATCCCTTTGGCTAACAGAACCAAACGCTTCTTCTTCTCCGGTCTCCTTATTAGTGGCTACCAATTGAGATTGTATCCCGGTATACCCAATATCTAAAAGTTGATTATAGAATTTGACGGCCATATCATAATCCTGTCCGTTCTTGGCACTAATGGCTGCATTGGCCAAAAAGATGGTATCCGACTTGCTTAACGCATATGCCTTTTCGTACTTCTCTGCGGCCATTTTGAAATTCTTCGAATTGAAGTCATTCATCGCACTGTTCTCCATCTTTTCGCGAAGCTTTAGAAAGGTTTGAGCGTAGGCATCATCGTTCTCAATACTAGGGTCCGCTGCTTTTGCCTTCTCTAGGTCTTCACCTGCTTTTGCATATTGCGAAAAATCGGCACCGGGCTTTCCAAGCATAACGCCCGCTCTAATTAAATAAAAATCTGCCTTCTCATCGTCATCTGCGCTTCCAAGCATAGGCTCAGCTTGGGAAAGATAGGTCATTGCTTCATTGTAATCACCGGATTGTAATGCTTTGTCGGCTTTTTTTATCTCTTTTTTTTGAGCAAAAGCACCCATAGCAACTAAAAGGGCACCAGCCATTAAAACTGTATTTTTCATTTTGTTACGTTTCATTTTTATTCGTTGTTTTCGGTTTGCGTGTCGTTTATATCAAGAGTAATGCCATCTTCCGGTACATCGCCATTTTCATCCACATCATCTTCATCATGAACTACTTTGGCCACTGCGGCAATCGCATCATCTTCCCTAACTTTTATGAGTCGAACCCCTTGTGTAGCACGTCCCATAACGCGAAGATCTTCTACTGCCATACGAATGGCAATTCCGGATTTATTGATGATCATTAAATCATCATTATCACTTACATTCTTGATAGCTACTAATTTACCGGTTTTTTCGGTAACATTAATGGTTTTAACACCTTTTCCGCCACGGTTCGTGATCCTGTAGTCTTCAATGCTCGATCGTTTCCCGTACCCATTCTCAGCAACTACCAATATATCGGATTCCTCATTCTCAACCGCGATCATTCCAATCACTTCATCGTTTTTATTGGCTAGTGTGATGCCACGAACTCCCGATGCATTTCGGCCCATAGGGCGTGTCTTTTCTTCCTCGAATCGAATGGCTTTACCGGAGCGAACAGCAAGCATCACTTGGCTATCGCCCGTTGTTAATTTGGCTTCTAACAACTCATCCCCTTCTTTAATGGTGATGGCGTTTATTCCATTGGTTCTAGGACGCGAATATTGCTCTAAAGGGGTTTTCTTAACTTGTCCCTTTTTTGTCGCCATGATCACATAATGATTATTGATATAGGCTTCATCTTTAAGATCTTGTGTACAAATAAAGGCTTTCACTTTATCATCAGGCTCAATATTCACCAAATTTTGAATAGCACGTCCCTTGGAAGTGCGACTCCCTTCGGGTATTTCGAACACGCGCATCCAGAAACATTTTCCTTTTTGAGTAAAGAATAGCATATACTGGTGGTTCGTTCCTACAAAAAGATGCTCTAAAAAGTCTTCATTTCGCGTGGCTGAAGCTTTTTGCCCTACCCCACCCCGGTTCTGCGTCTTGTATTCAGTAAGGGATGTACGCTTAATGTATCCGGCATGTGAAATGGTGATCACTACCTTTTCGTCGGCGATAAGATCGGTGATACTCACATCACCCCCGGCATATTCGATCACCGAACGACGCTCGTCTCCGTACTTGGATTTAATCTCGAGCAACTCTTCTTTGATGATCTCCATGCGACGCTCCTTTTTGGCAAGAATGTCTTTGTAGTCTTCGATGGTCTTCATCAATTCTTCGTATTCACTTCGAAGTTTGTCCTGTTCAAGACCTGTTAATTGACGCAGACGCATTTCTACAATGGCCTTGGCTTGTATTTCTGAAAGCTCGAATGTTTTCATTAATACTTCCCTAGCCTCATCGGCATTAGCAGAAGCACGAATCAATCGTATTACTTCATCAATATTATCTGAAGCAATAATAAGACCCTCCAAGATGTGCGCACGTTCTTCAGCTTTGCGCAACAGGTATTCCGTACGACGTACAACCACCTCATGGCGATGCTCCACAAAATAATGGATCAGCTCTTTTAGGTTGAGCATTTGTGGACGCCCATTTACCAGTGCAATATTATTGACACTAAAGCTTGACTGAAGCGCCGTGTACTTATACAACATGTTCAGTACAATATTGGGAATGGCATCTCTTTTCAGGATGTAGACAATGCGCATCCCTTTTCGATCGGATTCGTCCCGAATGTTAGTGATCCCTTCGATCTTTTTCTCATTTACCAGATCGGCCGTTTTCTTGATCATATCGGCCTTGTTCACTTGATAAGGAATTTCAGAAACGATAATACATTCGCGTCCGTTCACTTCTTCGAACGATGCTTTCCCACGCATTACCACGCGTCCTCTCCCGGTATGAAAGGCTTCTTTAACTCCTTCATATCCATAGATCACACCGCCAGTTGGGAAATCGGGAGCTTTTATATGCTGCATCAATCCGTCTATGGTAATATCGTTGTTCTCAATAAAGGCGACTGTTCCGTCCACTACCTCGGTAAGGTTGTGCGGCGGCATATTGGTAGCCATACCTACGGCGATTCCGGAAGCCCCGTTAATGAGCAGACCAGGCACGCGTGTAGGCAGTACTGTAGGCTCATATAGTGTATCGTCGAAATTCAGCTGATGATCTACCGTTTCTTTATCGATATCTGCCAACATGTCTTCGGAAATTTTTTGCATGCGGGCTTCGGTGTATCGCATCGCCGCAGGGCTGTCACCGTCTATGGAACCAAAGTTTCCTTGTCCGTCCACCAACATATACCGCAGACTCCATTCTTGTGCCATTCGCACCATAGCATCGTATACGGAAGTATCGCCATGCGGGTGATACTTACCAAGAACCTCTCCAACGATCCTCGCCGATTTTTTGTGAGCTCCGGTCGCTCTAACACCCAGTTCGTGCATTCCATACAGCACACGTCTGTGAACAGGTTTCATACCATCCCTAACATCAGGAAGTGCTCGTGACACAATGACCGACATTGAATAATCAATGTAAGCCGACTTCATTTCATCTTCAATGTTAATTGGGATCAATTTTTCGCCTTCAGCCATAAAATTTTACTTTAATATTTAGTCGTTAAACGTAAGGAGCAAGATACATTATTTTGCATGTTTTTACAGGGGATCCGGGCCTTAATATTCACGTTTTTATTAACAAATTTTAACACGAAAACCGTTAATAACTATACCGCTTTGCGCTTTGATTTTAGTAAGTTTTTTTGTCCTTTTACTACAGTACTTTCAAATGGGGTATGGTTTTTGTCCCTTTTAATAGGAAATTTAGTATTTTTAAAGGCATTAGAGGATATAGATTTATGGATGATAATTTTTCCCCAAGAGTAAAAGACGTAATTGCATACAGCAAAGAAGAAGCTTTGCGTTTAGGTCACGATTTTATAGGCACCGAACATTTAATGCTCGGCCTGCTTCGTGATGGTAACGGCAAGGCGGTAACAATATTAAACGCATTGGATGTGGATCTTAATCACCTTCGACGCAAGGTGGAGATACTAAGTCCCGCTAACCCCAACATCGGGGCCAGTGAAAACGATAAAAAAAACCTCCATTTAACCCGTCAGGCAGAACGCGCCCTTAAAACAACTTTTTTAGAGGCAAAACTTTTTCAGAGTTCATCGATCAATACAGCGCATCTGCTGTTGTGTATCCTTCGGAATGAGAACGATCCCACAACCAAATTGCTCAACAAGATGAAAGTGGACTACGACGGTGTTAAGGATCAATTCAAACTTATGATCGCAAACGACGAAGACTATATAGACAGCCCTACTTCAGAATCATTTCCAAATGATGATGACACCCCTCAAGAAGATGCTTCAAAAGAGAATTTATTTTCAGGAAGCAGTACCAAGGGAACCAAGAAGTCTAAAACACCTGTTTTAGATAACTTCGGAAGGGATCTCACATCCATGGCCGAAGACGGTAAATTAGACCCTGTAGTGGGACGCGAAAGCGAAATACAGCGTGTTTCACAGATATTGAGTAGAAGAAAAAAGAACAATCCGTTGCTTATTGGAGAACCCGGCGTGGGAAAATCTGCCATTGCCGAAGGCTTAGCACTTAGAATCGTACAACGAAAGGTTTCTCGTATCCTATACGATAAACGCGTGGTAACGTTAGACCTGGCCAGCTTGGTCGCAGGAACAAAATATCGCGGACAGTTCGAAGAACGTATGAAGGCAGTGATGAACGAATTAGAGAAGAATGACGACATTATCCTCTTCATCGATGAGATCCATACCATTGTTGGCGCAGGAGGCGCTACGGGCTCCCTGGATGCATCTAACATGTTCAAGCCAGCGCTTGCACGCGGTGAGATTCAATGTATTGGTGCTACTCCCTTGGACGAATACAGACAATATATCGAAAAGGATGGCGCCTTAGAAAGGCGTTTCCAGAAGGTATTGGTAGAACCTACTACCGTGGCCGAGACCATTGAGATCCTTCACAACATTAGAGATAAATACGAATCGCATCACAATGTTCAGTATACCGAGGATGCACTGGAAGCCTGCGTGAAATTGACAAATCGATACATGACAGAGCGTTTCCTTCCGGACAAGGCTATCGATGCTATGGATGAAGCGGGTTCTCGCGTACACATCACTAATATCAATGTACCGGAGAAGATCTTAACCATCGAGGCAAAATTGGAAGAGGTTCGTGAATTGAAGAATTCCGTAGTGAAGAAACAAAAATACGAGGAGGCTGCGAAATTACGGGACGATGAGAAAAACCTTGAAAAAGAGCTTGCAACCGAGCAGGAAAAATGGGAAAACGATTCAAAACTGCATCGAGAAACCGTGACCGAGGAAAATGTAGCGGAAGTTGTCTCAATGATGACCGGGGTTCCGGTGAATCGTATCGCACAAACGGAAAGTACAAAATTATCGAAATTACCGGACCGCATTAAAGGAAAAGTCATTGGACAAGATGAGGCGGTTGCCAAAGTGGTAAAAGCTATTCAGCGAAATCGCGCCGGATTAAAAGATCCCAATAAGCCTATTGGTTCCTTTATTTTCCTGGGGCAAACCGGTGTGGGTAAAACCCAGTTGGCCAAAGTATTGGCACGTGAGCTTTTTGATTCTGAAAATGCGCTGGTACGCGTAGATATGAGTGAATACATGGAAAAGTTTGCGGTGTCACGACTTATTGGTGCACCTCCGGGCTATGTGGGTTATGAAGAGGGCGGACAATTGACCGAAAAGATTCGCCGGAAGCCCTATGCTGTAATTTTACTGGATGAGATCGAAAAAGCCCACCCGGATGTTTTCAATATGTTACTTCAAGTATTGGACGACGGACAGTTGACCGATAGTTTGGGACGAAAAATCGACTTTAAGAATACCATCATTATCATGACATCGAATATTGGTGCCAGAAAATTAAAAGATTTTGGCCAAGGCGTTGGATTTGGTACTGCGGCAAAAGAGAGTCAGGCAGATGCTAATTCAAAAAGCATTATCGAGAATGCGTTGAAGAAAGCATTTGCTCCTGAATTCTTGAACCGGGTAGACGATGTTATGGTCTTTAATCCGTTAGATCGTGACGATATCCATAAGATCATCGACATTGAACTCGACAAACTTTTTGATCGTATCAAGGATCTGGGGTACGACCTTACCCTTACCGAGAAGGCTAAGGACTATATTGCAGACAAAGGCTTCGATAAAGATTATGGCGCCAGACCTTTGAAGCGGGCCATTCAAAAATATATTGAAGATGCCTTAGCGGAAGAGATCATCAATTCCAATTTGCAAGAAGGTGACGGTATCACTATGGATCTTGATGAAAAGACCAATGAGCTTACTATAAAGATCAAAAAGCAGAAAAAAAAGACTGAATCTTAACAACAGTCTGATAAAATAGGAAACCACCTGCATTCTTGGAATCGGGTGGTTTTTGTTTTTTTATAAGAGCGAACTCAGATTCCATTCGTGTGAATCTTACTAATATCACAGGCATGGCACCGGCTGAATGGATACGATTTGGTCAATTGAGGATTACCTTGAAGGTGCGTTTTTCTGTTTCGGTCGAAACTATAAATAGATAGAATCCTTCAGCATAGTGACTCACATCTATTTGTATTCTTTCCTTATTGCTGCTGAAAATACTGTCTATTCGTTGGCCACTAAGATCAAATACATCGATGCGAACGACCGATCTGGCATTCGCTACGATGCAAGCTCCTTCCGAAGTAATAAATTTTAATGAATCCAATAAGGATACCTCAGGAACTGAAAGTACCGGGGAGCAGCCTGAGATGGAATCTAAATTGGCGTAAAACAATTCAGAATTTTTAAAAAAGCAACTCAAATGCCCCACGCCATTAACGTTGGGATCACCGCCGGGTGCATTGATTAGTGATAATGAACCCACTCCTTCTATCCAAACGGCATTGTTTGAACTTGTTGGGTTGGTTGGGGCGGGGGAAAAATAATAATGACGATAATTGTTTCCGTCAATGAGCGGTTTCCATCGAACCGAATCGAGTATAAACGCTCCGCCATCCTGTGGGAACGGACTTATAGGATTCATCATATTAAAAGAATCTCCTTCATTCAATCCAAAATCATATAATAAATATTCATCAATCCGATTCAAACTAAGCTTTGCCAAATAAATTTTCTTAGTGGATAGCTCCTCCCTCAATAGAAAAGTACGTGAGATATAATGAAATCCATCGAGAATCTTATAGGATTTCCCTTCCACAATGGTATCACCATCTGTATAATAGGTATCGGTAAGACAACCATTGAAGCAATTGGTGACTTGCCATTCGTTGATATTATTCAGTAAAGGAGTATACGACTGGCAAAAGATGGTTGAACAAAACAGGCAAAATGAAATAAAGTAATAGATCTTCATGCGAACACTATATTTGGTTCTCTAAAACTAGCTATTTAATGTTTTTTAATAAAATATAAATCTATATTTTGCACCCGCTACTAGAGATTACTTTAATGAATAAACAAAAACTCTCCAATACCTTAAGAAAATTAGGTTTTTTACATCTAGCAGATAAAGCACGGTTTTATCAACAACTACTAAAGAATAAGAAAAAGAATGATCGCTTCTTGAAAAATCACCCCAATGTTAAACTTCCACCCGACTATCTCATTTACGAATCCCATGAGATGAATTATGAGAAATATTACATGGGGGGAAAAAAGACTGCGGAATGGTTGGTGAATCATTTGAAACGACACACCGATCTTAAGAACAAGAAAATTTTAGATTGGGGCTGTGGACCTGCAAGAATTATTAGACATCTGCCAACCATTCTTCCAAGCGATTGTTCGTTCTATGGAAGTGACTACAACCCGCTTTCCATAGCATGGAACGCTAAAAATCTTCCGAAAATTGATTTTAACCTGAACACATTAGAAGCACAACTCCCCTATCCGAACGCACATATGGATGTGATCTACAGCCTATCGGTCTTTACTCATCTGTCTGAAAGGTTGCACTTTGAATGGTTTGCCGAGCTTTATAGGGTGCTGCGACCCGGAGGTATCATGTTCATTACCACGTCGGGAAATAATTATGTGCCACTTTTAACGGAAAACGAACGTGAAATTTACGATCAAGGAGCTCTAGTGGCACGTGGACAAGTAAAAGAAGGACATAGGATCTATACGACCTTCCACCCGCAGGAATTCATGAAAAAGTTATTCTCGAACGTAACAATTTTAGAGCATATTGAAACCCCTCCTCAAGCGGGTTGGATCCCTCAAGACATTTGGATTGTACGGAAACCGCTTTAGAGTTCTTTGTGAATTTTGTAACTTGAAAGTCTCAAATCCAACCAAATTGAACGTTACTACATTACAATACGTCTTCGGGACCGTAGAGATCTATGAGAACTATCTCGTTACCATCATGCATGAGGGTATTACTGTACTTCCCGAATACAACAAAGACCTTCTTGAAATATCTAACACCTATTTTAAGAACAGGCCTTTTGGATACATCTCCTATCGAAAGAACTCCTATGCCGTAGATCCTCGTGTCTATATTGAAACTTCCAAGATCGACAATCTCAAGGCATTTGCTGTTGTGAGTACCCAAGAGATCAATATTTCCAATGTCGAGATCGAAAAGATATTTCTCAAGAAGCCTTTTCATCTATTTGATGCACTTTCTGAAGCAAAAGCATGGGTTGATGAGATTGTGATCGAAGCCAGTTAAATCTTATTCAAACAAGATCTCATTATCAATAGAAAAACTTTGAATGAACGCTATGGCCGCATGGATATCATCTGCCAAAAGGCGATCTTCTGCCACAAAAGAAACCGTTTCCCGAAACGACTGCAGGAAGGATTCTAAAAATGGCGATGTCTTTTTTGGCCTTCTAAATTCCATAGCCTGTGACGCATTTAGTAGTTCTATTGCCAAAACAGTCTCTAGGTTCTCAACAATACGCAAACATTTCGTAGCTGCATTGGCCCCCATACTTACATGGTCTTCCTGTCCGTTGGAGGAGACGATCGAGTCTACAGAGGCAGGTGTAGCCAGTTGTTTATTCTGACTTACTATACTTGCAGCGGTATATTGCGGGATCATAAAACCACTGTTCAATCCGGGGTTATTCACTAAAAAAGCAGGCAATTCCCGCAATCCGGAAACGAGTTGATAGGTTCTTCTTTCGGAGATATTGGCTAATTCGGCCATGGCGATTGACAAGTAATCCAATCCCAAGGCCAAGGGCTGTCCGTGAAAATTTCCGCCGGAAATGATCTTGTCTTCTGCCACAAAGATATTGGGATTGTCTGTTACTGAATTGATCTCGGTCTTAAAAGATTTGGTGACAAACACGATGGTATCCTTACTAGCTCCATGTACTTGCGGGATGCAACGAAACGAATAAGGATCCTGTACGTTCTTCTTTTCCGAAAGGCCTAATTCACTTCCTTCCAGAAATTCCACAATACGCTCGGCAGTTTTAACTTGCCCGCGATGCGGCCGTACCAAATGTACCAGCGGGTCGAATGGACTCATATTACAATCGAATGCGTCCACAGACAACGCACTAATCACATCGCTTAGATACGATAGTTTATGAGATTGCAATAAAGTATAGACACCGTATGCACTCATAAATTGCGTACCATTTAATAGGGCCAACCCTTCTTTTGCTTCGAGAGTGATCGGTTGCCAATTGTATTTTTTGAGCACTTTTGCAGTGCGCATGCGTTTCTCGCCTACAAAGACTTCGCCTTTGCCCAAAAGTGGAAGCGACAAATGCGCTAAGGGAGCCAAATCTCCTGAAGCACCCAAGCTGCCTTGTGTATACACCACCGGAAGCAGGTCGTTATTATAAAAGTCAATGAGCCTTTCTACTGTTTGTAATTGCACACCACTGTAACCATAGCTAAGCGATTGAATCTTCAAAAGCAACATCAATTTTACAATAGGTCTGGGAACATAGTCTCCCGTTCCGCATGCATGGGACATCACCAGGTTTTCTTGTAATTTTGAGAGATTGTCGTTAGCGATCTTCACATTGCAAAGCGAGCCAAATCCGGTATTAATGCCGTAGATGGGTCGCTCATTGTTCTCCATCTTTCCATCGAGATAGGCTTTGGACTTTTTTATGTTGAATGCCGCTTCTTCAGATAATTCCAATAGTTTATTAGACTCAATGATCTCTTTTACAGTGGGCAGATCCAATATCTCGGAACTGATATAATGGGTTTCTTGCATCGATTGGGTTGTTTGTTCTGCAAAAATACCAATTTATAGCAAAGGTTTTGTAATTTTAGCCAACTCATTGCCTTCTGAAGCTATAAATGTACAAACTGTAAACACCTATGAAAAAATTAGTATTCCTTGTCGTTGCACTCACAATAATTTCATGTAAGAAAGACGATAAAAACATTGATTATGTGCTCCTTTCCGGTACTGTTGAAAATTCTGAAGAAAGTTCCGCCATGATTCGGGGATACGATTTGAAGGAAGAAATTCCCATTTCAGCCAACGGTACATTGAGCGATACACTCTATTTGGATACCAACGGTTTTTACGAACTTTATATTGGACGGGAACGAACACTTACCTATCTCGAAAAGGGAAAAACACTTACTTTTTCCGTTGATATAACGCAATTTGATGAGAGCATTTCATACTCCGGGGATCTTGCAGCCGAAAATAATTATTTAGCTGAAAAATACTTGCTTTCAGAAAAAGAGAAGCCGTATCAGGAAGTATTTGCCATGTCAGAAAAGGATTTTGTTGCCGAAGCAAACAGCATCCATTCTCGGTACGAAGATCTTTTAAACAACACCGAAGGTCTTTCAGAAGCGTTTAAAGCGCTAGAGGCCAAGGAACTGGATTACGAACATATCATGAACTTAGAGAATTTTCAAGAATACCACCGCTATTTTACCGGGGATAGAACTTTCAAAGTATCAGATCGCTACTATGAACCCATGAAAGATATCGATTATGCAGATACAACGGCCTTTCGTCAATCCATTGCCTATCAACGCATGCTTGATACGCACTTTAACAGACTCATCAATGAATCTGATAATGATGATCCCGATTTTGATCCTACAATGGCCTATTTAACCAAAGTAGATGAATCGTTACCCGATGGATATGCAAAAGATCAATTATTATACGGTTTCCTAGAGTTTGGTATGCGTCCGGATGTATCTTTAGATGACGTTTATCAAATCTATAAGAGTAGTTCCCCCGATCCTGAGAATTTGGAAAAGTTGACGGCACGGTACAACAAATTACGCCCCTTGCTACCCGGTAACGACTCCCCAACCTTTACGTATGAGAATCATAAGGGCGGTACTACGAGTCTGTCTGATTTGGAGGGACGATATGTGTATATCGATGTTTGGGCAACCTGGTGCGGTCCCTGTATACGAGAGATCCCGGCTTTAAAAGCTGTAGAGGAAGATTTTCAAGATGAGAATGTGGCTTTTGTAAGTATTTCCATCGATGAGAAAAAAGATTATGATACTTGGAAGGCCATGGTCACCGAAAAGGATTTGGGAGGCATTCAGTTAATGGCCGACAATAATTGGAAGTCAGATTTCGTAGAGAATTACGGTATCCTCGGTATACCGCGATTTATTTTGATCGACCCCCAAGGAAAGATAGTATCGGCAGATGCACCGCGTCCTTCAGACCCTAAGCTTCGGGAAATGTTACAGGAACTATTATAAACATTTAGATTATGCCTGTTCTGTTTCGGGAGGTTCTTGTTCAAAAAGAGACAGATAGGCATTACCTATTTTTTCAATGATATCTCCGGCAATCACTGCTTCATAACCCAGCTCTTGTGAAGCTATGTTTCCGGCACTCCCGTGCAAGTAGACCGCAAATACTGTGGCTAATAATGGATCATAACCTTGTGATAGTAGACCAGTGATCATACCGGAAAGGACATCACCGCTGCCGGCGGTTGCCATACCCGGATTTCCCGTTGTATTGATATATAATTTTTCCTCAAAAACTACAATGGAGTTTGCCCCTTTTATAAGCAAGACAAGGTCATATTCTTTTGCGAAAGCTTTCGCCTTGTCCAGTTTGTCATAATCTGAACTCCACGATCCTATTAATCGCTCAAGCTCTCCGGGATGCGGCGTCAAGATCGAATGCTTTGGAATATGATCAAGGATCTCCTTGTGAGAGGACAGAATATTAAGCGCATCTGCATCGAGGAGTACAGGCACTTCGGTCTTCATTAGAAACGTTTTGAAAGCTGATACAGTTTCTTCCTGAACACCAATTCCCATCCCTATCCCAATAGCCGATGGTTGAAAGTTATAATCGATCGCAGTAAGGAACTCTTCATGTTCGTCTGTAAGTACCATGGCCTCGGGAATGGCTGTTTGTAGAATGCTATATCCGCATTTCGCCGTAAATGTGGTTGCCATTCCTGCACCGGTACGTAACGCGGCTTTAGTAGCCAGAACGGCAGCTCCCATCTTGCCGTAGCTGCCTGCCACAACGAGTGCATGACCGTACGTTCCTTTGTGATCGTATTTTTGTCGTTGTTTATAAAATAATTGCGCTTCCTGTTTTCCAATAAGCTGGGCCAAGGGTTCAGCACTACTCAAAAATTCTGCATCCAAACCAATATCTATGGCTTCATAAAAAGGAACATAGATTCCGGTATCAGGAAGAAAAAAGGATAATTTGGGCACTTGAAATGTAAGCGTGTGATTCGCCTTTAAGACAGCATCGGGATCACTCACAGGCTTTTCAGCAAATAATCCACTGGGGATGTCTATAGACAGCTTAAATGCTTTGTTGGCGTTAAGGTATTGTATGAGTTTTTTTACCCAACCATCGGGACATCGGTTTAAACCTATCCCAAAAATGGCATCGATAATAATATCCTGCGGAGCGATGGCAGGAAAATCGTCTTCAGATTTCATTAATTTAGGCCAATTTTTGGTCACATTCTTTACACGATCGTAGTTTATTAAAAATTCCTTGGAACGTTTGTCGCTGCAGTTGACCACGTACAGATTGACATTGTAACCGTGCTCAATGAGTAACCGCCCTACCACCAGACCGTCACCACCGTTATTACCAATACCGCAAAAGATATGTATGGGAACCTGAGCTCCTTGCATGCGCTGGTGCAACCAATTAAAGATCTGTGTTCCTGCCCGTTCCATGAGATCTACGGAAGTGATCCCCTCTTTCTCGGTGGTTATCTTATCGGCATGATATAATTGTTCTGATGAAAATATTTTCATTGCTACGTTCCTTCTTTACGCTTAACTAGCAGTTGTTATTGTAATCTGCAAGTTACTACCCCTGTTGAAAACAATCAAGCAAATCTTTCGTTACCTTTTACAGATAACGTTACATTTGCGAAAAATTTTCACACATGAAGCAGACTGCTCTTTCTCAAGTTCACGAACAATTAGGTGCCAAGATGGTACCCTTTGCCGGTTACAATATGCCCGTTTCCTACGAGGGAGTGGTGGCAGAACATGAAACGGTTCGTAAGGGTGTAGGTGTCTTTGATGTTTCTCACATGGGAGAATTTTTGATCACCGGTCCCAAAGCCTTAGAACTCATTCAACATGTTACCAGTAACGATGCTTCTAAATTGGTGGATGGTCAAGCGCAGTACAGCTGCTTACCTAATGCCTCAGGTGGAATAGTAGACGACCTTATCGTATACCGCCTTGATGCTGAAAAATGGTTATTGGTCGTGAATGCATCCAATATCGATAAAGATTGGGATTGGATATCAAAGCACAATACCATGGGAGCCGAAATGCGAAATCTTTCAGAAGATTTTTCCTTGTTGGCCATTCAAGGTCCAAAGGCGGTTGAAGCGATGCAGTCCTTAACCAGTGTGGATCTTTCAGAAATTAAATTCTATACGTTCAAAGTGGCAGACTTTGCCGGAATTGAACATGTTATAATTAGTGCGACCGGATATACCGGAAGCGGCGGTTTCGAGATCTATTGTAAGAACAGCGAAGTTGCGCAAGTGTGGGACAAAGTAATGGAAGCCGGTGCTAAATTTGGGATAAAACCCATTGGTTTGGCAGCACGTGACACCTTGCGGTTGGAAATGGGTTATTGTCTCTACGGAAATGATATTGATGATACCACCTCTCCTATCGAAGCGGGCTTGGGTTGGATTACAAAGTTTACGAAAGACTTTGTGAACTCTGAAGCTTTAAAGCAACAAAAAGAAGAAGGAGTAAAAAGAAAACTGATTGGGTTTCAACTTAACGAACGCGGCATTCCAAGACAAGGGTACGAAATTGTTTCAAAAGACGGGAGAGTCATCGGAAATGTGACCAGCGGAACGATGGCACCTTCACTAAACCAAGGAATCGGTATGGGCTATGTTCCTACCGAACTTAGCGCACCCGGAACTGAGATCCTTATTCAAATTCGAAAGAATACGGTGCCGGCTACCGTGGTAAAGTTACCGTTCTACAAAGGTTAATATGATCGATTATCAACAGGTATTAGAAGACATTCACACAGAACTCTTGGGTATTGAGGATACGGGAAAAGTGGCTTCTTACATTCCTGAGTTGGCTTCTGTTTCCCAAGATAACTTCGGAATATATCTAAATCGGATCAAGGGTGATAATTATTGTGTAGGAGACTGGGACACGCGCTTCTCTGTTCAAAGTATTTCGAAGGTACTCTCCTTGGCCAAAGCATTATCAGAGGTAGGAACTTCCATATGGAACAGAATGGATGTAGAGCCCTCCGGTGATCCCTTCAATCACTTGTCGCTATTGGAGATGGAAGAAGGAATTCCCAGAAATCCGTTGATCAATGCCGGGGCTATTGTTGTTGCCGATATCCTAATCTCTGAATTATCTGATCCTAAAAAAGACTTTTTGACCTATGTTCGCGGGTTGGCAAATGATGAGACTATTATTTATAATGAACGGGTTGCTGCTTCCGAAAAAGCGACCGGATTTAAGAACTATGCCACGGCTTACTTGCTAAAATCCTTTGGCAATTTAAACAATCCCGTGGACGAAGTGCTTGATTTCTATTTCCATCAATGTGCGCTGGAGATGAACTGCGAACAATTATCCAACGCCTTCTATTTATTTGCCAATCGCGGAAAATGTATGCGCAATGTTCCGCATCTTACATTAACACAAGTAAAGCGTATCAATGCGATCATGCTCACCTGTGGATTCTACGACGAAGCAGGAGAATTTGCTTTCGAGGTGGGATTGCCTGGAAAAAGTGGTGTAGGCGGTGGTATTGTCGCGTTACTGCCCAATGAATATATTCTGGCAACGTGGGCACCCGGCTTGAACCCAAAAGGAAATTCCTATCTTGGCATGCAGGCACTTGAAAGATTCACCACAAAAACCGGCGCGTCTATTTTTTAGAACGTCATTTTCCGAAGTAAGTACATGAAACAAATTCCTCAAAATAGAATTCTTATCATCGGCGCCAGCGGTTTTATTGGTCATGCGCTCTATAAGGAACTTCAGTCCTATTTTGATGTCTATGGCACATATTGCAGAGATAATGAGGATCTTAAAGACAACAAGGTATTCTATCGATTTGACGTCACCAAACACACCATTTTAGAGGTCCTTGCTGAAGTACGCCCCTGTGTAATCATTTCTTCGATTAAAGGAGATTTTGCGTCTCAAAGAACCATGCACCAAACCTTGGCGAATTATGTTCTGACCAATGAAGGAACGCGGTTGTTATTTTTATCTTCTGCCGCCGTATTTGACGGAAAGTTTACATATCCTTCGTACGAGAAAGATCTTCCCATAGCCGAAAGTGATTATGGGAAACACAAACTTTCCATAGAAAAGATCATCCGGGAATTGCCCATTGAGACCTATGCAATCCTGAGACTGCCAACCGTGTTGGGCGTGAACTCCCCTGCTATTTTTCAGCTAAAGCAAACCATCAAGCATCACGCTTCTTTCGAAGTCTTTCCTAACCTTATAATAACGGTTACAACTGCCAATAAGATCGCCCAACAAATTCACTACATCATTAATCAAAGACGCACAGGTATCTTTCATTTGGCTAGCAATGATATGGTGCACCATGAAGATTTGTTTCGGGAACTTACCGACAAATTAAGCAATAAATTGCCTATCTTTAAGCGTGTCTTCAGCAGAAATGAGGAAAGCTACCTTGCTATTCTTCCGAAGGAGAACATATTACCTAAGCAATATCGTATTACGGTAGCAGAGGTTATTGAAGACAGTACGCTTAAAGAAGAGATAAGTACCCTAAAATATTAATGTATTATGAAAGCATTGAGCGAAAAAGAAATTAATGATAAATTGGAGCAGTTTGAAGGTTGGGATTACAGCGAGAATGCAATCCATACCACCATTGAGTTTCGCGATTTTAAAGATGCCTTTTCGGTGATGACCCGTATTGCTTTTGAAGCCGAAAAAATGCAGCATCATCCGGATTGGTCTAATACCTACAACACATTGAACATCAGTCTCTCTACGCACGATGCAGGCGGTGTGACCGAAAAAGATTTTAAACTGGCTAAGATTATTGACGACTTAGTAAGCTAAAATTTTGTACTTTTTTAACCGAATCAGGCAGTCATTCATGATCACACGTTTTTGTTTCGGTATTGCGTTTTTCTCTATTATAACCATTTTCGCTCAGGATGCTTCCCTTTTCTGCGAACAGACACAAGCATTGAAACAGCTCATTGAAAAAGAGCATGTTCGTCCGAAGCCACTGGATGACAGTCTCTCAAAAGGCATTTACGATCAATTTCTCGATCAGTTAGATCCAAACAAACGATTTTTTACTACGGAAGACGTCACTGTCTTCGAAACAGACATGCTTCAGATTGACGATTACCTGCGTGCAGGTAGCTGTGGTTTTATTTCAAAATACAGCCAAAAGTTAACAGAACGTATTGAATTTGCAAAGCACAGTCTGCTGTCGTTAAAGGACCAAGTTCTTGATTATAGTGGTACAGATACGCTTGTGTTTACACCCGGGAATACATTTAAGTATGTGACGACCGAGGCTGAGATGGCCAAGTATTGGAACAAGAAGGTGCGTTACGGGGTTCTCATGCGCCTTATTGAAGAAGATTCAAGTGTTGCTTCCATACAACAAAACTTTAAGAAACGGGAGGCATTAGCAAAACCCTTGGTAATCCAAAGCGAAGTCTGTATTTTGGATGAGTTGCTTCATCAAAACGGGGGTATTGAACGTTTTGTACATGAGGCATTTTTAAATGCTTATGCCAGTTATATGGACCCCAATACCCTTTTTTTCAATGACACCGAAAAGAGTGTATTCGAATCGGCTTTATCTAAGAACTCGCTTTCTTTCGGTTTTATGACATCCAAGAACGACAGTGGTGAGATCGTTATCGAATACATTACGCCCGGAAGCAGCGCCCATCGCCATGAGGATTTTGAAGAGGGGGACATTATTAAAGCCTTGAAGTCCGGTAAAGATACTATGGAGCTTGTATGTGTTTCAAACGAAGATATTCAAGCTTTTACACAAGATGAAGCGCATCATACGATTGAATTCAGACTTAAAAAACAGGATGGTTCCATAAAAACGGTAACGCTTAGCAAGGCAGCGATCAAAGTTGAAGAGAACACAGTTCTAGGTTATGTGCTAGGGACAGACACCAAAATTGGTTATATCAATATACCCAGTTTCTATACCGATTTTGAGTCGTGGGACGGATTGGGCCTTGCCAATGATCTTGCCAAGGAACTGTATAAACTGGAACAGGAAAATATCGCTGCTTTAATTATAGATTTGCGATTTAATGGCGGCGGCTCCATGAAAGAAGCAACTGATTTAAGCGGAATGTTTGTGGACCGAGGCCCATTGTCTATTATAAAGTATAAGGATGGTGAAACTTCAACATTAAAGGATGCTAAACGCGGCATGCTGTTCACTAAACCTCTATTGTTACTGGTGAATGGATTCAGTGCTTCTGCTTCCGAATTCTTTGCCGGAGCCATGCAGGATTACAACAGAGCGATCATTGTGGGAACACCAACCTATGGAAAATCAAGTGCTCAAACCATACTTCCGCTTAGCAACGAAAAATCATTAGGGTATTGTAAGATCACTGTAGATCAATTCTATCGTGTAACTGGAAAGAGTTTACAATCGGAAGGTGTCATTCCCGATATTCAACTGCCGGATATGTACGACCGGATTCCAAATGGTGAAAAACATTTAAAATTCGCGCTGGATATAGATTCGGTGCCTGTGAGTCTAAAGCACACAGCGCTTGAGCCTTTAGCTTTAGGACAGATTAAGGAACGGAGTGCCAAGAGGATAACCGCCAGTACCGGATTTCAAAACATTCGAAAGTTCAATGAACTGCTCGTAAACAACTACATACAAAAGAACACGACCTATTCATTAACCCTTGAGAACGTCTACAACGATTATACAGGATCTTTAAACCTGTGGAAAGATTATGCTAACGAGCTGGAAAATTATACTGCCTCGATGTTAGTTTCGAATACTACGGCTACCAACGAGTTGCTTGCTTATAGTTCTGAGGAAAAGGAAGCAAATACATTGATTTTAAAGGAAATCACTTCAGACCTACAGATTGAAGAAGCATATATTATTTTGAGCGAATACCTTTTAGCAATAAATACACATTAATATGAAACAGAAACTACTTTTTATTTCCTTGTTAGCTATCGGGTTCTCCCCTTTGCTTCATGCACAACAATTTAAGAATGCGCTCGATTACTTAGAGTTTATTTCAAGCGAACAGGAGATCATTACTAAGAATATGTGGAAATACACCAAGGCCATTGCACACAGTAAAAATGAACGCAGTGTTGACGGTTCCAGAAATTCCTTAATTAAGTCTATCGAACGTGCGATTTCAAAAATTGAGCGCGCCGAAGGATTTGACGGCGATACCTATAAGAATCAAGTGCTCGAAAATCTAAGATTGAATGAAAGCCTAATGAAACAGGATTATGAAAAGATCATCGACATGAAGGCAGTCGCAGAACAGTCGTACGATCAAATGGAAGCTTATATACTAGCACGCGAACTTGCCGATAAAAAAATGGCAGAAGCACAGCAGGAATATGAAACACATTTCTATGCGTATGCGGCGAAGCACAACATCGATATTATTGAGAATGAATCGGACTTAGGAAAGAAGATGGCTATCTCTTCTGAAGTATTCAAGCATTATAATGATATGTACTTGCGATTCTTTAAAGTGAATATCAATGATGTGTATCTTTGGGAAGCTATCGAGAAAGGAGACGTAGGCGCTATTCAGCAAAATGGGAACGCTTTGCAACAAGTGGCAGCGGAAGGTTTAAAAATGTTGAAAGACGCTACACTTTATAAAAACGATCCTTCTTTGGTTGAAGCAACACAAACCGCTTTCAATTTTTTTATTGAAGAAAGTCAAACCAGCATCCCTGAAGTAGTTGCATTTCTACTGCTCAACGATGAGGTGGAATCCATTAAAACCACCCTCGAAAAAACTCCGGAGCGTAAGCGTACCAAGGAACAGATAGATGGCTATAATCGAAAGGTAAAAGAAATCAATAAAGCAATTGGCAACTACAATAAGTTGATGGCTGCTCTCAATAAGGACCGTCAACAAATAATTAATAATTTGAATCTAGCCAATGAAAAGTTTTTAGCCAAACATATTCCCAAGGACTAACGGATTTTATAAATTTGCCAAAACTTTCAACTAAATAGTTACTATGGGAAGAGCGTTCGAATTTCGAAAAGCACGTAAAATGAAGCGGTGGTCCGCAATGTCTAAAGCCTTTACGCGTATTGGAAAGGACATCGTGATGGCGGTAAAAGAAGGTGGACCCGACCCCGATGCAAATTCCCGTTTGCGTGCCGTAATTCAAAATGCCAAGGCTGTCAATATGCCTAAGGACAATATTGAACGTGCCATTAAACGTGCCAGCGATAAAAATCAAGGTAATTATAAAGAGGTATTGTTTGAGGGATATGCACCCCATGGTATCGCTGTACTTATTGAAACCGCTACCGATAATAATACGCGTACCGTAGCCAACGTTCGTTCCTATTTCAATAAATCTGACGGAAGCCTTGGAACATCCGGATCGGTGGTTTTCATGTTCGATCATACTTGCAATTTTCGCATTCAAGGCGAAGGTATGGATTTGGAGGAATTGGAATTGGAATTGATCGATCACGGTGTGGAGGAAATCTTTGAGGATGAGGACGGTGTGTTGATCTATGCCCCGTTTGAAAGCTTTGGAGCTATACAGGCCTATTTAGAGGAAAATAATATTGAGATTCTTAGTTCCGGATTTGAACGAATTCCGCAGGTCACTAAGAAACTTTCAGAAAGCGAAGCGGCAGACGTCGAAAAATTACTTGAAAAATTAGAGGAGGACGATGATGTCCAAAACGTGTATCACACCATGGAAGAATCTGCGGAAGAATAAAAAAAGCCATCTTAAAAAGATGGCTTTTTAATTTTGAGCATGGCATGCGTTTACTCTTTATAAAAAGATAGTGAAGACGCTCCGGACAATAATACATTCATTGTCGGTGCAATGTTTCCGCCGGTATTTATATTCTGAAAAGCCAATACTCTACCCCCGCTGTTCGCTCGTTCCGCAATAAATACGGTATTGGTTTCTTGATCGAACGCTGCTGCTACAGGATTCCCTAAGAACGTGCTGCTTCCGGCTACTCGTACTTGATTACCTGCTACCGCCATCGTGCCACCATTGGCAACGGCGTTGAATTTGCTTTGAAAATCAGTTATCACATGAAATCCTCCATCTGCATCCAAAGCGGCATCACCGATATCGGTTAGGATCATTGTAGAGCCGTCAAATGCAATTCCGTGGGTTCGCGTAATGCCTTCAATCGTAATACGTTTATTGGCAGCTACCGTGGCATCTGTGGTATTGGTTGCCGTAAAATTGGTAAATACGGCAATGTCTGAAGTCTTGTCCACGACCACAAACAAGTCGTTACCTACAAATTCAATTCCCCATACTGCAAAATCTACAGTTACTGTATTACGCAAAGTGAATCCGTTAGCATCTCTAACGTATATAAAAAAACGACCATCGGCTGTATTAGGATCACCGTCAACATCGGCATTGTCTGAAACAACATAGAAGTTACCGTTTACGGCAACATCTCTAGGACTTTCCAGATCGGCCGAACTTGATATGTCGGCATTGATCGTGATCCCATCTTCGGCAACAGAGATATTTGCATAAGAATTTAATCGTAAAAATGATCTTGAAGCTTGGGTTACGGCATCCGTTGATCCGTCATAGTGGATACCTTCCGAGTCAAGAGATAAGGTTAGGAAGGTCTTTGAGGTGACTGCACCGGGATCGCTTACATCATACTTAGTTACGTTTCCGTTGGAATTATTGGAAGCGTACAATTCTCTGCGCGAATCGGCAGTTGTATCATCATTTCCTGTGTCATCGTCGCTGCTACATGCGGTTGTTATTAAGCCCGCGAAAAGCAGTAGTGTTAAAATTTTGTGCATTTTCATAGTGTTACTTTTTAGGTTTGTGACTAAATAACTAGAAAATGAATCAATACGTATTTTTCTGCGCTAAGATTAACGAGATTTTAACCTGCGCTCATTGATAGTCAATTTGTTAGTTCGTAGCTATAAATAACGCTTTAACAAAGAATTAAACTAACATTGTGTTAAGCAATGAAGGCAGGAAGAGGTACTGTGTTAAGAGTATTCCGGTACTTTTCCTACAATACCTCTGAAATACATGCGAAGAAACTGAGTGTCCTCTTCAATGGCACCGGAAATATAGAACGGCGGGTTAATTGTCACGGTCTTGGTGGCATAATCGAATGAGACGGGAATAATGGGCACGTGTGCGGCTTGTGCAATGTAGTAAAAGCCGGTTTTCCATGCGGCTACTTTCTTGCGAGTCCCTTCGGGAGCTAGGGCCAGTCTGAATTCTTCCTTTTTTCTGAAGACTTCAGCAATTGCTTCAACCTTATTTTGACCGGAAGTTCTGTCAAGAGGTGCGCCTCCCATCCACCGAAAGTACCAGCCAAAGGGCCATTTGAATAACTCTTTTTTGGCGACAAAATTGATTTCGGTTTTTAAGATACGACGGGTAAAGACGCCTATAAAGAAGTCGTGCCAACTCGTATGAGGGACTACGATCACAACAGCTTTTTTGATCGAGGCATCAAAATCGCCTTCAATCCTCCACCCCATGACTTTAAAAAAAATAAATTTTGTTAGGTGCATCCCCTTGTTTAGCTTTTCTACATTTTAAGGTAGAGTTCCTTCAGCTTATCTCTGGTCATTATTACTTCCCAGTTTTCACCCAAGGCATTCTCCCATAAGGGCACCAAACTTAAGGCGATATCGATCATTGTATTGAGTTGTGCTTCGGTAAGATTGCTACAGAGTCCTTTTGGGATGTCGATGTTGTGTTGCTTCACCATTTCCTTGAACAATGCAACGTCTTTGGGGTAGAATTCGGCTAAATGATCGAAAACGATGCAATTCCCAATCCCGTGCTTTGTACCCAAAACATAAGAAAGTCCGTAACTCATGGCATGTGCCACCCCTACTTGTGAGTAGGCGATGCTCATACCTCCATGCCAAGAGGCCATCATCAATTTTCCTCTGGATTCTTCATCGGGTAGTCCCTCATCCAAAAAGATCTCTTTACACAAATCGTAGGCTTTCTCTCCATAACTCTGACTAAAAGCGTTGAGGAATGTTCCATTAAGGGATTCGACACAATGAATAAAGCAATCCATGCCTGTGTAGAACCACTGGTTTTTAGGTACCCCAATCGTAAGCTCAGGATCCAGAACCACTTGATCGAAAGGCGTAAAGTCACTGTTGATCCCAAGTTTTCTAACGGGTCCGGTAAGAACCGTTGTACGGGACACCTCGGCTCCGGTACCCGATATTGTAGGAATTCCCACATGATAGACCGCTTTGTTCTTTACTAGGTCCCAACCTTGATAATCTGCAGCACTGCCCTTATTTGTTAACATGATGGAGACCGCTTTGGAGAGATCTAATACCGTTCCACCGCCAATCCCGATGATTCCGGACGGTTTGTAGGTAAATTCAGCTTTGATATCCTTAACGATCTGGTCCACCTGCGTCGTTTTTGGCTCTTCTTCAGCCGAAATGAACAACAACTTATCATTAAACCGAAGGTTTATCCTGTCCAATAGATCTTTATTCTGTTTAAAAACATCATCCACTAAAAAGATAAAAGGCGCTTTGTCCTTTCGTTGGGGTGCTAAAATAGAACCCAATTGGTCAAAACAACCCTGCCCGAAAACCACCTTGGGAACCATGGGAAAGTTTCGAAACTTATTATTCACGGTTTCCTTCTTTTCTTCTTTCAACACCTTATTGGCTCGTATCAGATCTTCGGGGGTATCGATCTCGATCCCCTGAGCATTGGAAATAGCCATTTTTATATTTTTTCCATACTCTAAGTATCGTATGCATTCTATTTTTTCGGCGGCCTCCAAACTGCGCATAGGCAGTCTGTAGAAATCCATCAATGCCGATTTACGAAAAGCGTAGATACCTTTATGTTTGTAATACTGTACGGCCACGTTCTTATCACGCGGATATGGAATGGGTGAACGGGAAAAATAGAGTGCAAAGTTATCTTGATCCACAATCACCTTTACACAGTTGGGATCACTAATCTCTTTCCAGTCGTGAATTTCTGTCATTAGTGAGGCCAAATCGATCTTATCGGCATCCGGTCCGTCAAAGACACTTAAAACCTGTTCCAGTCCCTTTTTGCTTGTGAAGGGTTCATCTCCTTGCACATTAACCACGATATCAACGTTCATGTCGGCTACTGCTTCGGCGATTCGGTCACTCCCACACTCATGTTCGCGCTTGCTCATGATGGCCTTACCTCCGTTGAGTTCAATTTCATTGAAGATGATTTCGCTGTCGGTAACAACATATACTTCATCAAAGAGATTGGTCTCTTTTGCAGCTTCGTAGGTTCTAACGATCACAGGTTTGCCGCCTAGATCTTGCATTAATTTTCCTGGGAATCGAGAGGCTCCGTAACGAGCCGGGATCATTGCTATTATTTTCAAACTAAATTGTATTAACGTCTTGATTTCAAAAATAAGAAGATTAACCAGTAGTGTTGCGTTTTTTGCGAAGCTTTTTATAAAACTTATACAGACCGAAAAAAATCAATAAAACACACACAAAGGCCAACACGGGAACAAAAATGGACAAGATAGCTAGTACGGTCGAAGTGCCCGCTTCGATCGTAGAAACTACCGAATTTGCGAGTCCTCCCGTCGTAGCGGTGGAACCCAACCGAATGGCAGTGGTATTTCCCTGAACCGCAGCTGCCGTTCCTCCTCCGGCAATAATAGCGAGTGTCCAAGTAATGATCGGGTCGAGGTTTGTAACTGTTGCTACCATTACTGCTGTTCCGGCAATGGCAGCCAAGGGAATTGCAATCGTATCTAGCGCATTGTCCAACCAAGGGATGTAATATCCGGCTACTTCAACAAGTGTTGCAACCGCCAAGGTGATCACAGCCGTGAGACTGCCCATCCATTGCCAACTTTCGTTAAGTGGTATCACATCATAATGTGCGGCCAAGCTCATGACCAATAACGGCAGGAATACTCTAAATCCAACAGCCGCAGCCAATCCTATTCCTAAAAAAATGCTCAATAAGATATCAACCCATTCCATACTCACTAATCTACAAAAAACTCATCTTTGAATCCTATAAGATACAATTTTTCTTGGGCCCTTGTAACTGCTGTGTACAGCCAACGCAGATATTCTTTATCAACCCCATTGGGCAAATACGGTTGCTCCACAAACACAGTTTTCCACTGGCCTCCCTGCGATTTGTGACACGTAATAGCATAAGAGAATTTCACTTGGAGCGCATTAAAATAGGTATTGTTCTTCACCGAAAGAAACCGTTTGTAATTCGATTTTTCTGAAGCGTAATCCTTTTGAACTTCTTGGTAGAGTCTGTTGGAATCTTCGTATGATAGCGAGGGCGCTTCAGAAGTAAGCGTATCCAATAAAAGTACTGTTTCAAAGGGCGCCATTTTAGGATAATCGACCATTCGGATGTTAACTTCCGCGAAGCGAAACCCGTATAATTCTTTTATGCTGAAGATCTCCAACACTTCAATAATATCGCCATTAGCAATGAATCCTGCGTCACTTTCAGTCTTCACCCAAAAATAATTATTCTTCACCACCATAAGATAATCTCCGGCCGATAAGTCTTCTTCTTGATATAAAATACGATTCCGGATATTTTGGTTGTAAAGATTTGCTCTTTTGTTGGAACGCACGATAACTACGGTATCTTCATTTCCGAGTGTTGCGTAACTATCTTGTATGGCTTCCATGAGTTCTTGTCCATCTAAGGGACGTATCACCTCTGGATAGGGCAATTCAGAAAATTTGAACGCTTCGTATAACCCATCTTCTATGCGCGTTCGAATATGGGTAGCATTCACTAGAATACCGCTATCCTTTTGCTGACGAACGACCTCGTCCATCTCGATCTCAATGACCTCCTTATTGTAGTGGCTTTCGAGCGTACGTTTATCTAAGGCAGGGCTAATATGGAGTTTCACGGGCGGTAACTGTGCCGTGTCTCCAATAAGTAATAATTTACAATTCTGACCATTATAGACATATTCCATAAGGTCATC